>JALYVO010000061.1 GCA_030853195.1 Bacteroidota bacterium | reverse complement strand
GCATTGAAACACACAATGATAAATTGTATTGGATACAATGTTTATTAGCTTGGGAAATTAAATTTAAAGACTTCCTCAAAGAAAGATCTTACAAACCACAAACCGGCAGATATTGGTATAAGCACAGCTTAATCAGGCGTTCTTTTTTTACGATAAAAAGAGCATTGCCCAACATGTTTCATTATTTAGATAATAGTGATATTCCTAAAACTACTAATGGCATCGAATCTTATTTTGGTCATTTGAAAAACCATCTTGACCTGCACAGAGGCTTAACAAAAAATAACAGAATCAATTTTATTAAATGGTATATCTACTTCAACAATAAGTCTAAAATATGAGTTTTTTTAGACCATAAAGCAATCCAATAATTAACAAAAATAGCAGCCAAAAAATGACTGCTATTAACTATTGTCTTGCATTAATCTTATTGCTTGCAGGTTGCTCTCCAGCAGAGCCTGCTTCCTCTTCAGATTAATGACTCTAATAAAAGAATTTATTCTGGAAAAATTACCAACCATTTTTCAGTACATTACCTACCGGACAAAAACAAATTTCCAAAAGCATATATGAAAAAACTTATAAACGAGTCATACGCAAATTCTCTTTCTAAAGTTAAAGACCAAAAACAAATGATACACGGGCAAACAATTATAAAATCAATTTCGGAAAATAAACGAGACCTAACAAAATCAAAAAAGTAGCCGCGTAAAATAGAAATGAAATTACTGATCATGGCTAAACGCTATTTTTTCGGACTTTTAATGACAGCTTTACAAATTAATCTTTATGTCATCATTTGCGCAAAAGAAAGGTAACAGAAAACGTAAATGCTTAGGGTCTTTAAGGGTTTCACACCACTCAGAGGTTAGTTTAATCAAATTCAAATATAAAATGGATTTTATAAAACAATTGAGCAAAAACACTTAAAAAGTATCAATTTTCAACATTGGATATCCCTGATTTTAAACTGTCTTGCGGGGGTAGTCCTACCTAGTTTACCCCTTCATCGCATTCAGTTGGAAGAAAATTTGCAGTCATTCTAAGAGTGCGTTAGAAAAATGTGAGTGTGATGTTTAAGAAAATAAAAAATATTGATTCGGCATTCCGGTATGTACGGATATTCTCCATTGTGTTTATAATAGCCTGCACTATCATCTCTCTTTTTATTGCTTACAAAAGCTATCAGTTAGCATCTCAATCCCAGCAAAAGATTTTTATTCTTGCCAATGGCAAAGCCTTGGAAGCGTATTCGGCAGACAGGAAAGACAACGTTCCGGTGGAGGCAAAAGACCACGTAAAAATGTTTCATCAATATTTCTTTACCCTTGACCCTGATGAAAAAGTGATTGATGCCAACATTACAAAAGCCCTGTATCTGGCTGATGGTTCAGCTAAGAGACAATACGATAACCTGAAAGAAACCTCCTATTACTCCAGTATTATTTCCGGCAATATCAGTCAGCAAATATCCATTGACAGCATCACAGTCAGCATGAATGCCGAACCCTATTTATTTCATTGTTATGCTACCATAAGAATCATCAGGCCCAATAGTATTGTTACCCGGAATTTAATAACGCAAGGCTACTTAAGAAATACTTCCCGTTCAGACAATAACCCTCATGGTTTCCTGATTGAACGATGGGAAATACTTGAAAACAAGGATATAAAAACAGAGAACAGATGAAACTATCTAAGAAAAATATTAAGGGCAATGAACTAACTGATAAGGCGGCTAATGGAATTGCAAACTGTATTCTGAAATCGCAAAACAATTTTGCAAAATATATGTATTCTGTTACAAAAAACTGGAAGCAAAAGCAGCAGTGGGCATTTCTGTACATGGTTTGTTTATGCTTTGGAGGATTAAGTATTTGGGCATTAACAAACTCATTTAAAAGTAAAGAAAGCAGTAAAGCCATGATTCCAAAATCAATCTCTGTTCCTAAAAATATTCATCAGCAAAGCAATGGATTTGTAATTACCGAAAATGAATTTCAGCAGGTACAGGAATACAAACGTATGTATCCAAACCTGCAAAAACAAAGGCCGGACCTGTTCGACAGCCTTAGTCTTGTAGAACAAATTTATTACTCACAAAAAAATAAAGTGTATGGAAAACAAACATTCAGTAAAATTTCTAAGGCGAAGAAAAATGTTGGTGGTTTTGCCCTTACTGGTTTTGCCATTTATTACCATGGCTTTTTGGGCATTAGGCGGCGGACAGGGAGTTGTAAATAAAAATCAAGCAAATGTTGTTGCAGGATTGAACCTTCAATTGCCCAACGCAAATTTGAAAGATGATAAAAACGAAGACAAACTTTCTTTCTACAAAGAAGCAGATGCTGATTCATTAAAACGGGAAGAACTTTTGCGAAACGACCCTTATTATAAGGATTCGATTCTGACAAAACAAACCACATTGATGGATGCAACACGCAATTTCAACAATCAGGCTTCTTCAGTTAATGGGCTAAATAATTCTCCCTACAAAACTTCTACAGATGTAAATGAAGAAAGGATTTATAAAAAGGTAGATGAACTCAACAGGCAAATAAATCAGCCAGAGACAACCTATAATAATTTAAGCAATCAAAATCAACCTAATGATAATAATGAAGGTTTCTCTAATGATGTGGACAAACTGCATAACATGATGCAGGTAATGAATTATAAAGAAGATGCAGACCCGGAGATGCAACAGTTAAATGGAACGCTGGATAAAATCCTTGATATACAACATCCGCAAAGAGTAAAAGATGAACCCAAAGAAAAATCATTGCAACAAAAGGAAGTAGTTTTTGCAGTTAGCAAAATTCCTGTAACAGATAATATCAGTCTTCTTGATACTTCTAAACATAAGGCTGAAAGCAATGCAGGATTTTATGATATTGATGATAACAAAAGTCAATCAGAAGAAGACAATGCAATAGAAGCAGTTGTTCACGCGAATCAAACACTTGTAAATGGTTCAGTAATTAAACTTCGGTTGACAACAGATATTTATATCAGTGGCTCATTAATCCCAAAAGGAAATTTTGTCTATGGCATCGCTTCATTGAATAATGAACGGCTTGAAATTGAAGTCAATTCTATCCGCAATGGCAACTCATTATTCCCAGTAAAATTAGAAGTATATGATATGGATGGTTTACGCGGTATTCTCATTCCTGGTGCCATCGCCCGTGATGTAGCAAAGCAATCTGCTGACAATGGCATACAGTTAATGGAGCTTACTTCCGTTGATCCATCCTTAAAAGCACAGGCTGGTGCTGCCGGAATCAATACCATTAAAAATTTAATGAGCAGAAAAGTAAAGCAGGTAAAAGTGTTGGTGAAAGCAGGATATAAAGTTCTTTTGAAAGATATAAATATTCAACAATAATTATTAACTCTAAAATTTATTTTATGAAACGATTTGTGTGTTTGGTATTGGTGAGTTGGTTATTCGTTTCGGCGAAAGCACAAACTTCACTTTGTATATCAACTGAAAAAACAACCAGCCTGGTATTCCCTTTTGCAATTCTTCATGTGGACCGGGGAACCCAATCTGTACTGGTGCAACCTGTAAAGGAGTCACCAACAATCTTATTGGTTAAGGCTGCTGCTAAAGGTTTTCCCGAAACAAATTTAAGTGTGGTTACAAAAGACGGCAGCGTTTATGCATTTGTAATATGCTATAATAATCCTGCTCAATGGATTTATTATCTGCCTGTAAATAAAACAGCAACACTGGCAACTTATGCCAATGGTATTTTGGATAATCCTAAAACAATGAGGGGCATTAAGGATAGTAAATGGGATATAATCCTAAAAGTATCCGGGATTTATATTAAAGATGATGTGGTTTTCTACCAGTTAAACGTTAGTAACCACAGCCCTATTGATTATGACATAGATTTGCTCCGATTCTTTATTCGTGATAAGAAGAAAGGCAAGCGTACCGCGGTGCAGGAAAATGAATTGAAGCCACTTTATGTTGCCGGTAATATTTCAAAAGTAAAGGCAAATAGTAGTTCAGTTATTGTTGTTGCGTTGGATAAGTTTACGATTCCAGATGCCAAATATTTGGCTGTACAAATGATGGAGAAAAATGGCGGCCGGCATTTGTTTATGAAAGTAAGTAACAGGAAGATTATGAAGGCAATTATCCTACCCGATTTAAGATGAATAACGGGCATCCCATATCAGATGAAGTTTTAGACCTGGCTGACATGGCACTATCAAAAGGCAAACATTGGATGACGTATAACCAATCGCTGTATTTTATTGATAAAGGAGATGTATATTTTTTCGATTCTCGGAAAGAGGCTAACGATTTTACAAAAGATAATATTAGTGACAGAGATAGCTTTTACACTATTCGTTTCAATTCTATAAAAGACATACTCGAAAAAATCCCTTACTACAATCAAATCAATGCCGACATGAAAAATGATCTTGATGCTAATGGTTTGTATAACCGTGATGGGAACGCTTTCACAGATGCATTAATAGAGCATTTAGAACAAGAAAAATCATCAATATTTAATTCACAAATAAAAACAAACATTATGAACAACGAAAATTTTCAGTATTTAAGTGATAATCTTAAATACATGGGGTTTGGTGAAAATCTGAAATCAGAATTGGAAAAGAACCTTAATGAAGGCAAAGCAGATTTTCAGTTGCACTACAAGGCAGAGATTAATAAAAAGCCTTTTGAAGCAACAATGAATTTCCGTAAGTCTGATTCTACAGACATGTACTTCTTTAACAACTATCACGCTTCACTTGAAAAAAGCAACGGTGAAAAAGCAGAGCAAACTTTTTACGTGAACAAGGGCAAAGGGATAACGGGGAAAGAAGCCTTTAATTTATTAGATGGCAGAGCTGTTCAAAGATCTCATTACAAAAGAGGGCCAGCCCTATAAAGCCTGGATGCAGTTGGACTTCGAAAATAAAGACAAGAACAACAATTTTGAAGTGAAGCAGTACCATGAAAAATATGGCTTTGATTTGAAGGCGGCTGTAGAGAAATTTCCTATAACGGATTTGAAAGATCCGGAAAAAGAAAAGGTATTAATGCAGTCATTGCAAAAAGGGAATGTCCAATCTGTAACGATAGAAAAAGATGGTAACAGCCATAAAATGTTTATTGGAGCTGATCCACAATACAAAAAAATAAACCTATATGATTCAAATATGAAACTGATGGTTAAGGAATCAGTGGGCCAGTATCAGTCTGTTAGCCAGGCAAGCGAAAAAGCGGTAAAGGAAGATTTGGGTGCAGATAAAAAAAAAGATTTGAAACAAGAGGCTAAGCCGGAAAAAGAAAAACTGGAAAAGAAAAGCGATAAAACTCTTTTACCCAAAAAAAGGGAAGGTACTAAAAAAGGTTTAGGGGTTTCATAAATAAAACGCCTAAACCATTTCTTTTCAAATTTTAAAAATAGCATAATGAACATTCAGAATATTTCTGCATTAGCAGAAAAATTACAATCACTAGGTTTTGACAATTTAGGTTATTCAATATTGAAACGCATCTGCTTTAAGCCTGATAGTTTTATGCTTTCCGAAAAAATGCTAAAAGTCAAAGATCAAGTGAGTTTTAATTTATACTTTGAAAGAGATGGTGAGAACGAAACTTATACTTTGATGTACTATGATGCTATTCTTCAAAAAGAAATGGCAATACCAAGTACTGAAATTAATGGAATTGATATTCCTTTTTTAGAAAAACGTATGGCAGAAATTGACTGGAAAATTGTTTTCGCTTTAGAGACAAAAAAGCAGTTAAATGCAGAGGATAAAGCAAGCTGGGAAAAAGAGCAAAAAATTGAATCGTTAATTGAAGAATTAAAAACAATAGAAACCTCTGAAGAAGGCAAAAGTATTTCTACCGGATTAAAGTTAAAATTCTGGGCTGGTATTCCATACCAAGAATTGGTCGGCAGTATCACCCCTCTAAAAAATAAGTCAGAAGTAATTCAGCGATTTTATTTATTTGATGGGAAGCTGGGCATATCAGCGGATGAAGCATTTCGGTTCCTGCAAAACAGGTGGTTGGAAAAACAGATGCAGGCAAAACACAAGCAAAGTGATGATTCAAAAGGAGAAGATAATAACAGTCGAGATCAGCCCTCCTCAAGTTATGGAACCCTGTTAAAAAAGAAGCGTTTGACCAAGGCTAAGATTAGTAAGAGTAATAAAGCAATTCAAAAATGATTTAAGAATAGTTCGGTCACTAATTATCAAATAATTAGTTTTTCATTTTTTTAAATTTATATAATATGAGTGTCGAGATAGTAACTAAAGAAGATTTCCAGACTTTTAGATTGCAACTTCTAAACGATTTAAAAGTATTTTTCTTCCTTCCCGCACAAAGTGAAAAAAAGGAGTGGTTGAGAAGCAAAGAAATAAGAAAGATGCTAAGAATTTCTCCAGGTACTTTACAAAACATGCGTGTTAATGGCAAAATTACTCCTGCCAAAATTGGGGGGATATTTTTTTACCGGAAAGACGACTTGGACAAATTACTTGATTCTAATGATGAATCATTAATATCCAAATGAGCCATATGTTGTGTCCAGATAATTTGAATACCTATTCATATTTGTTTGCTGACAAACGGCTCAACGTTTGGCATTTTAGCATCTACATGACACTTGTATTATTGTGGCACAAAAATGAATTAGTCAATCCATTTCCAATAAGCCGCAAATGTGTTATGGAATTGGCTCATGTAAATAGTTTTGCTACTTACCATAAATGTATAAAGCAATTGGAGATATTCGGATATATTCGGTATAAACCTTCGTTTAGTTATTATGTTAAGAGCCAAATGTATGTTCAATAGTTTATTTATTACTTTCTTTACCAAAAGGGATGTTTTATTAATACATTCACATGGAACTATACCTCCGGCATAATTATATCACCCTTGCATATCCAAAAAAAGTAGACTATTCCCGATTGACTTTTGACTTTCAAGGCTTTTTTATTTATTAGAGGACACTATTGGGGACAATTTTAGATTTGTAGAAAACTTTTTAGATTCATTTCCAACTAACTAGGGGTCGCCTCACGAAACGGAAAGGTTAGCACGGTAAGGATTTGAGATAATATTAGATGCCGGTACCCACCGGTAAAGCGTAGCTATAGATAAGCGAATGTTTCTTGGGCGATTTCCTGAAAGATGAGCCGCCCCTTAATAATTTTTCGGCCCAAGCTGCAAAGCCCCCATATAAGCAAGATAATTATAAAGAAAAAGTGCAAAATAATTATAAAGTTCACAAGCTTTATTCAATAATAAGGCTCACATTACTTTTTAAGAAAACGGTCGTTTAATTAAAAACTTTCGTGTTAAATAATATTATACACAAAGTGAAAACTGCCTACAGATCAATTAATTTTTAATTGATAATATTTTCTTTACCTTAAAATATCTTATAACAAACACACAACAAAAATATCCAGTGGAGGTCACAAATTGTGACCTCCAATTCTGAGAAATATTATATTTACCAAAATCAAAGAATTGCAATGGCAAAGAAAGAATTAGAGGTTTTGGTTGCAGAACAAAAGATCCTTAATAAGATATATGTTATCCGCGGTGAAAAAGTTATGCTGGACAGAGACTTAGCCGAACTATATGGAACAGAAACCAGGATTTTAAAGCAAGCCGTAAAAAGGAATATAACAAGATTCCCTAAAGACTTTATGTTTGAAATGACAACAAATGAATTTAAGAAATGGAGAGAAGGTACGGCATTAAGTGCAGCAGATAAGCAGGGGTTGCGATATGCTCCATTTTGTTTTACAGAGCAAGGCCTTACCATGTTGTCTTGTATTTTAAACAGCAAAACAGCCATAGAGGTAAATATAAGAATCGTAAGAGTTTTTGTAAAAATGAGAGAGTATGCATTAACCCATAAAGAAATATTACTACAGCTTGCCAAACTGGAAAAGGAAGTTAAAGGAAACAATCATGACATAGAAAATATTTTTATGGTTCTAAAGGAATTAATCGAGAAGCAACAAAAGCCCCTGCCGCCCAGAAATAAAATAGGCTTTAAAAATTACGATTAACAGAGGTAGCCTCACGAAACGGAAACGTCAGCACGTTAAAATAAAGGGAAAGAAAATCCAGGAAAAGAATTATAATTTAAACGCTCGTATATCCGGCAATATTTAATAGATGTAGCAGGGTAGGGGAGATTTTAATTAAACGGCCGTTTTCTTAAAAACCTAGAAACTGCTAAAAATCTAAATATCCGAATGTTTTTGACGAGCTAAACAAATCAATTACTTTAGATTGGTAATGGCGCAAAAACGAATAACTATCACACTTTAAAGTTTAACCGAAACCATGAAACAAAAACAATTATGCATCTTAATTATAACCTTTGCATTTTCTCTTACTACCAATGCTCAGACTTATGAAACCCAATATAAAATTTGCTCTGAGTCATTAAGTAAGTTGACTCATGTTGATTCTCTTTATTTTGTATTAGCTCAAAAAAGGGACAGTTGTCTATTAGGAGTTACAGCACCAAATTTTCAAGCTACCACTCTCGACAATAAAACAATTGACCTTTCAAAATTGAAGGGACAGGTTGTAGTATTAAATTTTTGGTTTACCCGCTGCCAGCCATGCATTGAGGAAATGCCCGGTTTTAATAAATTGGTTGAATTTTATGCTAATAAAAATGTAACATTTGTTTCTTTCACCTATAACAGTTCGGCAATGGTGCAGAAATTCCTAAAACAACATCCGTTTGAATTCCAGAATGTAGCTAACAACGATGTAGTACGGCGTGACAGTTTTAAATTATTCAGCATATGGCCTTACACAATTATTATTAGTAAAGAAGGGAAAATAATGTATATGCAATTCGGTACGAAAGGAGCGGAAACATTTCATTATTTCAATAAAATCATTAATAATTTATTAGAGTTATAGAAGCCATTTCCTGATTTCTATTTTGTTACGATAGAACTATTGTGGATTTTAGATGACACCGGCGTTAACAGCAGATAAAATTGCTTCTGATATACTACTTGCCTTAAGTTTTTTGAAGAGATTTTTCTTGTGGAATTTAATTGTGTCAACAGACAAAAAAAGTTCTTTTGCAATTCTTTCTACGGTAAGTCCGCGGCTTGACAACATCAGGATTTCTTTTTCCTGGTTGTTGAGCCTGACTATTTTCTGTTCCTGCCATTTTTTTAAAACAATATCATATTCGAAAATCTTTTTTCCCCTGGTATTTTTAATCACAATATTCCCTGGCTTATTATTCGAAGATAAAGAGACAAGACATAAAGCAATCCAAATATTTCCGTTTGGATCTAAAATCAGTGGTGCTAGCTTATGATTAATTAGCATTAAATGTCCGTTAGGTTGCTTTAGACGAAAATCGTAAAATATTGAATAATCCGTTCTTTCATCAAGAGCTATATTGTTATAAAATTGGAACCCTACTTCATTAATTTCCAGAAGTAATTTAAGATCTTCATAAGGAACATTTTTCAGGTAAAATGAATAACCAGCCTGCAATACCTGACGGGCCGACTCACCACACAGGAATAATGGACTGTCTGAAACATATAAAAATCCTCTTTTATAATAATCAATAAGATAAATACTATGATAGGCAAGTTGGGACAACGCCTCTGCTACCCGGATATAATATTTTACTATTTCATAGTCATATGAAGAAGGAATAAAATCCAAGTGTATAGGTTTAAAAAAGTCACGAACTAAGATATCTATTTTATTATTCTTTGCCATCTTTGTTAAAGTTATGCCGGTTCCGTCAATTTTCCCTATTCAAGTAAAACGCCTACCCTTTAGGGTAGATTTTGATGTTTTAAAATATATTATTCGGAGATAATACTTCTTCATAACTTATTTTTCATGAAAATATATTAAATGGGTAAAAACAATTTAAACACTTAAAAAAACAATCCTCCGGTGATTAGCAGAATTCGTTGTTTGAGAAACCTATGTTCAACATCAATCAACATCAGAAATAAGTCAAAGATTTAGAGAAAGGTTATAGTAGGGACTTTAGCTTCTATAAACTTTTAAGAATCGCTTTGATAACAAAACAAGAACAAGGCGAAGCCACCTATGGACTTTCAGTCCTTCTTCAACCTATGGATTTTAAACCTACAATATTTGAGTTACACACATAAATTTAAAATTGAAATTATGCTCATTAATAAAGTTATTATTACAATTGCTTTCACTGTAGCGTTACAGTTAACACAAGCACAAGAAAAGGGTATAAAATTTGAACATGGAATTACATGGAGCCAAGTGCTGGCAAAAGCCAAAACAGAAAATAAATACATTTTTGTTGATTGTTATACAACTTGGTGTGGGCCTTGTAAGCAAATGGATGCGACTGTTTTTCCGGTTGAAGATGTTGGTAATTTTTTTAATAAATTTTATTAATGTACGAATACAGATTGATTCTACTAAAAATGATGTTGATGAAATAAAAGCACAATATACTGATGCAGCTTTTATTAAAAGGGAGTACAAAGTTGCCGGTTACCTAACTTTCCTTTTTTTTTAACCCTGCCGGTTTAAAGGATTTGATATTAAAGGAATTTCTGTTGATACTAAAGTAAACAGGATTGCTTGGAAAAATGTTATCAATCAATACCATCTTCCGTGGAAACAATATCTTGATATGAACGGTTTTGAAGCGGATAAATTAAGTATAGATGCATTTCCGGCTAATTTTTTATTAAATGAAAAAGGAGAAATTATTGCAAAAAATATTGAACCGGACGAGTTGAAAAAATTGTTAGAAGAAAAAATAAAATAATATGGAAAAGACGATCATTTATATAGTAGTAATTGGTTTTTTTATTTTCAGGAATAGGCTAACCATGCGATTATCGCTTAGAAAAGATGCTATCCAAAAAACTTATTCCTAGTTTTTTATAATAGAAATAAGCAAGTGTTTTTACAGAAATACTCATGTTATTTTAATAGAATCTTTTTTTATTTTATTTAAAAATTTAACTGACATGGACAATAATTTAAAATTTTTACTCTTGTTTTTGTTTATTTTTTCTTGTAGTGCAGTTGGGCTATCCCAAAAAAAGTTTTCCGCGACTATACAAATCCCATCGCAATTGGACAAAAATTATATTCAACTGTCATATGATAATGGGAAAAAGGAGGTAAAGGTCAAATCCCTTTTCTCAAATAAACAAATTACTATTTCGGACAGTTTTTACTCAAAATACGCTGCCATAATAATTAATTATTTAGATAAAAGGGGGATGTTTCTAAATTCGAAAAGCTTTTTTGTTACTGATAAACCAGTACAAATTATTTTTTACCCCCAAAACAAAAAGCCGTTAGAAAAATACAAACTAATCAATGCTTATGATCTTGGCTCTATGGGAGCCGAGAAATTGGAATTATTTGATTCATCTGAAAGCAGAGATTTTGAAGATTTTATGTCAGCCAATCGTGATAAATTTGGGACCAATGATTCCTTACAAATTATAGCTGGAGAAAAAGGTCTAAAACTCTGGAGTAAAGAATTAGAATTTATTACAGAAAATAGAAATTTATATTATTCATTTTGGTTATTTCGAAGAGAAATTATTCCGAGACTTTTTACCAACACAGACAGTTTGTTAGAAATATATAATTCTGTTTTCCCCGATAGTTTTAAACAAAGCATTGAAGGAACAGAAATTTTAAAAGTTTTGGAAGGAAGAATTCACACTAGGAAGAATCAACAGGCACCTGCCTTCACAGCTATTGACACAAGAGGAAAAACTATATCACTAAACGAATATCATGGCAAATATGTTATACTTAATTTTTGGGCATCCTGGTGTAGTCCTTGTGTAGAAGAAATCCCTGATTTAAAACGAATGAGGGACAGTTATCCAGAGGATAAATTGCAAATCATTTCGATTACTTATGATAAGGATACAATGGCTTTTTCGAGGGCTGTTCAAAAATACAATATGAATTGGATACATATTTTTGGTGATGAAGATTTGATAAAAGAATATGGAGATAAAGCAGTTCCGATGGTCTATTTGTTAGACGATACAGGCAAAATAATATATAGTAGAGAAGAAGATAAAGACTTTGAAGAAGGGAAATTAATAATACTCAGTAAAATATTAGAGGAAAGATTAAAAAGATAATCTATGCAATTGGTAATTAAAATATTGTCGCGAATAGGCTCAGCAGGGAAACTTGTCTGGAGCACCTACAGGTGCCCGATTGCAAAGGACATTCTGCCTGACGAGCCGCTACTATGTTCACGGGGTTTAAATTGAGAAGCAAAATGTTTATTAAAATTAAAAATTTTTAAAAATGAAAACAAAAAAAATGAGCCTTGCCAACATACAAGGCAAACTCAGCAGAGCTTGAAATGAAGAATATTATGGCAGGCAGGTAGTGCTAATTGTTGTGGCGGCCAAGCTTGCGGTAGATGCGGAAATTACACATGTGAAGTAAAGGTAGTCGATGGAGGAACTGGTTGTGTTTGTCCTGAAAGAGGAGGAATATACTAGCTTTATTTCTTAGCCTATTTTTCAATTTTCTCATCGCCAACTCTTATCAAATATTTTATAAAGAAACTTACATTGAAATTTTTTATTTTACTATTTTTTATTTTTCCTTTTTTCCGGTTACAAAGCCAGGGTGTTATCATTTGTAAAGAAAATACTCCTATATCAGGCACACTTAACACTTACTTTTATAAACCTCCAAAATATTTAATCGTACCAAACAAAATTTATGCTTCGGTAGTGTATCAAAGCGAAAAACAATATTATCACAAGTCTATCACTATTAATAAAAATAATGGGAATTATACTTTTCTGTTAAGAGTTCCTGACTCAACCCAAGTCTTAATCATAACAGTAATCGATGAGGAGAACAAATCAGTAGATGATAATAATGGGTTGGGATTTACATCTTATTTGTATAATAAAAATGGAATAAAGAGCGCATCTTCCTATATACAGGCCGCGTATATGCTTAGCTATTTTGCTCCCCGTATGCTTCATTTAAATTGGATAAATTAAAAAATAAGATGATTAAGCTTTTTTATACCGCCTACCAATTATCACCAAGTCTTAGAAGTGAAAGTATTTATAGTTATTATCTGACTCTATTATATCAGGAGAAGAAAGACTCTGTTAAACCACAATTATTAGCTTATGCAAATCAGATGGCATCTTCAAAAGCTAATGAAAATAAATGGATGAATGCAATGTATCCCTCCGACTAACCACCTGTTTCGCCCCAATTTAATTGCCTATAGTTTTGCATGAAAAAAAATAAATCATGCGCAAGGATCCTGAAGTACGGCAGCAAATGTTTGAGATGATAGAACAATGGA
>JALYVO010000076.1 GCA_030853195.1 Bacteroidota bacterium | reverse complement strand
GTCTCGGAAAAGTCCGATATGACAGAGGCGAGCTGCAGGATTTAAAAACCAGTATTTTTCATGGTATTGTGTTTTGCGAAGTCCTTATTACAAACGGCGATCTCAAATTAACCTTGAAAGATATCAATATTTGAACTGCCATAGGCATAATACATAGCTACATATTCTTATGCTATAACCTTCTCATGATAATGTGCCACCGCAATTTCAATACATAAAATCGTGGTTTGATAAAGGAACACTTTCTGACTGAAAATAAATTCAGTTCTCTTCTGCTTATAAAATCAGAAATATCACAGAAAGATGATTTTCAAAATGTAAATAAAATATCGTTATCAAATTCGAACAAACAGCAATTTTCAGGTTGGTTGTTCCGTTTACCTAATAATTTAGAATAAGCTCAAATGAAAAATAATTAATTTACTAAATCGAAACTATGGAGAAAATATTTCAAATTCATATCAAATTCTAATAAACGTTAATTAAATATAAGTCTATATTGAATTAAAAATAAATATAAATTGAAAATATTAGTCAGGATTCGTTTAGATAACTGTTTACAAAGATGTTCACGTTATGGAAGGAGCTCAGATGTAAAAGATATACACAAGTTTTTTTTTTAATCGATGAAGACGAGATGTGCACTGTAGTAATAGTCCATATTTGTTTTAACGTATAGTTTTAGATATATTCTAAACTGCAATACCATTTTAAATTTTTAGATTTTTTAATACTACTCGATACCGCGGTTTATTTGCTACAGATTCTGATAAATCTGTAGTTCCCTCCAAGTGCACTTCTATCACAACAGAGTGTGTCTATATAGTTACAGTCGTGATTATGGACGAGAAATATGACCTTATAGATTATATATGCAGTCCATCATGAACATGGAAGTCTTAGGTAGTTGGACATAACTATGCCGATAGCATAAATTAGTTTGAAAATTTTTTAAAATGTATTACTAAATGACATGCATGCTTCTATATGAAAGATTTCTCACCACTAATCAGATAGGATATCATATTTGATATTAGTATGAACATCACCATTTAGTTCAGTGGAACTATTGGACTTCAATCACAAGGTAAGGAGTTCGAATCTAACAAGTGGCAAAAGAATTTTGAATAGATAGTGGTATTATAGGAGTTGACCGCGGTATCAGATCACCGTACTGAGATCGTAGATCAGTCGCGACCATAGCAAGTCAAGAGTTACCGGATAGATGTCAGAAATAATATACCACAAAAAAAATGAATTGATTTTTTTTCGAAAACCATTGGTAACCGCGGTTTGAAGATATCGCGGTTTCAGGTGGTGTAAAAAAACCTAATAAAAGGTCTGACTTTCGCGGTTCATGATAACCGTTCAGAACTGCAACTTGTTAAACCGTGAATAGTCGCGGTTTTTATTGAAATTTTTTTCCGTGGGTAGCACCGATAAAATGAACACAGGAAAGTTGAGCACGAAAAAGAAAATTAATTTCTATAGATTCAGTGTATTGACTGATTAATAAATTTCTTTACATTCTATGACAAAAAATAACCAACAAAAAATTATAATGAATATTATTGCCGATTGAGTTGAGTTGGAATATCTTGGCGAGGATTTGAAATTAGATGTAATAGTCGTTTTTCCAAACGGCCATTCTTTTTCTTGCTTTTTGGTAACTGTGAAGATTTTATATGAACTATATCATCACGTATAGCATTTTGTTCATCAATAAGTTTTTGAAGAAAAACCCCATGTTGGATGAGAACATTGAAATCTAAACATGGTTTTTGTTTTAGTTGTTCCATTCATAGAAATATAAGCATGGTGAGAAATTATCACTATTAGGGAACAATTGTTCTGAGCTTTTTATAGAAACAATTAATTATTGTCTCTCTATTCATTTATTGTGAATAATTAGATTATTTTACAGAATTTGTACAGGCAATGTCCCTAATAAGAACAGATTTCTTAGAGGTGTCAATAGTTTTCTATTTTATGTAGCCATTCTTTGGGAAAAAATTAATTTTTTTACATTTCTGGGTACAGAAATGTTTGCTGCATCGAATGATGCAAAAATCAATTAATTATCTCAAAAACTACTCGAGTAATTAGCGGTATTTTCCGACTAATTGGATTTGTTCTTATTAGGAGCACTGTTCCTAATAAGAACAACAAGCAAAAAAATGTTCCTAATAAGAACAGTCCATGTAAAACACATAGAAAATTAAAAAAATTTAGTAAATGAAGTTTTTTATTAGGAAAACTTCAAAATTTCAAAATACTTCTGGAACAAAAAATGTTCCTTATGACTCGAGACATAAAGATCCCAAGGTTCAGAATTTTTCAATTTATAATAACTGAGTTATTGAATTTTTAAAAACTGTTCGCTTGTTCTTATTAGGAACACTGTTCCTAATTAGAACAACCAGCGAAAAAATGTTCCTAATAAGAACAGTCTATGTAAAATACATAGAAAATAAAAAGTTTTTAGTAAATGGGCTTTTTCTATACCTAAACTAATAAATTTCTTTTTGCGTCCGCATTAAGAAATATTCCTTGACTGATGGTACATTAACTTCCAGCGGTTCAAGATAAATGGACTTGGGAGTGATTCATCTTAATGATATTAAGTTTAGTGCTCGAGAATGAATTTTTTTTTCTACTTTTAATTGAATTTTTGAGCATGATTATGATCAAAATACATTTAATTTTAGCATTTTCTTTTGTGTCTTTGACCATATAAATTAAGCATACAAAGGAGGGAGATCGATAAGTGATAAAATCGACGTCCCTTCCCACACCTGCCCCTCCCCCTCAATGAGATCTAGATTTTCCAATGTCTCACCAGCATCTGATAGCTCTAGTAGAAAGCTATCGATTGATATGAAAACTGCAGTGCCTGATCATCCTGGTGATCTATAATCAGAGATGCTAATATCAGAAATGTACTATAATGATCATATTCGAACTATTGTATGACAGTATAGCCCTGCTGAGCCATAATCGCCAGTAATTTTTTTCTAATGTTTCAGCAAGATGTAATAACTCTAGTAGAGTGCTATTGATTGAAATTAAAATTGAAGTGGCTGACGATCTTGATGGTCTATAATCAGAGGTGCTAATATTAGAAATCTACTATAATGATCGTACTGAAGCTTTTGTATGATAGTATGGTGACATTGATCAGTAATGATCAGTAGCTTTTTTCCAATGTCTCACCAGCATTTGAACGGTTCAGAAGGGAGCTATTGAGTGATATGAAATGTGAAGTGCCTGACTCTGCTACAAATTCTTAATCAGAGATGCTAATATAAGACATCTGCTATGATAATCACATTGGAGCTATTGCAATAATCGTTTAGCCCTACGGACCTATAGTGATATGTACTTTTTTGCCAATATCTCACCAGCATTTGATAGCTTCACTAGAGAGTTATTGATTGATATGAAACCTGATGTGCCCGACTCTTTAGTAATTCATAATTAAAGATGCTAATATCAGAAATCTACTATAATGATGATATATCAGCTATTGTATAATAGTATGGTCATATTAAGCCATAAATATCAGTAGTTTTTTTCAAGTGTTTTAATATGATTCAATAGCTCTCTACTACACTCTAAAAAAAAAGGTATTTTACCGAACCTAAAAAGGTACTTCCCCTGGGCAC
>JALYVO010000001.1 GCA_030853195.1 Bacteroidota bacterium | reverse complement strand
AACATCTACAAAGAGATGTTTTTTGGCTTCATTATTCGCGTGATTTATATCATTCAAAATCGCTTGCTACCTCAAAATATTTTTACTTTACTTTCTGAAAAGACTTTTTAAGGATTGACTAAATAATTTTGCATGATGTCTATTAAAAAATTTTTTTTCTGCGTGATGATGCTAACCGCACCGGCAGCTCACCTCTTTGCGCAAGCTAAGCCTATCAGCCTTGCATCGCCTAACGGAGCGATAATGGTATCTATCACACTCGGTGATAAAATATATTACACCATTGCCGGCAATGGCAAGGATCTTCTTATAAAAAATCATTTAGCTATGACGCTTTCCGATGGTGTGTTGGGTGAAAATCCAAAATTATTGTCGCTTAAAAAATTGGTGGTTGATGAAGTGATCAAGCCTTATATCGCCCTAAAATATTCCACCGTTAGAAACAATTACAATGATTTAATAATGAAGTTTAAGGGCGATTACTCAGTGGAGTTCCGTGCTTTTGATGATGGCATCGCTTACCGTTTTATCACCAGCAAAAAAGGTGATGTAGAAGTAATGAACGAAGACTTTTCTATTAATTTTCCTGATGATTATCTGCTTCATCTGCAGCAAAACAACGGTTTTAAAAGCGCTTATGAAGAACCCTACCAAAATGTGGAATCAAATACCTGGAAGCGGGCTGATAAGATGGCCAACCTGCCTGCCTTAATTGATACGAAAAAACCATATAAAATACTGATTAGTGAATCTGATCTTTCTGACTATCCGGGCATGTTTCTTATGGGCACGGAAAATAACGGCGCGGAGGGTGCCTTTCCTAAAGTGCCTCTTGAGTTTGGCCCCGATGGTGATCGCAGCCAGAAGATTTTAAAATCGGCAGATTATATTGCTAAAACAAGCGGCAAACGCAGCTTTCCCTGGCGCTACTTTGTTATCACTACAGATGATAAGCAGATATTAGACAATACTATGACTTTAAAACTGGCGGCAAAAAGCGTAATTGCCGACCCATCTTGGATCAAGCCAGGCCAGGCCAGTTGGGAATGGTGGAACGGCGCGTCTCCTTATGGACCTGATGTAAATTTTGTATCTGGGTATAACCTGGATACTTATAAATATTACATTGATTTTGCCTCAAAATATGGAATTAAATATATTGTTATGGATGAAGGCTGGGCTAAAAATACAACCGACCCTTACACTCCGAATCCAAAAGTTGACGTAAAAGAATTGATCCGTTATGGTAAAACCAAAAACGTTGACATCATTCTTTGGTTAACCTGGTTAACGGTACACAACAACATGGATCTTTTTAAAACCTTTCATGATTGGGGGATAAAAGGCGTTAAGATAGATTTTATGAATCGCAGTGACCAATGGATGGTTAACTATTATGAAGATGTGGTGAAAGAGGCCGCGAAGTACCAGGTATTTGTTGACTTTCATGGGGCATTTAAACCCGCCGGCCTGGAGTATAAATATCCAAACCTGATATCGTACGAAGGTGTGCGGGGACTGGAGCAAATGGGCGGCTGCACACCCGATAACAGCATCTATCTTCCATTTATGCGCAATGCAGTTGGCCCCATGGATTTTACACCCGGCGCCATGATTAATATGCAGCCGGATGTTTACAGGTCCGAACGGCCAAACGCTGCGGCCATTGGCACGAGGGTTTACCAGCTTGCTTTATATGTTGTTTTTGAAAGCGGTATTCAAATGCTGGCAGATAATCCTACCCTCTATTACCGCAGCCCGGATTGTACTGAATTTATTACCAGTGTGCCAACTACCTGGGACGAAACCAAACCATTAGCGGCCGTTGTTGGCGAGATAGATGTAGTTGCCAAACGCAAAGGGGAAGAATGGTTTATTGGCGGTATCACGAACAACAAGGAAGAGACAAGAGAAGTAGCGATAAACTTTGATTTTCTGGAAAAAGGAAAAACATATACCATGACTTATTTTGAAGATGGGATAAACGCAGGAAGACAAGCCATGGACTATCGCCGCAAAACTATGCAGGTAAAAGCCGGGGACAAAATGACTATTACGATGGTACGGAATGGAGGCTTTGCTGCTATGTTGAAATAAGTTGCTGTGTTAGGTGATTGCTTTTTTGCTGATAGCCATTAGCGTTAAAGTTACCCCACTTTCGCATTAATAAAACTTCTCTATCACACAATGAAACTAAAAAACTTAATCATAATACCATTGGTAATCCTTACAACCCAATCGTATTGCCAATCATTTGACATCACCAAATTCGGTGCAAAGGAGGGAGAAAATGTAAACAATGCGACAGCCATTCAAAAAGCAATTGACAGATGCGCCATTAAAGGAGGCATCGTTCTCGTGCCGCCCGGCATGTATTATCGGCACTATCAATTTAAAAAGTAACGTTACTTTTTCGGTAATGAAAGGCGCCGAGCTGATAGGCACTCCCCATTTAAAAGATTACCCGGAAAATAAAATCTCCGTTAAAACGAGGCCGTCGCACAGGCCTCAGTGGCCGTATATGCCAAGCCGGGCAATTATTTATGCCGATGCAGCCGAACACATAAGTATTACAGGTGAAGGCACGATCAACGGCAATGGGAAAAGCAGTGAATTTAAAACGGCGGACGATGATCCAAGACGTCCGAAACTGATCATGTTCGTTGGCTGCAAAGATGTAAATGTTCAGGATATTCATTTAATGAATTCGGCATTCTGGATGCAGCATTATTTTGCCTGTGATGGTGTAAAGATCAGGAGCATTTCTGTTTTTAACCATGGTAATTTGAACAACGACGGAATAGATATTGACAGCCGTAACGTTACCGTTTCTGATTGCACGTTTGATTGTGATGATGATGGCGTTTGCCTTAAAAGTGATGGTTTTGACGTGGTTGAAAATGTAAGCATCACCAACTGCGTCATCGGCTCCAACTGTAATTTGATTAAAACAGGAACAGCCAGTTATGCCGGTTTTAGAAACATCGCCATCAGCAATTGTGTATTGAAAAAGGCTTCTATCTCTGTAATGGGAAAAAAGAACAGGCCGGCTAATCTGCCTGCAGACAGTATTTCGGCAGAGGCAGGCATCGCTTTGGAAGCAGTGGATGGCGGAATTATTGATCAGATAGTTATCAGTAACATCAGCATGACAGGTGTACAAACGCCCATCTTTATAAAATTGGGAAACCGGAAATTTGATCCGGCCAAAGCCGGCAGCATTATTATCAGCAAAGTAACCGCCACTTCAAACAGCCTGATTGCAAGCTCCATCACCGGCATTCCCAGGCATGATGTAGAAAATGTGGTATTGAGGGACATACTTATTACCGGTATTGGCGGCGGCACTGAAAAGGATTCAGCCAGGACTGATGTTCCGGAAAAAGCAAGTGGATATCCTTCGAACAATATGTTTGGCAATAGCTTGCCGGCTTACGGGCTTTTTTTGCGGCACGCAAACAACATCGAGTTGCATAATGTAAAGTTTCAACTAATGTCTCCGGATGTAAGACCGGCCATCTATCAAACGGACGTGAAAAATTTAGTTACCGATAAATAGGAGTTGATTTTTTATGTTTTTATTCATTGGCAAAAGCGAGGCAATCCATGAAATTTATAATTTTTTAATAGCAAAATTTAGCATGAAAAAATCAATTTTATTTTTAAGTTTTATAACATTCGCCTGCTTTGCTAAAGCACAGATAGGTGTTCGTTACAATCCTGACATACAGCCGACTACAGTAATGCAATATTTTAAACCGGTCGGTAACAACCTTTTCGTGGGAGATTGTATTCCGTTTTATCGTAAGGGCACTTACTATTTGTATTGGCTGCTTGATTCTGCACATCATTCAGCGATGCATGGCCTGGGTGGGCATCAATGGGCGTTAAGTACAACCACTGATTTAAAGCATTGGAAAAATTATCCTATTGTTTTGGGCATAGATGAAGAATGGTGGGAAAAATCAATCTGCACTGGCTCTGTTGTATATAGCAATAATAAATTTTATGCATTCTATGCAACCCGCCTGATCAATAAGGAAGGGAAGATAAACGAGCAGTTAAGCTATGCAATAAGCAATGACGGAATCCATTTTGAAAAGCAAAAGCCGAATCCTTTTTATACATCAGCTCCCGGGTATAGCCAGCGGAACTTCAGGGATCCAAAAGTTGTTGTAGATAAAGATGGCACCTTCCATCTTTTCGTAGCCAGTAACAAAGACAGCTCAAGCATAAAGGGTCTTGATGGTGTTTTAGTGCATCTCACCTCCAATAATTTGAAAGACTGGAAAGTGAATCAGCCATTAATTACTGGCGAGCCAACAACACCGGAATGCCCAGACTATTTTTTATGGAACGGATGGTATTATATTGTTTACAGCGATGCCAGCAACACTTTCTACCTTAAATCCAGGCAACCTTATGGCCCATGGGAACAGCCGCAAAGCCAGGCCCTTGATGAAGACTGGGCGAACGTTGTAAAAACCGCTGAGTTTACGAACAACAGGAGGATAGCTGCCGCATGGATACCTTCAAGAAAAGATAACAAGGACGATGGACATGAAATGTTTGGAGGCAATACCGTATTCCGGGAATTGATACAGGATAAGGACGGCACACTAAATACAAAATTTCCTAAAGAAATGATCCCATTGGCAGGTTCGCCAATATCATTAAATCCTGTATTGGATGCCAGTTCAAAAGCTGATAAAGATGGTTATTTGATCAATGCTCCGGATGGTATTGGAACCGTTCATTTTGAAAATATTCCAGATAATTGCCGGATTACCCTGGAGATACAGCCAGTGACCAGCAGTGAAAATTATGGATTGTATCTCCATTCAAATGAAGATGCATCTGGCGGTTACCGTCTCTTATTTTCACCTAATGATAGAACTGTAAGTCTTGGAAATACTTCCATCTCGGCAGTTGACGGATTAAATAAAACAATTAAAGTAGATATCATTTTGAAGGACGATATTATTGATGTATGTATTGACAACAGGAAATGTATCGTAAACCGGACACCTGAAATGAAAGGTAATTTTTTATGGCTGTTCGCAAAGCATGGACAGGTAAAATTTCAATCAGTTAAAGTAGCTAAACTTTTAGAAAATCAATAATAAATTATGCTTTTAGGAATAGATATAGGAGGGACAAAATGTGCTGTAATATTAGATGATGCTGAAGGTGAAGATTCTATCACCATCCTGGATAAAATTGTAATGCCTACAAATAAACCGGCCTATGAAATGATAGACGAATTATTTAATAGCGGCAATGGGAAAAACAAAAGTGAGAACAAATCAAATGAACTTAGTCAGTCCTTTTTTTCAGACGTTCTTCCAAGGCACAAAGGCTTACAGAAAGATTGGAGACTTTATCGAAGTTGGTATTAACTCGAACTATGGACACTCACCGGAACAAGTTAAAGCAATGAAAGACGGATTAGCAAAATTTAAAGAACAAGGTATTAAGGCAATAGAGGACTAACTAAATTCAAAAAAATAATTGGCAACTCAATATCAAAAACAACGCACCGCTGGCAGAACCCTAATAAAGCAACTATTACCAATAATGGATTGCCTAACAGAAAATCACTAATAACTATAAAATGACTTATAAGGTTCTGTTAATTGCAAAATTTATTTGCTTTATGGTTTTTTAGAAACAATAAATAATTAAACCAACCAATTTACGTTTAGTCTATTATTTTAACGAGACGCAATCAATTCGTCTAAAAGATTTCAATAGATTTAAATATGCCCCTCTCTAATCAATTAAAAAATCAACATTTACTCTGGCGCGCAGCCTTTGGCCCGATGGCCGAAAATGTAAATGAACTGGAACATGTTTCTCAAAAAGATTTGTATGATATTTTGTTGAAAACATCTTCAAAAAAACCTGATGAAATTAATGTAGCCAGCAACGCTTTTGATGGCCTCATAAAAGGAATACAGGATCTTGGGCAACTGCAAAAACTTACGGCAGATCAGAAGAAACAATTACGAAAACAATCGGTAGATGATCTTAAAAATCTTAATCTTACCTGGCTCAGTGAAATGATCAACAGCGAAGCTCAGCTGACAGAAAAAATGAGCCTTTTCTGGCATGGGCATTTTGCCTGCCGCGCGGTTAATATCTATTTTCAACAACAACTATTAAATGTAATCAGGCAAAATGCATTGGGCAATTTTGGCGATCTGCTTCGCGAAGTAAGTAAGAGTCCGGCGATGCTTTCTTTTTTAAATAATCAACAAAATAATAAAAAACATCCTAATGAAAATTTCGCAAGGGAAGTGATGGAACTCTTTACAATGGGCCGCGGAAATTACACGGAAGATGATGTAAAGGAAGGTGCAAGAGCCTTTACTGGCTGGGGTTTTAATTTGAAAGGAGAATTTGTAGACCGGCCTTTTCTGCACGATACGGGCAATAAAACTTTTTTAGGCAAGACAGGAAATTTCAATGGAGATGATATCATTGATATTTTATTGGAACAAAAAGCAACTGCGAAATTCATTACTCAAAAAATTTATAGATATTTTGTAAATGACGAACCGGATAAAAACAGAGTGGAATCATTGGCTGCAGGTTTTTACCAAAGTAATTATAACCTGCAAAAACTGATGAGTGATATTTATAAAAGTGAATGGTTTTATGCAGAAAAAAATATAGGCACCAGGATAAAATCCCCGGTAGAATTAGTAGTGGGCATCCGCAGGCTGATACCAATGGAATTAGAAAAACCTGAAGCTCAATTATTATTTGAAAGAGCGCTTGGGCAAATATTATTTTATCCGCCAAATGTAGCAGGCTGGCCTGGCGGAAAAAACTGGATTGATAGCAGTGCACTGATGTTCAGAATGCGCATTCCGCAAATCCTCACTAATGCTGATGAGTTTCTGATAAGACCAAAAGATGATGATGATGTAATGATGGGAATGGAAGGAGTTGACAAAAAACCTAAAACCAACCAATTGCATGTAACCGTTGACTGGACAGGAGTTATAAATGTTTTCAATAAAATATCCAAAGAAAGCCTGATGAAAAAAGTGAGTGATATTGTGTTGCAAACCAAGAGTACGATTCCTTCCACTATTTTGAACAGGTACATTGATAATACATCAAGAGAAGCGTACATTAAAACAACTATGATAGAATTGATGAGCACGCCGGAATACCAGTTGTGTTGAGAAGCGCTCTAATTCCCAAAGGGGAAATACAACTTGCCTTTCAATTTTAAATAGGCAAGACATCGTCATGGTTGGCTTAAAAAAGAATAAGATTTTTTAAAATTAATATACCCTGATAAAGTTCCTTCCCCTTCGGGGCAGGGGAGGGATGGGGCTCAAAAAAAACTATTTTTATGCTTTTCAAAAGGAAAGAATTTTTACAGATAGGTTCACTTGCAACAGCTTCTTTAATGATGCCTAAATTTTTAAAGGCACTGGGAAAAAAGTCGTCCGTTCCTCCCGGTAATAAGGTGATGGTGGTGTTGCAATTCAGTGGTGGCAATGATGGGCTGAATACGGTTATTCCAATCAGGAATGATATTTATTATCAATCGCGGCCAAAGCTGGGGATTCAAAAAGATGCGGCGCTTCAATTGACAGATGAAGCAGGTATCAATCCTGCTTTACCTTTTTTGAAAGAACTTTTTGATGAAGGAAGTTTGGGCATCATGAATAATGTGGGCTATCCTAATCCCGACCGCTCGCATTTTCGCAGTATGGATATTTGGCAAAGTGCAAGCGACAGCAATCAATATGTTAGTACCGGATGGCTTGGGCGCTACCTGGACGCGCAATGCAGCGGATGCGATAAACCTACCCAGGCTCTTGAAGTAGACGATATTCTGAGCCTTGCATTAAAGGGAAATAATAATAAAGGGCTTGCATTAAAAGATCCTAAAAAACTTTTCAATTCCAGCCATGAAAGGTATTTTAAAGAAATAAATGCTGCGCATCAACATGAAGAGGCGGTCGTAGATTATCTCTATAAAACACTGAGTGAAACTTTAAGCAGCGCGGATTATATTTATGATCAAAGCCGGCGACATCCTTCATCGCAAACGTATCCCGGTACTGAATTAGGAAAAAACCTAAAAACTATTTCTTCGCTTATCATGAGCGATATCAACACCAAAGTTTATTATTTAAGCCTCGGAAGTTTTGATACGCACGTGAACCAGGAAAATCAACAAAAAAGATTATTTACAGAATTGAATGACGCAGTGAGCGCCTTTGTAAAAGATTTGAAAAGCAATAACCGATTCCAGGATGTAACCGTTATGACCTTTAGCGAATTTGGAAGAAGGGTAGCACAAAATGCAAGCGGCGGGACGGATCATGGAACTGCTAATAACATGTTTTTTATAAGTGGGGGATTAAAACAAAAAGGTTTATTAAACGCTATGCCCGACCTAAATAATCTGAACCAGGGAGATTTAATACATACTGTAGATTTCAAAAGCGTTTATGCCACCATGTTACACAACTGGCTTGGTGCAGATGATAAGGAAATTCTGGGAAAAAAATATGAGCTGATGAATTTTGTTTAAAAAATTTTCGACAAATTAGTTTTCAACAAAAACCAAAGCGTTTCAATGGCCTTATAATTATAAATCTAAAAAATAAAGATTTCGAGATTTCTAATACCTTATAAAGCATTCAGATAATTAGTTATCATAATTATTTTTTAGGCAAAAATAACCACCAACTTTTCATTAGCACATTATCTTAAATTTCTAGTTTTTTTAAATAATCCGCATTTTCTTTTGAAGCTTCCAGAGAAGTAATGCCATCATAATGTTCTTGCTCAACAATGTAATATTTGAGACCGTTTTTTTGTCCGATTTTTAAAATTTTGGAGAAATCAATTTCGCCTTTTCCGGCGACGCACGATGCATCCTTATCTGACAGAGGTGAGCCTTTTTTTCTATCTTTAATGTGGCTTAGGCGAAAGCGATTTGGATACTTTTCAAACCATTTTATAGGATCTTCTCCTGCGGTAACTACCCAATAAATATCCATTTCAAAGTCAACTAAATTTGGGTCTGTATTTTGTATCATCACATCCAAAAGTTTCTGGCCGTCAACTGGTACAAACGGGTAATCGTGGTTGTGATATGCAAATCTTAATCCCGCTTTTTTGCAGGTTTCGCCCCGTTGGTTGAATTTTTCAGCGACTTTTTTGAATAGATCAATATTTTTTTGAGTTCCGAAGTAAGGATCAATCAAATATTTCATTCCTATTTCAGCGGCTTCATTGGCTTTCCTGTCAAAATCCTTATCAATATTACAATGGCTGGAAATAATTTTCATTCCCAAGTCATCCATATATTTTTTAAATTCAGTATTTTTCATTCCCCAAAACATACCCATTGGGCCTTCAAAACTTTCGACTTGTTTATAACCCATGGCAGCCACTTGCTTCAAAACACCTTTTGGATCTTTAGGCATTACATCACGGACAGTGTAAAGTTGTAAACCAAACTCATTTAATTTTTTTGAACTTCCAAAAGCAGAGGTAGAATCATAACCTAATATCTTTCCGGTAATGGCGGTGAGAGCTATTCCGGTTGTTGCAGTTTTTAAAAAATCTTTGCGTGTGTATGGCATAATAATGATTTAATAAATAATAAATTAAGCAAATGCTTTATCGCCTTTTTTATAAGGAATAGTTCCTTCAAATTTACCGGGAGTTTCTATATAGCGCCGTGCTTTGGTGCAGCCGATCTCTGATGTGAAATAACCAAGCAGCGTAAGCTCCTTCATCATCCGGAAATAATGAGATTGGTCGGCTTCTTTTTTATTTTTCATATAATCAGATTGCTCATGATCCAATTTCACGAGCAGATCATGGCGCTGCTGTGGATTCAACTTCACGAATTCATCATTATAAGTTTTCTTTGAAAAATCGTTGAGCTTGCCCATTCCTTCATGAAATATTTTCTGGTCTTTTTCTTCATAACAATCATTGACCATTACCGTCATAAACTGGCCGACTTTTGCCGCTTTGGCGCCGGGAGTTTTGGTGTCCGGTAAAATGGTATCGGCAATCTCATTCAGCAGGGGAATGTCTGTATCTGTAAAAGTCATGGATACAGCGCTGGTATTGGCCTTACAGCCTGATAAAAATGCGCTTCCTCCCACGATGGTTCCTCCTAAAAGGAGCGAAATATATTGCACTGCTTCTCTTCTGTTCATAATTTTAAGTTTTTAATTTATACTTTATAATTAACTCCAAAACCTTTTCTGTAATCGCGTTTAATGTATTGATTTACTTCATCAATATTAGTAACTTTCATATCATCGTTGTTCCATAAAAGCTCCACATAACGGGCTGGATAATTGTAACCTTGTCCGCTGGCTTTTGATACTCTTATGTCATACCCTCTAATGGCAAGGTTACTCATCAATAAGGCTTCTGTGAGAGGCCCTGCAACTGAAAAATCTGAATCCATTTTTGCATTACCATATCCTGCTATCGCACCTTCCACCCATTGGGAATAATGCCCGTCATCGCCGCCAGGCACCCGTGCATAAGTTTGCGGCACTTTTACTTCCTTATTTCTTGATATAGGCAATAATCTTGGATCTGCCCCGTAAGTGCTGCACATCATTTTGCCTTTCGTTCCAATAAACAATGTGCCATTGCCCCCATCGCCAAATGTTTCGTTTGGCCCTAATTCTGCCGGCCTTTCCGGTTGTATTCCTCCGTCCATCCAATGCACTTCAACCGGGCCTGTTGTTTTATTTGTTTTTGGAAATTTCATAATTACATGGCTGGAAGGTGGGCAACTGTCAGGAAAATATCCTCTTTTAAATTCACCTACATACACGCTTCCAACACTTGCCTGCACCGAATTAATGTATTGGAGATCTAAAACTGCAAAAGCGGGCTGAACGATATGACAACCCATATCTCCCAAAGCGCCGGTTCCATAATCCCACCATCCACGCCAGTTGAAAGGTACCAGGTTGTCAAAATAATTTTTTTCAGGCGCAGTGCCAAGCCATAAATTCCAATCCAATTCCGGTGGAATAGCGCCCGCAGCAGTAGGGCGTGGAATGCCCTGTGGCCAAACAGGCCTGTCTGTCCAGCAATACACTGTGTGAACATCTCCGATAATTCCGGCATTGTACCATTCCATCAATTGCCTAACACCATCGCCGGATGCACCCTGGTTGCCCATTTGTGTAACTACTTTAAAACGTTTGGCAGCTTTCGTTAGCATACGTGCTTCATATACATCGTGAGTAAGCGGCTTTTGAACATACACGTGCTTCCCAAGTTCCATGGCAGAATAAGCGGCTACGGCATGAGTATGGTCGGGAGTGGAAACTGATACGGCATCAAAGTGTTTTGCATCTTTATCAAGCATTTCCCGGTAGTCTTTGTAATATTTTGCTTTTGGAAATTTTTTGCGCGAATCGGCAGCGTTGCGGTCATCTACATCGCACAGAAAAGCAATATCGGCTTTGCCACTGCGATAGAAATGTCCAATATCATCGGCGCCCTTTCCTCCGACGCCAATGGAAGCAATTACTAATTTATCGCTCGGGGCAATAAAACCTTTGCCACCCAAAACATGGCGCGGAATGATCATAAATCCTGCGGCTGTTATAGCAGTATTTTTCAAAAAATCTCTTCTCGATTGATTTGAATCATTTTTTTCTGTGGTATCATCCATGCTTTTATTTTTTTTAAAATTCTTAAAAATATTTCTATTAAAAATTCCGGTATTAATTAAAATGAAAATTCTATATTTTCACTTATATAGCATTTGGCTGGTCATTTATTTTGCAAAATTTTCTTGTTACATTATCATAGGATTTATATTTTAACTCATAAATTTTTTAACTCATTCCAATTCTAAATCAAGCGTCATTAGATCTTTCAATTTCGGCACAAGCGGGACGATTGCGCCAATTCTAGGTTAAAAACAAAGGTCAAATATTTCCTTTTTTCAATTCACTTACAGCATGGTCTACTGCCCTTGCAGTCATCGCCATATAGGTTAGCGATGGATTTACACAATTGGCCGAAGTCATGAATGAGCCATCCGTAACAAAAACATTCTGTGCGTCCCACATTTGATTCCACTTATTCAATACAGAAGTTTTTGGATCCAGGCCCATGCGTGCTGTGCCCATTTCATGAATACCTCTTCCCATAGTGCCATCGCCGTCGAAACCAACCACTTTTTTTACGCCTGCCGCTTCCAACATTTCCATTGCATCATTTTTCATATCTATCCTCATCTTTCTTTCATTGTCTTTCCATTCTGCATCGAAAGCTAAAATATTCAATCCCCACTTATCTTTTTTGGTTTTATCTAAAGTGATCTTATTTTCATGATAAGGAAGTATTTCACCAAAACCTCCCATTCCCATTGTCCATTGGCCGGCTTCGCTAAGCGCATCTTTAAATTCGCCGCCGATATTCATTTCGGCTACTTCACGGTTCCAGCCTTGCCTTCCGGCACTTCCCTGGTAGCCAAAGCCGCGTATGTAATCCCTTTTGTCGCCAAAGAAGTTTCTAAAACGCGGTATATAAATGCCATTTGCTCTTCGGCCATAATAATATTTATCATCATAGCCTTCCACTAAACCTGAAGCACCAACGCCAAGATGATGGTCCATTACATTGTGGCCAAGTTCGCCACTGCTGCTTCCTAAGCCATCAGGCCAAACATCTGTTGCTGAATTCATCAATATCCACGCGCTGTTAAACGTAGAAGCATTGAGGAAAATAATTTTTGCAAAATACTGGTAAGTTTTATTGGTCTCGCCATCCAACACTTCTACACCGTTTGCTTTTTTTGTATTCTTATCGTATAATATTTTTGTAACAATAGACCATGGACGTACGGTTAGCTTGCCCGTTTTCATTGCTGCCGGAAGTGTGGAGGATTGTGTGCTGAAATATCCGCCGAAAGGGCAGCCCAGCCAGCATTTATTTCTGTATTGGCAATTAACTCTTTCCTGTATTGGCTCAGTGATATTTGCCGTGCGGCCAATGATCATTGCGCGTTTATTATTGTAATGCTGTTTGAGTCTTGCCGATACATCTTTCTCTACGCAGTTCATTTCCATTGCCGGCATGAAATGGCCGTCGGGAAGTTGAGGCAATCCGTCTTTTGAGCCACTTATTCCTGCAAATTTTTCAACATACGTGTACCACGGTTCGATATCTTTATAACGGATTGGCCAGTCTACTGCAATTCCATCTTTGGCATTTGCCTCAAAATCCATATCACTCCAGCGGTAACTTTGCCTGCCCCACAAAAGTGAGCGCCCGCCTACGTGATAGCCCCGGAACCAGTCGAAACGTTTTATTTCTGTATAAGGGCTTTCTTTTTCATTCACCCACCAGTCGAGGTTCATTTCGTTTAAAGGATAATCTCTTTTTAAAACAGGATAATCCTTAATCATTTCCTGTGTGCGTCCGCCGCGGTGCGGAAATTCCCAGGGACCTTTGGTGGCGTTTACGTAATCCGTTTTGTGCTCTATGTTTTTCCCTCTTTCAAGCATGATGGTCTTCAACCCTTTTTCAGTGAGTTCTTTTGCGGCCCAGCCACCAGAGATACCGGAACCGATAACAATTGCATCATAAGTGTTTTCTGCCATGATTTATTATTTTATAATTGATAACTGATAGTGGATAATTGATAATTAACCAGTTTAAAATTGTTGAGAGATAAGCTAAAAAGTAGATTTTTTAATTTTAATAATTTGGAATTGACAAGGCTTTTTTAATTTTTAATTATTTCTTTAATTAATATTGATAATTATCCATTAGCAATTCAAATGCTACACATCACAGATCTTAATAGCTTCCCTCAATGAATCTAATTTATTTTTTCTTGTTGGAACAAATTCCTGCGCTACATATCCTTTAAAACCTGTTTCTACAATCGCTTTCATAATGGCGGGATAATACAATTCCTGTGTTTCATTTATCTCATGCCTACCGGGAACGCCGCCTGTGTGGAAATGTGCGATATATTGATGATTATCTTTTATTGTTCTGATAACATCGCCTTCCTGAATTTGCATGTGATAAATATCATAAAGCAATTTAAAACTTTCTGAATTGATTTGCTTACAAAGTTCTACACCCCATGCCGTATGGTTACACATATAATCTTTATGGTCAATTTTGCTGTTCAGTAATTCCATTACCATGGTCACCCCATTTTTTTCGGCTACAGGCAAAATTTTTTCCAATGCCGTTTTACAATTTTTCCATCCTGTTTCATCATCCATTCCTTCGCGTTTGCCACTAAAGCAAATCAGGTTTTTGTAATTAGCTTTCGCCATTATGGGAATCACCTCCAGATATTCTTTTATAAGCTGATCATGGTATTTTAAATTATCCAATCCGTTGTATAAATTATTGTCGCCCGCGGTATAGCACATGGAACTGTAAATTCCATGCTTCTGAAGCGTTGGCCAATCTTTCGGACCCATCAAATCAATCGCGTTGAATCCAATTTCTTTCACGGCAATGCATAAATCATCCAAAGACAAATCACCAAATGTCCACCTGGAAACAGAATGATTGATATTTCCTTTCAATTTTAAAAGTTTCTCTTCACTAAAATTTTTTGCAAAAGAAAATCCTGGCGCAGCGATCAATGCTGATGTGCCCAATGCAATATTTTTGATGAGTGTCCTCCTGCTTTGTTTTTTCATAATTAAACGTTCAGATTTTGATCAGTAATTTTTTCATTTTTATCATTAAAGAAAATCGCGAATAATAAAAATACTACGAATGCAATTCCGGATGGGATAATCCAAATCATTTTATAGTCGAAAGAAGTTTCTGAAATTTTATAAGCATCTGTAATCAAACCAGCGATTTTGAAACCGATGAGCATTCCTACGCCGTATGTTGCCAAAGTAATTAAGCCCTGCGCGGCGCTTTTATATTTTATCCCGGCTTTGGCATTGGTATAAATTTGCCCGGAAACAAAAAAGAAATCATAACAAATTCCATGCAATGCAATGCCGATAATGAGCATAAAACTCAAATCTCCTGCATTGCCATAAGCAAATAATGCATACCGGATTGCCCAGGCAAGCATACCCGCCAAAATAGTTTTTTTGAAACCAAACTTTTTGAAAAAGATTGGTAACATCAATAAAAAGAACACTTCGGATATTTGGCCTATCGTCATCTTTCCGGTGGGATTCGACACGCCGATGTTTGATAAAAAGGGATTAGCATTCTGATAATAAAATGCCAAAGGGATACATATAAGAATAGACGCTATAAAAAATAATGCGAAGTTTTTATCTTTTAATAATTTCAAAGCATCGAGCCCTAAAATATCCGATACTTTCACTTTTGTTCCGCGCGCAACTTTAGGCGGTGTTTTTGGCAACGTGAAACTAAATAATCCTAAAACCAATGATGCGATTGCTGCCAATAAAAAAGTATTTTTCATCAAACCCGCTTTCACATTGGTTTCCGAGTCCCACAGAAAAACGAAGCTGATCAATAAACCTGCAACGATCCATCCAATCGTTCCCCAAACCCTGATGCTCGAAAATTCTTTTTCAGGATCATTCATCTGATTAAACGAAATGGAGTTCACGAGCGCAAGCGTTGGCATAAACAAAATCATGTAACCCAAAACATAAGGATAAAAAATAGAAATTTCTGTAGCCTGATACAATTGATACATAAGCACAGCGCCAATAATATGCAATATGGCAAGAATTTTTTCCGCATTAAAAAACCTGTCAGCGATTAATCCTATAATAAATGGCGCGATGATAGCGCCCCACGATTGGGTTGAAAATACTGATCCGCTTTGCGCACCTGTGGCATGAAGATTATTGAGTAAAAATGTTCCTAAAGTTACAAACCATGCGCCCCAGATAAAGAACTCGAGGAACATCATAAAGGAAAGTTGCAATCTTGTAGTAATTTTCATTTACAAAAATTTTGTTTTGTTTTAATTTAAATTTGATTGAAACAATGTTCCTTAAGAGATTGAAAAATTGGATTAATCTTTTTCAAAAAGAAATGCATTTTGTTATTTTCAATCACAGAATATTGATTTAGAAATTTAAATGTACTATTTTATAAACAATATAATTTGCCATCTGTAAAATATTTAAAAAAAAATACCGGTTTTATTTTAAGATATGGTACATTCATAATTCATTTTTAATTTTATCAGATAATATACTATGGGAAATTTCCAAATAAAAATTCAGCCAAAAAAATATGATGCAATAATTGTTGGCTCCGGCGCAGGCGGCGGAATGGCAACTTATGTTTTGGCCAATGCCGGTCTAAAAGTTTGTTTGATAGAAGCAGGGCCGATGTATGATCCGGCGGTAGATTCCGCCCAGTTAAAAAATCCGTGGGAATCGCCCAGGAGGGGCGCCAGCACTAAGTTTCGGCCATTTGGTGATTTTGACGGCTGCTATTCGGGATGGGAAATTGACGGCGAGCCTTACACTCAGGCGGAAGGCTCAAACTGGGAATGGTGGCGCGCGCGCATGCTTGGCGGAAGAACCAATCACTGGGGAAGAATTTCTTTGCGCTTTGGCCCGAAGGATTTTAAAAGAAAAAGTATTGATGGCCTTGGCGACGACTGGCCAATCGGGTATGATGATGTAAAACCTTATTACGATAAAATTGATCAGATGCTCGGCGTCTTTGGAACAAATGAAGGCCTGCCGGATGATCCTGATGGTATTTTTCTCCCACCACCAAAGCCACGTTTGCACGAGCTGTTCATAAAAAATGCCGGGACTAGGATTGGCATTCCGGTCATTCCTTCCCGCTTATCTATTCTTACCAAGTCAGTAAATAAAGATCGCGGAAGTTGTTTTTATTGCGGCCAATGCAACCGCAGTTGCAAGGTATATGCAGATTTTTCGTCTTCATCTGCGTTAATTATTCCTGCATTAAGAACCGGCAATGTAGACCTGGTCACCAACTCAATGGTTCGTGAGGTCTTGACCAATAGCCAGGGTTTAGCAACAGGTGTTTCTTATGTAAATAAAAGTGATATGCAGGAATACCAGGTGACCGGCAGAACGGTTATTCTTGCGGCCAGCGCTTGTGAGTCTGCAAGATTAATGTTGAATTCAAAATCTCCGCGCCATCCAAATGGCTTAGGAAATTCGAGCAATGCAGTTGGAAAATATTTACACGATTCAACCGGCGCAGATATGGGCGGAATTATACCGGAATTATTTGATCGCAAACGCTACAATGAAGACGGTGTGGGCGGTATGCACGTTTACACTCCATGGTGGCTTGATAATAAAAAATTGGATTTCCCGAGAGGTTATCACATTGAATACGGAGGCGGGTTCGGAATGCCTTTGTATGGTTTTCAGTGGGGAATAGAAAACCTGAATGGCACTTATAAAATAAAAGGAAAACAAAAAGAAGCCGGTGGATACGGAGCTTCGTTGAAGGAAGATTACCGTTATTTTTTCGGCGCTCATGTGGGCATGGCCGGCCGAGGCGAAGCGGTGGCAAGAGAAGATAATTATTGTGAAATAGATCCATCAGTTGTAGATGTTTATGGAATTCCGGTTTTGCGCTTTCACACAAAATATTCTGATTATGAAATAAACCAGGCCAAGCATATGAAAGAAACTTTTTCAGAAATTTTACATTCTATGGGCGCGGTAACTACGTGGGGAGGCGATGACACTGCTGCAAATAATTACGGGCTTCATGCCCCGGGAAATATCATTCATGAAGCGGGCACGGTGAGGATGGGTAATGATGCAAAAAAATCGCCGCTGAATAAATGGGCGCAGGCGCATGATTGCAAAAATTTGTTCAATGTAGATGGGGGAATGTTTGTTTCGCAGGGCGATAAAAATATTACCTGGACGATACTTGCCTTGTCTATGCGCACATCAGAATATATTTTGGACCAGTTGAAGAAAAATGAAATTTAGGGAGAAAAAAAAATTGGAAAAACTATTTTTTGAATTATCAGACTTAATTTTTGAAGAAAAATTGCAAAGAAAATTTTTCAATATTAAAAATAAAAAATCTACATTTTGATTTATCAGAATGTAAAATTTTATAAAAGAGAAATAGAGAAATCTACATTTTCGCTTTTCAATATAAGATTTATAAAAAATACATAATCATGGACAGAAGAAAATCGCTTAAAGTAATTGCGCTCGGGACAGTTTCTACCGGGCTCTTATTGGACGCCTGCAAAACCGCGGATAAAAAAGTGCAGCCGGTTGCAAATGAAAACACTGAAAAAAAGGCACCAGGAAGGATGGCAGCAGAAGTTGCCCACGACAAAGATGTTCTTTCCAAAACTTATTTTAACGCTCATGAAATGAAAACAATCACGATTCTTGGGGATATTATCATTCCAAAAGATGAAGTGAGCGGAAGCGCTTCTGACGCTAAAGTTCCTGATTTTATTGAGTTCATCGTAAAAGATCAACCGGAGCATCAAATGCCCATGCGAGGCGGTATGCGCTGGCTCGATATGCAATGTTTGAGCCGTTATCAAAACTCTTTTCCCGAATGCAATACTAAACAGCAAATGGAAATGGTGGACGAAATTGCGTGGCCAAAAAAAGCAAAACCGGAAATGAAACCAGGAGTAGAATTTTTTAGCCTGATGCGCAATTTAACCGCCACGGGTTTTTATACATCGGAGATCGGCGGTAAGGATGTGGGTTATGTGGGCAATTCTCCAACCCAATGGAATGGTGTGCCCGCCGATGTTTTAAAGCAATATAATCTTGCTTATACGGAAAAAGAATTGAAAGAATGTATTAGTTTTCCTTAGAAATCAGTATGTAACGGTAATGTATAAACGAAATAATTATTGATCTTAAATTATTTTTGTTTTGACCGGCGAACACCGGCCACAGCGGCTCAACCCGGTTAGTGTCTCCATCAACCGGCGATATTTTTAAGATTTCATCAATCATGATTATTAAAATGAAATATATACAATGAGAAAATTAAGGATGGGAATGATAGGTGGTGGCAAAGATGCTTTTATAGGAGCAGTACATAGAATTGCCGCGAATATGGACGGGCTGATTGAATTGTGTTGTGGGGCTTTGAGCATTCATCCGGATATTGCCAAAGAATCCGGAAAGATGTTATTTCTTCCGGAAGACAGAACCTATCTTTCTTATGATGAAATGATAAAAAAAGAAAGTAAAATGGCGGCTGATAAGCGCATTGATTTTGTGACTATTGTTACGCCCAATTATGCACATTTTGAGCCGGCGATGATGGCATTGGAAAACGGTTTTAACGTAGTAGTAGAAAAACCAATGACTATTTCTATCGAAGAAGCAAAAGAACTGAAAAAGAAAGTGGAGGAAACGGGCTTGTTGCTTTGTCTCACTCACACATATTCAGGATATCCAATGGTGAAGCAGGCGCGCGCGATGATTCAAAATGGCGAAATAGGTAATCTCAGAAAAATTGTTGTGGAATATTCTCAGGGCTGGCTTAGTAAATTAACCGAAAACGAAGGAAGCTCAAAAGGAATGTGGAGAGGCGATCCAAAAAAATCCGGCAAAGCCGGCTGTATGGCTGATATTGGGACGCATGCCGCACATTTAGCAGAATATATTTCCGGATTAAAAATTAAAAAACTTTGCGCCGATCTGAATACAATTGTAAAAGGAAGAGCATTAGACGACGATGGAAATGTTTTATTAAAATTTGAAAATGAAGTTGTCGGCGTTTTGATCACATCGCAGGTTGCAGCCGGTGAAGAAAATAATCTGAAGTTTAGAATTTATGGTGAAAAAGGAGGGCTTGAATGGGCTCAGCAGGAACCCAATACTTTGTTGGTAAAATGGCTGGAACAGCCAAGTCAAATTTTCAGGGCAGGTTCCAATTATCCAAATATTTTGAGCAAAATTGCGCTGGATAATTGCCGGACGCCCGGCGGGCATCCCGAAGGTTACCTTGAAGCTTTTGGAAATATTTATAGAAATTTCGCGCACACATTATCGGCAAAGCTGGAAGGGAAAACCCCGACTAAAGAAATGCTCGATTTCCCTGGAGTGGAAGATGGCGTTCGCGGAATGGCATTTATCGAGAATGTAGTGGCATCAGGTAAGTCAAAGGAAAAATGGACCGAGTATATTGTGTAAAGAGAATAAAAATTTTCTATATACAATTTCATTTTATAAAATCTATTCCTCAAATTCTTAATGATAAAATTATTTCCGGGTCAGGAATGAGTGTGAAAATTATTTAGAATGGTTGTCAACCGAGTTACTTTTGAAGTGATTTATAAAAATATAATCATTTGCCAAAAAGCTCTGTAGAAGAAGCAGATAAAATACAAAATAAAATTAAGATAAGAATAATCATATAGACTATAATTCATGAAAACAATCAAAGGCCCCGGCATATTTTTAGCCCAGTTCATTGGCGACCAACCGCCATTTAATAGTTTGAAAAATATTTGCCAATGGGCAAAAGACAAAGGATTTGTTGGTATTCAAATTCCCACTTTAGACGATAGGTTTATTGACTTGAAAAAAGCATCTGAAAGTAAAACATATGCCGATGAATTGAAAGGTACCGTAAATGGTTGCGGGTTAGAAATTACCGAACTTTCCACGCATCTCCAGGGACAATTGATAGCTGTAAATCCTGTTTATGACGCACTATTCGACAGCTTTGCGCCGGAAGCTTATCGCAACAATCCAAAAGCAAGACAGGAATGGGCGGTACAACAATTAAAATACGCCGCCAAAGCTTCACAGAATCTAGGCTTGAATGCACACGCAACATTTAGCGGAGCGTTATTATGGCCAACAGTTTATCCGTGGCCGCAACGGCCGGAAGGCCTGGTGGAAGAAGGGTTTAATGAACTGGCAAAACGGTGGCTTCCTATCTTGAACGTCTTCGACGAATGCGGCGTGGATGTTTGCTATGAAATTCATCCGGGAGAAGACCTGCATGATGGCATTTCTTATGAAATGTTTTTAGAAAAAGTAAATTTTCATAAAAGGGCTTGTTTATTATACGATCCATCGCATTTTGTTTTGCAATGCCTTGATTATTTAGCTTACATAGATATTTATCATGATCGCATCCGGGCTTTTCATGTGAAAGACGCAGAGTTCAATCCCACAGGAAAACAGGGAGTGTATGGCGGTTATCAAAGTTGGCTGAATCGTGCAGGGCGCTTCCGCTCGCTTGGTGATGGGCAGGTTGATTTTAAAGCAATCTTCAGTAAGTTAGCCGCTTACGATTATCCCGGATGGGCCGTGCTGGAATGGGAATGTTGTTTAAAAAATTCGGAAGACGGAGCCATGGAAGGAGCAGCCTTTATTAAAAATAATATCATTAGCGTAACCGAAAAAGCGTTTGATGATTTTGCAGGGACGGCGTATAATGAAAAATTAAATAGATCTGTTTTGGGATTATAATTTTTATTCGGAAATCATTTTTTTATCAATAGTAATATTTTTATTCATGGATTTTTTAAAAAAATTGATCGCATGTTTTTTCACAATTTATTCCTTCAATTTGGCTGTTGCACAAAATACGGGAAAGGTGATAGAACAGATAAATATTCAAAGCAGTCTCCTTAATAAAAATGTGGCTTATTCAATCTACCTGCCGCCGGATTATTTTACTTCTGAAAGAACTTATCCGGTTGTATACTTGCTGCATGGTTATACTGATAATAATACAGGATGGCTTCAATTTGGAGAGATCAACCGTTATGCTGATAAAGCCATTGAAGAAGGTATAATTCCCCCAATGATAATCGTAATGCCTAATGGCGATTCAAGCTGGTACATCAACTCCTACGATGGTAAAGAAAATTATGAAGATTTTTTTATAAAAGAATTTATCCCATCGGTAGAAAAAAAATACAGGATCAAAAGTGAAAAAAAATACCGGGGAATTGCGGGGCTTTCAATGGGCGGTTACGGTACTCTGTTTTATGCGATAAAATATCCCGAACTTTTCGCGGCGGCTGCGCCTTTAAGCGCAGCCGTATTTGATGATGATGCAATTGTTTCCATGCCGGATAAAAATTATGAACAAACGTTTGGGCAATTATTCGGGCGCGGTTTAAAAGGAAAAGAACGGCTAAACAAGCCGTGGTATAGAAATTCCATTTTAAAAATGGTATCGCTTGAATCCGCTGAAGAATTAAGCAGAGTGCGATATTGGATAGATTGCGGCGATGATGATGCTCTTTCCAAAGGCAATTGCTTATTGCATATTCAACTTTCTGAAAAAAAAGTGCCTCATGAATTTAGGGTACGAAATGGCGCCCACAACTGGACCTATTGGCGAACAGGCATCAGAGATGCATTAGAGTTTATTGGAGACAGTTTCAGACAGAAGTAGTGAGCCTAATTTGATAATGCCTAAATAAATTTTATAAGTGAAAAATTAATAATTAATTTTAATGAAAACTTAATTCGTAAAAAATAAATTATGAATAAATCAACAGTCTTTTTTTTCGGCATTATTTTATGCATTGTTTGCAGCTCTTCAAAAACAATTCCCATGAATACACAACTGGATACCTTATCTCAAAGCGAAAAAGATGATGGCTGGAAGATTTTGTTTGATGGAAAAACTACTAATGGATGGCATACTTACGGAAAGCAAACCGTCGGCAAAGCATGGGTTGTAAAAGATGGAACTTTATATCTCGATGCAGATAATAAAAAAAATCTTTCTGCGGGTGAAGGAGGCGATCTGGTAACCAATGAGGAATATGGAAATTTTGATTTAAAACTTGATTGGAAAATCGGGCCAAAAGGAAACAGCGGCATTATATTTTACATTCATGATGATGCGGCAAAATTTTCTGATACTTATAACACGGGAATGGAATGCCAGATTCTCGACAATGGTACACCTACGCGTTTAGGACATACGGATGCCAAATTATATTCGCACAGGGCAGGAGATCTCTATGATTTATTGGCTTCAAAGGAAGCTAACAAGCCACAAGGAGAGTGGAACCAGGTGGAAATAAAATCATTGAATGGCCAGCTAGATTTTTATATGAATGGAGTGCATACACTTTCTACAAAATTATGGAATGATAACTGGAAACAAATGATCGCGATAAGTAAATTCAAAAGCATGGCGGGTTTTGGCACTTATAAAAAAGGCAAAATTTCTTTGCAGGATCACGGGGAAGATGTATGGTTCAAAAATATAAAGATCAAGCGGCTTTGATAGAGAGAATCAAATGTTGTATTATTTAATTCTTTGAGGCATTTCATCATAGGTATTTCCTGCAAGTTTACGGCCCGATTTTTTTTTATTTATTCCTCCCCATTGTTTAAAGAAAAATAAAACTTCCTGTTCCTGGCATTGCATTTTTATATCCCAAACCCATTTCTCATTCATAAGTCTGGCTTTTCTTCCGCTTTCTCCGCCAACAATTACCCAATCAATATTCCTAAGGTTCATACTTTTTAAAGGGCCGATCAGAGGTTCGCAGGAAAGAAATTTTATTTTAGCATTTGTTTCTCTCAGAAAATCTATCCTGGCTGTTACTCTTTCATCCTCAACAGAAACTCCCATCCAAATATTCTTTGTCCAGTTTAATTTAGGATGTAAATCATACAACCTTTCAGCGCGTTTTGTTAGTACCTGGTAAGTATGTTGTGGCGTATAATTCATTATGTCAAAAACTTTTTCAATAAACTCAAAAGGTATTTCCGGATGAAATAAGTCACTCATAGAATTTACAAAAACCACTTTCGATCCTTTCCATGAATAAGGAATTATAAGGAATCCTCATGAGTTCTTACTTTAAATCCATCTTTGTATTTTTCAATTCCCATTGCATGCAAACGCCTTGTCATAACTTCTGCATAACAAAATTTACAACCTGCTGAAACCTTGTTGCAGCCTGTTGTTGGATTCCAGGTCATTTCTGTCCATTCGATTGAAGATTGTGCCATTGTTTTTTAACTTGCATTAGCTAAAATGATATATATAAAAGAATAACAGAATGAAAATAATGTTATTAACCGATAAAATTATTGATCGAAGTACTGATTTACTGTATTTACAAAAGTTAGCAAATTTGAAAGATGATATTCTCATAGAAACTGAAACTAGTCGTGCAAAAGAAACAATTTTTAACTCTCTTATAGAATTTCAAAAGCATATTGATATAATCATTGTTGATTTAAAGAGTAAAGAAGATGAAATTATTGAAGAATTGGCTATTTGGATTAGAAATAAAGAATGTGAATACTCATTTAAAAATTTTCAATTAAAATCAATTACGATAATTCTTTATAAAGAACTTGAACTGTGGAGAAAATATCGAAATAACCTTTTTGACCATGTAATTTTTAATAATACAACTAAAGAACAAAAAGAAATTTATATTGGAAAATCATATGATGATTGGTTAAACAAATTGGCTACAGATCTGGATAATTTGAATTTGAATATAAATTTATCATTTGCGACATTCGATATAAAATGGATGTTATCTCATAGGTTTCATAAGCTCACTATTTTGAGTGCGAATTTTGTTCAATTCCCTAGAAATCTAGATTATTTGTGGTTTGGGAATAATATAAATAAGCTTGACATTTCTATAAATGAACTCGATGATTTATTAAGGCTTACAATGAGGAATAAAAATCTTAGAATTGAAAAAAGATTTCATCAATATTTCCTAAATAATTCCGGTATAATAAAAATTGATAAATATTCTCTAATCAAATATGAAAAACATCTTTATTATTCAAATAGTAGAAAGTACATAGAACCAGATTTTATAAATATACCTTATAATTATTATCTCGGATTGCCTGAAGTATTTGAAGTAAAAAATCCAAACCAAAATATTCATAGGAATGATGGAAATCCATTTTCAAACACGTTAAAGGCTATCAAACAAGTCAATAGAAAATATTATGATTATTTAAGTGATCCTAATAACAAACAAGAAATTATGAAAAGATTGGATGAGTTTATAAATGCTTTCGATTATACCTTATTAATCGGGCGAAAAGAAACCAAAGAAGAAAATTTATATAATTTAGAAAAGCTAATTAATTCAAGTAAAATAAATATTTTAACCTATGACGATTTGATTGAAAGATATGATCAAGTTCGAGAAAGAATCAAAAGGCATAGGTTATCATAAAAATTCTACTTTCTCAAAATAACCTTCCCTGCTGCCCGGGCCTCTTGAAATCTGAAACATTCATTTCCCATCTGTCCTCATTCATGCCGTATAATTTTCCGTATTTTTTATATTGCTGATTTACCAGCGCAGCGATATTTCCTTCGCCGCGCATGCGAAGGCCCCAGCGGCTGTCATTCACCTTTCCATCATGGCTTGCTTCTATGAGATGCCAAACCTTGTCTGCCCGGTCCGGAAAATTTTTATACAGCCAATCATGGAATAAAAATTTAATAGCTCCATTCAAACGAATGAAAGTATATGCAGTAAACTTAGCACCTGCATCACTGGCGGCTTTCATTATTCTTTGCATTTCGTGGTCATTCAATCCGGGAATCATTGGCCCCATCATTACGCCCATGTGAATTCCGGCGTTGCTTAATTCCTCAATCACTTTTAAGCGCTGAGTGGCGGTGGCCGTTCTTGGTTCCATTACCCTGCGCAAATCTTCATTGAAGGATGTTATAGAAACCATTGCAGAAACCAATCTCTTTTTTGCCATCTCCTGAAGCACATCTTTATCTTTTATGATCCATGAATTTTTTGTAAGAATACCAACCGGCTGGTTAAATTCATTGCACACTTCAAGCAGACCTCTTGTTAATTTGAATTTTTGTTCTGCCGGTTGGTAGCAATCTGTATTGCCACTGAGCATTATCGGGTGGATTTCCCATTTTGGATGCATCAAAGTTTTTCGAAGCATCTGGGGCGCATTTATTTTTACAACTATTTTTCTTTCAAAATCAAGCCCTGCACTATAGCCCCAGTATTCGTGCACATTTCGGGCGTAGCAATAAATGCATCCGTGTTCGCAACCTGCATAAGGATTCATGCTGTACATCATACTTAAGTCGGGACTTTCGACTTTGTTTACAATGCTTTTTACTTCCTGTTCGATATATTGAGTTCCAACATTTTTTTCTTCCCAATCATCAATAGATTCAATTTTTTCTTTCGCTTCATAATTTTTCAGAAAACGGTTTTTTGTATTGAATTGCGCCCCGCGGCCTGATAAATATTGTTCTTCTTGTTCTTTTTTTTGAGCAGCAACTTTGAAATGATCTTGTTTTAATTGCGGGTTCATATATTGTGGTTGAATTTTTTACTACATAAATAGTTCACCTTGTTTGGTGGCAACTGGGAGATTCATAAATTCAAATCCCTGGACAACCTGATATTTTCTGATCTGGTGGTCTTTATCTGGCTGAATCCTGCGCTTTAATAATAACATTTCTTCGGCAATAAAGCGTCCTGTAAAATAGCGATGGCTAAAATCTGCCCAACCCTGTTCGTATTGCCAGGGAAGCAGTTTTCTTGCTATAGTTAAATGAGGATCATTAATGAAATGAGGTTTATTGTCCTTATTCAATGTCATTAATTGTTGCGCAGGCCTTAGCTCTTTAACCAGATTCTGAACCTGTTGTTTTGATTCTACATTAATAAATATTGTATGACTTGGAAAGCTGCCATAATCTTTTAATTCAACTTTGAAAGATTGATGCCCCATCGCTATTATTTTTAAACGATTTAAAAGCCTTTCTTCAATCATTTCAAATTGAACAAAATTCGCGAGTGTGATATGCGGTCTTGACTGAAGCGCAATTGGCGCTGTATACTTACCTGCAAATTCTTTTTTCACAAGCATTATTTTATCATGCAAATCTTCACGAGGATTTAATACAAGCAGGTACTCATTATAATTATATCCGGGGATTTTGAGTAATGATGATGTGTCCATTGATTTATTAGTAATTTATTTAGCATAAAATTACTAAATATTTTAGTTAAATAAAATTCTTTTTTTTTTTAAAAAAATTGTCGGTTTTACTCATGATTGAATGATATAATAATCTAAAAGATTCTTTGAACCTTTTTTATTTGAAAAAGAGTAAAATCTATATAATCACTTATCAGCGATTATTTCTCATAATTAAATCTTCTGCGTGCAGAATTTTTTTCTTTTTAAAACTTACATTTACTACGTGAAAACTTTTTATCTTTCTACCAATATTCTAAAAGAAAAAAAATTTTTGAAAAATCTTCTCTTTAATTTTGTATTCGTTATCGTTCTTTTTGCAAGTTGCACAACCAACAATGGAAATAAAAACGGCAATCCGGTTGTAGTAAACGTAGCTGCAAAAACATCAGTAGATTCTTCAAAACAGAGTGGCGATAAATCCGATTTCAAATATGATTTAAAAACACCTGATCAAACGTGGAGATTACCCGCAGACCTTGTGGAAGTTTCCGGAAATTCATGGGTTGACAAAGATCATTTGATGTTGATTGAAGACCTTCATCCTAATCTTTATTATTTAAATATCAGCAGCAAAGATGCCGCGCTCGAAAAAACAATTCCGTTTCAAAGCGATGACCAGGGTAAGAAGTTTGATATAGAAGATGTTGCAGTTGTAAATAATCTGATTTATGCGCTATGGAGCCATGGTATTTTGTTCAAGATAAATAATTGGAATGCTTCCAAGCCAGATGTAAAGGAAATTCCTACCTCATTATCTAAAGACAATAATACTGAAGGGCTTTGTTATGATCCTGTGACCAAAGAATTATTAATCGCGTGTAAAGATGCGAGCGGTTTGCCAGATGAAAAGAAATCTGCAAAAGCGGTTTACGAGTTTGATATGAATTCTGAAAAATTAAGCGAAAAGCCTTTTTTAGTAATTCATAAAAAAGATTTTGAAACTCTGGCAGGTGATAAGCTGGATTTCAATCCTTCGGCGATTGCCATACATCCTGTAACACACGATATTTATTTACTTTCTACCCGCGACAATAAATGCATGGCAGTTTATAGCCGTGATGGTTCTCTGAAAGCGTTTCAATTTATTGATAAAGAATTAATGCCGCAGCCCGAAGGCATATGTTTTTCTCCCGAAGGGAAATTATACATCTCTTCTGAAGGGAAGAAAGGTGAACCAGGAAATTTGTTTGAATTTAATGTGAAATAAAATTTAGTTTTTGCAATTATTCACAAAAAATCTATACCAAAAATAATTTAGTTTTCTATAAAACCTCATAAGCCAGATTATAGTTTTTTCAATTTCCCTTAAGGCATTTACCACGTGAAGAAAAAAGTAGAACTTAAAATTTATTTGCATTTAAATAAAATAAATTATTCTCTAAAGCCACATAAACTATTTTGTAGCTTTCTTTCATAATTGTCATAAGCATGAACAAGAATAATAACAGCAGCGCCAACGTGAGAGAACCTCTTTCTTGTTTCGATTTTTTATATATTTTCCAAGAATCGTTTAGTTATTTAGTCTACGTTCGTTATTCTTCAAATATTATTCAATTAGAAGGATTTTAAGCAACCGGTAAATTGGTTTTAGAAGTAGTATATTATTGGTTTCCCGTAGGAATCGATCCCCAATTCTCATTCGGATTTGGCCCCATTTCCAGTTCCAATTCTCCTCCTTTTAATAATTCACTGGCCGGAAATATGCTGGAATTCAAAGGTTTTCCATTTAATGTGGCTCTTTGGATATACATATTTTGTCGGGAGGCATCATTTGCTTTAATAATGAAAGTCTTGCCTCGGCCAAAACGATTACCAAGGTCAATGGTTATCTTTTTAAATAGAGGACTTGCGATCCCATAAGTTGGGTTTATGCTACATCCTCCATCTACCTGAAATAAACCCATAGCGGTCATGATAAACCAGGCGCTCATCTGACCCTGATCTTCATCACCAAGATAAGCATTCGATAACCCATAACCATAATAACGATCCAAAATGGCACGGCTCCATTTTTGGGTGAGCCACGGCTTGCCTGCATAATTAAATAAAAAAGCAAACTGCATGGATTGTTGATTACCCTGATCTACCGGAAATGCCCAGTATTCCTCTGCAGGCGCATTAAACCGCCATTTATAGCTTTGCTCAAAACCCCATTTCAACCTATCCACAAAGCGGTCTTTACCAATCCAACTGATTAATGCCGGAACATTCTGAGGTACAAAATAGGTAAGTTGCCAGGCATTTCCTTCCACATATTGCTCATTTGCACCAGACCGCAACGGGTCAAATTTTTTCATCCAGCTACCATCAGATTTTCGCAAATGTGCATAACCGGACTCTTTGTCTATTGCATTTTTCCACCAACTGGCAGGAGCTGAAAATAATTGGTAATCCTTTTTGTTACCTAATGCTTTCGCAAACTGTGCAACAGCCCAGTTATCATAAGCATATTCAAGTGTATTGGAGAAACGCCCTTTGTCGTAAGGAACGTAATGATATTTTAAAAAGGGTTCTAAATCCCTGTTACCAGCAAGTCCTTTACCAATTTTCCATGCAGGCGTTGTTTCCATCTTGCGTATTGCCTGATATGCTTTTTGTACATCATAATTTCTGATTCCCATCTGGTAAGCGCCGGCAATTACTTCTATTTCATGCTCAGCCACCATTACAGGAATATACTTCATTCCGGCAGGGCCTTTGGCTAAAGCGCCATTGGCATCGTACATAGCCAGTTGTGATCTCACCCATCGTGATGACCACTCCGGAGTAACGAGATTCCAAAGCTGATTCAAATTCCAGAAAGTATTCCAAAAAGCATCACAGCCTAAAGCTAGTGCATCAGGATCTTTTAGTTTTTGAACATTCCCGGTTGCGTCCATCCATTCGCCATTCACATCGCTGTAAGTATTTCTACCAGACAAGGCGCGATACATATTGGTATAAAATCTGATTTTTTCGCTCCTGTCTGAAGTGGAAATTTTTACACGACCCAAAAGCTTGTTCCATGTATTTACATTGTATTGCCTTACTGCATTAAAATTCCATCCAAAAGGTTTTATGATCTCGTGTTCAAGATTTTCTTCAGCATTTTTTATACTTACATAAGATATACCTGTTCGCACCTGCACAACAGGATTTTCAATTGTATTGAATTCAACATATACACCTGCTTGTTTTGTATTTTTAATTTTTAATTTAGAAATATTTTTCTGTACACTACTGTCAATCCAGGATCCAAAACTGCTTAAGGGCTGACTAAAATCCATTACAAAATGGATCGTATAGTTCTGGTCAATATCGTTACCCCAAACACCAGGCGATTCCTGTTTACTAAATCCTTCAATGCGATAATCACTCACTTTGGTAATTTCCACATCCTGTAATTCATAACCATATTCAGCCGGCGTAGCTAAATCAATTAAAATCCTCGAAGCTTTTTCTTTGGGAAAAGTGTAACGTTGAAAACTGCAACGGGTGGTAGCCGTAAGTTCTGCGGTGATGTTATACTTTGTTAAATGCACTTTATAGTATCCCAAAGGCGCTTCCTCGCTTTGCTTATCAATAAGTGATCTATATCCAGATTCAGGATGTGATTGGTCTCCTATTTTAGTAATTAAAGGCCCATTAACCGGCATCATGGAAAGTCCGGACATTGTCCACTCATGAATGTGGCTAAACCCGCCAATGCTTTCAAAGATGGGATCGTAACCTCCCTGCCATCCGGCATTCTGATTGTCAGGACTTATTTTTACCATGCCAAAAGGCATCCATGGACCCGGGGCAATCATCCAGCGGGAATGTGCAGTGCCAATCAAGGTATTTACATAGCCGGCCTGGGTTATCATCTTTTGTGGGGAACGTCGTATCTCACCGGAACTAACAAGACGATTATTTATCTTAATTTCATAATGACTATCTTTTGATGATTGCACAACCGGCATAGGCGCTTCAAAAATATAACGTCCTTTTTCTATCTTTTCTTCAAATATCTTGTGACCATCTACAAAGGCTGTTAATACCGGTTCTTTAAAAAGATACTGTACGTCAATTAACAAAGGCTGTGCAAGTTTACCATCAGTATTTATTTCATAATCACCTGCTTTTACATTGCGGATAAATGCCTCGTCGGGTTTGGCTATTTGCACTCCTTCCGGCCCTTCCATTCTTATATGCTTAAAGACAAGCCAGGAGCCCCATAAGCTGGTTAGCTTTATTTCATTACCTCCCTTCTTAATCACATTTGCAGATATTGGTATTTTAATTACATAGCCTGGATATTGCGTTTTTTGACCCTTTAAAGTGGAGTCTCCAGAACCTTTAGGTAACCGATATTCCCACGACGAATCATTTACTGTTACTTTCAGCAAAGGTGGTTTTTCAGCGCTCATATCCATCAAATCAATAACCAAATCAAAATTGCCTGATTGGGGCAGTTTATCTATTCCAAACAGGATATTCTCTACTGCTGCACGGTTTCCTGCTCCACCTGCTGATCCTCCCCACGCATCTTCCGGCCCCGGCAATGCATAAGGCCAATCTTTTTTCGGATCAGAGAATCCTATAAGGTAAAATTTATTTTCCCATCCAAAATCCTTTTCTAAAAAATCCTTATAACCTGAAGGTGCCAATGCAAATTCAGTATCGCTGTTGTGTGCTTTGCCTATTTGCCAAAGAATTTTTTGAGCGGATGTGTGTTTTGTAGTAAAAAATAAAATGGTTGCACAACCAATGATTTTCAAAACTAAATTCAAAGGTTTTTGGATATTGATAATATAAATATCTTTCTGTAATGCCATAAGAATTAAATATAACAAACAAATAAATAGTCCGGATTTTTATTTTCATTTTTAATTTGCTTCTTAAAATTATTAAAAAACAAAACAAAATATTTTTCTTCATTCCTTAGATAAAAACTGAAATATTAAAAAAACTCAACATTTTTGCATTTAGTATTTTAAAAAGTGAAAATAATTTGAGAAAAAGCTTGCAAGCCGTATAACTTAAAAAGTAGTTTTTTTGAATAATAATAATAAATTTTATACCAGTGAAGAATACGGCGGCATTTTTGAGACCTCGCTTAAAGGGGTTGTTTTTTGGCGGAGGGAAAAATTCGCGGATGCGGAGCGACAAAGGCCTTTTACGTAAAGGTTATTTTTCCGAAAATTAAAGCGTTTAGGCATTAACGTTACAGCATCTCTCTCCATCTATATTCAAAATCAGAGGCTTCCCTTTTCTCTATTACAATGAGTCACATTGACTTTAATTAAAACATCAGTGACTAAACATAAATTATCATAAAATTCAAAATTGAATTTATGATAATGTTCTTTTAATAAATTATCGGGCGAAAAGATTTGCTAATTTTGAAAAACCGCATGAAGCAAAAACATTAGACAATTTATACAATATAAATATGGAGAACCTTGACAAAGTAATTATTCATGCAGCACGGTTAGGCGAAATCGCTGTACTGCATGAACTTGTTAAACGCAATGCGAATGTAAACGCTAAAGATGAAAAAGGATATACTCCACTTATTATTGCCTGTTATAATAATCAGTACGAGGCAACATTATTATTACTAAACGCAAATGCAGATGTTAATGCGCAGGATTTTGGTGGCAATACCGCATTAATGGGCGCAGCATTTAAAGGGTATGCTAATATTGCCGGGCTTTTGATTGAATACGGAGCAGATTTGAATAAACAACATGGCAACGGCGGAACGGCGTTAATGTTCGCTTCAATGTTTGGCCGTAACGAATTGGTGAAGTTGTTGCTCTCACATGGAGCGGATAAAACGTTGGTTGATGTCCGGGGATTATCGGCTATAGAATTAGCAGCCCAGCAAGGTAATGAGGAAGCCATAGGTTTGCTGCATGATTAAGTGGCAGGCTCTTCATCTGTATTACATTTGTAAGCAGAGCTTTAAGGAGATCTATATATTTTCAAAATATAAATCTGTACTCAATTTTCTACAATACAATTACACGTTGCCTCTGAATATAATTCTTTTATGGTAATTTCAGGATTTTTTTATCACACATTTAATATAAAGTAAACTGGCAGGCTTTTTAGGGTATATAATTATGGAGTTATACTGCTAACATTTTCCATCTTTTATTGTTTCATTATTAAAAAAAAAAAATTATAAGTTTATGCCTAGCCGTAAAAACAAAAAAGAACAGACTACCAGTAAAAAAATTGCTGACCTGTTAATTGATACAAACGTGGATAACAATGAATTCCTTACAACAGACCAGGGACTCAAAATTAATAATGATCAGGACTCTTTGAAAGATGGAGAAAGAGGAGCAACCCTTCTGGAAGATTTTATTCTTCGTGAAAAAATAACACATTTTGATCATGAGCGCATTCCTGAGAGAGTGGTTCATGCAAGAGGTGTGGGTGCACATGGTACTTTCCAGGTGTATGAGTCATTAGCAAAATATACTAAAGCAAAGTTTCTTCAGGACGCTTCTTTAAAGACTCCCGTATTTGTACGCTTCTCTACGGTTGCAGGTTTCAGGGGCTCAACTGACCTTGCCAGGGATGTAAGAGGCTTTGCTGTAAAATTTTATACTGAAGAAGGTAATTACGATTTAGTTGGAAATAATATGCCGGTGTTTTTTATACAAGATGCCATTAAATTTCCTGACCTGATACATGCAGTAAAGCCTGAGCCTGATACAGAAGTGCCGCAGGCTGCTTCTGCTCATGATACTTTCTGGGATTTCATTTCACTATTTCCTGAATCGGCACATATGATTATGTGGGTAATGAGTGACCGTGCTATACCACGTAGCCTTCGCATGATGGAAGGATTTGGCATTCACACATTCCGACTGGTAAATGAAGAAGGGAAGGCTGTGTTTGTTAAATTCCACTGGAAGCCCCTGCAAGGCGTTTATTCTGTAGCATGGGATGAGGCTCAAAGAATTTCCGGTAAAGACTCTGATTTTCACAGGAGAGACCTTTATGATGCAATTAACAGTGGTGCCTTTCCTGAGTGGGAACTTGGCCTTCAGATCATAGAAGAGAAAGATGAATTCAAATATCCTTTTGATCTCCTTGATCCTACAAAATTAATACCTGAAGAGCTCGTGCCGGTTATAAAAGTAGGTAAAATGACCCTTAACAGGAACGTAGATAATTTCTTCTCCGAAACAGAACAGGTTGCATTTCATCCGGGGCATGTAGTACCGGGCATTGATTTCTCTAATGATCCTTTGTTGCAGGGAAGATTGTTCTCTTACACTGACACACAGTTAACGCGTTTAGGAGGCCCTAACTTTCATGAAATACCTATTAACAGGTCAATAACTCCTGTACACAATAATCAACGTGATGGACATATGCGCCAGACCATTAATGTGGGTACGGTAAGTTATTTTCCTAATGCAATAGCTGGCGGTTATCCAGCCCAGGCAAAGATTAGCGAAGGTGGCTTTGTAAGTTATCCTGAACGGGTGGATGCTAAAAAGGTAAGAGCAAGAAGTACCAGTTTTATGGACTACTTCAGCCAGGCCACATTATTTTATAATAGCCAGTCAGAATCCGAGAAATCACATCTAACTAATGCCTTAAGGTTTGAGCTGGGAAAAGTAAAGCGGCCAGAGATAAGAAAACGCATGGTAGGAATTCTGTCACAAATTGATGCAACACTAGCATCAAATGTTGCACAGGAATTAGGTATCGCAGTTCCTGTACCCAAGCAGCCCATCAATAAAGCTATACCTGCAGATGAAGACCCAAAAAAATACGCTCCTAAAACAGTGGTTTTATCAATTACCAAATCACCGGCGCTTAGCATGGATAGCAGCAAGATAAATTCTGTACAAACAAGACAAATCGCAATACTTGCAGGTGACGGCGTTGACGAAGATTCTCTAAAGGCAATGATGGACGCATTAAAAGATAGAGGAGCTGTCCCAAAAATAGTTGCACCACATCTTGGAAATATTACGGGCAGCAAAGGTGCAAAGTTTGAGGTAAGTGAAAGCTTCAGAACAGCGGCTTCTGTTACCTTCGATGCAGTCTATGTACCCGGCGGAGCTGAAAGTATTAAAGCCTTAAAAGGAGAACCCGATGCCATTCATTTTATCGATGAAGCTTATAAGCATTGTAAAGCTATTGGTGCAGATCATGACGGCGTAGAACTATTAAAAGCGTCTTACATAGGCAGCATGTTACATTCTGATGGTACCTTTAATAATGCACTTGCAGGTAAAGGACTTATTATAAATAGAAATGGAAATGGTAAAAACATCATATCAGATTTTATAAATGCTGTAGCACAACACCGTTTTTGGGAAAGAGAAAAGCAAGATAAAATACCTGCTTGATTAATTATATCAAATTTCATTATCATTTGATTGAAGGGGTTTTATGAATTATCAACCAGATTTGGATGATGATTAAATATTGTATTATTCTTCGTTATAATGATGCTGATTTTGATAGTTAACAGTTGAATATTGATATTATATCAAGTCAGGATTTAAAAGTGATAGAACCTTAACCTATGCCATAGAACATAAGCAAAAGTTTGCAGGCAGAGAAAATTTTCTATTTGCCTTGTCGGCAGCCTGAAAGGGGTTAAACTGGCCAGACATTTATTAATTCAGTGGCTTGTATTTATCAAAATTAATAATAAACACACTTGATAAAATGATAACAAGTGCCGCAATTTGGAAGACATTTATCACTTCACCGCCAAATAACCCACCTAACAATACAGCGACAACTGGATTTACATAAGCATTTGTACTCACTTGAGTTGCAGGCCTCACTTGTAATAACCAAATGTAGGCGCTATAACCCGCGAGTGATCCCATTGTAACAAGGTATGCTATTGATAGCCATGCCCGTAAATGAACCTGGTGCAGGTTCAAATGACTCAACTCACCAGTACAACATGCGGCAATTAAAAATGATATCGCAGCAAAAATCATTTGCCACGCAGCTCCAACCATTGTATTACCACCCGGATGATATTTTGAATATAAAGACCCTATGGACCAACTGATACTCCCGACGACCACAACCAACAAAGAAACTACTTGAATAATTTCTCTGGCCGGGGAAATTTTGTGAAATATTTTTTCACCAAATAATAGAACAATTCCGGCAAATCCTGTGGATATTCCTATTACTATATTTTTATTGCTTAAGTTGGCTTTCCTGTTTCTGGCATCAAACAATACAAACCATAGCGGCGAAGCGGATACTAATACAGCCACAAAAGAGCTCGGAAGTATTGTCTCAGCCCAAATGATAGAACCATTGCCGATAAACAGTAAAAGATTTCCAACTATAAACGAGGTTTTTATTTGAGGTTGATACACCAGTTTATGCTTTTTTACTGCGCACCAAAACAGCAAAATAATACCCGAAGCAAGGAAGCGTAGCGCTCCCAAAAAAAATGGTGGGAAATCCCTTTCCGACGCCTGGATAAAAAAGTAAGTGGAACCCCATACAATATAAACAATCGCAAAAGCAATTATTACTGTTATTAACGGTGCTTGTTTTTGAGAGGCATTCTGCATGAACGTGCAAAGATGTATACTGGCCTTGTATCTAACAAAAATCTTTTTATCAACATGATAATATTGTTACAACACCTTTTTCCTGGAAAGCCAAAACATAGAATTTTTATATTTTTTTTTAAAAAATCTTACTTTAATTCTTTTGCAAGACTTCTTTTCCAAATGAAATTATTTTTTCTTTAGTGCCGCTGCAATTGCTTTTTCTGCAAGTGGCTCCATTACTTTATAACCTGCTAAATTGGGATGTACTGCGTCTTTTGCCAGGCTGGCAAGTAAACCACGTTTGGAATCGGCCATCGCGGTAAAATAATCCAGGTACACTATGTTGTTTTTATCAGCGTAGTCTTTTATCATTTCATTCAGTGCTTTAACTTTTGGTACCGGATTTATAGCGAGGCGCCAAGGGAAATTGAAGGCCGGTAATAGTGACGAAAGCACCACTTTGATACCGTTTGCTTTTGCGAGTTGGGCCATGGAAACAATATTGCCAAATACATCCTCCAATTTTGATGGCCCGTTATTTTCGGCGATATCATTTATTCCCGCAAGTATCACAACCACGCTTGGCTTCAAATTGATCACATCTTCACGAAAACGTACCAGCATTTGCCCAGTAGTTTGCCCGCTTATTCCGCGGTCAAAATAAGGTTTGCCTGCAAAAAAGGAAGAGTCAATACTTATCCAAAAATCAGTAATGGAATTTCCCATAAATACTATTCGTTTTTCTCCTTTAGCAGGTGGCGCTACAAGGTTGTTTGCCTTTTCATATCTATTGATATTAGACCAGTCCTGCGCGCTGGCAGCATTTATCGTAAAAAATAATACAAGTGCAGATAGGATTCTTTTATTCATAATTAGTAAATTTTATGCAATTTTTAAAAAGATTTATCTAAATAAGCCACAAAGTAGTTTTTGAAGTTTGGCTGCTGTGCAAGACATGAAAACTCAAGATATCCACTAAGTAAAATAATCAACTTATTACAGAATAATTATTCTTTATTTGTTATTTGAGATGAAGTTAATAAAATGCGCCTGATGCAGCAAAAAAATTAAATAATTAAAAGATTTTTTTAAACTTCGATTACTGGTTATTAATTTAAGTTTTTGAGGTAATAATTTAGTATCTAAAAAATTAAAATTGGCTATATTTATTTATCCTTATTTTAGGGAATATCTTTTAAAATTGTTTTGATTATCCATAAGAAATATTATGAATACACGCCGTGACTTTTTACAAAAAATTACTGCAGCTTCAATCGCTTTCCCCTTTTTAAAACAGGCTGTAGAAGGAAGTAAACCTTATTTCAAAAAATCTTATGATGGACCAATCCTGCGCGTCGCCATCATGGGGCTTGGGAGTTATGGAACCCGCGTGGCAGAAGCAATGCAGAATTGTAAAATGGCCAAATTAGTTGGGGCCATCAGTGGTACACCACTTAAAATTACAAGTTGGCAGAGCAGATATAATATTCCTCAAAAAAACTGTTATAACTACGAAAATTTTGATAAGATAAAAGACAATCCTGAAATTGACGCTGTATATGTGATCACTCCAAATGGACTTCATCATGACGAGGTAATACGTGTTGCAAAAGCAGGAAAGCATGTAATATGCGAAAAGCCAATGGCATTGAATACTGAGCAGGGAAGGGAAATGATCGATGCGTGCAAAAAGTTTAATGTAAAATTATTAGTAGGCTACCGTATGCATTTTGAGCCGCATACATTGGAAATTATTCGTTTGAGAATTGCAGGTGAGTTTGGAAAAATAACATTCTTCCAGGGATTAAGCGGTTTTATAATAGGTGATCCTGGTCAATGGAGATTGAACAAACAACTCTCCGGCGGGGGATCAATGATGGACATTGGAATTTATTCGGTTAATGGTGCCCGATATATGATAGGCGAAGATCCTGTTTGGGTTACCGCACAGGAAACCAAAAATGATCCTGTAAAATTCAAAGAAGGCATTGACGAAACTATCCAGTTTCAATTGGGATTTCCCGGCGGGGCAGTGGCATCGTGCCTGTCAACCTATAGTATGAATAATCTTGATCGGTTTTTCTTAGATGGAAAAGATGGCTTTGCGGAATTAAACCCTGCCACCAATTATGGCCCTATCAGGGGACGCACTAATAAAGGCGAGTTGAATGAGCCTGATGTAACGCATCAAACAGTGCAAATGGAAGAAATGGCGGCTATCATTTTACACGGCAAGCAGCCGGTAGTGCCTGTAGATGGAGAAGAAGCTTTGAAAGATTTGAAAATTATAGGCGCAATTTATGAGGCGGCTAAAACGGGTAAGAAGATAGGTCTAAATTTGTAGGGAAGATTTATTTTCTTTCAGATATTGCAATTATTATAAAGCAAAGATGAATGCTGTCTATAGTTGCAATAAGATAACATAATTCCCGTTTATTAGATAACCTTATGTTCATAGATTCATATCTAATTTCAATATTGAAAAATGATATAAAAAAAACCCCCGGCAAAAACAGACGGGGGAATTCCTGATTAAAAACTACACACACTATTTTGAAAAAGTTATCTTAAACAAATTGCGTTATTTCTATGGAGATGTAATATCAAAAGTTTATTTTAAAATTTTGCGTCCCGTTTTTTAAATGATCTTCCTTATTTAGCAGGCGGTGCATTATGTAATGTAAACGGCGAAAAATTCTAGATTCAATTTTCGCGTCTGGTTTAAAAAGTAACTTTATAGCCTGAAAAGCCAATTTGTAGATTTTCAGGTTTTGTTTATGAATGAGTATCTTATTTCGAGGTTATTTAATTTTTTTGGAAATTTTTTTAAATACCTTTCATAAATTAATCGTATATCTACATTAAGTATTCATTAAATTTGTTGCAATCAACATCTTAACCGGGAATGGCATTTATAGATATTAAACTTCCTCTTTCGTTGTCGCGGGTATTAAATATTTCCGTGAGCTCGCCAAAACGGCAACAGTTAAAGGTTTTGAAGAAATTATTAAAAAAATCACGATTCACGGAATTTGGCCAAAAATATCTTTTTGACCAAATTTTGCTAAGCAGACACCCCGGAAAAAATTTTCAAAGAATCGTTCCCACTTTCACTTATGAAAAAATATTTAAAGAATGGTGGTTCCGGGCACTTGATGGCAAGCCCGATATTTGTTGGCCCGGTATTATAAAATTTTTCGCGCTAAGCAGTGGCACAAGCGAAGCCTCAAGTAAATTTATTCCTATTACCAAAGAACTCATCAGAGCCAATACACTCACAAGTATTAGGCAATTGATGAGCCTTGCTTCTTATAATAATGTTCCAAAAAAATATGTGGGCAAAGGCTGGCTGATGCTCGGTGGAAGTACGCACTTACAGAAAAGCGCAACGTATTATGCCGGTGATTTAACCGGCATCCAGGCAAAAAATATTCCATTTTGGTTCCAGGGTATGTATAAGCCCGGAAGAAAAATTGCCAAAGAAAAAGACTGGTCAAAAAAACTGGAAGAAATTGTAGAAAAAGCCCCGGAATGGGACATTGCTTTTTTGGTTGGCGTGCCCGCATGGGTGCAGCTTTGTATGGAAAAAGTGATAGAACGCTATAAGCTTAAGAACATTCATGAAATATGGCCTAATCTCGCATTTTATGTACATGGCGGAGTTGCGCTTGAGCCTTATAAAAAGGGATTTGACCGCTTGTTGGGAAAGCCAATAACCTACATTGAGACTTATCTCGCAAGTGAAGGTTTTCTGGCATACCAGAGCCGGCAGGATGCGGAGGGAATGAAACTTGCCACAAATAATAATATTTTTTTCGAGTTTATCCCTTTCGATCACCACAATTTTGATATTGATGGAAATATGCTATCCAATCCCGAAACATTAATGATTCATGAGGTAGAAAAGAATAAAAATTATGCAATCCTGATCAGTACTAATGCAGGCACATGGCGTTATTTGATTGGCGACACAATACAATTCGTAGATATTGAAAAATCAGAAATAATCATAACAGGCCGAACCCGCCATTTTCTCAATCTTGTAGGCGAGCATCTTAGCGTTGATAACATGAACAAAGCCATTAATCTGGTGAGTGAAGAGTTGAATATTTCAGTCGGTGAATTTGCTGTGGCCGGAGTTCCTTATGGAAATTTCTTTGCCCATCATTGGTTTATTGCTACAGATGATCACGTTAATTCTGAAACCCTGAAAATGATGATCGATGAAAAATTAAAAGAATTAAATGACGATTATGAAGTAGAAAGAAAACATGCACTTAAAGAAATTTTTGTGGATGTGTTGAGTGAAAATACTTTTATGAATTTTATGAGATCTAAAGGAAAAGTAGGCGGCCAGCATAAATTTCCGAGAGTATTGAAAGGAAAAATGCTCGAAGACTGGCAGAAGTTTTTAAAACAAGAACGCGTTTAATATTTTTAATATTTTTATAACCACACAGTTATACTTTTTATTGTAGTTTTATTCTCCTTCAATTCATTTGTAAACTGTTAAGAAATGATTTTTCGGATTTCACACAATAGCAAAAGTGGCCGGTGGAGACACAGGTCACGGCGCGTCTTCACCAAGAGCAAGATGTGAAAAGAAATTTTAATTTTTAAACAGCTTCTATAAACTTAAATTTTTTTCTTTTAAATGATTGATGCTTTAGAAGCAATATTCAAAGGGCTTGCAATGGGATTGTTGCTGGCGCTATCCGTAGGTCCTGTTATATTTACGATCATCAAACAAAGTATTAATAATGGCCGTCAGGGCGGATTCAGTTTTGTTATCGGCGTTTGGGTCAGCGATTTTTTATTGGTTGTGCTAAGCAATGCATTTTCAGAAATGGTAACGCGGCTGCTCGATTTTAAAATGGAAATTGGAGTAATAGGAAGCGCTTTTTTAATCGGAATGGGTGGGTATTATCTTTTCTTAAAAAAAGTGGATCTACATCCGAAAGATATTTCACTGCCACCGCTCAAGGGCAGTGATCATGCTCAAATCGCCTTGCAGGGATTTTTGCTAAATACGCTGAATCCCGCGGTGATGGCCTTCTGGCTAACTGCAGCCACTGCAATAGCAGTCACACATTCTGTACGCGACAGGATTATTATTTTCGCAACCGCGCTCATATTGAATATGAGCGCCGATGTGGGAAAGGTAATATTGGCAGGTAAATTAGCAAAAAAATTAACCATAAAAAATATTAGATTGATCAATAAAATATCAGGCTTAATTTTACTTCTCTTCGGCGCAGTGCTTCTCCTGGGTGTTTTGTTTTTTGTAAAAAAATTATAATCATGCGGCTATTTTGCGTTCTCCTAATTATTCTTTTTTTTACCGAATCCTGCATAGCGCAATCCGATCTTCTTATCCTGAAAAAAAATAATAAAACTGAGCAAACTTTCTTTCCGGGTAGCCAAATGATCTTTTCAACTGCGTCAGGATTTTATAAAGCTTATGTAACTTCTATACAAAAAGATTCTGTTTCTTTAATCCAATATGATGTCAGGCAAATTCCTTCAAATCTTGGAGTTTATGTGTTGGATACTTTAGCGAGATACCGCTTTGGAATTAATTATCACGACATTACCGGTTTTGGAAAAAGCAATAATAAATTTGACTGGAGTGCTTCGGGCGGCGCACTATTTGGCGGTGGGATATTGATAACAGCCGTAGGACTGGGAACCTGGATATTTACCAAACCAAACACCCGGTATCATGCAAGCCCAACTTTGGTTATTGGAGCAGCCGTACTTGCAGCAGTTGGCTACCTGCTTCTAAAATCACATAATTCGGAAAAAAAGATTGGCAGAAAATATACACTGACTTACATAAAGGTGAAATAGAAAAAAAGATTCCGTTGAGCAAAAAATCACATTTTAGAAAACGAGAATTATTTCAAAGAATCGCACGAACCATCTTAAAAATTTTTCTTTATGGATTCCTGCTCTCCATGCTTTACATTTTTTTATGTAAATGGATCAATCCGCCAATCACCCTCACTCAATTAGGCAGCCTTTTAACCGGGCACGGCTTACATAGAAATTATGTAAGCATAAAAGAAATTAGTCCGAACGCAAAACTCGCGGTGATGGCAGGTGAAGATCAATTGTTTCCCGATCATAATGGTTTTGATTTTAAAAGCATTCAAAAGGCGATGAAGCATAATCAGAAAAACAAATCGCTTCGAGGCGCAAGCACTATAAGCCAGCAGGTGGCAAAAAATGTTTTTCTGTGGCAGCATGGTGGTTATCTGCGAAAAGGTTTGGAGGCTTATTTTACTTTTATGATTGAGCACATCTGGGGCAAAAAAAGAATCTTAGAAATATACCTGAATGAAGCAGAAATGGGCGACGGAATTTTCGGAATAGAAGCGGCGGCTCAGTATTATTTTAAAAAACATGCCATCAATTTATCCGTAAAAGAAGCGGCTATGATTGCTTCCTGCCTACCTAATCCAAGATTATTCAAGATACAACCAATATCGCCAAGAGTAGCTTTCCGCTATCCCTGGATCATGCGGCAAATGAATAATCTACAGGCAGATCCGGATATAGAGGTGTTGTTGAAATAATTTTTGGTTGAAAGAAAATTAAAAAACTACATTTTTGCTTATCACAAAATTATTTCTTTAAAATACCAACGTAGCTATCGAATGCGGCAAACTTGTAACCGGCGCTGCTTTACCTGCAATCCATAAAAAATAATTTATTTTCTGATCGGTTTGATTCATTACAACTACTGCTATTTTCCCGTTTTCGTTAATGAATGCAGTGGTCAGCAGCGGGCTGCGGCTGGATGCGCTGATAATTCTTTTTGCTCCCGGGCGAATGAATTTAGAAAACTGTCCGATGTAATAATAAGCATTGGTATAAGTGATCTCCCCGGTTTTGGTATCTGCATGAACGGGCGCAAAACAAAAATTGCCAACGTGGTTGGGGCCGCCCTGTTCGTCGAGCAAGACGTTCCAATCTGTCCAGCCAACGGTACCATTATTAAAATCATTGATCATGGAGCGGCCGTAAGTTTCGCCAAGTTTCCAATCATTTAATTTTTCTTTTTTGTAGGGAGAATTACAACCTTCTGTAAACATCACATTTTTCCCGGGAAATGCTTCTTTTACCAGGCGCACATTATCATACATCTGCGTGCCGCCGCTCCAGTCTTCATACCAATGGAAACCCACGCCCCATGCATATTTGGCGGCTTCCGGATCGCTCAATAAGGTGCTTGCGCGCTGGTAAACCAAATCACGGTTGTGATCCCAGACAATTATTTTTTTATCTCCAAATCCCTCTCTTTTCATCGTTGGTCCGAGATAGTTTTTTAGAAAATCTCTTTCTTCTTCAGCGGTGTAAACACATGATTCCCACGTTTGCGTGGCCATGGGTTCATTCTGTATGGTGATTCCCCAAATGGGTATTCCTTCTTTTTGATAAGCTTTGATAAATTTTGGGTAATAATTAGCCCAGCTTTGATCAAATTCTGGTTTTAATTTTCCTCCATGAAGCACGTCATTGTTGGTCTTCATAAACGCCGGTGGGCTCCATGGGCTCGCGAATAAAGTAAGTTTTCCTCCGGCTGCGGCGATTACCTGTTTAATAAAAGGAATCCGAAATTGTTTATCATGATCAATGCTAAACGTTTTCAATTCTTTATCGCCTTCTTTTACATAAGAATAACTTCCGCTGCTGAAATCACAACTTTGGATATTGGTTCTTCCCAGCGTGTAGCCAATTCCTTTTTTTACATTATAATAAGCCTGTAAAATTTCCTGCTGTTTTTCTCTGGGCAATTTTGCGAAAGTTTCCGCAGAGGCATCCGTCAATGCACCGCCAATTCCCAATAATGTTTGAAAAGTTTTAGAAGGATCTACAAATACGCAAACCTGGGTTTCAAGCGGCTGGCCCATTTGTTTAAATTGCAAGGTATCGGTGGCTGAAAGCCTGTAGGCGCTGTTATCCGCAGTAGTATAAACAATTACTTTTTTTCCTGTAGTAAAATCTTTGGCCCTTTGTGCAAACACAGAAGTCGCTAAGAAGAACATAAAAATTAAGACAAGTTTTTTCATTGATAAAAACATTTATTATTTAAGTAAAATTAATTCCAGAGATAAGTTCCTACTGCGCCGGCAGGTAAAGTTGTGGTAACCCATTTTGTAGCAAAACGTATATTAAATGTCGCGTCTGTTGAGCCGTCATTTTCTATGATCAAAACCTTTTTTCCGGCAGATGTTTTAAAAGCAACACTTTGCAGATCACCGGAACTGCTGCATCCAATGCGGACAGAGCCAGCCGGAACAAATTTAGAAGCATGTGCGACAATATAATAGCCAACGTTACGGGTTATTGAAGAGCCGCTGATGGTCAGTGCTCCTTTGCATTGTGAGCAACCTCCCGGAGTATGCGGATTAAAAGAGGCATCATTCGCTAAATTCCATTCCAATGCCGTTTTGCTCCAGTTGCGCATTGAGCCAATAATAACATTTTTTAAATGCCATTTCAGATCGCCGCCGAAGTCTCCGGCAGATGAAGTCCATTCTTCTGTAAAATATACATTTTTAGCAGGAAAATTATTGTGTAACTGCGACAATGCGCTGATATCTCCCGCATATAAATGAAAGGCTGATCCATCAATAAACTTATTGGCGTCAGCATCATTTAATATCGCCAGCGGATAATCAGGCCGGTCGCAGTTATGATCATAAATAATTATTTTAGTTGTAAGGCCAGAAGCCTGAAAAGCGGGCCCAAGATTGTTTTTGATAAAATTGGCTTCCTCGGTTGCAACCATTTGCAGGCTCGGATTATTTGCCGGATTCAATGGTTCATTTTGCGGTGTAATTGCATCAATCGTAATTCCTTCAGCCTTCATACCCTGAATATATTTTACAAAATAGTTCGCGTAAGCGGCATAGAATTGAGGGAGTAAACTTCCGCCAACTGTGTTGCCATTATCTTTCATCCAAACCGGCGGGCTCCATGGAGAACCTAAAATTTTAATTGCTGGATTGATCAACAAAATTTCTTTTAATAGAGGAATTAAATCTTTGGTATCCGGGGCTAAAGAAAAATTATTAAGATTTACATCCGTTTGCCCCGCGGGCATATCATCGTAACTGAACACAGAAGTGTTCAAATCTGAAGCGCCAATACTGATTCGTAAATAACTGATACCAATTGAATTCGCATCATTTCCAAAAAGCTCTTTTAATAAAGCAGCTTTATCAGTTGAATTTAAACTGTTGATTACAGAAGCGCTTCCTCCGGTTAAGGTATATCCGAAGCCATCAATGGTTTGAAATGTTGAGGAAGTGTCCACATCAACAAATGAATTGCTATTGCTCACCATTCCGAAAGAAAGAACAACAGCTTGTTTTTGCAACAAAACTGATTGATCATTTTTGGTAAGCCAAAAATCCATATCATTCGTTCCGACAACTGGTGGAACCGGTGAAATAGGCGGATTTGGATTTGGAGGATTTACTGTGCCTGAGGTTTTAGTGCATGCAAAAGCAATAAGGCTAATAAAAATTAAATTAAAAATGATTATTCGTTTCAAAGTGTGTTATAAATTTTATTTGAAAAATATACTTTTCAGCTTATCACGCAACACAAAATCTACTATTTAAAGATAGAGCATCCTAAATTGAATTGGGTAGTTTTTTCAGAGAAATAATTTGGTGAATAAAACAATTCACAATCTTTATCTTCAAAATCTAATAACTATTTCAATAAATAAGGTTTGATTATTTTTTGCCAGATGTGATAACCTTTTGCATTCATGTGCAGATTGTCTTCAATAAAAATATCTTTTATAGGTGTTCCATCTTTATTGAGCATTTTATGATATACATCAATAAAAGCGGCATTCTTTTTTTCTTTTAAATATTGTTTGATCAACAAATTACCTTTTTCAAATTTTGGCATCAGTTTTTGCCTGCTGGGACTGGGTTTCATAGATACATACGCAATTGGTACATCGGGCAACTTTACCCTGATCAATTGAAATAATTGTTTGAAACGAGAAAAGACTGTTTGCACGCTTACTGTATCAGAAGCGGCAAAATCATTTTCGCCGCAATAAATTATTATTTGTTTGGGCTGATAAGGAAAAATTATTTCATCTGCATAACGGATCACATCAGGCAAAGAAGAACCGCCAAAACCGCGGTTGATGATTTTGAAACCAGGGAAATAATCCTGGACGTCTGTCCATTTTGTAAAAGAAGAGCTGCCTACAAAAAGAATTACATGCTTTAGCGGAAAATGAATGCTGTCCTGATTTTTAAATGCTTGTATGTCTGAATAAAAAGGTTGCTGCTGGGCGTAAGCACCAGTTGAAGCAATCACAAAAAATAAAAAAAAGTAGAAATATTTATTTATTTTTTTCATGGAAAATAAGTTAAGAAATATTTAGAAGAGCTTCACCCGGCCGAGTAGGGGAGGAATCTAATCTACCTTTATCACTTTCGTTCTTTGAGAAATTCCATTTTCATTGAAAGCTTCGATCGAAAAATAATACGGTTTGTCTTTATCCATCGCCTTATCCCAATATTCATTGGCATCGTACACCATAATGCAATTATACAATTTATCCGGCGCAATACCGGTGTAAATATTGTACCCAAAAGCATTATCTACAGGGCTCCATTTTATCCATGCGCTGCGTTTATCTTTTTCTGTCCTGAGAACGATAAAAGTTTTCACTGAATCGGGCTTGTTGCCGTTTCCATTTCCAAAAATCCGTAGCCCGCTTATTGCAAATTTTCCGGTTGGCATGTGAATATTTTCCAGCTTGATAAATTTTGCCTGCACCGGTTTTTCCAATTCAATATAATCGTGTGGCACATCGGTTTTGTTATAGCTTTTATCAACCAATATTTTCCATTTTTGTCCATCAGCAGAATAATACAATTTATATTGATGGTAAATATTGGTTTGCTTACCTAAAAACTCTGCATCCTGATCTGCATAATTAATTTGTATCGCATTTACAGTGGAAAGATTGCTCAATTCAGTTTGTATCCATTCGCCTTTATTGGCTGTCGCTGCGCTCCAATAGGTTTTGATATTTTCATCCACGGCATTATTCGCATGATAACCACCAAGCGTAGACGAAACTTCAACAGGAGTTTTATAATTTAATAACATCCATCCGCTGAAAGATGCGCCCCCGGAAGTTGGCGGCAAATAATGTGGATAATCACCAAACGCAGCATCCATGTACATTACATCATCTTTATCAAAACCAGCAGGCCAGATACCTAACCTTCTTTCAAAATTATTTTTCACTGAAATAGCAATGGTAGAAATGTGCCAATAGTTTTTATTGTTATCCTGGAAAGTGCTGCCATGGCCGGCGCCTCTTGCAAAGCCACCGGGCTTGTAAGAAAAAGGATCCGATTGTGGAATGAAAGGGCCTAATGGATTATCACCAACTACCACGCCATCAGCATAACCGCTGAACTCCGTGCCAGGCGCGCAGTATTGCAAATAATATTTCCCGTTGTGTTTCGTCATCCAGGAGCCTTCAATAAACGGGTCGAGAAAAGTATTATCCATATATTCTCCAAATCGTTGCCAGCCGTACCTTTCAGGTTCCAGTAAATACATTTCTTTTCTTGTTCCGATAGGCTGCATTGTTTTGCGATTGAGCTCTACACCATAAATAGGATACTTATTACTGCTGCCATTGTACATGTATAATTTGCCATCATCGTCTGTAAAAAAAGCAGGATCCCAACCGCCAATGGCAAAAGAATCAACCAGTGGTTTCCATTCATTTGCTTTTGGATTGGTGCTCGTCCAGATGGTGAAATTGCTGGTGTAGGTAGAACCAAATACGATCATTGTATCGCCAATGATGCCAACAGCGGGAGCACACAATTCATCATAACCTGAATTCCATGGCCGCAGAAATTTTCGTGAAATAAATTTCCAGTTCACCATATCATTGCTCCACCAATATCCCCATTGATTGGTAGAGAATAAATAATAATCTCCTTTATAATTTACGATTACAGGATCAGCTGTGGCTCTGTGTTTCCCCCACGTTGTAAAATCAGGAATCGGTGTATAACCATAATCAAGATTAATGGGATTACAATAAGTGTGTTGGCGTTTGGCAATGTTACTTTGAGCATTTGTATGTTTAAAAAAAACAAAAAAGAAGATTATTAAGCAAAGCTGAAATGTAGATTTTGGAATTTTTTTCATTGGAATCAATTTAAAAATACTAAACTTCTACATTTTGGTTTATGTAGTTCTGTTATCCTAATTATTCTTTTTAAAAAACATCAGGCTATCGTTGTTTCTTGCCACGATAAATACATCTCCATATTTGGCAGTGTGCAGCCTTTTTATATCTCTCACTTCTCCCTTCGCATCAGATAAATTAATTTGTGGCACATATCTTACCGAATTGTTTTTATCACTTTGAAAAAGCGCCAACGCCTGAGCATCGTACCTGCCTTCATAAGGGATTACGTTATAGAAATTGCCGCCTGATAAATAGCTGTTTCCTGGCGACATTGTTTCGGTTTTTTGAAAAGAAAATACAGGTGCAAGCTGTAATTGAATTGGCAAATCTTTTATAGAAAAACTACCTTTCCCGTCACCATATAAAACCGCTGAACCCAATCGCTCAGCCAACAGAGGTTTGGTGCTGTCTATCCATCCATAAAATACATCTTTCATGGGTACCCCTGCATAATCTGCATATAATAAATAATGTTTCCTCAGCTGCGGCAGTTCGCGCTCCACTTCGTCTTTTGCCAAAAAAGGATATTCTATTCCGTTTGCAGTGTAAGACATTAAATGATCAGTTTTGCCATTTCTATCAAAATCTCCGACATACAATCTAACAGGCCCGTTTTTCCCGCTCCAGAATTTATTATTCCATCCCCAGTTTCCAGCCATAATATCCAAGTGCCCGTCACCATTAACATCATCAGCAAAAAGAGTTTGCCATAATCCTGTTGAATTTGGAACCTCATGTTTTTCAAATTTTCCTTTGTTGTTGATAAAAATGGTTATGGGCATCCATTCTCCGGCAACTATCAAATCTTTCCAGCCGTCATTATTTACATCAACAAATATTGCAGAAGTAACCATCCCTATTTTTGTTAGATCAATAATATTTTTATCTGCAATAGAAAAATTTCCTTTGCCATCATTTATCAATAAGTAAGAAGTTTGCGGAATGCCGTAGGCGCTTGCATCGGCAAGGTTCCCAACAAAAAGATCTAAATCTCCATCATGATCAATATCTGCGACCGTTATGCAGGATTTATTTTGATAAATCGGAGGCAATGAATTAATTGATTTAGTGAAATTTCCTTTCCCATCATTAATGTATAATCTGTCTGATAAAAAATTATTATTTCCAGTGTATTCGTTGCCGCCGCTTACCACATACAAATCCGGTTTTCCATCGCCGTTGGCATCAAAAAAAATGGCGTCCACATCTTCGCAACTCGCGTCAGCATTAAACAGTGATGTGTCCGCTGAAACAAATGTTCCGGTCCTTTGCTGAATCATTAAAGCCCCGGACTGGCCTTTGGCGCCACACGAATAAAAATCATCAAGACCATCTCCATTCACATCCGCAACAGCAATTTTTGGCCCGCGCGTGGATTCACCATGAGGAATTAAATATTGCACATTAAAATCATCAAAATTATCCTCTTTGTGTTTCCACTTAATCTTTATTGAATCGGTTATATCAGAAAAGTAAAGAGGCGCCGGTTTAAAAAAAGTGTCATAATCAAATAAACCTGCAGCATCTTTTTGATAAAAAATAATTTGTTTATTTGCAGTGATATTTTTTACAATTTGAAATTTTTGATTAGGCCAGATCACTAAAATGCTGTCTATTGTAGAAAGAGAATCCAGGCCAAAATGCAACCGCGTATCTGAAGAAGATTGAAAACCTCTTGTGAGCATCAATTGCTGATATTGCATTTTTCCTTTTTGAAAAATATAAGCTTTGCAGCCAATTCCAAAGGTGTTCAGGTCATTTCCTTTAAATGAAATGGAAATATAATTTTTCTTTGGAGCGTTGTTTTTTAAAATTACCGCGGGTGCGTTTAAAGAATTAATTACTAAATCAAGATTGCCATCATTATTCAAATCCGCATAAGCAGCTCCGTTGAAGTAACCTTTCATTTCGCCTGTCCCCCAATCATCTGAAACATCTTTAAAAGAAAGAATACCATCTCCTTTATACAAAAATGGATGCGAGCTTCCGTCGGGCATTTTTTCCAGAACCATGCTGTCATATATGTCTGAACTATTCAAAGCTTTATGCATGTAAGCATCAGAAATAAATTTCACATAATCCAAATCAACCGGGCGCTTTACGATGCCACTTGAAATAAACAAATCTTTATTTCCATCGTTATCAAAATCTGCAAACAAAGGCGACCAGCTCCAGTCTGTAGCAGAAACCCTGCTCAATAAACTAGTTTCGCTAAAGCTGCTTCCATTACCATTATTTCGCTGCAGGCAATTTTTTGAATATTGATATTGGTAACCATTATTGATAATTTTAAACTGGTAAATATCCGCGTTTTCATCGCTGCCATAAGTCTTGAGAATCTTCTCATCTTGCGGAAGCATATCAACTGTTACTACATCTAATTGCCCATCGTTGTTATAATCCGCAATATCATTTCCCATGCTAAATCGGCTGTAATGATTGAAATGTTTCGCGCCTTCTTCCTTGAACGTACCGTCTTTTTGATTTACATAATAATAATCGTTTTCATGAAAATCATTACCAATGTAAATATCATCCCATCCATCATTATTTAAATCACCAACAGAAATCCCTAATCCATATCCAAGGCTACTTTGATAAATTCCGGATTTTGCAGAAACGTCGCTGAATTTTTTTGCAGAAGTATTCATATCATTCCGAAAAAGTATATCGCCCGCGTTCTTATCAAATTTTCGCCGGTTACTTGTATCCACAATATTTTGATTGGGTTGGTGCGATTGATTTAATAAATAGCAATCCAGGTCGCCATCATGATCATAATCAAAAAAAGCTGCCTGTGTGGAAAATCCTGAAAAATCCAATCCATATTCCTTTGATTTATCGGTAAATGTTCCATTTCCATTATTAATAAAAAGCATATTGTGCCCTTTTAATCCATGCGTATTGGCGACGGCACAAACATAGATATCTAAAAGGCCATCACCGTTGACATCTGCCATCGTTACTCCGGTACACCAATCGGCTGTGCCCGCAACGCCAGCTTTATCAGTTACATCTTCAAATTGAAAATTTCCTTTATTGATGTATAATTTATTATGCCCATAACTATTAGCAGTAAAATAAATATCCGGCAACCCGTCATTATTAACGTCCCCGATGGCCACGCCACCACCATTATAGTAATAGAGATAATAAAGAATACTGAATAAATTTCGTTTCTCTAAATTATTTTTAAAATGGATATTTGTTTGGGAAGAAGATAAGCTTTCAAATAATGGAGTATGTTTTTTACAGGAATTAAAAATAAATAATGAAAATATAGAACATAAAATAATGAACCTTTTGGAAGGCATAAAGCAGGTTTAATAAATAAAAATATAGTTAGTGAAGATACAATGTTATTTGTAGTTTTATAGAGCATTGTGAACAGCAAATCAATAAGTGGTTTCTCAATTTTCATCATGAAAAAAATATATTATTCTCGTCCTTTGATATTCGTTTTACTTTCTATTATTTCCTGCGTTTTTATATTTATCAAATGCATTAATAACGGAAATGAGAAAAGTGAAAAAAAAGAGAAAACCGATAAAATAGCTTATGAGAAGAAAGTCAGCTTTCAACAATTTGCAGGTTCTGCAACCTGCCTGAAATGTCATAAAAATATTTATGAAAAACACCTTAAAACGAGCCATTTTTTTACCTCGCAACCGGCGAATGAAAAAGATATAAAAGGAAGTTTTTTAAAAGGGAAAAACATTTTTCCATTCAAACCTGATTTGTACATGGCCATGGAAAAAAGAGACAGCGGATTGTACCAGGTTGTTTATCAAAACGGAGAAGAAAAACTGGCGCTGCGATTCGATATAGTTATTGGCTCAGGCGCAAAAGGACAGACTTATTTGACCTGGAAAAAAAATGAACTTTCCCAACTGCCTGTTTCTTATTTGACTTCAGCCAAGGAATGGGCAAACAGCCCGGGATATCCAAACCAGATTGTGATTAATAGGCCAATTACCTCACGTTGCATGGAATGCCATTCCACTTATGCCACTACTCTTCCTATGCTTACTAAGTCGCATGAAGAATTTGACCACAATCAAATAATTTATGGAATTGACTGTGAAAAATGTCACGGGCCGGCAGAAAAGCATGTTGAGTATCAAACTCAAAATCCAAAAGCGACTGTGGCAAAATATATTATCAATCCTTCAGGTTTCACAAGAGCACAAAGTCTTGACCTATGTGCTTTGTGCCATGGGGGAAGATTGCAAAAAACCAAGCCTTCATTTGAGTTTCAGGCGGGAGATAGATTGTCCGATTATTTTAAGATAGATTCAACAGCTTTGCAAAAGAATAATATTGATGTTCATGGCAATCAGTATGGATTATTGAAAGAGAGCAAATGTTTTAGAATGAGTACGACGCTTACCTGCGTCACGTGCCACAATCCGCACGAAAATGAAAGGGGAAAAACCGCTTTATTTTCTCAACGCTGCATGACGTGCCACAACCAGGAACACGGTTCATTCTGTAAAATAAATTCATTAAGCATTTCTTCAATTAAAAGTAATTGTATTGATTGCCACATGCCTAAGCAACCTTCCATGTCGGTTGCACTTTTACTTCCGGGAAATACTGTACCTACGGCGGCATTAATACATACCCATCTTATAAAAGTTTATCCCGATGAAACAAAAAAATTCATTGATTATTGGAAAAAACCACGTTAAGGATTATTTGAAAAAACTATAAAATCGATTGTATTTCCCAAAAATAAATCCCGGCTGAAATAGCCGGGATCAAACTTATTGATTAATAATTATTTTTCTATTGTTTATTTGCATATAATGCTGCAATGTCTGCCGCAGATAATGAGACGCCATATAACCTAACCTGATCCATCAGGCCGGGAAAACCAGCCATCCAGGTATTATTAGAATATTTGTCAACAATACCGGCAGCTTCCTGCCAACCACCCAGCACTAATTGGGAAGGATTTTCAAATGCTATGTTTTGGTGCATCTTCTGATCAAACTGAACCCCATCACGATACACAGTACCCGTAGAATCCGGTGCGCTATAAGTAAATGCTACCTGATGCCATTGGCCGTCATACATATGTGGCCATGCATGTGCAAAATTGTAGCCCGCGAAATTCCAATCATCGCCATTTCCAGGGGCGTTGAAATGTATTTTTAAATCCATTGAATCGTTATTCGTTTTGGCATTGTTATCGGCATAGAAAGTAATATTGCCCCAAAAGTTTTTTGAATTGGCAAATGACAGAATTCCTACAGCATGGTTGTTATCTTTCTGAGCCTGAGTAATATTTATCCAAAAAGAGATAGTGAAACTTGTTGAAGAACCAAAATCATTGGGTGCAGAATAAGAAATGTAACCATTCTTTGAACCATCGAACTGAGCGGCTTTGCCGCTTACGCCTGCCACGTAGGAGACATTATTATCTGTTCCAAAATTAGCTCTGATACTATCTACATTGGTACCATCCAAAGCGGCATAAAATTTAAGCGGCCCGCCGGGTGGATTAGAATCTTTAGGATAATTACCTAACGCTGGCCTTGTCAGTTTCTGGCAACCCATAATTGTAATGACCCCGAGTAAAACCAACAGGGTATTTTTGAGCATTTTATTTTTTAAATTCATGGATTTATGATTTTTTGAATCTTAATAATATACTGAATTAACGAGCCAGAGGATTTATATTAATAATTAGGGTTTTGAATTAATACGCCTCCAGATAGGGTAATAGCTGGCTGTGGAATAGGATATAATGCATTTCGAAGTTGATAACCTAACGGCCCAAGTACGTTAGGCGCATCAATACCATCACTGGCGGGTGTCCACCGTACCAAATCATAAAAGCGGTAGCCTTCCATTGCAAATTCCCATCTTCGTTCATTCTTTATTGCAGTCCTCATTTGTGACTGGCTCATGAAAGCTATGTGAGGCAATACAGCATTATTCCCATTTCTCGCTCTGGCGCGCACCTGCTCAAGCATTGTCTCCGCAGTAGCTCCATCTCCTGTTTCATTCGAGGCTTCCGCAAGCATTAAAAGAATGTCAGCATAACGAATAATTCTATGGTTAATCCAGTCTGCCCCTCCTGAGCCAAGTATTTGGCCGGTGAATGAACGCATAGCCGGATCTGAATACACTTTTTTATTCCAATATTGACGCTCAATGTGGCCAGAACTTCCTAAAGCATCATAAGGCGGCAAAGTGGCGCCATATCCACCCGTTGTTGGCCCTCCGTCTGACTGGCCTGAAAATAATATAGTTTTATTCTTACGGGGATCAGTAGAATCCCACGCACTAACCAACACTTGAGTCGGCTGATTCCAGCCCCAACCGAGATTCCATTGATTAGAAGCTCCACCCTGCCGGATATTTTGAGACGTTCCCCACGCAGTTCCATAACTATTAGTTCCGTTTGCTCCAATATTGGCCTGCATCTCAAATATAGATTCCGGTCCATTTTTGCCCGCACCATTTAAGCCATCTTTCCAAATATCTTTAAAATCAGGGGTTAAAGAATACTGGCCTGAAGCCATTACCTGTTGACAAAGAGAGACTACCTGTGCCCAATTTTTCCTGAATAGGTAAGTTTGTGCCCAAAGAGATTTAGCAGCACCACTTGTTAAACGCCCCGGGTATCTATTAGTACCGGCGCTTTCCCAATTCAAAGGAAGGTATTGAGATGCCACATTCAAATCAGAATCAATTTGTGCATAAATAGCAACTGCAGGTGATTTAGGTTTGATATTATCAGCCGCATTCGAAGAGTAAAAGTTCAACAATGGAACATCTCCATAAGCCTTTACTAATTCAAAAAACGAATATGCCCTGAAAAACCGGGCCTCTCCTATATTGCGGAGCGATGCTTCATCAGTGAGTTTTGAGGAATCTGCGTCATGAAGAATTTTATTAGTAAGGCCAATCATATAGTAATGATCGTTCCAATAAGTATCGGTAGCCCAATCATCTTTAGTGTATTGAAAGGTTTCAAACTCTGTATTGATCTCAGCACCATCTGTCAGGCTACTTCCTTTTTGCGCATCATCATCACGTATACTATTAAAGTCTAACCATGGCAAGGTAGAAAATCCTGCGTAACCCCTTAGCGTGCTATACAATCCAAAAACCTGGCTTTCAAGAGATCCCTGGTGTAAATCATCAAAAGTAGCAGTCAATGGCTTTCGGTCAAGAAATTTTGTGCACCCGGAAACCATGATAAGCATTGGAGCTGCGAGAATCAACAATGAAAATTTATTTATTATTTTTTTCATAGCGTAATTATTATAGGTTGAATATTATATTGTGTTTTAGAAAGTTGCATTAAGTCCAAATGTAGTTATTGATGGAATCGCGCCGCCTGCTGAATCATATCCGAAAGACGTAGCATTTCCTCCAAATTCAGCAGTGTATCCGGAATTGTTTTTCCAGGTTATAAGATTTTGCCCATTCACAAATAAGCGCAAATTTTTAATCTTCATTCTTGAAAGTGTGCTTGTTGAAAAATTATATCCCAACTGAGCATTCCTTATTCTGAAATAACTGCCGTCTTCAATATTATAAGTAGACCCTACATAATTGCTTCTGTCTGCCTGGCTTAGAATAGGATCCCAATTCGAGGTTCCCGGTCCATGCCACCTGTTAATTTTAAATTCAGGATAGTTTACCCTTTGAAAAGGCGACTCAAGTGAGCCCCAAACTCTGTATACCTCATTTCCATATACACCACCCAAATCTAAGCTTAAATTAAATCCCTTATAATTAAGTGAAATTGATGTTCCGTAAGTGAATTTGGGAGTCGGGTTACCAATAAAGGTTCTGTCTTTTGCATCAATTACCCCATCACCATTGATATCCTTAAATTTTAGATCACCCGGCCTTATAATATTCCCTCCCAGATTAGCCTGGCTTGGAGATTTTAAAATATCATTATAACTCTGAAAAACTCCTGTCACTACATATCCTTTGAAATAACCGATTGGATATCCTGGTTTAGTTTCACTAATAGCTTCTCCATTATTTTGGCTCGTTACATCTAACACGCCGTTAGGAATATCCGGGCTCAAACTGAGTACTTTGTTTTTAAGGAAGGTAATATTCCCACTTATGTTCAAAGATAAATCTTTTGAAAAATTTTGATTCCATGAGGCAGACAATTCTTCGCCCCAGTTCCTTATACTGCCTCCATTGATTAATTCATTGGGCAGGCCTAAAATGGACCGGTCAACATAGGTCATTAAATTCTTTGTGGTTTTGTTAAAATAGTTGGCTTCTAAATGAAGGCGGTTCTGAAACGCATTTAATTCAACCCCAATTTCCTGAGCAGCGACATTTTCCCATTTCAAATCAGGATTAGCTTTATATGCAGGAGTAGAAGCAGCATAGACATTAGTGCCAAAAACAGCATTAACCCCAGTATTTAGATTAGGGTAAAACGGATAATTAATAGGAGTTCCATCCAGGTAAGAAGCGCTTTGATTTCCCAATACTCCAATGGAACCTTTAATTTTTACATAATCAAACAGGCGCTGGTTGGCCATAAAATTTTCTTTGGTAAGTTCCCAGGCTCCGCCAAGCGCCCAGAATTGCTGGTTGCGGTTTTTGGTTGGTATCTGAGAGGAAGCATCATTGCGCAAAGAAGCATTGAAAAAATATTTCCCTTTATAATTATATAATGCTCTTGCTAAACCTGAAGCCGTTGTATATTCGTTTTGGGCGGAATTTGTTTTATATGGATCTATAGTTGGATCAACAACGCCAAACCCACTGTTTACATACCAGAACCTGGGATCATTAGGAATTGGAAGATCCCCTGCTCCTGTACCTTGTTTTACTAAAACCTGCCTGTTGAAATTGCCAAAATAATAAGTAGTGAATCCTGCGGTTAAAGTTAAATTATGATCTCCAAACCCTTTTCTAAAGGTAAGAATATGATCTTGCTGAAACTTTCTATATGTATTGTCCTTTTCTAATAAACTAGTTGAATTATTATAAAGATAAGGAGTGTTATCCACAGGGTTATAAGCATCATAAAGTGGGGAATATTGGCGATTATTTACGGTGCTCATATCAGCATAAAAAGTGGATCTGAAAGTAAAATATTTAAGAAAATTTATCTCAGCATAAATGCTTCCCACTGTTCTATATTCAATATTTACTGATGTATTCCACGTGTTTTCCAATTGAAGTACAGGATTAATCACACCAGCACTTTGAAGAGATGTGTTCAACCCTGAATATAAATTGGCATTTATGCTATCTGCGCCATAAGGATTTTGTATGCGAAATTGTTTGGTTCTGGCAGAAACCATTGGTACCACTTTCCTGGCCTGATCCAAAACAGCAGTAGCATCATAAGGGTTTTGCTTTCTTGAACCATTAACATTAACTCCAATGGTTATCGCTTTATTCAATTTCAATTCATCATTAAAATTAAATTGCATTCTTTCTAACTTTTCATGCCTGATAATTCCCTCATCATAAGTATAACCTAATCCAAGGTAAAACTTATTCTTATCTGTACTTTGTGAAATACTTAAATTACTGGTTGATGTTTTGGCAGTCCTTGTTACGGCATCTATCCAATCTGTATTAGCGGTAAGGCCTGTATAATTAAAAGTATCAGTTATCCCATTATTCGCATTTTCCTCTGCAAAGAGTGTTTTAAACTGATCTGCACTGGCCAGTTTAATTTTGTTCACCAGCTTTTTAAACCCATAAAACGTATTGAAATTAACCACTGTTTGCCCGGCTTTAGCTCGTTTTGTTGTAATAGCTATTACACCAGTAGCGCCTTTTACGCCAAAAATGGCTAAAGAAGATGGATCTTTCAGAATTTCTATAGATTCGATATCATAAGGATTTATGTAATCGATATTATCTTCAAAAACTCCATCAACAACGTATAAAGGATGCACCTGGCCTATGCTCACAGTACCCCTGATCCTGATGTCTGGCGCTGCGCCGGGTGTACCATTATTTACAACCGATAAGCCAGCCACCTTACTTTGCAAAGATGCTATTGGATTAGTGTTAGGTTTATCAGCGACCTCTTTTCCGGCAATTTTCACAATGGAACCTGTAAGGTCTCTTTTGTTAGCGGTGCCATACCCAATTACTACTACCTGCTCCAATTCCTTCGCGTTAGAACCCTGAAGTGTTACAGATACATTAGTGCGGCCATTTAATGCAATTGTTTGCGCCTGATAGCCTAATGAAGAAATTACCACACTGGCCATTGGCTTGCTCACACTTAATGAAAAACTTCCGTCAGTGTTTGTAGCTGTTCCTTTTGAAGTACCTTTTTCCTGGACAGTAACCCCAGCAATACCTGCACCATCAGTACCGGTGATCTTGCCCGTAACAGTAGTTGACTGGGCAAATCCAGTAAAAGGAATTAAAAAAAGAAACGAAAAAACAAAAGGCAAAATCCATATCAGAAATTGCTTTTCGGGCTTATTAGAACTTTTAGCAATCATGTTGAGATTTTAAATAAAATTTGATTATAAAGGATTGACGCCATATAAGGCAATTAAAAATACTATTCCGATGCATTACAATTAACTTTTTTTTATATATTTTTTGAAAATTAGAGTAAAATATGAAATTGAGATAGAATAAATACACAATCCTCTGTATGCAATCATTAGATTTTGGCCTAGAATATTAATTTTTCTTACTATATCTGATAAATCCGCCCTACCATACTTGTGTAAATAGGGAGGTATCTACCTTAAAGTAAATATTTTTTAAGGCCAAGAATTATATCAGGATCGGGGCAATTTTTTAAATATAATTCTCTCTTGCTTATTTGACAAACTCCAGGATAATCGCCTTCATAAGAGCCAATTTCTTTTATCACCTGGAAATGCAGATGCGGCGGCCAATGTCCATTTTCTAATATATTTCCAAAGTGTGCTATCAATTGCCCTTTCTTTATACTATCTCCTTTTCTGATATTTTCAATATCTCTTAAACTTACGTGGCCATATAAAGTGTAAAATGAAATTTCACCAAGACAGTGGAATAAAATAATTGTAGCACCATAATCTCCAAAATGATCGTTGAATGCAAAACTGTGAATAGTTCCATCTAATGGTGCAAAAACTTTCGTTCCTTCGTTTCCCCATATATCTGTGCCCAGATGCAACCTGCGCGGTTCTCCGGTTTCACCAGTACTTTCAACAGAAAGATCATTATTAAAAAGGTCACTGACGGAATAAACAGTTCTCAATTCATCATAGCCGCCGATAGCAAATTTCGCATTTGCATCTTTTAATTTTTTAAAAATATATTGGCTGAATAATTCTGTATTTTTTATGTCAATTTTATGTAGATCTTTATTATTTTCCGTAAGATCAATATGAATAATTTTTTCTGAATCAGGATCGAAGTTTATTATACTATCGAAACTGCCTGAATGCGTTCTCAATTGATTGTATAGATCATTTCCTATCAAATTCATAGAATCTTGTTTTATAAGCAGCAATTTCCTTAGAATCTTATACCACCACATTTACCATTTTATTCTTTACAAAAATTATTTTTTTAAAAGTTTTCCCTTCTATCCATTTTTGAACTATTTCATTTTTCAAAACAATTTTTTCTACGTCTTCCTGTGTCGCCTCAAGAGAAATAGTAATGGTGGTGCGCATTTTACCATTGATAGAAACCGGATATTCTTTTTCAGATTCTGCGAGATATTTTATTTCCAGTTTTGGATAAGCAGCGTCCAAAATAGAATCTTTATTTCCAAGTGCATGATATAATTCTTCCGCAATATGCGGCGCATAAGGTACAAGCAAAATTAACAAAGGCTCAAGTATTTCTTTTTTATGGCATTTTAAATCGGAGAGTTCATTTACACAAACCATAAAAGCGCTGACGGCAGTGTTGAAAGAAAAACGCTCTGTGTCTTCTTCAATTTTTTTAATGGTTTTATGAAGTGTTTTTAATTCAGATAGAGAGGCAGCCTCACCCCCGTCCCCTCTCCCAGGGGAGAGGGGGGAAAAATCATCAAAAAATAAACGCCATAATTTTTTTAAAAAACGGTGAACACCTTCAATGCCTTTGGTATCCCATGGTTTGCTTTGTTCTACGGGACCGAGAAACATTTCATACATGCGAAAAGTATCTGCGCCATATTTGTCAACCAATACATTTGGATTTACCGTATTATATTTTGATTTGGACATTTTTTCTGTTTCAACTCCGCAGATGTATTTGGAAGAAATATCTTCTAACACTGCTCCAACTGTAAGAATTTTGCCATCTTCTAAAATAAATTCAGCATTGCCATATTCAGGCTTCTTTCTAAACTCTTCAATATTTAATTCAACTCCATCAACAATATTCACATCTACATGAAGTTTATTAATAGCTTCATTCTCAAATGTGTCAGCATCAGTCACTATTTCACCAATTTGTGGGTTTCTTGAAATAATGCTATCATATCCTTTGATCGATAAATATTCCTTTAGAAAATCACGAACGAAATCCGTTTCCTTCATTTTTTCATACACTCTGTTTGAAACAAAAAGATTAGTGATACTTAGTTGTTCAGAATTTTTTGTAACATTAAATTTTAGTCGATATACAAACCTGCTACTTCCTTGTATCATTCCCTGGTTCACCAACTTCTTAAATGGCTCATCAAAACTGATATAACCCAAATCGTATAAAACTTTTGTCCATAAACGGCTGTACAATAAATGCCCCACAGCATGTTCAGTCCCACCGATATAAACATCTACCTGGTTCCAATAATCGGTTGTTTTTTTATTCGCAAAAGTTTCATTGTTGTGTGGATCCATATAGCGTAGAAAATACCAGGAAGATCCTGCATACCCAGGCATCGTGGAGGTTTCCCGTTTTCCGTTTGATACATTCACCCAATCAGTTAAGTTGGACAATGGACCTTCCCCATCTTTCCCAGGTCCATACTTTTCTACAAAAGGCAATTCCAGCGGTAATTCTTTTTCATCCAATGGAATAGCAACGCCATCGCTCCAGATAATCGGAAATGGCTCGCCCCAATAACGCTGCCGGCTGAAACCCGCATCCCGCATGCGATAATTTATTTTGCGTTTTCCAATTCCAAATTCTTCTATTCTATTTATCGCAACACTGATTGCATCTTTCATCAGCAAGCCATTTAAAAAACCTGAATTCTCTAAAATGGCTTCTTTGGTTGGATTGGCTTCTTCACTATTAAAATGATTTCCAATAATATTGGTAATAGGAATATCAAAATGTTTTGCAAAAGCAAAATCCCTTTGATCGCCGCAAGGAACCGCCATGATAGCACCTGTACCATAACCAGCAAGCACATACTCCGCAATCCAGACAGGTATTTGCTTTCCGTCAAATGGATTGATTGCATAAGCGCCGGTAAAGCATCCTGTAATTTGTTTTACTTCAGCCAGGCGTTCTCTATCACTCCGGCTTTTTACATAATTTAGATATTCGTCTATGGACGACTGTTGTGCTTCTGTTGTAATTGATTTTACAAGTTCGTGCTCAGGTGAAAGCACTAAAAAATCTACACCGAAGATGGTGTCGGGGCGGGTAGTGTAAACGTTAATGGTCAAGGATTGTTTTGAAGAAGCTTCGATTTTTTTCGCCTCACCCCCTGCCCCTCTCCCTTGGGAGAGGGGAGAAGTGGCCCCCAGTTCTTTTTTAATCTTTTCACTTACTTTTTGAAAGTGGTCCTTGACCTCATCATTGGTAAATCTTATTAATCTATAACCTAAGCTTTGTAAATATTCAGTTCTGGAATCATCATAACCCTTTTGTTCCGGATCGTTGTGGTAATCGCCATCTACTTCTATTAATAATTTTTCATTTAGAAAAGCAAAATCAACAATAAAACCGTCAATCACATGTTGCCTTCTTACTTTTGAACCATATTGATTATTTCTTAATTTTTGCCATAATTTATCCTCAGCCGGGGTTTTTTCTCTCCTGTTTTCTCTTGACAAATCTTTTAATAAAGGCCACAATTTTGAATCTGCGGTTTGATAGCTTATTTTAGATGAGGAAATTGCGTCGCTTTCCCCCTCTCCCTTGGGAGAGGGGTTAGGGGTGAGGCTTAAAGAAAATTTCACTTCTGCTCCTTCACTTTTCCCAATCCAGTTTCTTTGCATCTCCTTCATCGCATCACTGAAGTTCACTGTTTTGAGGCCTTGCAGCAAGCGGTCAGCGTATTCTGTAATACGTAAATACCATTGACGCATTTTTTTTTTCTCCACCGGATGGCCGCCACGCTCGCTCACACCGTTTATCACTTCATCATTTGCCAAAACAGTTCCCAGCGCTTCGCACCAGTTTACTTCTCCATAAGAAGAGAATGCAAGGCGAAAATCCATTAATATTTCCTCCTGTTTTTTCTCATCAAAACTTTTCCATTCGTCTGCACTAAAGCTATGAGTTGTGGGCAGTGAGCTATGGACAGTTCCTGATTTTTCAAATTTCTTTATCAGCGTTTCTATCGGTTCAGCTTTATTAGTTTCATGATTATACCAGCTTTTAAAAATTTGTAAAAATATCCATTGCGTCCAGCGATAATAGGCAGGATCGCTGGTTTTTATTTCGCGGCTCCAGTCATAGCAAAATCCGATTTTATCCAACTGATCTTTGAAAGTGGCGATGTTTTTTTCTGTCGTAGCTGCCGGATGCTGGCCGGTTTCAATCGCATATTGTTCTGCAGGCAAACCAAAACTGTCGAAACCCATCGGGTGCAAAACATTAAAACCTTTCAATCTTTTATATCGCGCATAAATATCACTGGCGATATAGCCTAACGGATGGCCTACATGCAAACCTGCACCGCTCGGGTATGGGAACATATCGAGGACATAAAACTTCGGTTTTCCAGATGAATTGCTCACATTGTATATTCCTGAATCTTTCCAGGCTTGCTGCCATTTTCTTTCTATTTCCCTGAAATTATATTCCATTTCTTTTATTAAATAAATGATTTTCTAAATAAATGATTTTTGCAAAGTATGGATTCATATAAGTTAAAATGTAGTTTTTGTGAAAGAATTGTTATTGATGTATTTTCAATTGCTTTCAATAACAGATGTAAATTATATTAGCGTTCATTTGCAAAGGCGCAAAAATACTAAACTGTACAAAAACATTATTTTTGCTTTTCAGCTTCAGGCAAAGGTTTAATAAAGAATAATTTAATATGGCTCAATTCGGCAAAGCATCTACCAAACGCGGCAAACCATCTTATGTTTACGCTATTATTGGAGTTTCTCTTGTATTATTTTTATTCGGCGTTGTTGGCTGGATATTTCTTAACATAAAAAAAACAGGTGATTATTTTAAAGAAAACATTCAATTGCATGCATACATTTATCGCACTGCAAATGCAAAACAAATTGATTCTGTAAAAAATTACATCGAAACGCTTCCTTATGCAGTAAATGTCGAATACATCACAAAGCAAAAAGCTTTGGAGAAATATAATAAAGACAATGATACGCTTTGGAAAAAACTGGCAATCAGCAATCCACTGCCGGAAAGCATTGATTTTTATGTAAAAGCAAATTATGTTGATAAAGACAGCCTCGCTAATTTGGAAAATAATCTTATTACTAATTTCCCCACAACCGTTTCTGAATTTCAAACTCCGAAAGCAACCGTGGCGGGCGTAAGCCAGTTTGTAAAAACCACGACGCTGGTGCTTTTGGTAGTTGCAATAGTATTATCTCTCCTCGTGATCGTTTCTATTGACAACACGATAAGGCTTGCCATGTATAGTAACCGGTTCCTTATAAAAACCATGCAGATGGTAGGCGCCACCCGGTGGTTTATAACGCGGCCACTTGATGGACGCGCAATTGTAAACGGCATCATTGCCTCTGCGATTGCGATCGGCCTGATGCTTGGATTTATAACCCTTTCAGAAAAATTTATTCCATATTTAAGAGTGCTTCATGATACTACAAATATGTTTTTAATTTTTGCTGGGATAACAATTCTCGGGATATTTATTACTCTTTTAAGTACGCATCGCTCTGCTTTAAAATATTTGAGAATGAAACTGGATGAGTTGTATTAAAATGAACATACTTTCATTTATTTCTTAATATTGCATTTTAAATTATCAAAATGAATACACCTAAAAGACCGATCCCAGTAGTATCTAAGCAACCCGTTGCTGGTTTACCAAAAAAAACATTTACGCAGCATTATTCCATTGAATCTTCGGATAATATATTATTCACAAGAGATAATTATAAATGGATGTTGATTGGATTAGTAGTTTTAGCGATTGGATTTTTTTTATTAGCCGGAGGCAAAAGCCCAGACCCGAATGTATTTAATGATAATGAAATTTACAGTTTCAGGAGAATCACTTTGGCCCCGATAATTATTGTAGCAGGATTTATAATTGAAATTTATGCTATCATAAAAAAACAACGCCCTTAACTCAAAAGGCGAATACGTTGTTTTTAATGAACGATAAATCTTGTAAAACTTTCATCTTTTTTTCCTAATAATTTTATTTTAAATGAACATCGTTCAAACTATTATAATAAGCATAATAGAAGGCCTTACAGAATTTATTCCTATTTCTTCTACCGGCCATATGATCATTACCGAAAAGCTACTCGGCGTGGCCGAAACGGAATTCGTGAAAGTCTTTACGATTGCCATTCAGTTGGGTGCTATTCTCGCTGTCGTGGTCTTATATTGGAAAAAGTTTTTCGATTTAAATAACTGGCACTTTTATATCAAGTTACTTATTGGTGTAATTCCGGCTATTATTTTAGGACTATTATTTTCGAAAAAAATAGATGCTCTGCTGGAAAGTACTACTACCGTTGCGATTGCATTGCTGGCCGGCGGCGTTATATTGATTTGGGTTGATAAATTTTTTACAAGGCCGCGCATTCAATCAGAGAAACAGGTTTCTTATCTCAACTCTTTTACAATCGGTATCTGGCAATGCCTCGCAATGGTGCCTGGAGTCAGTCGCAGCGCCGCTTCTATCATTGGCGGAATGCAGCAAAAACTAACGCGAAGCGCCGCTGCAGAATTTTCATTTTTTTTGGCAGTTCCCACCATGCTTGCGGCAACAGGATATAAATTATTAAAATTTTATAAAGAGAACGGCGGTTTTTCCGGCGAAGAAATAAAATTGCTGGCGATAGGAAATGTGATCGCCTTTGTGGTGGCAATGATTGCTATAAAATTCTTTATTGAATTTTTAAAAAAACATGGATTTCGTATCTGGGGAATTTACCGCGTTATTTTAGGGATTATTTTATTAGTAATGATTTATACGGGTCATTTGACTCCATAATTTTAGAGTATTTATTTCTATATTCTGGCTATATCTTTTTTTTTAAAAAATTCATTTTCTATATTTTAGCTTGTCTGGCTTAATGCCAAAATTGTTTTCATTCTTTTTGATGAAGAAACATAATTTAATTACTTTGAGCCATTATTTTTTATAAATGCAGACTGCTTCAAAAAAAGTAATTAATGGTTGGGCCATGTACGATTGGGCTAATTCAGTTTACAGTCTCGTTATCACTTCATCTATTTTCCCAGCTTATTATGAAGCCGTTACTTCGGGAAAAAAAATTGTTTTTCTTGGCCGCACTTTTAATGAGCCTTCTGCATTATATGCTTATGCTGTTGCATTTTCGTTTTTAACTGTTGCCATTATTTCGCCCTTGCTTTCATCCATTGCTGATGCGTTTGGAAATAAAAAGAGGTTCATGCAGTTTTTTTGTTACATGGGTTCGCTAAGCTGTTGCGCCATGTATTGGTTTCAACCGGATAATCCACAATTAGGACTTGTGCTTTTTATTATAGCGTCAATAGGCTTTGGCGCAAGCATCGTTTTTTACAACGCTTATCTGCCAGAAATCGCAGCGGAAAAGGACCAAGATCATGTGAGCGCCAAGGGTTTTGCATTGGGCTACATTGGCAGCGTTATCTTGTTAGTGATCTGTTTGGTAATCGTTAGTAAACCTGCTTTCTTTGGTATTGCTGATACAACGAAAGCATCACAAATATCTTTTCTTCTTACCGGCATCTGGTGGATGGCTTTTGCGCAAATTACTTTTGCGGTTTTGCCAAAAGGCGAACCGAATCCTGTTTCTAAAAGCCATAATGTTTTTACAAAAGGCTATGCTGAATTAAGAAAAGTATGGAATGAATTAAAACACGAGGCTACTTTGAAACGTTTTTTACTGGCTTTCTTTTTTTTAGGAATGGGCGTGGAAACAGTTATGTATTCTGCGGCTTTGTTTGCCAAGCAACAAATTTTTCCGAACACAGGCAATAAAGAAACAGACGCCGCCAACGGAGGAAAGTTGATACTCACGATTTTGATAATTCAAATCGTTGCCATCGCAGGCTCTTATTTATTTTCATTTTCCTCAAAAAAAATAGGCAACCTGAAAGTGTTATTGATTGGCGTGCTCATCTGGGCGGGCATTTGCGCCTGGGCATATTTTGTTTATACGCAATTTGCGTTTTATTGCCTGGCAGGTACAGTCGGGCTTGTGATGGGTGGCATACAATCGCTTTCCAGGTCTACGTATTCTAAATTCATGCCGCCTACAAAAGATACCGCTTCTTATTTTAGCTTCTATGATGTTTGCGATAAAGTGAGCACTGTTATTGGCATGACAACTTTTGGCATGGTAACGGAAGGATTAGGCGGAATGCGAAATGCCGTGCTATTTTTAATGACCTATTTTATTATTTCTTTTTTTATTTTATTATATACATTGGCGAAGCAGCCTAAATTGCAAATTGTTCGATAAATCTGTGATTAAATAAATCATGAAATTATTTTCCATAAACGCAGGACATTTTAAACTCGATGGAGGCGCCATGTTTGGCGTAGTTCCAAAAAGCATGTGGAAAAAACTTAATCCGCCTGATGAAAACAATATGTGTAACTGGGCGATGCGATGTTTGCTAATAGAAGATGAAGGCAGGTTAATTCTAATAGATAATGGAATGGGAAACAAGCAGGATGAAAAGTTTTTTGGTTATTATTATTTGAATGGAGATGATACTTTAGAAAAATCTTTAGCAAAAAATGGTTTCACAAAAGATGATATCACTGATGTTTTTTTAACGCATTTGCATTTTGACCATTGCGGTGGCTCTATCGAAAAGGATGGAGAAAAGTTAGTTCCTGCATTTAAGAATGCGACTTACTGGAGCAATGAAAAGCACTGGCAGTGGGCAACTCATCCCAATGACAGGGAGAAAGCAAGTTTTTTGAAAGAAAATATTCTACCTATCCGGGAAAGCCAAAAAATAGTTTTTATAGATAATAAAGAAGGAATTGAATTCACTAAAAATATAAATATTCGTTTTGTAAACGGCCATACTGAATCTATGATGCTGCCGCAAATAAAATACAAAGACAAAACAATTATTTACATGGCAGACCTTTTACCATCAGTTGCGCATATTCCTATTCCCTATATTATGGCTTATGACACCTGGCCGCTGGAAACTTTAAAAGAGAAAAAATCATTTCTTACGGAAGCGCAACAGAACGATTATATCTTATTTTTTGAGCACGATCCGGAAATTGAATGTTGCAACCTGCAACTAACGGATAAGGGCATACGCAGTAAAGAAACTTTCATGCTTTCGCAGATCTGATGCTTATTTACTGTGTCCAAACTGCACAAGTCTTTTTATAGAAATTTCAATTTTTCAGAATTATTTGAAGCTGATAAGTGAGGTCAGCGGATGGCGAAGATTTTTGTAACCCATCATGTCTACTTTTATAGAACCCACGGCTATCGGGCTTTCTGCTCGTAGAAGCAATCGGTTTGCATCGTCACTTACCCACACATTCATTTGTTCTCCTCCCTGGAAAATAGATCCTTTGATCAGTAATGGCTTGAATTTTATCGCACGGAATTTTCCATATTTGGTTTTTACATTTTCCTTTCCTTCATACTTCATATAAAGATGATAGATCTCATCATCAAGAAACATATCAAATGGAATTTTTTCTCCTGGTTTGTATTTAGTAAAATCAATATTGCGCGCATAATAAACTGAACTTATCACATCCTGGATGCAATTGGTCACTTTAAAAACACCTTTTGTAGAAACCGCCGTGCCGGCATCATGATTAAAAGTTACGTTATTATAAATTTTATAATTATCCTCATCTACATTCCTGACAAATTTTACCGGTAGCATATTTCCCGTGTCTATATAGGATTCATAGCGGTCGCGTAATTTAAAAAAGTGGTCAAAAAAAGGATAAGTAGTTCCGGTAGCGACGCAGTGATAAACTGGCTTTCCATTATATCTTTCAAGCGTCGTCGAAAACCTCGCTTCTCCTGCGCCCACATACATGCCGAGTGTGGAATAATACACGATCATAGTAACCTGTTCGCCGTCCTGGAAAGTAGTGTTATGAACGCCGCAAAACTCGCCGCTGGTTTGGCTTTGCTGCGTTGTAAAAGAAAGAAGTAAAATTAAAACCGGGATAATTGCTTTCAAATTATATTATTTGTCTTTAAAAATTTTTATACTTAAAATTAATATACTTCCAAAAATTGCGGGAATAAATAAATTGATGAACCAGATACCAAAAGTGGTGCCTATTATTCCTACAGTATTTGCGCTATAAACACTCAAAAGTTCAGTACTGAATTTTCCGCGTATTCCTAAATCTGCAATTGCGAATGAAGGTACAATTGCGAGCACCAAAAAAAGAATAGTTATGATCCAGAAAGCGTTTATCCATAAAATGTTAACATGTAATACCTGAAGAAGAAATACGTATTGTATGACGAAAACAAGATACCGAAAGAAAGAGAGTGAAAGTAGCCTTAACAATAATTTAGGAGTAAATTCCTCAAGAACATTTATGTATTGTACCATTTTTCCGGCCGCAGGAATTTTTTCAACAAGCTTTGTAAGCCAGGATAACCGGAAGAAAAACAATACCAGGATTGCCGTAACCGTTGCTGATAAAAATAGCAAGATTCGTATCCAGAAAACAGGAAGCCCCATGAGCGATTCTATATGCTTATCCTGGAAAAATAAAAGATAAACTAAGCCGCTGCATCCCATCAAAAGAGTAATAATAAGCTGGCTGATGCTTCCCGCAATTGATAAAGAAATCGCTTTGATCCGGCTCCCTTCTTTTACATATAAGATGCGGCCACCATATTCGCCGATGCGGTTGGGTGTGTTCAAAGAAAGCGCCATCCCGCTCAACACAGATCTGTACGCCGTAAAAAAACTCATTCGCTGAACCGGCGTGATCAACAACTTCCATTTTTTTGCTTCCAGAGCCCAGTTGATAAACACAAGAATGATCACGATCCAAAATTTCCATGCTTGTTCTCCAAACGGCGCTTGCTTTATCAAATCAATTGACTGATGAAGATTAGGCTGCGATTTTATTTGCTGGTAAAGTGAATAAAATAACCACGCGCCAAGCAAGGGCGCCAAAATATATTTGAATATTATTTTGATATTTTTGTTAATACGGATCATGTAGCTTTGAGGCTATAGATTGATTGTTATTCAAACAAATCATTTCTAAAAGCAGTAAAAATAAACTTCACTTTGCATAAACGTTCAAAAATCATTTTAGGTATCGATCCCGGTACACTAGTTATGGGTTTTGGAATAATAGAAGTTTCATCAACTGGAGTAGCATTAATTATTATGGATGTGCTAAAGCTTTCATCAAAGAATGATGCCTACGAGAAATTGCGGATCATTCATCAGAAAGTTTGTCAATTGATTATTGATTATTCTCCACATGAATTTGCCATTGAAGCTCCGTTTTTTGGAAAGAATGTACAGAGCATGCTAAAGCTTGGCCGGGCGCAAGGTGTAGCGATAGCCGCCGCTATGCAGGCCGGAATTTCTGTTACAGAATATTCGCCACGCAAAATAAAGCAATCCATAACCGGTAATGGAAATGCTGATAAACTGCAGGTATTAAAAATGCTGCAACGGATTTTAAGCTTTGATGATAACCCAAAATATTTTGACGCTGCTGATGCTCTTGCAGTGGCAGTTTGCCATCATTTCCAGGGAAATATCTTATCAGATAAATCAAAAAAAATAAATGGCTGGAAAGATTTTTTGGTGAAAAATCCCGGAAGGATGAAATGATTTAATTGGTTTGATCCAGGTATTACGCCAATCCAAATTGTCGTAAGTGATGCTGAGCATGTTTATGCAAAAATTGTATATTCATCTTATAATCTAATTCTCCAAAAAAAGGGTTTTTAGTTTTTAAATCAGGATCCTTTTTAAAAGCTAAAAAGAAAAAGTCCAGTTCGCTTTGTAATTTTTCGATCGCAGATTGTATATCCGGCTGGCGCAATGCTGCGCCTTCTTTTTCCATTAATGGATTATCAATATTTTCTTCAAATGGTTTTTCACTCATTACAAAATCACGCATCGCCGTTAATTTTTCGCCTTTTACTAATTCTGGTAATAATAATTTACCACTTGCATTCTTTACCGCATCTGTAAAATGCTCAATCATTTGCTGCGCATTCATTACACCCCAAAGGCCTTTATCCCCGGGCTTCAATTGCCTTAGCAACGGGATGAAATCATTTTTCAGGAAATCTTCTTTTTTTTTCATAATAAAAAATTTAAAAAAACTATATTAACAGTTGTCTTGCTTTCTTAAACGATCGATTTGGGTGCAAAGGCCTTCAAAAATTTCATCTACACTTCCTTCGCCTTTCACTAAAATTACTTTATGCTCTTTTTGATAATGATCCGCAACTGCCGCGGTTTTTTTATGATATTCAACGATACGCGCTCTTATCACTTGTTCATTATTATCGTCTGCACGGCCACTGGTTTCGCCACGTTTTACCAAACGCTTTATAAGCTCATCTTCACTAACATTGAGGGCAAGCATTACATCAATGCATGTATTTTTTTGCTTTAAAAGATCATCCAATTCTTCAGCCTGAATTGCTGTGCGCGGAAAACCATCAAATAAAAAACCTTCTGCATCAGTATGTTTATCAAGCGCGCTATTGATCATTCCTATCACCACTTCATCAGGAACAAGATTTCCCTTATCCATGAAATTCTTCGCCTCTATGCCCAACGGGGTTTTTCTTGAAATTTCGCTTCGCAAAAGATCACCGGTAGAGAGATGTTTGAGATTATATTTGGCAATCAATTTCTCTGACTGCGTTCCTTTACCGCTTCCCGGAGGCCCAAATAAAATGAGATTGAACATTTATTTAAATCTGTGTGAAGATCAAATATAATGGATGGACTTTAAAAATCCGTAAGTCCATTAGAAATATCTCAAATTATTTTAACTATTATTAAATCCTATCATTATGTAATTTTATATCAGTAAAAAAATCAAAAGAAATTTAATCAAATAAATTATATGAGCAACGATAAAAAAAATCCTGTTTTTTCAAAAACAGATAAAGACCTTTTGGAAATAACCAACGAAGAATGGAAAAAAACTTTACCAGCAGATGTGTATCACATCGCCCGCGAGAAAGGTACTGAAAGGCCTGGAACCGGGAAATTTAATAAACATAACGAGGTAGGAACTTATTATTGCGCCGTATGTGGAAATCCTCTTTTTAAGAGTAATGGAAAATTCAACAGCAGTTGCGGCTGGCCGAGCTTTTTTGAGCCGGTGACCAAAGAAAGCCTGATTTATTTACCAGACAATACTTTGGGAATGAAACGCACCGAAGTGGAATGCGGTAAATGTAAATCTCATCTCGGGCATGTGTTTGAAGACGGGCCGCCGCCAACCGGTTTACGTTATTGTATTAATTCGGTGGTGTTGGGATTTGATTCTGAAACCGAAAGCTGATATCTTCTATTCCCTTCCCGTAAAAGCTCTTCGTAATAAAGCGACGATAAACGTAAATATTGCCGAGCCGATCACAGCCCAGATTACAGGAAATGGTTTGCCATCAACACTGATTTCAAAAAAATGGGGCAAACCCATTTTTCCTGCAAGCCATATTCCAATGTAGGCGCCGATAAATCCAACAATGATGGAAACAAGACAGCCGCCCAGGTTATAGCCTGCAAGTGATTGGCCGATTCCGCCGCAGATAGCGGCAATCAATAAAAGAATAAGAAATCCAATAAGTGTCATAGCCTTAAATTTTTGTTGAATATAAAATGATTTTTTTATTTCATCAGGTTTTTAAAGATTTATCTCTCAGCATTTTCATATAAGTATATCCTTTTTCGCGGGCAAAAGTTACATTTCTTTCTGGAATTTTTTCAGGATGAGGATAATGCGCTAACGCTTGCTCAACAGCCGCTTCACGCAAGATATGCAACATTGGCCAGGGCGAGCGATTGGTAAAATTGGCTGCGTCATCCACCTCCGAACCGGCAAAGCGATACAAAGGATGAAAACTTGCCACCTGGTAAATTCCTTCATATCTTTTTTTCTTCAATAATTTTTCCGCGTGGAAAACCAGGTCCAGGTAATCATCAAATTTTTGAAATGATTTCGGGAAAATCAGCAGCGAAGTTTCGATATTTTCATTTTTATCCAGGTGAATACATGCTTTCAAAAAAAAATCTAAACATACTTTCATTTCACTGCTATTTATCACTTCATAATGAATCTTATTTCGCCTGATCTCTTTTTCAGCAAAAGGACAGAAGTTGCAACCGATAACTACTTCTGTAATCCAATTTTTTGTGACGGAGATTATTTGTTCAGTTTTTGACATTATTTTTTTAAAATAATAAATATAACTATTTACAGACGCAATAAAGAGACAAATTAAAATATAGTTTTTTTAAATTTTCTGGTGCCATCTTTGCTTTTGCATTCTGATCGTCAAAAATCAATTAACGGGCATTAATTATATGAATCCAGCACCATCCCAAAAAATTTTAATCTCAAAAAAAACAGACGATTTCTTTCGCGGCCTTTATTCGGGTTTTCAATTTGTGCTTCGTTTCTGGAAAGAAGTTTTTAAACCACCTTATGAATTCAAAGAAATCATAAAACAATGCTATGAAGTAGGTTATAAATCTCTCGGATTAATTACATTGACTGGTTTTATTACCGGTCTTGTTTTTACCAAACAATCGCGGCCGTCTTTGTCAGAATTTGGCGCCAGCTCATGGTTACCATCTCTTGTGGCAATTGCAATCATAAGAGCTCTGGCTCCATTGGTAACTTCGCTGATCTGCGCAGGAAAAGTCGGGTCAAATATCGGCGCAGAGCTTGGCTCCATGAGAGTAACAGAGCAAATAGACGCGATGGAAGTTTCCGCAACAAATCCTTTCAAATACCTGGTGGTGAGCCGTGTTCTGGCCACTACGATAATGATTCCGCTTCTAATGTGCTTCACAGGATTTGTGGCTATGCTCGGAGCTTATGTAAATGTGCATCAAAATGAAATGACCAGCTTTACCAGCTTTTTTCAGGAGGCGTTTGATAAAATTTCTTTTCTCGATATTTTCTCTTCTCTCTTCAAAAGTATTGTTTACGGATTTACTATTGGAATTGTGGGCTGTTACAAGGGCTATCACGCAACAAACGGCACCGAAGGCGTCGGCCGCGCTGCAAATGCTTCAGTAGTGCTTTCTATGTTCCTCATCTTTGTTGAAGAAATACTTATCGTTCAACTAACCAATAGTTTCAGAACTTAATGGAAACCGAAAATAAAAATATCGATCAAAGAGAATTAGTGATTTCCATCCATGATCTCTATAAATCGTTTGGCGATAATCATGTGTTGAGCGGAATTGATCTTGATGTTTTCAAAAAAGAAAATATTGTAGTGCTTGGAAGATCAGGAACCGGAAAATCTGTGCTCATTAAAATTATCAGCGGTTTATTAAAACCAGATAGTGGTACGGTAAATGTTTTGGGACAAGAAGTAGATGAATTAAATGATAAACAGTTGGAGCAGCTTCGCTTGCAGATAGGATTTTCTTTCCAGGGAAGCGCATTATACGATAGCATGACGGTAAGAGAAAATCTTGCTTTTCCTTTGGTGAGAAATAAAAAACAATTATCGCGGCAGGAGATAAAAAAAGAGATAGAATCGGTGCTGGACGATGTGGGATTATTGCAAACCATAAACCAGATGCCCTCTGAGCTTTCCGGTGGCCAAAGAAAAAGGATAGGCATTGCACGCACCTTGATCCTCCATCCCCAGATTATGCTATATGATGAGCCTACATCAGGCCTGGACCCGATTACAAGCCTTGAGATCAATAACCTGATTAAATTAGTGCAGCATAAGTTCAACACCACTTCTATCATTATTACGCATGACCTTACCTGCGCTAAAACTACCGGTGATACAGTAGCGATGCTCTATGATGGAAAATTTATAAAGCAGGGTACCTTTGATGAGGTTTTTAATTCAGAAGATGAAAGAATACAAAATTTTTATAAATATAATTTTATCAATTAAATATGAAATATCCCAATAGCAGAAGGGCCGTAATCGTCGGCATATTTATTTTCCTGGGTTTGGCCATTCTCATTATGACCATTCTCACATTAGGATCTCAAAAGAAAACCTTTGAAAGCTCAATAACTGTAAAATCTTTTTTTGATGATGTAAATGGCTTGCAGAAAGGAAATAACATTTGGTTTTCAGGCGTAAAGGTTGGCACTATAAAAAAAGTAGCGTTAACCGGCAAAGGCACGGTGGAAGTGGATATGAGCATTGAAACCCATTCGCGCCAGTTTATCCGCAAAGATGCTAAAGCAAAAATCAGTACGGATGGATTGATTGGCAACAAAATTATTCAAATTTATGGCGGCTCATTACAGGCTGGAGAAATAGCATCCGGTGATTTGCTGGGCAATCAAAAATTGCTGAGCAATGATGAAATAATGAGCACTCTTTCAAAAAATAATGACAACCTTTTTGCCATCACCACTGATTTCAAAGCCATCAGCAACCGGCTGGTAGAAGGGAAAGGATCTATCGGCAAATTACTTTCCGACGAATCTATGGCTAAGCAAATAAATGCTACAACTTTAACCCTGCAAAAAGCTTCCAAAAACCTGGAAAAACTATCTGCCAATGCTGCTGCTTACACTGGCAAATTCAATAACAAAGGCACTTTGGCTAATGAATTGGTTACAGACACCGTGGTTTTCAGTAAATTAAAATCCACCCTTTCCCAACTTCAGGAGGTAGCTGCTAAATCTAAAGAAGTCATCAATAATTTGAATACCTCAAGCAGTTCTCTAAACACTGGATTAAATACTATGAACAAAGGTTTGAGCAATAAAAACACTCCTGTCGGCATGTTGCTAAATGATGAAAAATCCGGTTCGAATATGAAAATAATTCTCAAAAACTTACAAAGCAGCAGTAAAAAACTTGATGAAGATCTTGAAGCCGTTCAGCACAATTTTTTACTGCGGCATTTTTTTAAAAAGAAAGCAAAAAATCAGGCTGCAGAACAAGATAGCACTGTAAACTAAGTTTACAGTTTGAGGATAACGTGATAAGTTTTTTTATAGAAATTTCATTTTTTCTAAACCTGTTTGCCACGATTATTTTTTTAATTCTGCAATCATAAAATATTATTCTGTGATAAGCCTGTTTATCGAAATTCATGTTTTAATCCTCATCTGTTTCAGTAATTTTTAATATCACTGTAATGAATATTAGATTTGAGATTATTTCTATAAAATAATTAAAAGCGATCTGGTTCGTTTCATTTATAAATCATCATAAATTATTATTTTGGATAGATATTTAAAATATTTTTTAAAAGGAATCATTATTTTCCTGGGATTAATACTTGTATTATATCTTATCGTGCTCATCTATTTTTCTATTAATAAAAAAGAAATACTGACTAAAGTCACCGAAGCTGCAGGAAAAAAAATCAACGGAAAAGTGACAATTGAAGATGTGGAATTAGGCTTCTTCAGTACATTTCCTAAAATGTCGGTTCAGCTTGACAGAGTAATAATCACTGATTCAGCTTTTGACCAGCATCATCATCCGTTTCTTAGCTGCGATAAAGTTTTTGCGGAACTCAGTATTTCCAAACTCATAAAAAAGGAATTAGCGCTCAACGATTTAAAAATTGAAAACGGGGCTATTTATTTATTTACAGATGCAAGTGGCTACACCAATGAATATCTGCTTAAAACTAAAAAAGATTCCGCAGCGGCGAAGAATAATGCTCCAGCACAAAATGAATTAAAGTCAATTATTTTGAAAAAAATCCGGTTAACCATTGACGATAAAAACAAAGGAAAACTGTATGATGCGATGATCAATAATTTGAATTTAGAACTGCTTGAAACAGACTCAGCTTCGGTCTTTTCTGCAAAGGTTAATTTGCTCATACATAATCTTGCATTCAATCTGAAGCGTGGAAGTTTTGTAAAGGAAAAAACTTTTGAAGGAAAATTTGATGTGCGTTTTGATAAAAAATTACAGCAATTACAATTTGACAGCGTTGATGTAAAAATTGCTGATCATCCTTTTAATCTCACAGGCCGATTTGATTTGACAGCGCCCAATCCTCAATTTGCTTTAAGAATTCACACGCAAAATATTCTTTACGATTTTGCTAAAACTTTATTGACACCCAAAATTGATACAGCATTATCTATTGTGAGCCTTGATAATAAAATTGACGCCGACGCCTCTATCAGCGGCCCTTTGAAGGGTGGTGGCGATCCTTTTGTTGTTATAAACTGGAGAGTAAAAAAATCTAATCTGATTACACCTTTTTTAAATTTCAATGACGCTTCATTTACAGGTTTTTTTACCAATGAAGTAACTAAAGGCCAGCCTACGTCCGACTTAAATTCAAGGATCAATATCAATCATTTCACTGCAATGTGGAATGGCTTTCCCGCTACCTCTGCCAACATTGACATTTTGAATTTAGATTCACCAACTCTTACATGCGATCTTGAATCTGAATTTCCGCTAACGGCATTAAATGATATTTCAGGAAGTAACAATATTGAATTGAAAAGCGGCAATGGCGCAATCAACATAACTTATAAAGGCCCGGTTGAAAAAAATAGACAAACCAATTCTTTAGTGAACGGGTTGATTACGTTTAATAATGGTACTGTACTATTCGCGTCCCGGAATGTGGAAATGACTAATGTAAATGGAAAATTACGGATTAAGAATTCTAATGTTTTGATAGATAATATACAATGCGTGCTGCTCAATAATAAAATAGCAATAAGTGGTAAAGCAGATAACCTGATTACTTTAATGAACACTGAGCCTAATAAGGCAAATATTGACCTGAACATTTATTCGCCTTCATTGAATTTAACTTCATTTACTTACTTATTAAAATCAAGAAGAAAGATCGTTGATAATAATCCCGGGAGAAAAAGATTACGGAATGTGACCGGAAGAATTGACGCGGTTTTAGACCAGGGGATAGTCAACATAAATCTAAAAGCGGATAAACTGGAATACAAAAAATTTGAAGGCACCAATGCCACAGCAAATATTTCGCTTCTTCAGGATAGGTTTCTTATTAACAATGTAAGTATGCAGCACGGCGGAGGAAGTATGAGTCTCAATGCTGCGCTGATCAACAGAAAAAGTAATTTTCACGAAGCAACAGTAAATTCATCTCTCAATAATGTTGACGTAAATAAAATATTTTCCTCCTTTAATAATTTTGGCCAATCGGGTATTGAGGCCCAAAATATAGCAGGCAACCTCTCGGCAAAAGTAAATATATCATTTGGCCTTAATGATGATGGCAAAGCCTATCCTGCAAGCGTTGCAGGTAGCGTCGTTTTTTCATTAAAGAACGGGGCATTGATAAATTATGAACCACTGAAAAAACTGGAAAGCTTTTTATTCAAAAACAGGAATTTTGAAAACGTAAAATTTGCTGAATTGAAAGACCATATGGAAATAAGCAATGAGCAAATAAAGATCAACCGGATGGAAATAGAATCGAGCGTTTTGTCCTGTTTTGTTGAAGGAACATATAGTAAGAAAGGAAATACCGACATCAGCATCCAGGTTCCATTAAGCAATCTTAAAAAAAGAAACGCAGATTATAAGCCCGAGAATATCGGAACAGATAAAAAGATCGGAAGATCTTTATTTATCCGGGCTAGGCCCGGGCCGGATGGAAAGATTGAGTTTAAGCCCGACTTGTTTAATAAATTCGGAAAAGAAAAAAAGAAAGAAATGAAAAAGTTAATTGAATAATAAACCATTGTTTTTATTTTATTTTTGGTTAAATTATTTTTATGAAGAAAAGAAGCTTAAATCGTTGGTGCATTATTTTTTTACTTATGGCCGGCTGCAATCAAAGCCAGGCGCAAAAGCCTGAAAACTGGACTGCGGGCCAATTGATAGAGCCATCCGCATTAGCACAAACACTTCAATCAAAAAAGGATTTGCCCGTGATTTATTGCGTTGGCCCGGGAGCTATCATTCCACATTCTATAGATCTTGGAATGGCTGATGACTCCGCAAATCTTGAAAGATTCAAAGAAGCGATAACCCGGTTACCAAGAGCAACAAATATTGTAGTGTATTGCGGATGTTGCCCTTTTGACCATTGCCCGAATGTGCGTCCCGCAATTGATGTTTTGCAAAAAATGAATTTCACCAATTATCATCTATTGGATTTGCCGCATAATATCAAAACCGATTGGATCGCAAAAGGCTTTCCGGTAACAGAAGAAAAGAAAGATTAAATACTTCTAACCTAATACATAATACTAACATCTATCAAGCATTTTAATAAATATACGCTTCTCGCAACATCAATTCTTTTTTCATTTGTTTGTAAAGCGCAGAATGATGATTTTCAGGATACGCGTAGAAAAAATGAATCTTTTGCAAGATTGCAGCCAAAGGATGTGCGCGCAGAGGTAGCAACTTTTACGCTGGCCGGGATCAGCGAAAGTGTTGGCACCGTGCCTTTGCCTAAAATTTCATACAAATCTTTCGGCAGTGATTCTATGACTTTTGAAGAGGATGGGATAAAGGCAAAAATAAAAATCGCGCCTTTCAATGCTTCAAAGCATAAATTGATTTATGATGAAAAATACCTGGTTAGAATTGATAAGAAAGCTTACTACGGCGACTATGGAAAAATACCTAAAACATATATTAGCGATATAACTATGTTGATTGGAAGAGATACTGTTTTTATTCCGCCAGCGGCTTATTCAGATCTTTTTAATTTGAATCTTACCTACAACGACAAGGGAGTGAAACGCACTACCAACGCAATTTTCAAGTCAACCGACAAGCGCAGGATCTATCTTTATCTTTTTTGCAAAGACAACACAGGCAGCTATGAAGTAACTTTTATTTTCCAGGATAGAAGATATTTGCGCCGTGTTTTGGATTATGGATTTATGTAAAAATTTAGCAGATTTTACCCACGAATAAAAAGTAAAAAAAACTATTTTTTAGCTTATCAAAATAAGTTGAGAAGAAATATTCAAATCAAAAAATCAAAACAATTGTGCCCCCTATAATTAATAATGCGCCAATAATTGTTTTTGTATCTAATGTTTCTCCCAGGAAAATAGCTGATAATACGATCGCAATTGCTACACTCATTTTATCGACCGGTGCTACCTGCGAAACTTTTCCTATTTGCAATGCCTTGAAATAAAATATCCATGAAAGCCCGGTTGCAACGCCCGATAGACATAGGAATAAAATATTCTGTTTGGTTAGCGTATGTATGGTGAAAGCCCCGCCTTTTATAAACGCAATTCCCCAGGCGATAACTAAAATAACCACCGTTCTTATTGCCGTTGCGAGGTCTGTATCAACTCCTTTAATTCCAACCTTGGCAAAAATGGCTGTGAGTGCAGCGAAAAAAGCGGAGAGTAATGCAAAAATCCACCACATAATTTTCTAAATTTATTATAAATAATTTTATTAAAAATAAATGTAAGTGAATTATAAAAGGGGATCAAATATTTTCGTAAAGGATAAACGCTATTGTGATAAATATTCTCAATATGTGAATATTATTTTTACTAATGGAAATATTTAGATTTTGAGTTACCAACAAAAAAAATAATAGCATGATAAGTTATACAAGTCAAAATATAGAAATCGCCATTATTTATTTTTCCGTAAGTGCTAATTAATTCAAACTCTTAAACGCCGTTGTAAAAAGCGATTTTGTAGAATCTTTAGAATCTGCATCGAGGTACCATCCATACATTCCTTTGAAATCGCTGGCCTTAATATAATCTGCTTTTTGCTTGATCAATGAAACGCCATTATAATGAATTCCACTTGCAGAATTGATGAATTCTTTACTATCTGCAGTTGGGTCAATGGCCAGGATATCTTTATAGGTTACATAATCATAAGATCCCCATGAAAGATTATTACCACTCGCATCCAGTTGATTATATCTTAACCCAAAGACAGGAAATCCCACCACGATTTTACTGGCAGGCAGATGAAATTGTTGCCATATACCGGCCGCCGTTTTCATATAATCAAATGAGGAAGCCTGGCCTGTAGGCGCGCCGGGCCCTACATGAACTCCATCTTCATAAGCATGTACATTTACCCAATCAGCGTTTGACAGATCAGGATATTCCCAGTGCTGCCATCCGGTTGTTACAGAAAGGGTAACTATTGAATTAGCAGGCAAAGCAGTTTTCAATCCATCAATCATTGGCTTAAGCGCGGCAAGGCTTGCGCTATAACTGGCAGCGCCGTTGAAGTCCGTAAAAATAATATCTACACCATCTAATTTTGTTTTAGTAACATAATCTTTTAACTGTGCGATAAGCCCATCGCGTTTTCCCGGATCCCGCAATACTGGCCCCATGTCATCGCTTCCATAAAGCGCCCAACCATCTACGGGAGTTAAACGGCCATAAATACTTAACATAACAGGAATTCCTCGGTTGTGGCCTCTTGCCACTAATTCATCCATTAATTGATTGGAGTTGCCTCTTGTAATATCTAAAGAACCATCTGCCGAAACCTGTCCGACCTGAACAGCAAGATGAGTTATAGCATTCCAGTTTACGTCAGTAGCAACGCCATTTGCGCTTAAATAGCCTAACAATACTTTGGGAAAAATTTTTCTTGTGTAAGTTGCAGGCTTTACAACAACTTCTGAAGTGCGGATAGATTTTAATCCATTATAAACCGCCTCTAATTTTATCTTAAATTCACCGCCCGTTGTTGGAATAAATTTGAACAAGGTATCGTGCGATGCTACTGCATCATTGACATACCAGTTGATCGTTACTTTTCCTGCTGGAGAAAATTTCAGGTTATTATAAATAGCAGTATCTCCCTGGTTGATAATGACTGATGCAGGAAATTGGTTGCCCAAATAAAATATTCGTGGATAATCACCGGTTCCAAATACAGGATCTTTTGCAATCTCTTTTTTGCAGGATTGCAGGATTACGATTCCTGAAATAAGAAAGCAAATTATTTTTATGAATTTTGAAAATGTTTTTTTCATACTTACTTTTTTTCTTTAATTATTTTCAATATTTGTTTGCAATAAATTAATTATTGCATATCCCACCATACCCGGTTGTTCCAATCGTCTTTGCCGCCCATTCCCATTCGCTGGACAGCGGCATCCACATTTGTTTTATTTAAACTTTTTTCTGATAAAGGATATTCTAAACGCCTTGGCATTACTTTAGTATCGGCATCTGAATATCCATCAGTCCTGTAGCCGGATGGAAGTGTTGGAAATCCGCTCCTGCGAAGATTTGCATAAGCTTCAGGGCCGTTTAAAAAAAAGTTTACCCATAATTGATCATTGATCTGCTCTAATTCTTTTCCCGGTTGCATGGCATTATCAGCGATAAATTGATCAATTGCCGCATCAGCTATGGGAACACTGCCGGGATAAAAAGCAAGCTGCTGACAGGCTGCCCGCATTCCGTTTTTATAATGATCCTCCGCTGAAGCGCCTAATGAAAGGCCGAGCCGTATCGTAGCATCTGCCAATAAAAATTCTGTTTCTGCGTAAGTTAAACCGAAGAACGGAGCGCTATTCGCCATCAAGGGCTTTGAAACCTGCAATTTTTGTAAATTATTTCCAACGGCTATCGGCCCAACACTTGAATTAGTGATGTTAATGGTATTTTTCCAGCCATCCCAAATAAATTCTGTTTGGCCTACGCCAAAAGAACCTACCTGCGCCCTTACAGAATCTGTTATATCAATCCGGTTTTCCCAGGTTGCGCCCGGTTGGTCATCCCAATAATTTCTTGCAAAAACATTTAACCTTGGATCGTTGGTATTTTTTAGTTGATTGATGAATGAATTCTGTATTCTATAACCACCGGGAAATCCTCCCTGCCTCAAAGCGGATGACATTCCGTTGCCGGTATAAGTAGCATAATCATTCAGATTATCATCATGACGGGTCATGCAGATATCATCGTTGGAAGCCATCAGGCCATCATTAAATGCCTGCATAATTTCCTGCTGTGCTTTTGCAGGATCTCTTTTCACAATACGCGTTGCCAGGCGTAAACGAAACGAGGAGGTGAACTTTTTCCATTTGCTTACATCTCCTTTATAAAAAACATCATTAATTACGTTGTCTTTTCCTGTGCTAAACAAAGTCATCGCTGTATCCAACTGGTTAAAAAAATCTTTGTAAATATCTTCCTGCTTATCAAAAACAGGCGCTAAATCCGTTTGTGTAAAACCTGTCGATGCTTTGAAATACGGAATATCTCCATAAAGATCGGTAAGCCTTGCAAAGACATAGACTTTCATTACTCTTGCCATCGCATTCAAATTCTGATCAGTTGTATTCCTGCTTCTTAATTCTGCATCTACAATATTTTTTACATCATTTGCATAATTATCTTCCCAAAGCACAGACATGTATGCCTGGTTTCTTGCATAAAATTGGCCATATTGATTGGCCCAACCGCCGCCCATTTGCTGCACAAGAGGCATGGTTAATATAAGGCCTGCTCTTTCCTGAACATTTACGTCGCCTGAAAATTTTTGCTGGGCGTAAGCCACTTCAATTGCAGGGTCAAGGTTCGCAGATTTTGTTGGATCTGTATTCATGTTTTTAAACTTATTGCAGGATGATAACCCTGCTAGACAAACAAGAATATAGATTTTGAAGTTTTTCATAATAACAATTTTCTTAAATTAAAATTTGATGTTTAAATTCACTCCCCAGCTTCTGCGGCCCGGCAAAGAACCATATTCCAGGCCCTGGCCATTCCCATTATTATAATTGGAGTCGGGATCTACATTGGGCACTTTCTTTTGAATAATAAATGGATTGCGGCTCACAAATGCTACACTTATATCCTGCGCGCTTATTTTTCTTGTAATACTATTTGGCAATCTGTATGATAAAGTGATCTCCCTCATTTTTATATAACTGGCATCATAAATAAATGGTGTGGCTACGCCTTTATCATCGCCATAATAAGAAGCCCAATAAATATTTGGATCTACCGGTGTGGTATTTTTGGCATACACAGGTTTCCCATTTGGATCTACCCCTGTTTGCACAACACCCTGAGGAACATAACCTTTGATCATCCCTGAGCTTGTCCAGTCAGCAAGCGTTTTTCCCGCTGCTTGTCTTTCTTCTTCTGATTGAATCCATTCTTTTCTTCCGGCAAGCGTGATATCCTGCTGTCCACGAATCACTGCGAAAAGATTGGTCATTGAAAACAGGTTAGCACCTTGCTTAATATCTATAATCGCATTTAATGTAAATGATTTGAAACGGAAACTATTATTAATTCCTCCGGTCCAATCCCATGTCCCTTTTCCCAATACAGTTCTATCTTGTGTTACCATCGGAAAAAGTGTGGCAGGATCAAGAATTACTTTTCCATCCGCAGTTCTTTGATAATCATAACCGATGATGCTGCCATACGGCAATCCGGGTTTTGCAATAACGGATAAGCCCAACCAGCGTGCATCAGATAAAGTAAGATAAGAAACGCCACTGGCCAATGACTTGACCACATTTTTATTTTGCGCAGCATTGAAGCTTACATTCCATGAAATATTTTTTGATTCTATAACTTTTCCGGATAATAAAATTTCAATACCCTTGTTGGTAACAGTTCCTGCATTGAGAATTTTTTTTGCATATCCTGTTGATGAAGGAACATCTATATAATTTATCTGGTCTCTTGATTCTGAAGTATAATAAGTAAATTCTAATCCAATACGGTTGTTGATAAACCGCATATCTGTTCCTGCTTCAAAACTCTTTGTGCGCGTAGGTTTAAGCTCGGGATTAGGAATGATTGTATTGGTTACTCCGCCAATTGAAGCGCCTGAGGGCTGAAAGGGTTCCAGGCCATAAGTTAACAATAACTGGTAAGGATCTGTGTCGTTGCCCACCTGCGCGGCGGAAGCTCTTACTTTTGCGAAGGAAAGTATTTTGCTTTGTATATGAAGCGCATCAGTAACCACAAAGCTTGCACCTAATGAAGGATACCAATAAGTATTGTTTTTTATCGGCAGCGTAGAAGATGCATCTCTTCTTAAGGTAGCATCTACATACAAATAATTTTTGAAAGCAGTAGAGATGGTTCCATAAAAAGAATTGATCTGTTTTTCGTAAGCCGATTCCTGGATGCTTAATTTCTTGAAGCTATTGAATGTTATTGCGTCTGTAAGCAGCATATCTTCACCACGCTTATAAGTGCTTGGACTGTTGATATACAAAATGCTTCCACCGACGCTGGCACTTGCATAAAAATTCCTGGTTATTTGCTTTTTTACAGTAAATAATACATCCGCATTTGTAGTGCTGTATTTTGAATTCCTTCCCTCGAGAACACCAGATTCAGAGCCGGGAGTGGTTGGCGGGCTAAACTTCTGATAATCTAAAAAAGTAAAATCGGTATTCACTCTTCCCTGTACAGACAGCCATGAGAGCGGATCATAATTTAATGTAATACCGCCCATTATACGGTCTTTAGTAGTTTTATTACTCATTCGGTTGATCACCCAATAAGGATCAAGATGATATTGGCCGCCGCCCCATTCTACATAATGCCCAAAAGCATCCTGGTAGCCATTTGCAAAAACCTGCTGGTTAATATTATTCGCCAGGCCAACAAAATTGAATCCAATATTTGCCGGATCATCAGCAAGGGCAGGCCGGTTATTTACCAGTTCATTCATGTAGCTTGCACGAACATCAACGTTGAGCGTAGACCCGATCTTTGTTGATCCGCGAAGCGTGAAGGTGTTCCTATCCATGTAGGTTTTTGGAACAATATCATTGTAATGAAGATTATTGTATGAAAAACGGAAAAGGCTTTTGTCGGTCCCACCAGAGATAGCAACATTATTGCTAAATGAGGAACCCGTCTGGAAAAAATTTTCTATATTATTTTTTACCAAACCATAGTTCGCATTTCCGCCATTGAAAGATGGAATAATTAAATTAGGATCAAGCCTGGCGCCAAAATCAGAAAATAATGTGGCTCTTGCCGTTGCCATATCTTTTGGAATAGTGCCGCCGGTGCCTTGCCCATATTGATATTGGAAATTTTTAAAGCGGGTCAATAAAGATTCTATGGTTGAAGATGAATTGAATTCAACGCCTAAATTTTTCCGGTTACTTCCCTTTTTGGTAGTTATTAAAATAACGCCATGGCCTGCCCTGCTTCCATATAATGCAGACGCCGCGGGGCCTTTCAATACAGATATTGTTTCTACATCATCCGGATTAATTCCTGAAATGGCATCACCCAAATCTGAGCCGGCGGCATATTTATCGCTCCCTGTCATTCCGTAATTTGAATTATCCATCGGCACGCCATCTACTACATACAGTGGCTGATTATCTCCTGTAATATCCGTATTGCCACGAATTAAAACTTTTGCAGATCCCATTGGCCCACCGGCTGTGTTGCTGATTATCAATCCAGGGACGCGCCCTGCCAATGAATTAATCACATCCGGCTCACGGGCTTTATTAATATCTTCACCTTTTACTTCGCCCACTGCATAGCTCAATGCTCTTTTTTCTCTCTTTATTCCTAAAGAAGTAACCACCACTTCAGAAAGGCGTTGGCTGTTTCCTGATAAAATTAATTTCAGATCATTCAGATTTTGAACTCTTACATTTTGCGCGTCGAAACCAATATGAGAAACCTGCAATTCATCTTTTGGCGAAGCCTTTATAGAAAAATTACCGGCCTGATCAGACAAAACAGAAGTTTTCATTTGCCTGTTTTGAATGGTAGCATCGGTTACCGGATTTCCCGATCCATCTACTATTGTTCCCGATATTCTTGAATTTGAAAAAGCTACTTTTTTGCTTTTTACGCTTATCACATTATTATTTATCTGGTAACTTAAATTTGCCTGGGCGCAAACATTGCTCACTAATTGTTGAAGTGTATAGTTACCTTTCTTTACGGTTATCGTTTGAGCAAGATCTATTTCGCCTGAATCATAAGAAAAACTAACTCCCGCAGCTTTTGAAATATCCGTAAAAACCTGGCTCAGCGTGGTTTTGGAAAACTCAATTTGTAGATTTTTAGGATTTTGTGCAAACACATTATTTGCTAAATTGATGAGAAAAATAAAAGCAAGAATGGCAATTATTCTCTGCCATTTTAAAGAAGAAGTATTTTTCATTATCATAAGTTTATTTTTTCAGTTTTGGTTAATTGAATGAAATGGTAACTTTTTGTCCCTCTGATTTATATTTAATATTATAAGTAAATTGAAGTGCAGCCAATATGGTTTCTATTTTTTTTGAATCAAAATTTCCGGTGAAATTTATATTTGGAGCATTCCCTTCTATCACAACTTCCCTGTTGAAATATTCTTCAAGGATGGTTTTAATTTCACGCAGGCCGGCATGTTCAAATTGAATTTTTCCTTTCGTAAAATTTTGCAACTGTTCTACGCTGAATGAATCTTTGACCAGTTTTTCACCAGAATAAACCGCTTTTTCACCAGGCAATAGCTGCACAGAATTTTTATCGCCTTCCACTTTTACCATTCCCTCAAGAAGAGAAACTGAAATAGTTTGCGGATGAAGATTATAAATATAAAAAGCCGTTCCCAGCGCTGTAGTTTTAATACTACCGCCGGAAACAATAAATGGTTTTGAATGATTTTTATAAACTTTGAAAAATGCTGAACCGGTTAATAATACTTCTCTTTTTTTATTATTGTAATCCTTCGCGATTTCAACTGAAGAGTAATTATTTAATTGAACAACGCTTCCGTCGGGCAAAGTAATTTCTTTCGCTGAACTATCAGTTTTCGCAAATAACTCAAATTGATCTTTAGAAGGCGCATTATTTACCTCGCCAAAATATTTCCATACTGAAACAGTAATAAGCAAAACCGCCGCCACGCCTGCAGCCAACCAAATCATTTTCATGAAAATCGATTTGCCTGAAATATTTTTTTCTTTGGGAAGAAGAATTATATCATCATCATTTTGTGAGTTATTTTCTTGCAGCAAAGATTGAAATTTAGAATATTGATTATCTAATTCAACATTTATTTTGGAATTATCAGATGCATATTTTTGGTCTCTGATAAGAAAGAAAAGCAATCTTGCCTCTTTTATTTCATGATCACATTTTGGATTTTCTTTTATCCAACTTTCCCAAAATTGAATATCGTTTGCATTTTTCTGCAGCAGGTAATTGGTAAATGATTCTTCTGCTAAAAAATCCTCTTTGCTAAATTTTGTAAAGTCAGGCATCTATAATACAGATACCCGTTTTTAATTTCTTTTACCGTCGCCTGGCAAATAATTTCTGGATTTATTTTTGAACAAGATTATTTGTTGATCATAAGGCAAGAAAAAACATAGGAAAATCTTTTCTGCTAACCTGGCTACGCAATAATTTCAGGCTTTCGTGGATGCTGTTATATACCGTTCTCACAGAAATATGAAGTTGATCAGCAATTTCTTCATAAGTCATTTCATCAATAAACCGGAATACGATTAATTGTCTTTGCCTTTCTGTAAGAGATGCCAGAATGCTTTTTAATTTTAGCTTCAGCTTTTCATATTCCTGCAGTTCAATAAGGGTTTCTTCGCAAGACGTTACTGATTCTAAAACGGTATTTTCAATATGAACTGTATTCAGGTCGGCGGATCTTTTTTTCCTGAAAAAAATTTTGTTCTTGTAACAAGTGATAATGTAGGCTTTTGGGTTTTTTACTTCCGGAAGTTTTTGCCTGTTATTCCAAAGGCTGAGAAAAAGCAGATTGATATATTCCTTACTCAATCCGGAATCATTGGTTAAAAATAATCCATAGCGGAGCAGGTCATTATAATAATAATTATATAACGAATGTAAATCCTTTTCATTACCATTGCGAAGCCCATTCCATAACAGTATTTCCTGATTCATTTTATTTCAAAGCTGGTATCTTTTCATTTGAAAATATAATTTACAAACTTGCTTTCATTGGCAATTTATTTAAACTTAAAAACTATAAAATAGATTTTCAGAAAAATAAAGTGCCAGATATTATGATAGACACCGGATTGAATGTTATAGCTGCAATGAAAGATTTTAGTTCGCAAGCGCTTTTACAAAAATAAAAAGATGATCTCCTTTGTGCTAATGTTCTTCTGAAGAAGTATTCAAATTTTTATAGATAACATTATAGATGTTATTTAAAAGTGACATATCACCTTCGGAATCGCCGAGTAATTGCCAGATCATTATTCCGCCGGCTTTTTGCATGGCCAGTTGTGTTTTCTTTTTTATAGTAGCTATATTATTATAATACATGACTATATTTCCTGGTAAATTTAATGTGTCTGACGTTTCGCGATCCGGAAAAAGGGAAACGATTTGTTTAAAATCCATACTTATTGCAGGCGAATCTACCGGGCCAAATCCGTATCCATAAAATGGAAGCCCTAAAATTAATTTCTCTTTGGCAACCGATCGCACATTATGCCAATAATTCAAATCTTCAACAGCCATTGAGTATGGCGAATGTTCTCCGGGTTCCTGTGGGCGCCACGGCCCGGTGCGGTCATAAGACATGATGTTGACAAAATCAAATTGCCTCAAAGCCTTATCAGGAATTTGATCTTTATAAGCAGTTGCAATTGCAGCGGTAATTAATTTTTTTTGCGGCTTTAAAGAAGCCGCAAGTTCGGTTACAAAATTTTCATAATTTTTATCGATCTCGCTTCCTTCAAGATCCACATCAATGCCGTCAAGATTGTATTTTTGAACAAAAGAAACTAAATTGTTCACAAGCATTTTTCTTTTATCATTTTGCAACAGAACCGAATAATATGGATGCGAACCGCCGCCGGCAATTGATGCGAGCACTTTTACATTTTTATCGTGCGCTTTTTTTATTAAGGTATCGATAGCAAGGTCTTGTTTGAAAATTCCATTTGAATCAGGATTGATAAAAGCAATATTCAAATGAGTGATCTTGTTTAAAAATAAATAAGAAGAATCTGCATGAACACTGTCTTTCAAAGCGGCATTTAAAAAATAATAACCCACAACTTTGAATGAAGATGATGGTTTTCTATTTTTTTTTTGGCCAATAACCATTAATGATATGAAGATTGAAAAAAGAAATAAGAAGGAAAATTTTATGTTCATTTATTGTTTATTGAGGAATTCAAATTTATTGGATATTTTTAATAACAACCGATCGAATGAGAAAGGGAAGTTATTGAAAGGGCATTTTGTGGGATAAAAAAACAGATAAATCTACTTTTTAAGTTCTCAGGTTATTGCAATTTTTTTTTGCTTCATATTAAATGGTTGTAATAATAGTTTTAGAAAGTTTATTCAAATTCAAAACCGCAAAATGCCTTAATAAAACTTTATTATTCTATTTGCTAAACCTTACTTATCCCTTCTCATGTAATCAATTAATTTATGGCCGCGAACCAGCATTTTCAATCCGTTTCTTTTCAAAGAAATTATGGGGCGTTTCTTTACATGCGTATCCATATCGTGTTTGTAAGCCGAAATAATATCTTTATAAGAAAGAATTCCGATTATATTATTTTCATTGGAGACTACGGGCAAAATATCAATATTTTCCCTTGCCATCATTTCCACTGCAGTGCGAAGGCTATTGTTGACAGCTATTGAAACATTATTGCGCTTGATGAGTTCGCCGATCGGCTTATCGCTCTGGTGATGATTACTGAATAAGTTAGAAGAACTGATAATTCCGCGAAATTCATTACCGGGGCTCACGATAATAAAATAGTTGCTGTTATACTCTGTCTCTTTCTCAAGCCAGTTGCGCACTTCGGCAATAGTGTTGTCTTCGCTCAATACCAATCCATCTTCATTCACTACTTGTTTTACAGAAATGGCTTCTAAAATATCCGGCTCATAAGAATCGGGAGTTTTTACACCGCGCCTGGTTATTTTTTCTGTCATAATTGTATTTTCCATCAGGAAAAAAGACACAAAGTATGAAGCAGTGCATGCGGCCAGAAGCGGCAACAAAGCATTAGATTGCCCGGTAACTTCTAAAGCAAAAATAATTGCGGTAAGCAAAGCCCTTGACGCGCCTGCAAACATGGCCGACATTCCTATCAATGCGGCAAGCGGTAAAGTAATTCCTGAATGGGGAAAAAAGTTAATCACTACACTTCCCAATAATGCGCCGGCAGCGCCACCAATGGTTAATAACGGGGCGAGGGTTCCACCTGAAGTGCCACTGCCTAAAGCAATCGCCCACGAAATAAATTTAAAAATACACAAGGAAAGCATGACTTTTATGGGAAGATCTCCGGATAAAATATCAGTAATATTATTGTAGCCCACGCCAAGGGTTCTTGGCGCAAAATAACCCACAAGCCCAACTGCAAGACCACCGATTGCCGGCCACCACATCCAGTGAATAGGTAATTTTTCAAAGCCGTCTTCAACTAAATAAACAATTTTTGTTACTAAAACAGAAAGTACTCCGGTTACAATTCCTAAAATGCTATATACAAAAAGTGCGGTATTGGAAGGTACTTCCATGAGATGTGAAACAGGAAAAACCGGCCCTGAAGAAAATAAAAAATGATGGCCGGCTGCACCCGTAATGCAAGCAACCGCTACAGGAATAATCGAGCGCGGAGAAAACTCAAAAAGCAGTAATTCGATTGCCAAAAAGATTCCGGCAATCGGGCTTCCGAAAATAGCAGCCATACCGGCCGTGGCCCCGGAAGCCAATAATATTTTTCTTTCGTTATGAGATATTTTTAATAATTGCCCAAGCGTAGAACCTAATGCGCCGCCGGTGGCTATTATTGGCCCCTCGGCGCCAAACGGGCCGCCAGTACCGATTGCAATAGCAGAAGAGATTGGTTTAAGATAAGTGATCGTCGGTTTTATTTTACTCTGGTTCGTTAAAATCTGCTCCATTGCTTCCGGTATTCCATGGCCGCGAATGGCTTTTGAACCATATAAGGCCATTAGGCCAACAATGAGCCCGCCTACTGCAGGAATTATAATTACCCATAAACCCATTGTATTTTCCGCTGGAGTAATATGCGAAATGGAAACATCACCGAAAAAAGATAGATGCGTGATCAGGTAAATGAGATAAACTAAAAATTTAGCGATAAAACTGATACAGATTGCAATAATTACAGCCAGCGACGCTATTGTGAAAAGCCTTTTTTTATCCTGTGTTATTTGCGGCTTTATGTTTTCAGCCTCAAGCGTGGGGTTTAGAGAAATTGAAATAGGAATTCCATTGTTTAAAATATTTTTCTTTGCCATTCAGTTCTATAAGTTGTCTTTTTAAATCTGTGGCGGCAAAATTATGTGCTGGAGTATGAAATCCCAAATGGTATTTAGATGGCTATTAGTAGCTATTTACAAACCAGTTAAATTGGAAAAACTATTTTTTGACTTATCACGCTTTGTAAAATTATATTTTTACTTACAACATTTTTAATTCACCTTGTTCCTATATCAAACTCTGCGATGGATTATTTCTATGATGTTCAATCTTATATTGAAACATTTCGGCCATTTTATCGGCGCGCCAAAGCGCTTCTTTGGCTTTATCGCCTTTGAATAATTCATTTATAGTTTCTGAAAATAAAGAAAGCCATCTCTCAAAATGATGGCGCTCAACAGGCAATTCAGCGTGGGGCGGGAAAGGGCTTCCATAATAAGTGTGCTCGCCGAGTAAAACGGTCTGCCAGAAAGTATACATTTTTGCCAGGTGCTGCGGCCAGCGGTTTTGAATTCTTTCATTAAAAATCGGACCGATCAGGGAATCTTCTTTTACTTTACCGTAAAAAGTATTGACCAATAATTTAATGTCATCCAAATCAATTATATCGTTTTTCCAGTCTTGCATTAGTTTGTAATTTTTTCTCTTATACTCTTCCTCAATTCAGGAATCGCTTCTTCCATAAACCACGGATTTATTTTTATCCAATTCTGATTTCGCGGCGATGGGTGGGGCAAAGGAAAATATTGAGGAGAAAATTCTCTGAAATTTTTTACATTTTCAGTAAGGCTGTTTTTACCTTCTTTCTTTAAATAATACTGTTGCGCATAATTGCCTATCAGCAAAATAAGTGGGGCGTTTTTTATATTTTTTAAAATCTTCGTATGCCAGAGCGGAGCGCATTCCCTGCGTGGCGGGAGATCTCCTGAAATTCCTTTCCCGGGATAGCAAAAACTCATAGGCATGATAGAAAAAAACTCAGGATTATAAAATGTTTCTTCGTCCACATTCATCCATCTTCGCAAAGTGGCACCACTTTTATCTCTCCAGGGAATTCCGCTTTCATGCACTTTTTTTCCCGGTGCCTGGCCTATAATTATAATTCTTGACGCGACGCTCAATTGCACAACAGGACGGCATCCGGACTGCAAATGACTGATGCAAGTTTCGCAACGATGTATTTTTTTTAAGAGAGAATGCATAAAAGGATCAAAATTGAACGATGTAAAATTACCAATTTAAGGGCACACAATTAAAGCGTCTCATTCTATGCTCAATTAAGATATAAACAGATTGTAAGATCCAAAAATCAATTTTGATATAATCAATCAATCAATAAAAAATATTTGGATGAGAAAAGCGTTTATGCGTGACCGTTAGTACACTTTAAAATGAAAAACTATTTTTGGATTCTTTTAAAAAATTCTTTGCGAAAACTTTTGCATTCTATTGGGGTTCATAGCTCAATTCTCCTTTTACGATTCTTGCTGGCGCTGTATAAGGATGCTCTTCTTCTTTGTTCACAGCCATTATATGCATTACTTTCCAACCATGAACTTTTAAATAATCGGAAACCATAGAACGGTGGCAGCGCCACCACACTGCCTCTGAGCACATGTAAGCAGTTCTTGTTTCTTCTGCAATTAACTCCAGTCTTTTTACAGCTTCTCTGAAGGCATCCGTTTCCATGTAATCGGCATAGCCACGAAAAGCCGCGTGGCGCCACGCTGTATTTTTTGAATCCGGGTTTACCTTTCTTCTTCCACCCAGATTTTTTAGATGAAAATATTGAATATTATTTTCCGGTAAAGAGATTTCCAGGGCCTCCTTATTAAAGTGCGGGTAGCGGCGCGAACCCGGAAAGCTCCTGATGTCAACCACCATTTCAATTTGAAATGAATTCAACATTTCGATTAATTCTTCGAAAGTCCGCGTTGAATGCCCAATCGTCCAAACGGTTTTGATATTTGACAATTCTTTTTGCATGCACTTTTTCTAAATTATTTACTCATTAATCTTTTTAAAAAATTATCAACGAAAATCAATTCATAATTTTAATGATATTGAATTATCAGTAATTATTTTGTTAAAAAAATTGTGTGAAAAGCCATTTTATAGTTTTTTGCAATAAGCAATTAAGCCATCGCTTTCTTTTTCTTTGAATCTATCGCTTTCAATAAGGCATCGTAAGCTTTATTAAATTTTTCAACTCCTTCAGTTTCTAATTTTTGAGTGATGTCGTCAATATTGATTCCGTTGTTTTTTAGTTGTTGTAATTCATCCGAAGCCTTTACCAGATTATTTTCCAGGTGGTCTGCTACTTTTCCATGATCGCGAAAAGCGTCAATGGTTTCCATCGGAAGTGTATTTACGGTGTCAGGGCCAATTAGTGCTTCTACATATTTCACATCGCTGAAAGCCGGATCTTTGGAACTGGTGCTTGCCCATAATACTTTTTGTTTCTTCGCGCCTTTATTCTCGAGCTTTCTGAAGCGGTCGCTGAAGAAAACTTCTTTATAAATTTCATAAGCTTTTTTTGCGGAAGCGATAGCTATTTCTCCCACCAGTTTATCTAATTTTTTTTCTTTTAAAATAGGATCAATCATTACATCAATCCTGCTAAGAAAAAAACTTGCGACAGACGCGATATGATCAATAGTCTGATTATTTTTTAACCTGTCTTCTAATCCTGAAATGTACGCTTCTGTAACTTCCCTGTAGCGATCAAGGCCAAACAATAAAGTAACATTAATATTCATGCCTTCGCCAATACACTTGCGGATGGCAGGCAATCCTTCTTTCGTTCCGGGGATTTTGATCATCACATTTTTGCGATCTACGGATTTCCATAATTGCATCGCCTGTTTGATAGTTCCATCAGTGTTATTGGCAAGATGCGGCGAAACCTCAAGGCTTACGAAACCGTCTGTTCCTTTTGATTTATCATAAACCGGCTTCAATATATCAGTGGCACGCTGAATGTCTTTTATGGCAAAGCCAAAAAATATTTCTTCGCTATTTTGTCCCTGGTCAGAAAGTTTCCTGATATCTTCATCATAGTCACCACTACTGCTCACGGCTTTCTCAAAAATGGAAGGATTAGAGGTTATTCCTCTTAAACCATCTTCATCAATTAATTGTTGAAGTTTACCGCTATCCATTAGTTTGCGGTCAAAAGAATCCAGCCAGATGCTCTGGCCGAAATCGTGAATTTCTTTTACTTTATTCATTATTTTATAAATTTTTATGCGCTATTGAAGGTTGAAAATGATATCATTAAAATCAGCCGAATGATTCATTATTTGTATTTATAGCCATCACGTTCTTGCCTCAAAGATATGTCATTAAAACAAAGTGGCCTGCTTGCTTTTTGCCCGATCTTCACTTATCCTTTTTGCGTTATTGAATTTATTCATGAGGCTAAAAAAGTAGTATTTCTGAGAATAGTTTTTCGCTTTCATGTTATTTAATTCAAATTAAATCCGGGCTTATTTCAAGAGACGCAACTGATTTGAAAAAATCAGATAAAAAGATTTAAATAAAATCGTGAATTACTATATTTTGGCTTATGGAAACATCTTTCTATCCTGATAAAAAAAATGAGGAGGAGATTAAAAATTACCAAACTGCTTTAATTAAAAAATCTACAAAATCAGTTTCCAGGTTTCTAAAGAATAATTAAACAGATTCACTTTTCTTTTCTTCATCTTTTTTTGTAGGAATAATAAACATTGGCAAGTTAGTGTGACGCAATACATTTTCTGCAACGCTTCCCATTAATATTTTATCTAACCCTCGCCGGCCGTGGCTTCCCAAAACAATTATATCCACATGCAATTCATTTGCGGTTGCTAAAATCACTTCACCAAAGTCGCCATCTTTCACCAAGGTTTCAATCGTATCATCGCCAAGATGTTGCTTGGTTGTTTCAAGATAATTATGGGCCGCTTTGTGCAATTCTTCTACTGTATTGTTTTGTATCATTCCCAGATTGGTGAAACTGTCGTATCCGAGGATCGGCGAATACTCCAGCGAGGAATAATATACATTATCAGATGTTACATGAAGCAAAACCACTTGCGCATTCATGTCTTTTGCAAAAGCATATCCTGTTTCAGCTACTTGCTGCGCGGTGGGATCATAATCGAGAGCGATCAAAATTTTTTTCATAATAATTTTTTATAAGGATTAGATATAACAAGTGGAAAAGTTTAAGAAAGAAATTTAGAGACATGTTTAAATCAACAGAAGCCATCTAAACTACTCTTAACAATCTAATTTATTTCAACAACGCTTTCGCTTTTGCCATAACATTTTCCACAGAAAAACCATACTCTTTCATAACCTGTTCCCCCGGCGCCGATTCTCCGAATTTATTAATCCCAATTACGTCGCCTTCATCTGTTACATATTTGCACCAGCCAATCGGCGATCCAGCTTCTACCGCCAGGCGCTTACGTATATTTTTCGGGAAAACCTTTTGTTTATATTCATCATTTTGCGCGTCAAATAATTCCCAGCTAGGGAAACTTACCACTCGTGATTTAATAGATTCCGCTTTCAATTTTTCCTGCGCTTCCAATAATAAATGCACTTCACTGCCGCTTCCCATTAATATCAATTGCGGTTCGCCTTCACAATCAGATAAAATATATGCGCCCTGAGCTACACCTGAAGCTTTTCCATATTTTTCCTGGTCTATTTCAGGCAATTCCTGCCGGGTTAAAATCAATGCGACGGGGCCACGGGAATGTTCAAGTGTTGTAACCCAAGCCTGCACCGTTTCATTGGCATCCGCAGGGCGGATAACGGTTAAATCAGGAACAGACCTCAACCCGATCAATTGCTCAACCGGCTGATGCGTAGTCCCATCTTCTCCCAAACCAATACTATCATGTGTATAAATAAAAACCGGCTTAATTTTCATGATGGCGGCGAGCCGGATTGGTGGCCTCATATAATCTGAAAATATCAGGAAAGTAGCGCCATAAGGTATAATGCCTTTGGTTAAGGCCATCCCATTCAAAACAGCGCCCATCGCGTGTTCGCGGATACCAAAGTGAAAATTTCTTCCACTGTGATTTTCATTGGTGAATGATTCAAAATCATTTAAATTGGTATCTGTTGAAGGAGAAAGATCAGCGGAACCGCCAATCAATAATGGCAACTTTGCCGCAATCGCATTTAGCATTTTTCCAGACGCTTTTCTTGTGGCAACGCCTTTTTCTGTTGGTTTAAAAACAGGTAAATTATCTTTCCATCCTCCGGGCAATTTTCCACTTCTGAATATTTCATATTCCGCTGCTTCGTCAGGATATTTTTCTTTGTATTTATTATACAAATCATTCCATTCCTTTTCTATTTTTATTCCTTCTTTTCCTTTTTCTCTGTAATAATTCAATACTTCATCGCTTACGACAAAACTTTTATCAGGATCAAAACCAAAATTTTCTTTAACCAATCTTACTTCATCTTTTCCAAGTGGAGATCCATGCGCGCTGGCTGTGTCAACCTTGTTAGGGCTTCCAAAGCCAATATGAGTGCGCACTTTTATCAATGAAGGCCGGCCTGTTTCTTTCTTCGCGTTTTCAATTGCCGCAGCGATCGCTTCAATATCATTGCCATCCGCAACAGATTGCACATGCCATCCATAACCCTGGAAACGCTCTGTCACGTCTTCATTAAAAGCGAGTGAAGTTTGCCCTTCAATAGTGATCTGATTGTCATCATATAGATAAATAAGATGCCCAAGTTTCAAATGGCCTGCAAGAGAAGCAGCTTCCGATGCAACACCTTCCATAATATCGCCATCGCTGCATATCGCATAAATGTTATAATCAAATAATTTAAAACCGTCTTTATTATAGCGTTTGGCAATATATTGTTGCCCGATGCCCATGCCTACTCCATTTGCAAACCCTTGCCCAAGCGGGCCTGTAGTAACTTCTATACCATCCAGCAAACCATATTCAGGATGGCCGGCAGTTTTGCTGTGAAGTTGCCTGAAGTTTTTAATATCATCCATCGTGATGTTATAACCGGTTAAATACAAAAAACTATATTGTAACATACATGCATGGCCGCATGATAAAACAAAGCGGTCACGATTCGGCCATTCAGGATCTTGCGGATTGTAATTCATGAACTTAGTCCAGAGAACATGTCCTATCGGGGCAAGCCCCATCGGCGTTCCCGGATGGCCCGAATTGGCTTTCTGAACCGCGTCCGCAGAAAGAACGCGAACGGTATTGATACCTGATTGTTCTATTGATTCCATTTTTTATTTTTTAAATTTATTTTTTTTCAATGCCGCAAAGTATATGCCGCATAAGAAGAGTTATTTATTAAGAAACAAAAATAAAGAAAGAACGCTTTAAAACTCAAACAAGCCTAAATATAGAAAATTGATATTTATGGATTAGAAAAAGGTGCAGTTTTTGATAGTGATCATTTTTAAAGATCAATAAAAAATGAAGTATTCATTTAAAGTTGGCGATCATGTGAAATGGAATTCAGAAGCAGGGCATGTTTCAGGGAAAATTATAAAAATACACACCAGTGATTTTGATTATAAAGGATATCAGCATCATGCTTCAAAAGAAGATCCGCAATATGAAATAAAAAGCGATAAGACAGATCATGTAGCGGTGCATAAAGGAAAGGCACTCACGAAGGTGTAGGTTTATTGGTTAATTGGTATTAGTCTATTAATTGAATGAGAATTACTTTGCAGAATAAATAAAAATAAAAATGGAAATAAAATACAATGAATCAACGGAATTGAGGCCGCAAGGAGAGCGCGTAATTGATGCTCCTCTGGTAAAGATTAACATTACAAAGTTTATAAAGCAATTAAAAAGCGAATCAGCCTGGAAGAAAAACGACCGCAATGCGATGACTGTTTACAAAGCAGATGGAATGCGAATTGTTCTGATGGCGCTTCATAAAAAAGCAAAGTTGAAAAGACACACTGCTGATGGAATTATAAGTGTGCAATTACTTCAAGGAAAAATCACTTTCGCTACAGATGATAAATCTGTTGAATTGAAAAAGGGACAAATGATCACACTGCATAAAAAAATGCCTCATAGCGTAACTGCGAGTAAGAAATCTGTTTTTTTACTGACTGTTGCGATTTCCTCTGAAAAGTGATTTTATAGATTTTCCGTTTTTTCAAAGAGAATAGAAAATAATTTTTCAGATTAAAAAATCTGAGTTGCATTTCTGATTCAGAAGAGCCAGTTAAAATAACTTCTTAAAAAATGTTTTCATGTCATTCCATGAAGCTGTGTCTGCTGCTGCATTATATCTAATAGGCATATTGAATTTTTTGCCAGTTTCGGTTGCATCAGGATTACTGAATGCATGAGTAGCGTCGGGATAGATTTTAAAAGTATAATTTGCCCCAACTGAATCCATTTGCTTTTTAAATTCAGCTACATCCGGATTTACAAATACATCTGCGCCGCCATGACAAACCAGGATTTTTGCTTTCAATAATTTTTTATCAGGCGCCACTCCACCAAGCCCTCCATGAAAAGTTACCACACCATCAAGATCGGCGCCCAGCTTTGCAGCATTTAAAACAATAAAGCCACCGAAGCAATATCCAATTGCCGCGATTTTAGAAGTATCAGTTTGCGGAAAACTTTTCAATTTAATAATAGCAGCATCAATTTGAGTTTTTGCCATTGAGGGATCCTTATAAAAAGGTGTGGCCATTTCCTGAGCTATTTTAGGATCCGGCGCGATCTTTCCATCGCCATACATATCGACAGCCATCGCGATGTAGCCAAGGCCTGCTAATTGTTTCGCACGGTTTTTTGTATAATTATTAAGGCCCCACCATTCCGGTATTACTAAAATCCCCGGGCGTTTGCCTTTAGTATTTTCATCGTATGCAACTGTGCAGATATAATTTTTTCCATTCACACTAAAATTCACGGAATCTTCTTTAATGCTGCCGCTAGCGCTTACAGTCGAATCTTTGGTATTCATTGTTTGCTTATTATTATTTTGAGAATTGGTGCACGATAAAAAACTTACAAAAGCCGTTATCAGACTGAAAGCGGTTAATTTAATATTCATAATTGACATTCACATTTTAAAAGTATATAAGCATTAATTCTATCAATAAAAAAAAGCAATCTTAGTTTATTTTTCTGGAATTAAATGCTTTACCTGGGTATAAATTTCCGTCAATGAAAGATTATAATCAATTGCACTGATATGAATATGGCCACTCTTTTCCTTTGTAGTATTCAATCTCCATTCATCATTTTCGATCCGTGTATAAATCTCTGCAGCATATTGTGTGCTGCTTATCAATATATAATTTTTAAGAGATGGAATAGAGCGGTATAATTTGAATTTTGTCCCCCTGTCATATTCCTCAGTAGATGGCGAAAGCACTTCAAATAAAACAGTCGGATTAATTAGTGTATCAAATTCATCATCCAGATACTCTTCTTTGCCACAAACAACAATAACGTCCGGATAAGTGTATAAGCTATTTTCGTTATTATGTACTCATTGATCACTGGGAAAAAAAGAACAATTGCTTCCTTTGAGATGATCACCAATAGCTACTATCAGAGAAGCGACAATTTTATTATGAGTTTTTGTAGCACCCGCAATTGCAAATATTTCCCCTTTGTAGTATTCGCTCTTGTTCAACGCCTTTCTTTCTTCTGCGAGATATTCTTTTTCAGAAATTAATGTTTTAGAAATTGCAGGCATTAATGTTTTTATTTCTATAAAATTAAATCATTTTGATTACATTTTTGCTGGCGCCAAATCCAAAATAATCATGCAGCAAGGGAAGTGAAAAGATAGATTTCTTATTTTTATTTAAGAAACATTCTGCCTGTCGCCATGAGAAGCAGGCTCTGAAATGACTAAAAAATTAAGATCATCCTTGCCTTTATTTGCGATACGATGTTTTGTTCCTTTAGCTATCTGAAGGCTTTCTGTGGCATTCACAATGATAATTTTTTCTTCGATCTCAAAAGTGGCTCTGCCGGATAAAATATAAAATAATTGCCGTGCATGATGATGAAAGTGCAGTTGCTCTGAGGTTTTCGGTGGCATTTTTTCCCGGATCACGCTTAGTGTTTTTGTTTTCAATAAATGCCATCCATCACAATGATCGCCCCAGATATAATGTTCAGCATTATGAATTGATTTTACTTCTATTGAATGTAATTCACTTTCTTCATTCAACTCAGTATCTTTCATTTTCTTTTTGTCCCTAAAAGTATTCATAATTGTCAAATTCGCAATTGGCTTTCTATGCAAGGTTTTACCAATGAACAATAAGTAATAAGTTTGCAAATAATAAAAATTTGTAACTTTTCAAATCAGGTAATTTTTTATTTTATTTGAAAAAATTACTGCATTAGCCTTTTATGGAAAATATCTATTTATTGATATTTATTGGATTTGTAATTGGCACAATCGGCACATTGATTGGCGCAGGTGGCGGATTTATTTTGGTTCCTCTTTTAATTATCATGCACCCGGGTTTTAGCCCGGGAACGATCACCGCAATTTCTATGGCAGTAGTCGCATGCAATGCAATATCAGGCTCAATAGCGTATATGTCAACGAAAAGAGTTGATTATAAAGCCGGGGTGCTTTTCGCCTTATGCACTATTCCGGGATCTATATTCGGTGTACTCACCACTAAAATAATTCCGCGTGATGTATTTGATATCATTTTTGGAATCGTACTTTTTGTTTTGGCTGCTTATCTTTTTTTCAAAGGTGGAGAAAAAAAATCATCAAATAAACCATTTACTATGCATAAAGGCTGGGTTCAGCAACACCTGGTAGATAAATGGAATGAGCATTACGACTATGCTTACGATATGCGTAAGGGAACTATTCTCAGTGTTTTTGTTGGATATTTTTCACCCTTGCTGGGGATTGGCGGCGGCATTATTCACGTGCCCGCAATGGTAGAGTGGCTGCGGTTTCCCGTGCATATTGCCACTGCCACTTCGCACTTTATTCTTGCGATAATGGCCACTGTAAGTGTGATAGTTCACATTTACGGAGGCAGCTATGATGATCCTGTGATTTTGAGAATGACCATTGCGCTGGTAGTTGGCGTTGTTCCAGGAGCTCAACTCGGCGCTTATTTATCAAGAAATATTAAAGGAAAAATGATCATAAAAGCATTAGCGGTATCTCTCGGCATTGTTGGGCTCAGAATATTATTATCCAGATTCGGATAAACTAAAATATAGAATTTCTACTTTTTAGCTTGTTTGAAAAAATCCTAAAAAGATATACTGGATTTTCTATGCTGAAATTCAAATCCCTAAAACTTCTTTCAGCTTTGCATAACCTGCTTTGCTTACAGGCAATTTTGCACCTGTACTCAATAACAGTAAGTGGCTGTCTTTTTCATATGCATCTATCCGCGTTATGAGCTGCGTATTTACAATGTAAGAGCGGTGAACACGAACAAAATGATAAACACTTAATGATCGTTCAAAAAAACTCATTGTGCGATTTTTTAAAAAATTTCCTTCAGCAGTTATAATTTTTACATAATCATCGGCGGCTTCCAGGTAATTGATCTTGCTAACCGGAATTATTTTGATCTTACTGCCATCTTTTACTACTACGCGATTTTGCTGCAAGGGCGACTGTGCGGCAGTTTCCAACATTTTTTCAGTTTGAGGCGCGCTTTGATTCTGCTGATATTTCTGCACCGCTTTTTCAAAGCGTTCTTTACTGAAAGGTTTTAATAAATAATCGACTGCATTTATTTCAAAAGCTTTTATCGCAAATTCATCGAATGCTGTGGTGAAAATAACGGCTGGCGGGTTTTCAATCAACTCCAGCATTTCAAAACCATTGATCCTGGGCATCTGAATATCGAGAAAAATAAGATCAGGCTGAAATTGTAGAATTGCTTTCATTCCTTCAAAGCCATCGTTACAATCAGCAACTAATTCCACATCGGGGCATGATTGCAAATATTCATTAACAATACTTCTTGCCAAAGGCTCATCATCAATAATGATAACTTTCATTTAAATTTCTTTTTTAATGTTTCATTGATTTTATTGCTGATCTGGCCCATGATTTCTTCGTTAACCTGGTCATTAATTTCTTTACCAATTTGGTTTGCCAATTTGGATTTTGTTGAACCGGCAGATGATTTTAATTCCTCTGTTTGTGGTACAAGTATAGTTGTAATGAAATATTCTTTATCTTTTTTTGTTTTTAAAAGATCATTTCTTGCAAACAAAAGAAACAATCTTCTTTGAATGGATGAAAGCCCGAACCCAGTGCCCTTCATGGGTTGAGCGGTTTCAGGATCAAACGGGTTTTGAACGATGATCTTTAAATTATTTCCCTCAGCTATTGCATCCAGTTTTATCAGCACTTCGCCTGTGGTATCGTACAATCCAAATTTTATCGCATTCTCTACAACCGGTTGAAGAAGCAATGCAGGTAACTTGAAATGTAGTATTTCTTCTTTAAAAATAATTTCAGTTTGCAGGCGATGGCCAAATCTTACTTTTTCTATATCAAGATACAATTGCAGATATTGTAATTCTTCTTTTAAAGTATTCCATTGTTGTTCATGTTTTTTTAATGTGCCGCGCAAAAAATCACTTAACTGGTGGATCATGTGTCTTGCTTTTTCAGGATTAGAACCTGTAAGCGCACTGATAGAATTGAGGCTATTAAATAAAAAATGAGGTTGCAATTGCTGGCGCAGCTTAAATAATTCCGCTTCTTTGGTGAGCTTTTCTGTTTCTGTTTTTCTTTGGTGCATTTCTTTTTGCTCCTGCTGGCTGTACCATAATAAGCTAAACATACTCATGCTGCTGATCAATAAAAAACCGCTGCCAAACCTTATGCCCCATGATGCGTGAATCACTTCATTATAATTATCGCCTTCTTTAAAAACGATCCACATAATTGCTTGCTGGGCGAGCATCCAAAAAAAGCTAACTGTGAGGCTTACAACAAGAATGTACCAATATTTCTCCTGTCGCGGCAGGTAATATTTCATATTGTTGCTGATAAAAAAACAACTTGTTGCAAGCAGCACATTACTTATTATACTATCTGTAACAGCATGCGTCTTGTCAATGTTTACCTGGATAAGAATAATGTATTGCAACGATGCGCAAACAATCCACCAAACTATAAAAAAAATCCGTAAACGTTTATCAGATAAAATGGAATTTGTCAAGCTGAAAAGTTTAATTCATTTCGAATGTTTTTTGAAAACACGTTTCGTGTAAATATTTTGCACGATCTTTTATCAGTTTTGTGTAGCTGTCAGCATTTTCTTCTTCACCAATCTTTGAATAAATTTCTGCGCCATCAATTAGATCATTTAGCGGATGCAATTCAGATACATTAATAAATTTCCAATGCACGGGCTTCTGATTATTATTTAAAAAATTATCTTCTTCGCCATCTCCTATAAGCCTCGCCTTTTGAAAAGCATGCATATCATTTTCGGCATATACAAGCCTCAGTTGCTCATCAAATTGCGGAGTGTGGCTTCCTTCGCCACAAATAATTCTGTAAACAATTTTTGCAAGATACCATTTCATATAAGTGATTTTATAGTTTTTCTTAATAATTAGTAACTTCAATTCCCCCAAAAACGCACGTACCTTTTAATAAGATTTTTTTATTGGAATCGGGTGTTGTGCTATTAAAAGTGCGCTTATCTTCTATTCCGCCAAAGACGGCAGATATCTCATTTTGAACGTCCCAATTGGATGGAACAATTAACTTAGTGCCCCCAAAAACATTGTGCACTTCAAGGATTACAGGATGCTGAATATCCGCCTGCATAAAATTGATTTCCGAGCCACCCATAAAGCTTACTATTTCACCTCCTTTAAAGTTTTTTGAAAGAATGTTTTTTTTGACGCCACCGAATACAGCGTTAACATCAATGAACTCTGCATTGTCGCCGTTAGAAGTTTCGCCAGGTTTGAAATTGTTTGAAGCGGACGCATCATCCAAATTCATCTCGTTCCAAAAGCGATTCCTTCTTTCCCAACCACTGTGTTTTGGCCGTAAAATGAAAAACAATCCAAGGCTGATAAAAATTATAGGGGCAATGTAATTATGAAAGTTAATCCCGGGGATTGACTGATCGGCAAGAAAAATAGTCCCAATCAAAATCATGATAAAGGAGCCGGGGTTACGAAAGTTGCTTTTAATCCCGGCTAACAATCCGATTGCAATCAAAAGCACAGGCCAGGTAAACATCCAGCCCGGAATCGGCGCGCCCATTTTGTAGGCAAGTAATAATAAACCCGCTGCAAGTAATACGAAACCGCTCCATATCCTGGAATTTTGCAGTCGTTTATTTCTTTCAAAATTATTTGTCTCCATAAAAATTATTTGTTTTTGATTTAAAACACAAATCTATATGCAACGCCTGTTGACGGCAAAGAAGTTTAGGTTGGAAATAGCAAAAAGTCGGTAAGTGATTTAAATATGTCGGTAAAAGCATTACAGAACTGTAAATCGCGAATGGCGAATTTCTATATTTTGGTTTTTCACAACATCGAACGTAAAACAAATTACTTCGTAAAGAATTATTTTTGCTACGCTATGGCGCAAAAAAAATTAAAAAGATTTGGTGAGATAAAAACGTTTTCTAACGTATTGGAATATCCTGAAAACATAAAAGGAAAATGGCATGAATTTTTTAAAAATAATAATTCAATTTTACTGGAACTCGCCTGCGGCAAGGGAGAATACACAACCGGACTTGCGCAATTATATCCTGGAAAAAATTTTGTTGGTGTAGATATTAAAGGAAACAGGCTGTGGGTGGGCGCAAAATTTTCTTTAGATAATGAGCTTGAAAATGCTGCTTTTTTAAGAACGCAAATAGACAAGATCGCTCAATATTTTTTACAAGGTGAGGTTGATGAAATATGGATCACTTTTCCCGATCCCCAATTGCGTTTATCAAAAGTGAACAAGAGATTAACGCATCCGAAATTTTTACGGCTCTATCAGCAAATATTAAAACCAGGTGGCAAAATTCATTTAAAAACAGATTCTCCTGATCTGTATTCTTTTACAAAAACCGTTATTGAATTGTATCATTGTTCGATAATCACAGATATGGATAATGTTTATGAACAGGATGATTTATTGGCAGATCTAAAAATAAAAACCCATTACGAAAGCCTGGACATTTCAAAAAGCAATTGTATTTTTTATCTGTGCTTTTCTTTACCCGAAATAATTTCAGATAATGATCAAACGCTTGCTCATCTTCTAAAAAATATGGAAATTGAACAATGAAGATTTTATAGAAGGAATTCATTTTTATTATGATAAAGGATTGATGGTGCTCACCGAAAAATATCATATAGAAAGAGGATATTGCTGCGGAAATGGGTGCAGGCATTGCCCGTATGATTATGAAAATGTTTCTGAACCTGAAAGAGAAAAAATAATAGAAAAGAAAAGAAATCAAAAAAATAGTGAATAAGCTAAGGGATTCTAAAGGAATAAATTAAACATCTATAAAAATAGCTATCCACTTACAATAAGGTACAAAGTATGGTAAGTGTCTATTTAAATGAAGTTTTACGAGATAAAGAATCAATTTGATTATTTAGCTGATAGATTTGCTTTTCCGTTTTTAATTGGTTTTGGTATTGCTGGGCTTGTGTTCGAATTATTTGTTGCTGTATCGATTTTAATTCATCTTTTCTCAAATACTTAGAGTTATCATTTTTTAGAGCTGCAAATGCTATTGAAGCTATTATAATATTAATTATTATACTTCCGCCATCCTTTATAAAAGTCCAAATTAGGTTATTTTCCTTTAATTTAAAGAGACTGCTTGTTGCTGCGAAAAGACCCTTTTCTTCTATATTTATTTTATAAATACCACTATCTTTTTTCATTATTACATAATTATCTGCGAACAATTTTAAAACAGCAGTAGAGAATTTTTTATTTTTAGGGAAATACGTATTCAAAACATCATATGACATGAATGAATCTTTTTTCATCTCGTACATGACCTTGTGCTCTATTATTTTAATCAAAATTTTATGCCTAAGAATATTATCGTACATCTATTTTTTAGAAAAAATAATAAAAATACTTCAATAAATATTAGGTAGTATCGTGTACAAGCATTAATTTAGCTGAATAAATCATTTGTTATGGTAGAAAACTTAAAAGACTTAATGAAAAAATACTCTGATGAAAGTAAATGCAGAGAGCTATTAATTCAGCAACGTTGGAATGGTAATCCTGAATGTCCTAAATGTGGCAGTAAAAAGTATTACAACATTGATAACGGCAAACGTTTTAAATGCGCTAATAACAAATGTTATTACAGGTTTACGGTTACGATAGGAACTGTATTTGAAGCAAGCAATATTCCATTGTCAACATGGTTCCCTGCAATGTATTTAATAGCATCACATAAGAAAGGAATAAGCAGTGTGCAACTTGCAAAAGATTTAGGTGTAACTCAAAAAACTGCTTGGTTTATGTTGCATAGAATAAGGGAAAGTTTGAAAGAAAAGAATAGCCCTTTATTGAGTGGAATTGTAGAAATTGATGAAACGTACATGAGCAGAAAATATGCAAGTGATTACAAAGGAATGTCACCGGAAGCAGTAGAAAGAATGGAGCAATCAGATGAATATAAAAAGAAACGAAATTTAGGCGCAGTTATAGGAATGAAAGCAAGGGAAGGTAAGATAATTGTAAAGGCATCATTCAAAGCAGATGCAAAAAGTATAGCCAAAGAAGTTAAAGAAAATGTGGCTACAAATGCAATGCTTATGACTGATGAAAGTTTGAAGTATAAAAAATCTTTGGCTGAATATGAAAGGCAATCGGTTAACCACAGTAAAAGAGAATGGGTAAGAGGAAATGTTCATACAAACGGAGTTGAAAATTTTTGGTCTGTAATGAAGCGTGGTATTTATGGAATATATCATCAGATCAGCTATAAGCATTTACAACGTTATTGCGATGAATTTTCATACAGATATAACAGCCGTGATATAAATGACGGTAACAGATTTGAATTAACTTTACAACGCATTGAAGGCAGATTAACATACAAACAATTAGTAAATGGCAAAGACACCAGCGAAGAAAAAAAAGCCTAAAATTAGCAAGCCTCGCGCTAACAAATACGATGAAAAACTTGTTATAAACGGTTCCTTTGAAGATTTAGTGAAAGAACTGGTAACTCCTTTAAATAACTCCAAAAAGAATGGATAAGATAGTCTTTAAGGTTAATGATTTAAAAAAAGGGAATGGGCATGTTTACAGGATAACTACTTTTCTTAAGAATCTATCTAATATCAGATTTGACTATTATGAAGATTTTAAGAAAGAGCTTAAAGAATCCGGTGCAGAGCAACTTGTAAAATTTGAGAGTGCAGGGAAATATGTAGTTCTTATTTCAATGCTAAAGAATTGGGATATTGTTAGTATGATATTTTTTGACTTGCAAATGGATGACACAAGAGCAATACATGTAATGGATAGTATAATGAAGCACGAAACAGATGAAAGTATTAAAGAAAAATTAGCGCAGGATTTTGTTTTTGAGTATCAGAAAAATAAACTGCAATACGAACAAAACTATTCATTAATAGAGTTAGAATTAGATATGGATGAAATGAATTGATTCCATATTTTTTGCGTATCTATTGTAGTACTCTTATAGCTATCTCTTTTCAGATCATTAATATTTAATTTTTCCTTCCATTCAGTATAAATAATCATTGCTTTTTTTCTTAATTCTTTATCATTATCTAAACTGTTATTTAGATAAAATAAATTTTCAGGGTAAGACACTTTTTCATCAACTTTTTTATTTTTTAAAAGCAAAGATTTAATACCTAATATTAATCTTTGTACCATAGTGTAAATAGATTTCTAAAAATATCACTTTTCTATTTTTTCACTTGTTTGTAAGTAGAATTCAAAATGCTAAGTGATGAATCTATTGACTTTTCTAAAATAATTCAGATAAATTATTACAATGCATATTTTCCATCCTCAATCAACCTTGCAGCTACCAGTCTTCTTGCATCTTTAGCGTTGAAAGGAACTGTTTTTGTAAAACGTTTCAAACCAAGCAACATCATTTTTTGTTCATCGCCTCCGGCGAATGAATTAATCGCTTCTTTGCCAGACTTTGCAACGATATCCACTGCATCATTCAGGTAGACTTGCATCATTGCGATCTGCACTTTATTATTTTCTTCACCGGATTTTTCTATAGCTTTCATTACGCGAAGCAACATGCTTTCCGCGACAAAAGTTTCTATTGCCATATCTGCAATGTTCATAATAATTTCCTGTTCCTTGCTTAGCGTTGCCATTAGTTTTTGAACAGCCGCACCAGCTACCATTAATATGCATTTCTTCATGTTGGAAATGATTTTTAATTCGTTTGCAAATGCGCTTTCATCATTATTTCCAAATTCCGGAATGCTCATTAATTCTTTTTGCACTGCCATCGCCGGCCCCATCAAATCCAGTTGGCCTTTCATTGCTCTTTTCAGCATCATGTCCACAGAAAGCAAACGGTTTATTTCATTCGTTCCTTCAAAAATCCTATTAATGCGGCTGTCGCGATATGCCCGGCTGATATCATACTCATCGCTGAAACCATTGCCACCGTGTATTTGTACGCCTTCATCTACCACATAATCCAGCACTTCGCTTCCATGCACTTTTAATATCGCGCATTCAATGGCAAACTCTTCTGCTGCTCCCAAAAGCGCTTCATTAAAGGGTTTGCCCGCATCTAATAATTCATGTTCTTTTTCATCAATCCATTTTGCAGTACGATAAAGCGCGCTTTCATCGGCATAAGTTTTGATCGCCATTTCTGCCAGCTTATATTTTATAGCGCCAAATTTTGCAATTGGCATATTAAATTGTTCGCGTGTTTTGGCATATTCAATTGATTCTGTCAAAGCCATTTTTGAACCACCGACTGCTGCTGCATCTAATTTTAATCTTCCTATATTTAAAATGTTGAAAGCAATTATGTGGCCACGCCCGATTTCGCCCAACACATTTTCTACAGGCACTTTACAATCCTGAAAATATAATTGAACCGTTGATGAACCTTTTATTCCCATCTTGTGTTCCTCCTGCCCTTGCGTAAAACCGGGCATTCCCCTTTCTACAATAAAGGCAGTAAATTTATCGCCATCTATTTTTGCAAACACGGTAAAAATATCAGCGAAACCTCCATTGGTAATCCAGCATTTTTGGCCATTCAATAAATAATATTTGCCATCCTCAGAAAGTGTTGCCGATGTCTTCGCACCCAACGCATCACTTCCGCTTCCAGGCTCGGTTAAACCGTAAGAACCTTTCCACTCACCTGTTGCAAGCTTCGGAATGTATTTTTGTTTTTGTTCTTCTGTGCCAAAATATAAAATCGGTAAAGTTCCGATTCCCGCATGGGCGCTCATGGCCACGCTAAAAGAATATCCTGCACCAAGCGCTTCACTTACTAACGTAGAAGTCACAAAATCTTTTCCCAATCCGCCAAATTCTTCCGGCACTGAAGCGCTTAAAAGTCCCTGTGCACCTGCCTTTTCCATCAATGTTGGCATTAGTCCTGGCTCTGCCTTATCGATTCTATCCATCATAGGCAGCACTTCTGTTTTCAAAAACTGGTGGCACATATCGCGTATCATCAATTGCTCTTCTGAAAAATCCTCCGGCGTAAAAATATCATTTACATTTCCTGGTTTAATTAACCATTCGCCGCCTTTTAATGTTGAAACTGTTGTTGTGTCCATAGTTATTTATTTTTTACAAACTTTTTTTTAAAAAATCTTTAATTTCCACTTTTTGGCTTATGAGGCAAGGTTATCATAAACCATTTGCAAAACTTCCTTCGCAATTTCAATCTGCCCGTTGGTTACGCCTTCGAGCGATTCATTTAAAGTGCGGTTGGCAACCTCCATTGTTTTTTGCTCTAAATTTTTCCCATCTTTTGTCAGAAAAATAAGATTGCTTCTTCTGTCATTTTTAGAAGCAAACCTTTTTACCAATTTAGTTTTTTCTAAATTATCTACAAGCCTTGTTATGCTTGGCCTATCCCTGAAAGTTGCTTCACACAATTGCTGCTGGCTCTGCCCGTCTTCTTTCCATAAATGATATAAAACACTCCATTGTTCGATCGTAATATCAATCCCCGATTCTTTAAAGTTTTTTTGCAATCTTCTTGCAATTGCTGTGGAAGTTTTGCCAGTTATGAAACTATAAAGCTCTCCTTTTTTAAATTGGTTGTTTATCATATAGTTGTTTATGCAACTATACAAATCTAATATTCATTCCCGTACTAAAAAAATTATTTTTGTGCAATAATTGTTATTTAATTGTATATCTGCACCACTTAAATCTTCGCATGGCTTTTATTCTGATTACTTCTCTTTTGTTATTGCTTTACGTTGCACTTATTCTGTATTACAGAAAAAGCTGGCTATGTATCAAAAATTACGCTCCTTCCGCAATTGCGCGAGATATTGAAATGCCATTTGTTTCTATAATTATTGCTGCGCGAAATGAAGAAAAAAAAATTGGAAAATGTATAAAATCACTTACCTCACAAACTTACCCGCAAAATAAATTTGAGATTATTGTTACAAATGATCATTCGACAGATAACACGGTTGCTGTAATTAATTCATTTCAAAAAGAAAATATCCGCGTTATCAATCTTGCTGATTTTACGCAGAATGAAATCATAAATTCTTATAAAAAAAAATCTATAGAAACCGCATTGCAGTTTGCCAAAGGAGACTTAATTGTAACAACAGATGCAGATTGTATCGCTCCTCAAAAATGGCTTGAAACATTAGTTTCTTATTATGAAGAAAGATCGCCGGTATTTGTTGCGTTACCGGTAGCATTTCTCCCCTCTTCCCCGGGAGAGGGGTTGGGGGTGAGGCTTTTTAAAATATTTCAATCGCTTGATTTTATGACATTGCAGGGAATTACGGGCGCATCGGTTTCTAAAAAATTTCACAGCATGTGTAATGGCGCTAATCTTGCTTATGAAAAAAAAGTTTTTTATGAAGTCAATGGTTTTGAGGGCATAGATGACATCGCAAGTGGCGATGATATGTTGCTCATGCACAAAATTCAAAAAATATATCCTGATAAAATCATGTTTTTAAAATCGCCGGATGTAGTTGTTCAAACAGAACCGGCAGAAACATTGAAGGATTTTATGAATCAAAGAATCCGTTGGGCAAGCAAAGCAGATAAATACACGGATAAAAAAATCACTGCGGTTTTATTACTGGTTTATCTTTTAAATGCGTGGGTTTCTATATTAGGCATTTTTTCTTTCTTTTTTGTAAATGCATTTTATTCATTTATGATCGCTATTATTTTAAAAACGAGTGTTGAAATGTTTTTCCTTTATCCTGTTGCAAAATTTTTCGGCAAGCAAAAATTACTTTCGTGGTTTATTTTGGCTCAGCCATTTCATATCTTATATACATTGATTGCAGGATGGTTGGGTAAATTTGGAAGTTATTGGTGGAAAGGAAGAAAGGTGAAGTGATGCTAAACTGCTGATGCTCTCTTCTTAGATTTAATTCCAACAATTGCTATTTTCAATCAAAACTTTTCTATTTTTATTTTGATGCAACAATCATTTTCCTTTTCTCAAAATGCGTGGCGAAGGCTTAAAAAAAATAAAGGCGCTATGGCAGGATTGATTATTATTTGCATGGCGGTTCTTATTGGAATTTTTGCTTACTATCTGGGCACAGATTCTACACCCGATGCAGACAGGCAGATAGTAGAGATCATGGCAAGAAAGCCAGGCACTACTCAATTATTCATAAGAGTAAAAAAACAAAAACAAATTTCATCAACTGGATTTTTTCAACGCTTATTATTCGGCGCAGAAGATAAATATTTATATATCCCTATAAGCCATTATGTAGAAAACAGGGATTCTGTTTTTATAGAAAAGTATATTGACGAGGGTTTGCAGGAAAAACAGGTTTATGCAAAAAATGATTTAGCGGATAAAAATTATATTGAATCAAAAACTTTTTGGCTGGGCACCGATACTTTTGGCCGGGATATTTTAAGCCGTTTACTGGTCGGAATTAGGGTAAGCATTGCTGTTGGATTGATCACTGTTTTAATTTCACTTTCTATCGGAATTATTTTAGGCGCAATGGCTGGTTATTATGGCGGCAAAACTGATAATATTATCATGTGGTTTATTAATGTAATCTGGAGCATGCCCACATTGCTATTGGTTTTTGGGATCACACTTACTTTAGGAAAAGGTTTCTGGCAAATATTTATTGCTGTTGGATTGACAATGTGGGTGAGTGTTGCGCGCGTAGTTCGCGGGCAGGTATTGGCTTTGCGTGAAATGGAATACATCCAGGCCGCAAAGGCATTGGGATTAAAAAATATGCGCATTATCATGAGGCACATCCTTCCCAACGTGCTTGGTCCAGTGATGGTAATCGCAGCTTCTAATTTTGCCAGCGCCATAATTATTGAGGCCGGATTAAGTTTTTTAGGAGTTGGAGTTCAGCCGCCAACGCCAAGCTGGGGCCTGATGATAAAAGAGAATTATAATTTCATCATCACGCATAATCCTGTTCTGGCGCTTGCCCCGGGGATTGCAATTATGATTTTGGTTTTGGCATTTAATCTTTTGGGAAATGGATTGAGGGATGCGCTCGATGTGAGAGGGTGAAGCCGACAACTGGCAACCGACCATAGTAGAGTGCATTTCCGGTTGTCAACTTTTGCTACTCCACTTCGCTCACCCTGACGCTCCTGTTAAAACTTTCCGCAAGAGAAATAAGTGTTTCAGTACGTTCTATGCCTTTTATTTTTTGTAATTCATCATGAAGCACATGCCTTAGCTGCCCGATATCTTTACATACAATTTCGATATACATACTGTAATTTCCGGTTGTGTAATTCAGTCTTACAATTTCCGGAATTTTTTCTAGTTCTTTTGCCACCACATCATAAAGAGAGCTTTTCTCCAAAAATATTCCGACAAAAGCATTAATATCATATCCAAGTTGTTTTAAATTTACTTTTAATCGCTTACCTTTAACGATGCCAAACTCTTCCAATTTTTTTATGCGTACGTGGATAGTTCCACCACTCACAAAAAGTTTTTTTCCTAATTCGGCGTAAGGAGTTTCAGCGTTTTCAAGCATTTCCTGGATGATGCTCAGATCCAATTTGTCAATATTAAACTTTGCAGCCATAATAATTTTTTATTTAGATGTAATTTACATAATCACAATATTATTTAAAATATTTCTAAATTTGAAACAATTTCCTTAAAATATTTTTTTATTAAAGGCTTAGAATTTAGATTTGCATCATAATAGTTCTTAACATTGTGGGGTGATGAAATTTTTGGCAGACATGCCCTCTTGTCTCGGGGGTGAGGATCACAGGATAAACGTAGCATAGAGCCGGATTGATAGCAATATTAATTCGACCAGGGTCGACCACTGAACTTTGTACTACAGCTAACTGCCTCGTGAAGGTTCGAGCCCTTCCCCTACAGCTTTTTTACCAATGCCTTTTTATTAATACAGAGGAATTTTTAATAAGTCAGGAGTTAATAAAAACCTGAAAAACTACTTTCTTGCTTTTCTCAGCTAAATAAATAATCTTCTGAGAAATTACCCCGTAAACTTATCTTGCACTTAGTTTTTGTTTTTAATAAAGTGGTTCATTTTTCCCCAGTATAATTTCTTTTAATGTTCAGTATTATTGCAGGCAGTATTATATTGAGCTTTTTACATGCTGCTATCCCTAATCATTGGTTGCCGGTAATTGCCATTGGGCGCAAAGAAAACTGGACAATAGAAGAAGTAACACAAATAACTTTTATCTCCGCGATAGCGCATGGTTTAAGTACAATTATCATAGGATTCGTTCTTGGTTTTATTGGTGCACAAATGGCGGAGAATATTGAGCATTTTACACATTATATCACCCCGGTTATCTTAATCCTGATAGGAATTATTTTCATTTATCGCCATCACACACATAAGCACTTCCATCTTGATAATGATATTATAAAAAAGAAATCTAAAAAAACAATCATTATCGCTTTGGTACTGGCAATGTTTTTATCGCCATGCATGGAAATTGAAGCCTACTTCCTCTTAGCAGGATCTCAGGCTCCATGGCTTATCTGGTTTATTGCTGTTTTGTATTTAATAATTACTACAATAGGAATGGTAATTTTGGTAAGATTTGGTTACCGCAGAGTACTGAAATTGAACTGGCACACTTTGGAACATAACGCAGGGATCATTACCGGCGCCACTTTGCTGGCAACTGGAATCCTGGCATTTTTTATTCATTAAAAATAAATCAAGATGCGAGGAAGAATAAAAAATGTTGATTTGAATAAACAGCTTCAGTTTGATTTATTGCTTTTTTCTCATTACCACTTAAGTTTGCATCTATTTATAAAAAATGAAAGTTACCGATCACATAAAAGCGTCAGAAGGAACCGCCGTTTCTTTTGAAATACTTCCCCCGTTAAAAGGAAAAACTATTGAATCTATTTATAATCATTTAGATCCTTTGATGGAATTTAAACCAGCATTCATTAATGTAACTTATCATCGCAGCGAACAGGTTTTCAAAAAAAGAGCAGATGGCACTTTTGAAAAAATAGAAGTACGTAAGCGCCCCGGAACAGTAGGTATTTGTGCAGCGATCATGAATCATTATAAAATAGATGCAGTTCCACATTTGATTTGTGGAGGATTTAATATACAGGAAACAGAAAATGCGTTGATTGATCTGGCTTTTCTCGGCATTGATAATGTGCTTGTGTTGCGGGGTGATGCTCCAAAAAATGAGACTTTATTTGAGCCTGAGAAGAATGGCCATTCTTATGCTATAGACCTTTTGAAACAGGCCGTGAATTTGAATAATGGTATTTATCTGGAAGAAGATATCCGCGATGGTTATAAAACACAGTTCTGCATTGGAGTTGCCGGCTATCCTGAAAAACATTTTGAAGCGCCAAATCTGGAAAGCGACCTTCGCTATTTAAAACTGAAAGTGGATGCAGGAGCGGATTATATAACTACTCAAATGTTTTTCAATAACAATAAATATTTTGAATTTGTAAAAAATTGCAGAGCCGCGGGAATCGGAGTGCCAATCATTCCCGGCCTGAAGCCAATCACTACAAAGAAGCAGCTTTCTGTTCTTCCGCGTACATTTCATGTGGATATTCCTACTGAATTAAGTAAGGAGATCATGAAATGCAAAACAGATGCGGATGTGGAAATTGTAGGAAAAGAATGGTTGTTACAGCAATCTAAAGAACTTAAAAAACATGGTGCGCCGGTTTTGCATTATTACACATTAGGCAAGCCGCATGTGGTCGCTAGCGTAGTAAAAGAAATTGTATAGAAAAAAGTACGATGTTCAATGTGTGATCTTAGATGTTAAGACATCTGTATTATATCGCAAACTGAACATCATACATCGAGCATCAAAAATTATCTTCCGCCTGCAATAGGAATTCCTAATGAAATGCTCAAAGTGCGGTATTTGTTTTTTGCATCCGCGCTATTGTTGGTTTGTGTTGAATTGATTTTTTCTAAACCCAATCCATAATTTACTTTTAATAACAATCTCCCTAAATCCACGCCAGCGCCTAAATTCACTCCATAATCAAATCTTTTCAACCTATCATAAGCGCCCTGGTTATCGGCAGTTGGATCTGTACTGGTAAACTTGATATCGTTTGTAGAAGTAGAAGATATACCAAACGCTTTTGTATCTACTTTTGATTTCCCTGCAATACCCATAGCTACGTATGGGCCTGCATTTACAAACAAACTGGTTTTTTTCTCTAAAGGAAAACGAACCACCAGATTCAATGGCACTTCAAGATAAAGAGGATTGAATTTAGATTTAATATAGTTATCATCTGTAGAGCTCGTTAAATAATTATTGGTTTTAGAACCACGCCCATCAAGAAGCAGCCCGGTCTCCAGATCAAAAACATCTGATAAATTGAACCGCCCTAAAACACCTGCGTTGAAGGTCGTTAATAGATTGTTGCTGGAAGTGCCGCCCGATTTATTTTTGGTGATGTTGGCAAGATTTACACCTCCCTGGACGTATACCTGCGATTTCGCTGTGATAAACGTTCCTGCAAAAAATGCAATAGCTAATAATTTTTTCATTACCTGTTTTTTAGTTTTTAAAAAAGTACATTGATTAATATCCAGCGGTTTTTCAAAAACTTTGCCAATGCTTTTTTTATGACAGAATTTCATATGAAAAGGCTTTCTGATAAACCAAAAAATAGTTTTTCCTGATTTATTGTATATGCAGAAAAAGTGAATGTTATTTTTTTCAAAAAAATTATTTCAATAAAGATTGAAACACCTTTTCATTCACTTTTATGGGGTATTGTTTCCTTAATTGCTCAACCCATTTCTCTTCAAGATAATTTTGATAATCATTAACCACAAGGCCGCGCGCTTCCTCAAAATTTCTTTGCTGGTGGCCGGGATATAATTTTATAATTTTTGTGAAAGCAGCCGTACCATCATTTTTATTTACGATGGGAAGTGTGATCAATCCCTCCGTAAAATTGGTTTTATCAATCACAGGGATCTGGCTCAGTTCGTATCTTCCTGAATCCGCATGTACCCGCGACGAATTATCGTTCATTACTTCTTTCCAGGATTTTCCTTTCTTCAATTGTGCTATCGCGCTTCCGGCAACGCTTTCATTGGAGCAGGAAAAAATTACTGCTTCAGCGCTTGCACTCCATAAATATTTTTCTTTATGTTGATTATAATATTGTAAAAGTCCCGCACTATCCGCGGAAGCCTTATTCCATACTTTTCTTTGCATGATTTCAAAAAGCAAACTGCCTTCTTTGAATTCATCTAACTGATTTTTAAAGTTTATATTAAAATTCTGTAATCTCATTCTGTAATTATTGATTGCCGAGGCTGCAATAAAATCTGGAAAAGCTATTTTATAAGTTTTGCGAAGTGGTATTGTTTGCGGCTTATTTGAATTCCTTGAAAATTGAATCCACTCACTCACTTTCGTTTGTTCATGATTGTTATAAGAAAATAAGATCGTTTTTTCATCCACTTTTCCGGCAGTGATTTCCTTGTTAGCGAGCAAAGAACTATCCGTTACACGCCATAGATTTTCTTCATTGATGGCATTTTTTTTAAATCCAATCTCAGGAAGAATTTCCGATACAAATTTTCGTCTTGCTATTGCTATGCGACTGTCATTCATTACTTCCTGTTTCAAATCATACATGAATGTATCATCATTTTTTGTAGCAGGAACAGGTGTTGCAGAGATCCTCTTGATTATGTGATAGCCAAATTCAGTTTCAAAAGGTTGGGAAATTTCTCCATCTTTTTTTAATGAGAAAGCTTCCCTTTCAAATTCGCCTCCATATTTTGATACACCAAATTCAGGCATATTCCCACCATTCATATAAGTCATTTTATCATCACTGAATTCTTTTGCAAGCTTTGAAAAATCTGCACCGTCTTTCAATATGCTGTAAATAGAATCTGCCAATTTTTTTGTTTGAGATCTTTGCGGATTCGGGTTTTCTGGCACAGCAAATAATATTTGCGCAAGCTTTATTTTCCCCATCGCGTGCCTTTCTTCTACATTTTTAAAAATGTGCCACCCTTTTGGAGAACGATACGGAGCGCTTGACTGGCCGGGTTTTAATCCATAAATAATATTTTCAAACTCATAAGGCAAAGTGAAAACAGTTATAAATCCAAGATCATTTTGCCGGATAGAACCCCCATGTTTATTCACATCTGCGATAATAGCTGAAATGTCTTTTTTACCATTTTTCAATTGCTGATAAAATTGATTGATTTCATTGTATGCTTTTATTGAGTCTGTTGAATCTAAATTATTTAATGGAACAAAAAAATCAAGAACATGCATGTCTTTCTGGCTTCTTGAAAACGCTTCATTAATCAATGCATTTACTTCCTTATCATCTTTCAAATAATTTTCTTCTATCTGGCTGCGAAAATTTGGAAGATCGGCTTGTAGCGAAGGAAGCGTGTCAAGATGAAGGTCTTTTGCCGCCTGAACCTTTAGCTTAAATTTAATGTAAAGATCAAGATAATCGCGAAGCGACTGGGCTTTATCTGGTGTGGCAGTTTTATTTTTATTAAATGCCTTTGAAAATTCATTTACGCTCACGGAATGATTACCGTAAGTAAAAAGTGTTTGACAATATGCAGAAGAGATTAAAGAAAAGAACACAAAAAATGCCAAAAGTTTTTTCATCAAATATTTATTTTAAAAAAAAATCAGAAGATCAACGCAGGGTATTGTTTACAGGGCTGGGAGATTGATTTTTTATTTTCATTTGAAGCACATCATCCATTTGTTCCCTGGTTAATTTTTTGGCCACGATTCGTTTTTCTTTATCAATTAAATATAAAGTAGGCGTTTGAACAACGTCGTACAACTGTTTGTACGAGGGCTTTTTAGCCTCTTCAATTATTTTTTTCTGTTCATCCGTTTGATACACATTGATCCAGTTTTGCAGCTTATGTCCATCAATAAATTTCAGCCACTTTTCTTTTTCATGCGTTTCTGTAAGGACTCCAAATATTTTTATGCCTTCATTTTTCCATTTAGCATTATAAATTGAATCGAGCCTGGGAACTTCTACCTGGCAATGGCTGCAGGTTGGATCCCAAAAACAGATAACGATGTAATCCGATTTAATATTATACAATGCAATGTTTTTCCCTGAAGTATCGGCCATTTCAAGGTTTGGGGCCAGTTCGCCAATCAAGTTCGACATCAGCATGTAAGCGCGGTTCGATATAGCGGTCATCTGCTTTTCGTTCAGCCAGGTGGAAACTCCCTGAGAATGATATTTTTCAAACAGGTGAACAAAGACGGCGTCCTGGCCCATATATTTAGGATTAATATATTCATCCGTAAGCCAGTTGAGCAGAAACTTATACATCTCCGGTGAAGACCTTGCCAGCAGCAATAAATAATCCGCCTCTTTGATGGTAGAATCCGGAACCGGCGAAACTATTTCCCTGAAATATCTTTCTACTTTCGGCACAAAAAATGGTGTGCGAATGATACGGTCATCCATAAACGAAATTCCATCCCAATAATGTTTTTTGTAATATTCATAATTAATGAGAGAGTCCTGTCGCGTTATGGGATGAATGTTTGCAACTATTGGTTCTTTCATCGCTAAAAGCAAAGATGACATCATGGATTCAGAATGTTGCCGGATAATTTCCTCACGATAATTATTTAATTCTTTGTTGAGCGTTGCGTAATTTTTTTCATGAAGATTGCTGTCACTTTTATTTTTGGAAGTTTTATAAGCATCGAGTTCCTTCTGTAACGTCGCGCCCTTTGTCGCAATAAATTTTTGGTATTTTTGAAAAAAAATATTTTCTTTTGAACCGCTTACAATAGTTTTATTAATGAGATCGGAAGTATCTGCTTTGATGTTTATGATTTGCTCTTTATCAACTAAAAAATCAAATATTTTATTTTTTCCGGGGAAAACAATTGAATACACACCAGGCAAAAGCTTTTCTTTTTTTTGAAAAACTGCAATGCCTTTTGAATTAACCAAAGCAGAGTCTTCTACATTCATACTTTTGCCATAATAATAAGTGAGATAAGCGAGGCCGCTTTTGTAATCGGGCGTTTCTAATGTGACTTTAAAACCTTGAGAATAGGAAGTGGAAAATGTGAGCAGGAAAACAGAAAGTGTAAAAATAATTTTCATTGATTTTGGAATAAGGGATCAAAAATATTCAATTTGGATCGTAAATAAAGAGCGCGCAAAATACTTAACATTTTCCTTTGCAGAAGTTTGAGATTACTCGCTTTTGGAAAGTTTATTTTTGCAGCCGTGAAAAGAAAAAAATTTACTATTGAAAATTTACACGTTACCGGTTATGCCGCAGAAGGAAAATCTCTTGCGCGAATTGATGGAAAAGTAATTTTCATAGAGGGCGCAGTTCCCGGAGATGTGGCTGATGTTTTTATTACCAAAAATAAAAAGGATTGGGCAGAAGGAAAAGCTGTAAAAATAAATGAATTTAGCAAAGAAAGAGTAACACCTTTTTGTATCCATTTCGGAATTTGCGGAGGGTGCAAATGGCAAATGCTCCCTTACGAAAAACAATTGGAATATAAAGAACAGGAAGCAAAAGACGCGTTCAAAAGAATTGGCAAATTAGTGGATGTTCCTGTTTTGCCAATTATTGGTTCTGGAAAAACAATTCACTACAGAAACAAGCTGGAGTTCACTTTCAGCAATAAAAGATATTTACCGGCGGATGAATTGAAAGCGCTGCGCGATCGTGAATGGCCGGGCGGGGCATTAGGTTATCATGTTCCAAAATTGTATGATAAGATCATTGATATATATGAATGTTGGTTGATGGATGATGTAAATAATTCGATTAGAAATTGTATCAGGGAATACGCAAAAAACTACAATTTGGCTTATTACGATATTAAAGAGCATTCGGGCTGGCTTAGGAATATTATTATTCGTAAATGCACTACAGGAGAGCTTATGGTGAATATTGTATTTGGATATGACGATGAAGGAAACAGGCAAAACCTCTGCAATTATTTATTAAAAAAAGTATCTCAAATCACTACCTTATTATATACCATCAATCCAAAATGGAACGATAGTATTTATGATCTTGATCCGAAAATTGTTTCCGGGAAAGGCTATATAACCGAAAAGATAGAAAATTTCGATTTTAAAATTTCACCAAAATCTTTTTTTCAAACCAATACAAACCAAGCGGAAATTCTATATAATGTTGTAAAAGATTTTGCTGCGCTTACCAACAATGAAATTGTGTATGATCTATATTGCGGCACTGGAAGCATCGGGATTTTTTTAAGTAAAAATGCAAAAAAAATAATCGGCGTGGATGTAATTGAAGAAGCCGTTAACGATGCAAAAGAAAATGCTGTGCTGAATGATTTGCATCATGCTTCGTTTTATTCCGGCGATGTTATTGAAATTTGCAATGATCAATTTTTTCAATTACACGGCCGTCCCGATGTAGTAATTGTTGACCCGCCACGTGCTGGCCTGCATGCAAAGCTCATTGATAAATTAATTGAAATTGCACCTTCAAAAATCGTTTATGTAAGTTGTAACGTGGCTACGCAGGCGCGCGACCTTCAATTGTTGAATGAAAAATTTATCGTTGTAAAATTGCAACCAGTCGATATGTTTCCGCATACACATCATATTGAATGCGTGGCTTTGCTAAAATTGAAAGAATAGATTTTAATAAAAAAATTTATAGCTGAATTAATAAAAGAAATATTTTTTGTTCAATTTTTTTTAATTTTAAAATTAATTTACTCACTTGCTAAATAAAATATTATGCAATGGTTAGGAAGGGCGGAAAGTGATAACGTTGATGACCGTCGCGGTATTTCAGGCGGTGGAATGGCTATGGGCGGTGGAGTGATTGGAGTAATTTTTTTAATTGCCAAATTTTTATTGGGCGATGGAAATATCAACGATCTGCAACAGTTAGCGCCACAGCAGCAGCAGCAACAGGAAATGACGACTGAGCAAAAAGCTGCCGATGATAAAGAGGCTTCTTTTGTGAAAGTAGTTCTTAAAGATACGGAAGATGTTTGGACGAAATTATTCGGCGATATGGGGAAAACTTATACGAAACCAACCTTGGTTTTATTCCGGAATTCAACTGCATCAGGATGCGGAAACGCAACAGCAGCAAGCGGCCCGTTCTATTGCCCGGCTGACCAGGATGTATATATTGATCTTTCTTTTGCGCAGCAGTTATCAGATCAGTTTGGCGCTAAAGGTGATTTTGCAATGGCTTATGTTGTTGCACATGAAGTAGGGCACCATGTCCAGGATTTGTTAGGTGTTACAAAAAAAATGCAACAAATTCAGCAATCCGTAAGCGAAACAGAATACAATAAATATTCAGTCCGGTTAGAATTACAGGCAGACTTTTACGCAGGCGTGTGGGCACATTATGATCAAAAAATGAAAAATGTAATCAATTCAGAAGATATAAATGAAGCGCTTACAGCCGCTAATGCAATAGGCGATGACCGGCTTCAACAGCAATACCAGGGGACTGTAACACCGGATTCTTTTACTCATGGCACTTCTGCGGAAAGAATGTATTGGTTTAAAAAGGGATACGATACGGGCGATATAGCGCAGGGCAATACTTTTGCAGCCGGAAGCTATTAAATGCAATGCCAGATTTGCGTTTTACGATGTTCACCTCAACTTTTAGTGCCTCATAAATATTGAATTTCCTGTTCATGCTTTTCTGCTGCTACTCTGCCGGAGAATGTTCCGAGGTTTTTGCGTTTCCTGGTTTTTGGATCTTATTTTCTTGAATACAAACGGTGTTCACCGGATTTTAATTTACGTATCATAATTTTTTTAAAAAATTATTACAATCAGGATGCCGAAGTATTTTATTACTTATCTTATTTTGAATACAAAACCTGGCAATTGGTGCAAAAAAAACTTCGACGGTTTGTTTTGCCTAAATGCTTTTTTATAAAAGGGATATTACATCGTGGGCAAATCTTTTTTGTATGAGCCAGCCAATGTTTTTTCAAAACATATTCCTTTTTCCACTTTAAAAAATCAAAGCTGTAATTACTGGCTTCTTTTATCAGTTCATTGATTTTCCTTGCCGGCAAATCGCCAACTTTATTTTCAGGATGCAAAAAAATTCTGAAAAGCACTTCATTTTTTATAATGTTTCCAACCCCTGTAAAAATGTTTTGATTGAGTAATGCGTCACATACCAGCAAATCGGGTGCTTCTTTTAATTTTTGCTTTGCGACTTTTGGATCCCACAGAGGGCTCATTACATCTGACGCCCATTCATAAAAATCGTCTAAATTTTCTTCAATAAATTTTACAGAGCAGGCATAAAAATTTATTTCGCCCTTCGTAAAAATTAACCTCAATCTTGGCTGTGCCTCTTTTTGCGCATTGATGCGATAACTGCCAAACAGCATTAAATGAATGCGAACCGTAAAGTCTTTGAAACAAACTAAAAAATGCTTTCCCCAGCTTTTGAAATCAATTATTTCCTGGCCTGATAAGCGTTGGATATCCAGCTTACTGTTGCCTTCTACTTTTATAATTTTTTCCCCAACAAATGGCTGCACTTCTTCTTTCAGAATAATAATTGACGGGCCTTCTGGCATTGATATATTTTCTATGGCTACTCCAAAAGTTAAACCACATTTTTTTACTTCGAAAAAAAATTCTAAAAAACTATTTTCTAACTTATTTGAATTGAGTTGTTATTATGTTTGCGCAAATATTTCACATTTATTAAGGATATATTCCTGCAAAAAAGAAGTTTGATTTTTACCATGGTGAATCATTCAAAACAAATTATTTTTTTCACAAACCAATCTGATTTCAGAAAATGGCTGGAGAAAAATCATGATAAGATGAGTGAATTATTGGTCGGTTTTTATAAAGCAGGCAGCGGCAAACCAAGCATGACATGGAGCCAATCAGTTGATGAAGCAATTTGTTTTGGCTGGATAGATGGCGTGCGCAAATCGATTGATGATGAAAGTTATTGCATCCGGTTTACGCCCAGAAAACCCAGAAGCATCTGGAGCGCAGTCAATATTAAGAAAGTAGAAGCACTTATCAGGCAGGAATTAATGCATTCTGCAGGGCTTTCAGCTTTTTCAAAAAGAGAAGAGAATAGATCTGCGATTTATGCTTATGAAAGAGAAGCTGCAACACTCTCCAATGATTTCATAAACAAATTTAAGTCAAACAGAAAAGCGTGGATCTTTTTTAAATCCCTTGCGCCATCTTATCAGAGAACTGCGATTCATTGGGTGATGAGCGCGAAGCAGGAAACTACAAAAGCAAAACGAATTGATGAATTAATAAGAGACAGTGAAGCCGCAAAAAAAATAAAAAGCTTGAATTATTGAAATTTTTTTTACGGTTTATTTAAGCAAATATTAATTCTTTTGCAAATAAAAATTCTGCAGATGTAAATTAACTATAGTCGAATTGAAAATCCATCTGCAATTGTTAGTGGAGGTTCAAATTACCTATTAAATCCCGGATATAAGAATTTTCAGAAAATAAAATCCATACTGAATAAATGTTTTTGTTGTATGCAAAATTCAATGTTTAAAAACAAAAAAATTTAGCTCTATCCGTGCTTAATGTAGCCAAAAGCGGGCTATTGATTTTTATGCTCAATGATTATGCAATCTCCAAAACTACTTTTCCATTCAGGCCACCTCTGGAAACAAGTTCCTGCGCTCTGGCAGCATCTTCCAGCTTCATCACTTTTGCAATCTGTGATTTAATTTTTCCATCTTCTATCATCTTTTTACCATAATCCATTTTTTGCTCAGTGACGGTAGAAGAAATAAATTTTGCTTCAACATCGTATTTCTCAGCAAGTTCCTGCGAGGGCGGCATGGCGGCACTGTAGAGCTTGCCTCCTTTTTTTAATACTTCAAAAGATTTGTTTGTAGCTTCTCCTCCAGCAAAGTCAATTACAAAATCTACATCCTTTACCAGTTTTGTAAAATCCTGTGTTTTGTAATCAATCATTTCATCTGCACCCAGCTTTTTACCCATGGCTACTCCCTCGCCTGATGCAGTACCAATTACATAAGCACCCAGGCTTTTGGCCATTTGCAACATTACTGCCCCTGTGCCTCCTGCGGCGCCCTGTATCAGTATCCTGTCGCCGGCTTTTACTTTTCCATTTTCTATAAGAAATGAGTAGGATGTAACTACGCCCACCAGCAACGAGGCTGCTTCGTTCATACTTATATTGTGTGGCAAAATCGAAACCTGTCCTTCCTTTATCGGCGCATATTCAGCATAAGTACCACCAAAAGTACCACCCCAAACTTTATCGCCTACTTTCAAACGACTTACATTTTTCCCGACTGCTTCTATCAAACCAGCTACATCCAGCCCGGGAATGTAGGGCAGGGTTATGGGCATCATGTGCTGCATGCCACCTTGGCGAAATTTTATTTCAGCCGGGTTTACACTTGTGGCCTCAGCCTTTATTAGTACTTCATCATCTGCAATTTGTGGTTTCTCTGTTTCAACAAATTTTATTACTTCGGGGCCGCCGAAGGCGGTGTATTGTATTGCTTTCATGTTTTATATTTTCGTTTATGACAATTGATTCAATAAATGTTTTTAGTTTCATCAGCAGAATATGTTTACAAACAACTTTAATTATAGTTTTTATATTTTTAATTATCTACTCCGCTTATAAAAAAAGTTTTCATTTTTACATCGTTTTTGTTACAGCAACATCCCGCCACTTGCTTCTATTCTTTGTCCGTTTATCCACTTCGCATCGTCGGTGCATAAAAATGCAACTATCGCTCCAATATCTGTAGGTAAGCCTGCGCGGCCAAGGGCTGTAACACCTGCTACACGTGCGTTTGCTTCCTTGTTGTCTCTTGTTTGTCCGCCTCCAAAATCTGTTTCTATGGCACCCGGTGCCACTACGTTTGCAGTTATTTTTCTTGGTCCAAGTTCTTTGGCCATGTATCTTGTCATTACATCTATTGCGCCTTTCAATGAACCATATACGGATGAACCCGGGTAAGAAACACGGGCAAGTCCGGAAGATATATTGATGATACTGCCACCATCATTCAAAAAAGGCAAAGCTTTTTGCGTAAGAAAAAATACTCCTTTAAAATGGATATTCACCGCATTATCAAATTGCTGTTCGGTAGTTTCGGTAATTGGTGAGTACAACGCAGTGCCTGCATTGTTGATGAGAAAATCGAAATTTTTATTGCCAGCGTTTTTTTCTAAACGACTTGTCATGGTTTCAAAAAAACCATCGAAGGATTTTATTTCGCTGGTGTCCAATTGCAAAGCGAAAGCCTTTTGTCCCATAGATTTTATTTCCGAAACAACTTCTTCCGCTTTTTCTTTATTGTTGTTGTAGGTAAGCACTACATCAATTCCTTTTTTGGCAATGTTTATCGCCATATCCCTTCCCAGGCCACGGCTACCGCCGGTTACTAATGCTATTTTGTTATTCATGGTTTTCTATTTTTTGTTTATAATTTCTATTGTTTAATTTTCCAATTCTGTTTTATCCAATTTTTCAATTGATTTTTTCGCACCATTCCCACCCATATCAGTTTGGGTTAAACCCGGCTCTGCACTTCCTCCCAATTTAAAAAAGAGGTCAGGATTAGCACCTGTTATAAAAGCAATTTATTTCTATAATTTCTTGTTAGTCTATAACGTTTTATTAAAAAAATTGAAAGGTGTATTTTTTATTTATCCACCTGACCCATACTTCCTGCATCATACCTGTCGCCGGTTTCAGTGCCCAGTGGAATGATTGCCTCCAGGCGTTTCATTTCATCTTCCGTTATCATTACATCGGTAGCTGCTATATTTTGCTCTATGTATTTTATACGTTTGGTACCCGGAATTGGTACAGCGCCTTTGGCAATCACCCAAGCAATGGCTAGTTGCGACGTAGTAATGTTTTTTTCGGCGGCTATTTTTTCTATTTCGTGTAACAGATATATGTTTTTTTGAAACTGCTCGCCGATAAACTTGGGTAAATATTTTCTAAAATCATTTTTTTTAAAATCTGATTCTGATTTTATTTCTCCCGATAAAAATCCCCGGCTCAATGGTGAGTAAGCTACAAAACCTATTCCAAGCTCTTGTAAGGTTTTCAAGTTACCTGCTTCTTCAACGCTTCTTTCAAATAAAGAATATTCTGTTTGCACCGAAGTAAGCGGATGAATGGCATGTGCTTTTTTTATTGTGGCAGCAGAAACTTCGGAGAGGCCTATGTATTTTACTTTTCCTTCTTTTACCAGTTCAGCCATAGCGCCTACCGTTTCTTCTATAGGCGTATTGGGGTCTAATCTGTGTAGATAATATAGGTCTATGTAATCTGTTTGCAGGTTTTTGAGTGAGCGTTCTGCTGCTTTTTTTACGTAGTCTTTTTTGCCGTTTATGGCATTAGTCATTTTGCCATTGTCATCTATTTCGAAACCAAATTTTGTGGCGATAATATATTTCTCCCTGTTTCCTCGTACGGCTTTTGCTACAAGCCTTTCATTTAATTCCGGGCCGTATAAATCGGCGGTATCTAAAAAGTTGCCGCCCATTTCCAACGAGCGGTGAATGGTTGCAATAGATTCTGTTTGGTTGGCTTTGCCATAGATTTCAAAATCACCGATATTGGTCATGCCCATGCAGCCCAATCCGATTTGCGGTATGGTTAATCCCTGGCTTCCTAAATTTATTTTTTTAATATTTTTCATTATTTATTGTTGATTGTAAGCTCTTGCAAATTCTTTCGCAAAATCTTTCATCCTAACCTTTCCGAAAGCCGGTTTATTGTGGTGGTAATCTTTATAAAATTTGCCAATATGTATGCTGGCATTCATCTCTACAAACTTGCCCGCAATGCTTTCATTCATTCCATGCGCCATCATGCCTTTAAGCTCTTCGTCATTACTGATTGTCTCCCATTTCAAATCAGGCTTTCCGATAGCAGCACCTAAAATATGTGCCGCTTCATCACAGCTAAGTTCGTCACTTGCTACATAACGAATTTTTCTACCCATTTCCTTTGACTCAAGCTCCTCAACAATTGCATCTGCAATATCCAGGTTACTCACCCAAACAACAACATCGCCTTCGCCATAACCTGAAGAAATTTTATCGTACTTTTTTACGGAATGCAGATAAGCAAAAAGATTTTTATAAAAACCCGCCGGGCGTATAAATGAAATGTTTACATCTGCTGAAAGTGTGCTCAGCGTTTTTTCGCCATTGTGATGAACCACAATTAACCTCGCTTCATTTTTCATATCTGCTCCCATACTGCTTAGGTAAACCACCCGTTTTATACCAGATTGTTCTATAGCCTGCAAATAATTATTGGCATATGCATCCGCCCGTTTTATTATTGCATTAGCATCATTGTTGGGGTCGGCAAAGTTGCCGTATGGGGCCAGCATACAATACAATGCATCCGCACCGCTAAAAGTATTGTTTAAAAAACCAACATCATCCATAGTGCCGATGGCGACTTTTGCGCCTAAATTTTCAATGATAGTTTGTTTTTCGGGGCTATTGCTAATTACGGTAACGGTATGCCCTTTCTCCATTAATTTCTCAGTGAGTGGTTTACCAATGTATCCTATGGAACCTGTAACTATTATTTTCATGAGTTAAATGTTTTAAAGTAAAATATATTATTTTTTTATCTATGCTTTTTCATATGACGCTCAAATCCCTTTCCAGAATCTATCAGTTGGCGATAGGTCTGTAAGTTTTCATCAATTAAAAGAAGCTCTAAACTTTACAGGCGAAAGTTTAGTTTTTGTCTTAAACAACTTACTAAAAGATTGCAAGTGCTCAAACCCAAGCTCATAAGCAATTTCACTAACAGTGAGGTTGGTGGTAGATAATTTTTCTTTGGCTTTTTCTATCAGTTTATCATGAATATGTTGCTGAGTGTTTTGCCCTGTTAATATCCGCAACAAATTACTTAAATACTTAGGCGAAAGATGCAGGTTTTCGGCAACGTAACGAACGGTTGGCAACCCCCGGTTATTTATATCGTCGCTGTTAAAATATTCGCTCAATAATTTTTCCAAACGATCAAGTACTTCATGATTGGCTTTTTCCCTTGTGATGAATTGACGATGATAAAACCGGTCAGCATAGTTCAGCAAACTTTCAATTTGTGAGAGGATGATTTGCTTGCTAAACCTGTCAATGTTGGAATCGTACTCCTGCTTAACAGTAAGGATAATATTATTAATGACCTCTTCTTCTTTTTCAGAAAGGAACAAGGCTTCGTTTAGAGAATAATCCCAAAAGTCATATTGATTTATCGTTTTGGCCAATGCTGTATTCCATAGAAAATCAGGATGAATATATATCACCCACCCTGATTTTTTAACTTCTTCGTCTTTATTATCAACGGCAATACTAAAGACTTGTTTAGGCGACATAAAAGACATAATGCCTTCATTGAAATCAAAAGGTTGTTGCCCGTATTTTACTTTCACGTTGTACATTCTTTTTACGGCGATAGAATAAAAATCCAATATCATACTCTCCGGCTCATCGCTCTCAAAATGCGGTACGGTTCCAACGTTTATTACACTTATCAACGGATGTTGCGGCCTGGGCAGGTTCCTGAATTCATGAAATTCGCTTATCGTCTTAATGTGTTTCATACATTCTCATCTTCTTTTCTTATTTCTAATACAAGCTTACCACGAACATGCCAGGTTTCGCTTTCGCGATGTGCTTCGGCAACCCGTTCTAAGGGATAAACTTTACTGATGAAAATCTTTACTTTGCCTTCATCAATTAACTGTGCAATTTCTTCTAACCAATCTTTTCTGGGTTGGTTAGCAGCAAGTTCTACTTTCGCATTTTTCTTTGCCAGTGTTTCCATCACTTCATCATTAAACAGAAAATCTACATTAACGCTTACCAGTATTCCGCCTTCTTTTAAAACACCTATTGATTTTATTCGCTCAGAATTATCCCGGTTTGGTGAGGCCTCCAGAACTACATCAACATCAGATATTAAATCCTCAAAATTTTGAGTTTTATAATCTACTACTTCATCTGCACCCAGTTCCTTCAGGTAGTCAAGATTGCTGGCAGAAGCCATCCCTATTACATAGGCACCTTTTGCTTTTGCAAATTGCACTGCAAAACTACCCACACCACCAGACGCACCTTGTATTAAAATGCGTTGTCCGGCTTTTAATTTTCCATATTCAAACATGGCTGTCCATCCTGTAAGGGCCGCCAATGGTACAGCTGCGGCTTCATTAAAACTCAGGGATTTTGGTTTTAGCGCAAACTGTGAGGCTTTTGCCGCACAATATTCTGCATAACTTCCATTTCCGGGAAAGTTGGGCACACCATAAACAGCATCACCTTTTTTAAAACTAGTAACATTGCTGCCTGTTTGCTCCACTAAGCCCGATGCATCCCAACCTAACGTCATTGGTAAAGCCAGGTAAGGTCGTAGGTTATCATTAGCGCCATTGCGAATTACCCAGTCCACAGGATTCACACCACTTGCAAATACTTTCACTAAAATCTCATCTGCTGCGGGAACGGGACATTCTATTTCTTCTAATTTCATTACATCCGGTCCGCCAAATTCATTGATTCTTATTGCTTTCATACAAAATTATTTTTTTGTTTTTTGATGATGTAAAGGTCAGCAACAATTCAAAAAAAGGTTTAGCCAGAATGCATTTTTGTTTAGTAAAAAAGGAACGAGCTTTTGTTAGGTGCGGTTTGTAAAAGCAAACCTGCCAGGATTACGTGGGATAGTTTACGGTTTCCGCTAACTGTGATTTTTAATAAATAGTCAAAATTTCTTCGTGATGGGTTTATAATGTAGACTTCTGATAAGTTTTCAGGAATAATTATAGGCTGCAGCAAATTCCTTTGCAAAATCCTGCAGTTTCGTTTTACCCAGTTCAGGCTTATTTTTTTCATAGTCTTCGACCAGTTTGCCGTTATGGATACTTCTGAACATATTAACAATGTTATCGGCAATCGGTTCTGGAACGCCATGTTTCAATAAATTTTCTTTCTCTTGTTCGTCTGTGATCAGCTTCCATTGCAACCCCGGTTTGCCAATGGTGGCTCCGATAATTTCAGCACTTTCATTTGCTGTTTTTTCATCGCTGGCCACATAGCGAACTTTTTGTGTATCGCTTGTTTTTATCAGTTCTTCAGCAGCAACTTTTGCTATATCGTTGTGGTGTACCCACGTTATTTTATCATCCCCCCCATAATTGGCGGCAATCATCCCAGCATTTTTTATCATGCTAGTAAAACTATAAAGGTTATACATGAGTGAACCAGCACGCAGGTGTGTAACGGCTGTATTTGCAATGCTATCTAATATTACCTCAACGTGGTGAGAGCCAAGTATCATACCTGTGCCCTCACTAAGATCTGCACCCCAACTGCTTAGATGTATTACCCGTTTTATGCCATTTTTAATAATTGCTTCTTTGTAGTTTTTAGCAATTTTTTTGTAGTAAGCTAACTGATCACTCGCAGCAAAACTTGGGGGAATCATACAATACACAGCATCTGCACCTTTAAAAGTTTCGGTTACAAAAGCTCCATCTTCCAAAGAACCAATAGCGGCTTTGGCGCCAAGGACTTCAATTTCTTTTTTTCTTTCATCGCTGCTGCTTACGACTATAACAGCATGCTCCTCTTTTATTAATTGTTCAGTTAAGGGTTTGCTCATGTGGCCCAGAGACCCCGTTACTATGATTTTCATTTTTATGATTTTTTATTGATACAAAGTTCCGCAACGAATATGAAACAGATGGATGCAAATCTACTCTTGCATACAGAACTTAACTGTTAATTCTTATTCTGTTTAGTCACCGTAAAATTTGTATTGGTTAATTCAAACTTGTGTCCCAAAGGTCTTTTTGGAATGCCAAACTGTATGAATCTTCAGAAGATTTAATTTCTTTTTCGCCTTCAAAGTATTTACTTTTTGTGTTTTTGTATTGATCAGCAAATGCAAGGTTTGCAAGTCGCTTACCTGAATTTGAACTGAATTTACGTTTGGTACAAAAAGTATCAATGCTTTAAAAACATAATCTGAAATGAATTTTAGTAATGGTGGATAATTACTTGCAAGTCCTGTTCCGGACACAAGCCCCTGGTAGAAAGCATTGACATGAAAATTCGTCTTAGCAAGATGATTTTGTAATTGACGCCAATGCAGCAAGAATTACTAATCTTTAACGCGTTAAAATTTCTACAGCATAATATATTAATTCACCATCTTTGCTGTCGTTACGCATTTTCATTTATATAAAAAATTACGATCATGGTTTTATTGCAAATCCAAAACCTCACAACACAATCTTTAAATTTTTGGAACAATATGAAGGCAATGGCCATTGAGTATGTGCCGAGAATGGCAGGTGCCATTATTGTGTATATCATTGGGGCATGGATCATCAGAAAAATCGGCAATGCACTTAAGGCGACGTTTATCAGGAGGCATTATGATGAGTCCCTTCAAACATTTCTTTCATCCCTGTTAAAAGGCTCGTTAACAGTGCTGCTGGCAATTACAGTTTTAGGAATGATCGGTGTAAACATTACCGCCTTTGGCGCTTTGCTTGCGGGTGCTGGTCTTGCTATAGGTGTAGCAATGAATGGCACACTCGGAAACTTTGCAGGTGGAGTAATGATGCTTGTATTTAAACCTTTTAAAGTGGGTGATATGATAGAGGCACAGGGGCAAACGGGTGTAGTTATGGAGCAGGGAATTTTTAATACCATAATACTTACTGCTGAAAATAAAACCGTAATTCTTCCTAACGGTCCGGTTTCTACAAACATTATTACCAATTATAATACACACGGAAATCTGCGTGTAGATCTCACCATGGCTATTGCACCCACTACCGATATCAATAAAGCAAGGCAAGTGGCTATAACCGCTATGAAATCTCACGCTAAAGTTTTAGCTGTACCGGCGCCTGAAGTAAGTGTATTGAAAGTTGCAGATGGAATGACCACCTTGGCCATCAGGCCCTATACCATACCGGCAAATTATTGGGATGTATATTTTGGCACACTGGAATTAGTAAAAAACGCCTGGGCTGAAAATAATATTGAAGGTCCCACTCCGCACATGGTAATCATTAATAAAACAGCCTGATCTTTAGAACTGATTGTATCTTTATCAAAGCCTTTGTACGAAATTATCTTTTCTGATTTTTTAGACATTATTTTCTCCCTGTGTGAGCGGTCAAATTGACCATAGAAGCGATCATAAGTTCGATGAGCCAATACTGTCAACAAATATTTTCAGCAATATTATTACCGTTTGGAATAGTACATAATTATCTTTCTAACCGGCCTCTTTCGTCCGGCCACATATAGATCAATGCACAAATCCATGTTGGGCTGGCCAGGTTCCCAATTAATTTGAAACGGTTCATTGAAGTCTATTTCATAAAAATTACATGGTTCTAATTTTATCATGGAATTGTTTCCATCATAATTCGTTTGTACTGAATACTTGCCCCTCGGAAAGAAAAACCTTTTCTTAATCCAGATTAAATCCCAGTGCTTTATGAGTATGGTGTTCCGGGTCGGGTTTGCCAATGATATGCTTTCGTCTTCAAAGGACGTATTGCGCCAAGCCTCTATGCGAAGCCTATCCCGATAAGTTTCCCAAATCTTGATTGCCATTAATGTCAAAGACACAATTAAGCTAAAAGCTGATATTATAATTGCTGGGGTGAAATATTTCATTGCATTTATTTACTGCAATAAAAATTATTTCTTCGATAAATCCTAAAGAAAATCAAAGAAAACAAAATTCTAAATATCTATATTTAATGAAAAATGACAATCTGGGATAAAATAAATCTTATCGGGATAATATTAAATATTATTGGAAGTATTATTCTCGTTTTTTCATTAAGCCGGTATCTTACATCAATGCATGGAGCTATAGCCTTACACGATATGGATATAAAGTTTATACTTGGAGAAAGGGCAACAAGATACCAGTCTGATATTGCTAATCTATTGACAGTAGGATCAAAAAATGGCCGCTTGCGTACAAACATCGGGCTAGTACTTGTTATTGTAGGTTTTATAATTCAGTTAATTCCGTATGTACTAAATTTGTTTGATGCAAAACGATAGGGTTATTATAAGAAAGATTTTCCTTTGTGTCATCCCGTAAACCTCTATGATGCGTAAAAAAATAGAAATTCCGCTTTTGCTATGCCGTTACTTTTAATCTACTTTGGCATCCATTAAAAAAATAGGTAAAGTAAACCAGATTTCGACTACAACAACCTTTGATTTGGCTACATGATCTCTCGGTTTGCCGCGTACTTTTGTATATCAAATAAAGAAATAAAAAAATGAAACTAAATAACAGTACAGTCCTGATTACCGGAGGAACAAGCGGCATCGGGCTTGAGTTTGTAAAACAACTTAGCGAACAAGACGCAGCAAATATCATTATCACAGGGCGTGATTTAAGCAAATTGGAAAAAGCGAAAAAACAGTATCCAAAAGTACACATCTTTCAAAGCGACGTAAGCGAGCCGAAAGACATTGAAACACTTTATCAAAATGTTATCGGGCAATTTCCGGCACTGAATATCATCATCAATAATGCGGGCATTATGCGCAACATGGATTTACAAGATACCAGTATGGATCTGGAAAATATTACGCGGGAAATAGATATTAATCTATCTGGCACCATCAGAATGGTCCAACAATTTTTGCCTCATTTGAAGAAAAAGGAATCTGCAGCGATCGTAAATGTGTCATCTGGTTTGGCGTTTGTTCCCTTTCCTTTATCTCCTGTTTACAGCGCAACAAAGGCTGGCGTGCATGCATACACCCGGGTATTGCGACTTCAACTTAAAAACACGAAAGTTAAAGTTTTCGAACTTGCGCCTCCAGGAACCAATACAGATTTAATGGATAATTTTAAAGGCCTTGTTGACGAGAAGCAAAACATGGATGTAGATAAAATGGTCGGAGCAGCAATCCATGGAATGCTGAAGGATAAAATGGAAATAAAACCAGGCGTTGCTAAAGTCTTAAAAATTATGAGCCGCGTTGCGCCAAACTTCATCCTGAATTTTATGGATAAAAGTATGGAGAAGGCAAAAGCCAAACAATTAACTTTATAAAATGAAGCATTCAACGCCTGTAAGAATCAGAACGATAAGCGAATTTCATCGTTACAATGAATTGCCGCAACCAGAACATCCACTTATTAGTGTGATAGACTATTCTAAAATTCCGCACCATGCCCAAAAGGAATCAGTTAGTGCAGTCTTTGATTTTTATACCATAGCCATAAAAAGAGGGTTGAATTATAGACTTGGTTATGGTCAGCAAGAATATGATTTTGATGAAGGCATCATGTTTTTTATAGCACCCGGGCAAGTGTTAAGGGTAGAGATGGAGGAAAATGCGGTATCAAACCATTCCGGATGGTTGTTACTAATCCACCCCGATTTTCTTTGGAACACACCTTTAGCAAAAAATATAGGCCATTACAAATTCTTCGATTATTCAACAAATGAGTCACTGTTTCTCTCACAAAAAGAAGAGCTCACTGTTGACGGGATTGTCAAGAGTATTGAGCAGGAGTATCACTCAAATATTGATAAATTTAGTCACGATATTATTATCGCCCAATTAGAGGTAATCTTAAATTACGCCGAGCGCTTTTATCAGCGCCAGTTTCTTACCCGAAGAAAAACAAGCCATAAGATTTTAGACAGTTTAGAAGAAATTCTTAGAGATTATTTTAATAGCGAAGACTTAACGGCAAAGGGTTTACCATCGGTTCAAAAAATTGCCGAAAAACTAAATATATCTCCCAATTATTTAAGCGAACTTTTAAAAGCACTGACAGGGCAAAACACGCAGCAACACATCCACGAAAAATTGATCGAGAAAGCCAAGGAAAAACTTTCCACTACTAATTTATCAATAAGCGAAATTGCCTATGGCCTTGGGTTTGAACATACACAGAGTTTTAGCAAATTGTTTAAATCAAAAACAGATTTGACACCTTTAGCATTCAGGCAATCGTTTAATTAGCAAAAACAATCGCCGTTAACAGGTGTTCTTATTCTTTAACCGGAATATTTGAAATCCAAACTAATCATTTAATTTTTTCCTGCTTTCTCAATTTGATTACACAATTCCGTAATTAGCTTACATCTTATACAATACAAACGTTGACCTTTGTTTTTCAAATTTAAAACACAAATTATGAATATTGTATTGACAGGTTCTTTAGGAAATATCAGCAAACCTCTTACACAAGAGTTGGTAAAAAATGGACATGGAGTTACAGTTATTAGCAGCAAAGCCGAAAGGCAAAAAGATATTGAAGCATTGGGAGCAAAAGCCGCCATTGGCAATATGCAGGATGTTGATTTTTTAACCAAAACTTTCTCAGGCGCAGATGTAGTGTATTGCATGGAAGCGATTGCTATGGCTGAAATGTTCAACCAAAATTTTGATATTGTAACTGCCTACATCAATATTGCCAATAAATACAAGCAGGCAATTGAGCAAAACGGGATAAAAAAAGTAGTGCACCTCAGCAGCATTGGCGCACATGCAGCCAGCGGTTTTGGTCTGATGAATATGCATTACGAAGCGGAAAAAGTTATGAGCAATTTACCCGAAGACGTGAGTATTAAATTTATGCGCCCTGTGGGGTTTTTCAGCAACCTGTACCGGTCTGTGCAAAGCATAAAAGAACAAGGCGCCATCATTTCAAATTACGGCGGCGATAAAAAAGAACCCTGGGTTTCGCCGAAAGATATTGCGGCTGCGATAGCCGAAGCAATGGAATCACCATTTAGCGGAAGAACCATTCGCTACATAGCAAGTGATGTAGTTTCTCCGAATGAAATTGCCAAAGCATTAGGTAGTGCCATCGGAAAACCGGAACTGAAATGGATAGCAATTCCTGATGAACAGTTACTGAACGGAATGCTGTCTATGGGTATGAATGAAATCATTGCAAAAGGCTTTATAGAAATGCAGGCAAAGCAAGGCACAGGAGAAATTTATGAAGACTATAATCAACACAAGCCGGAATTAGGCAACGTAAAACTGGCGGATTTTGCAAATGAATTCACAGTGGCTTATAATAAATAATTTAAAATTAATAAATAATAAAAATGAAAAAAGCATTAATAACAGGAGCCAATAAAAGTATTGGTTTTGAAACCGCAAGACAACTTTTACAAAATGGATATTATGTGTATCTCGGCAGCCGTAAAATAAGCAATGGACAGGAAGCGGTAGATAAATTAAAGGCTGAAGGTTTGGCAAATGTAGAAGCCATACAAATTGATGTTAGCGATGATGAATCAGTAAAAGAAGCGCGTGCTGAAATAGGAAAGAAAACCGAAGTGTTGGACGTGCTTATTAATAATGCAGGCATTACAGGCGGCATGCCTCAATCGGCACTTACTGCGGGCATTGATCAATTTAAAAAAGCGTTTAACACCAATGTTTTTGGCGTAATAAGGGTAACGCAGGCTTTTATAGATTTAATAAAAAAATCAGCCGAACCACGCATTGTAATGGTGAGTTCTAGCCAGGGTTCGCTTAAATTGGCTACCGATGTAAACAATAAATATTACAACCATAAAGGTGCAGTTTATCAGCCATCAAAATCTGCGTTGAACATGTACACAATTATACTTGCTTATGAACTAAAAGATACCGCTGTAAAAGTAAATGCCGTTGACCCGGGATTTATCAAAACTGATTTCAATAATCACAGGGGAACAGGCACAGTGGAAGAAGCGGGTGCACGAATAATTAAGTATGCACTTATTGGCGATGATGCGCCAACAGGTAAGTTTTTTAGCGAAGAATATAACCCGGCAACAGGAGAAATTCCCTGGTAGAAATTTGAAGATCATTAAACTAAATTTACACAATGAAAAAGGAAGAAAACGTTCCTCATATATTTAATTCTTTGTCCGACTTGCATCGGGTGTTTGGGCTGCCAAAGCCTTTGCACCCGATGATAAGTTTTATAGACCTTAAAGACATCAACCTCCAAAGCAATGAATTGGGCGAATCATTTATCCTGAATTTCTATAAGATTGCTTACAAAACAAACCTTTGCGGGCAGGCAAAATATGGTCAGCATCATTATGACTTTGGTGAAGGCGGATTAATATTTACGGCTCCCAAGCAAGTATTTGAAACGCCTCCGGCAAATAACAACAGTACAGGATATATGCTGTTTATACATCCCGATTTTTTATTGAGCTATCCTTTGGCTAAAAAAATAAAACAATTCGGTTTCTTCTCTTATGCTGCCAATGAAGCATTGCATTTATCAGACGGGGAAAAGGAAACTATCATGGCAATTTTTGAAATAATAGATGAAGAATTAAAAAGCAGGATTGATGATTTTAGTCATGACGTAATGATTTCACAAATTGAATTATTGTTGAATTACAGCAATCGTTTTTACAAGCGTCAATTCATTACCCGTAAACCAGTAAACAACGATTTATTGCAAAAGCTGGAAGAAATTTTAGATGATTATTTCAACAGTGAAAATTCATTGACAAATGGAATCCCAACTGTTCAATATCTATCTGAAAAGGTACACTTATCTCCCGGTTATTTAAGTGATATGTTGCGTTCTCTTACCGGGCAAAATGCACAGCAACACATACATAATAAGCTAATAGAAAAAGCAAAAGAAAAATTATCAACCACCAACTTATCAGTTAGTGAAATTGCTTATGAATTGGGGTTTGAACACTCTCAGTCGTTTAGTAATCTATTTAAAAAGAAAACCACTTTTTCTCCTTTGGAATTTAGACAGTCTTTTAATTAGACTGTGTCAAAAAAGAAATTGCTACGTCATTTTTGGTAATGTCAATTTTCTACTTTTTGGCTTATCTACTGTAATTGTTTTTTGTTTGAGAAAACAAGTTGTCAAAAGATTTTTGTTCTTTTTCCTTAATAATTTTTACGCAGGCCGTTGCGTCTTTGGTGTTTTTCCAAATCCTGGAAGTAATGCAACATAATCATAACTAAGATAAGCATTGAAGGGATATTTGTTTTCGCTTAGTCAAAAAGAATTGCAATAAATCAGGTGAAATGAAATTTATTTTTTTCAATTCCACTACCAGCTTTTTCAGCCATTTCAGTAAATGCCAGGATTTAGTGGTTAATTTAAAGACATCGTTCCTTCTGCTTGGCATAGAACTAATTATTTAATAAAAAGAATAATATTTAATGCAGGCCCAGGAAAAGAAGCGCAAGGACATAAATGTTACTCTTAAACGTGGTATGATTTTTAGTGGATTAAATAAAAACTTATTTTATGTCAAACGCAAAAGATCAAATCAAAAAAGACGTCCACAGTGCAGAAAAGAAAACAGAAAATGCAGCACATGAAATTGCTGATAAAACAAAAGAGGCGGCAGGGAAAGTAAAAGACAAAGCAAAAGAGGTGAGTCATGACATCAAAAAGAAGTAGATCAAGAAATTGAAGTTTTCTACTTAGATTAATAATGGCGGCTTTTAAGCCGCCTTTATTAGCTTATAAAAATTCTTTGAAAATATTTTAAAAAAAAAGAATGCATTTCAAAATAGCGTTTTTCTACATTCTGGCTTATCTATTATAAAAATTTGAGTCTTCTATGGTGAGTCCGAATTCAATTTTTATTAGTTTAAGTTCTGAAAATTCACAGTTCAAATATTTAAAACACATTTACGGTAATTTATAAAACCTCCAATGGGGCTGATAGTTTTCTGCAATTGGCTGATTGGCTAAAATGTTTCTGAGCATTTCTATTGGCATACTATTTTGCAATAATACAGAATCATGAAATTGCTTTAAGGTCATTTTACCATTACCCACCAGTTCATTTTTTAAGGCCATGAATTCAAGGGCACCGATCATATATCCAACCTGGTACAAAGGATTGTATCCCCCCACAAAAGAACGACGAACTTCTCCCTCGGCATTCGCGCGCTCGTGGCCAACACGGTCAACAAGAAAATCAATACATTGTTGGGGCGTCCATTTGCCCATGTGATAATTTAGAGAAAAAATAATTCTTGCACATCGGTGCATGCGCCAGAATAGCATTCCAATGCGATCTTCGGGCGATTGGGCGAATCCCTGATTCCACATTATCATCTCCCAATATACAGCCCATCCTTCCGTCCAGAAAGCAGTTTCATAATGCCTGTACGTATTTACCCTTTCATTCATAAACTGCTGAAGATAATGGCCGGCAATCAATTCATGATGCACAGTAGCACGTGAAAATGAGGATTGTTGCCACGCATACTCATCAATTTAGCATCATAATCCATACTGTTAGTTGGATAAGAAATGGAAAATTCTTCACCTCCGTAAAAGAATGGATTTAGCAGTTGTTGCTGCGGACTCATCATTACAATGCGCCAGGTTTCCTCTGCAAGCGGAGGAATAGTAATCAAATCTTTTTCCTTCAAAAATGCAACAGACTCATCATATAATTTCATCATTGCCGCAGGCTGGTCGCCCGCAGGAACATAGCTTTGTTTTACTTTTTCCAAAGCCTTTTTCCAGTCATTCCCAAAGCCCATTTCCTGGGATGCCTTGATCATTTCTTTATCGCACCAAGCAAATTCCTTATTGGCAATTTGGATCAATTCTTCAGGTGAATAATCGATGAGTTCATAATTTAATTGTCTTACTATTTCATCCCTGCCAATTGGATAACCGACGATCCCGCTTGAATCCTTATTTGGTGCATTTTCACGGGCTACAGTTTTAAAAGTCGTTGAATAAGATTTTAAAGTACTGTCTAATTTCTGATAGGTAACAGGCACCCACCAGGTGAAGATTGGGTCGTAGGCATTGTAAAAAGAGAATACATTATTCAATGCGATTTGAAAACCCTCTATGATATTTTGAGCGCTTCCCTCATCCTGAATGGTTAAGGATTTTTCGAGTGATAATTTTGATTGCAATTGCTGAATTCCTTTATCGATATTTGAAAAATCCGCTGCCACATTTTGGCCATTTACTTTTCCTCCTCTTCGCCTGATTTTTTCTAAAGCATATATTGAATCAGCAAATGGAAACCATTTTTCCAATCTTTTAAGAGATGTTGCCTCTTTATTTGCTCTATATACTTCTTCATTCAAATCTCTTTTAAACAAAACATAATCTGCTTTGCATTCCTGGGGCAGAGAATTAAAATCAATACCTTTTAATTTAGAAAGATAATCTTCTGAGAGTTTTTTATAACGTTCTCTTTTTTCAGGAGAGCCTTTGACAATGTACACACGCTCTAATGCGATTACATCAGCATAATAATTCTGCATGACATTAGGCATATCGTTACAGGGAACATATTTCATACTCATTTGCGCGTTCGCAAAAGTGAAAGAACAAAATGAATCAATAAGCATCAACATTATTTTCTGCATATAAATAGATTATTTAGGCTGAGTTTTTTTAAGCAATCAGAACCGCAATTATATTTGAGCCAGATTTAAAAATTAAGAAAATCTATCTGGACTAAAAATATTTTTTTACTTTTTACAACACCTGAAAACCAAAAGCATAGGGATCGTCTTCTTTATCAATGATTATGGTATTATATCCATAAATCCGGGACCAACCTTCTATTCCTGCTCTTATTGCAGTTTTTCCTCCTACTTTTGTTTCCTCTTCGATAGTTCCCGTAAACTTCGACCCTATTATACTTTCATGTACAAAAGAATCTCCCGGTTTCAGCATTCCTTTAGCATACCATTGTGCCATACGAGCGGATGTTCCTGTTCCGCAGGGGCTTCTATCAATTGCTTTATCACCATAGAAAACCGTATTACGGGCTGTTGAAGTTTTGTCTATTACCTCTCCTGTCCATAATATGTGGGAACAACCTTTAATAGTAGGATTATCCGGATGTATAAAATTATATTTTAGATTAATGGATTTTCTCAGTTCCCTGGCCCAGGTGATTAATTTCTCCGCCGGATAATGTTCGAGACCGGCAAAGTTCTTTTGTATATCTACGATTGCATAAAAGTTGCCTCCATATGAAACATCAATAACAAGTTCACCCAACTCAGGGCAATCTGCATTTAATCCTGTACCAGCCAAATAGGAAGGGACATTAATCAATTTAACACTTTTAACCTTTCTCCCCTCTTGTCTGTAAGTGCATAATACAAGGCCTGCAGGGGTTTCCATACGTACAATGCCAGGTATTTTTGGAACTATAAAACCCTCTTCAATTCCAATGGTGATGGTACCTATAGTTCCATGGCCACACATAGGTAAGCAGCCGCTGGTTTCTATAAATAATACAGCTACATCATTAGCAAGATCATGAGGCGGATATAAAATACTTCCACTCATCATATCATGGCCACGCGGCTCAAACATAAGCCCTTTGCGAATCCAATCATATTCATCTAAAAAATGTTGTCGCTTTTCGCTCATGTTATTTCCATCGAGTGAAGGCCCGCCTTCTACAACCATTCTCACCGGATTACCGCAGGTATGCGCGTCTATACAAATAAATTTTTTTGGCGACATAATTAATTATCAATAAACAATTTTGAATATCTATTTTCATTCTCTGACAAGCGATTTTATAGTTTTTAAGCATTTTTACATTAAAGTATTTTGAAGATTTATGTCTTATAACTTCAACAATAAAAGCAGTCGATGCTTTATTAAACGCCACATTAACTTCATTACCTGTTGCAATAAAAATTTTCATGAAGATTATTTTTGGTAACCGGACTGAATAAAAATAGGAATTCTTTTCCTTCCATGCTTTCCTCAAACTGATTTGATTATGCCCTTTCAACATTGCTTGTAGTATCCAAATGTAAATAATCTGGTAATTTCGGTCTGTTCTTTATAACGCTATTAATTATTTCCAACACTTTTTCCCTTTCAGCGCCTTTTATTTGTAAACGTGGTGCTCTCACATATTCACTACTTAAACCCGTTTGGGTAGCTGCTAACTTTATGTATTGTACAAGCTTAGAATGGATATCCAATTCAAGAACCGGTAAAAACCAGCGATAAATTTTTAAAGCTTCACTATAATTTCCGAATTTCATTAAGCGGTAAATAGCAACGGTTTCTGCCGGAAAAGCATCAACCAGGCCTCCAACCCATCCATCAGCCCCAAGTGCCATCTCTTCAAAAGCCAAGGTATCAACACCGCAAAGAATCTTAAACCTATTTCCAAATTTATTTTTCATCCTGGTAACGTTGGTTACATCTCGCGTGGATTCTTTAACTGCCTGCACGGAAGGTAGTTCAGTTAACTTTTCAAACATGTTGAGAGTTACCTCTATTTTATAATCGTAAGGATTATTATAAATCATTATGGGCAGAGAGGTATTCGATGCTATTGTTTTGAAGTATTCAAGTGTTTCTCTTTCATCCGCCTTATATTGCAAAGGCGGTAAAAGCATGAGTCCAGCTGCACCGTTCTCTTCAGCATTCTGTGCGCATTTAATTGCTTCTGCCGTGCTTTTTTCAGCAATATTAACAATTACATGTAGCTGGTTTTTTATGAATTTATTTGCACAAATAAGCAATTCTTTTTTTTCTAAATTAGTTAAAGTGCTGGCCTCTCCCAATGATCCACAAAGTACAATACCGTCAATACCTGCTTTGATCTGAGCATCGAGGTTTTTTTCAAAAAGCTTAAAATCAATGTGATCATTGGAGTCAAAAGGTGTAAGTAAAGCGGGATAGATTCCATTCCATTTAACTGTATTCATGTTAGTATTTTTTATAATGCAAATTTAATCTTTGCTTTATTTTATACCAAACTTTAAATGGCAGAATATTTACTTAAATTATCTTTTTTTAGACGAATAAAAACTTTTGATTTCAATATAGATTAATAGGATCAAATAAAAAAAGCCACCTACGATTAAAATTACGTAAGTAGCTGATTTCTTGTGGGCCCACCAGGATTTGAACCTGGGACCACCTGATTATGAGTATAATGGTTCAGAAAATCTTCCTTACCCAAATCATCAAACATATCTGACAGTTTATCTTGGAACCCAATCCCAGTAAGGGTTGTAGATAAACAAATGTATGCTTGTTTTTCCATCCCAACCTTCCACTTATTTTTCAAAATCTTCATTTCTGGGCAAATTTCCCCCCTTTTTCATCAATGTATTGCATAATGTATTTGCATTTTTTGGCTATACTTCATTGAAAATCAATCACATCATAAAAATCATCAATTTTTATCTTATTCCTTCAATCTTCTTTATATAATTTGTAGTTAAAATAACAATAATATGAACAAGGAATACTCACAAAAAAACTATTCAGTTTCAACCTTTTGGGATAAAAGGGGGGAACGTGCGATGCTGCTTGTCAACTTGAACAGGAAACAATTTATCTTATCTATTAGGTTATATTGTTCAAAGGAAGATTATGGTAAAGCGACTTCCGGAAGGATGCTAACCGCAAAACAAAAACAGGTAAGGGATAAATTAACTTCATCCATTATGAAGGCTGAAACATTGTTATCTCAATTGAATGAACCTACAAAAGAATCATTTCTTAAATTCTTTAAATCAGATTTGAATATATCTACACCTAATAAAGCTGATGTTTATTCTTTAATCAAAATTAAAATTGATGATTTGAATGGCGAAGAAAGGTTTGGTTCTGCCAATAATTTAAAAGATTCAATGAAATCATTTCAATCATTTAGGAAGGAATTGTATTTAGAAGATATTAATGAATCATTTGTGAAGGGATATAAAGAATTTATGTTGAAGCGGAAACGTTCTTTAACTACCATTGGAATTTATTTGCGGAATCTTAGGGCAATTTATAACCAAGCAATAAATGATGGTTTGATTAGTGGAACTATGAAACCTTTTAAAAATATTCAATTGGGTTCTAAAGTGAAATCAAAATCAGTTTTATATCCTGCACAATTGAAACAATTATGGGAATATCGTTCTGAATCTATTCGTGATACAAGGGCAATTGCATTTTTCTTTTTTAGTTACTTATGCAATGGAATGAATTTTAAAGATGTTGCCAATTTGAAGTGGAAAAATATCAATGGTGATATATTATCTTTTGTGCGTGAAAAAACCAAAAACACAAAACAGAATCAATCTGAAATCAGGGTTTATTTATGTGACGAAGCTAAAAAGATTATTGCTGTTTGGGGAAGCAAAAAAAGGAATGCAGATGATTTGATTTTTGAATTTATGCCCAAATATAAATCTGCTAAACATTTTAATGATACTATTATCAGGTATAAAAGGATTTGTAATAAAGCCCTTTCAAAAATTGGAAATTATTTAGGTTTTGATGTTCGTATTTATTTAGGATTAGCACGGCATTCATTTGCAACAATGCAAAAAATTCATACTGTTTCTGCAACCATAATTTCCGAACAACTTGGTCATTCTTCAATTTCAACCACAATGCATTATTTAAAAAGCCTTCCTGATAATATGCTAAAAGAAATGAATAATCATTTGCTTTCGTTTTAAGCCAAATCATCTTTCATGTGATATATGTATCAGGTTTTATAAGATATTGGCCTGTAGGTCAGGTAATGAAGGAATTTTGATAGGATTGGGAGTTGTTCCAATCCTTTTTTTATTCTATCTTAGTAAAAAAATGCTAAACGAAAAATTTATTGTAATCGAGTTACCACTAAAGAAAAGTAATAACCATTTTGAAACCGAATTTAACAAACTTCTGTTTGAACAAAACAATAAAGTAACATTAGTTGAATGTTTATCGAAAAAAGTTGAAGGAAATGAAGTTGTGTTGCTATATTCCGCAAAAGAAAAAATTGAACAAGGACATCAATCCATATTAGATTCGATTAGCTTCAAATGATTTCATATTGTGTAAACAACTCGATACATTTTATAATCTTCATAAATTTAGGAAGGAATATTTGATGATGTTGATTCTGTTTCTTTCTTATCATCTTTCATAATTTCATCCATTTTATCTAACTTATCATCTGCTGTTTTGATAGTCATATTTGAAATTCTTTTTGCTAATCTTATTAATGCAGTTAAGAAAGTTAATTCAGGATCGATTATCAAAATATTTTCCATAACACTTACACTTTCGTATGAACAAATAAGGGTGGTAATGATGCAACCGATATAGTAATTTTGATATGGAAAAATGGATTTGAATATTGACTCTAATAAAAATCCTGAAAGAATAAGGATTAGATATAAAGCAGTTTTTTCTAATAGCCCCTTCCTCAAACATTCAGATGTAAATTTCTTTCCTAATTTGATTGAAGCAGCTATTCCTGTAACTGAATCAAGAATTATGAAAATAATTATGTAATAAATGTAGTTATGGATTCCTTCAAAATATAACCAAAGGCCTAAAGCTGTTTTGATTAAATAATTATCAGTGGAAAAAATTTTGTGCAGTAAGTGGTAGATGTAAGCCATTCAAAAATTTAAAAAGTATTTTATTTTAAATATGTTATGGCAGAAAAGTTACCTTAGAATGCCAATCATTCTTCTGCTACTTCAAAGCGAATCTGACTGGATTTCATTTAAACTTGGTAGCGAAATAAATTAATTCTTTAATGATTAATGCGAAAATATGGAACCCTTGAAATTGAAAAATTAGTTGAAAGGGCACCTGTATAAATTAAACCAGCTGATGTATAGGGTTGCAACGTGATTGACCCCGAATAAGATGTGTTAGTAACATCAACAAAAATTCCAGATAATGATTTTGTAACGGGAGAAGATGTGGGGTTATATTCAAAATCTAACTGTGCAACATCGGTAATTGTACGTGGTGATTTATTTGAATGTGCATCCTGCCCTGAAAGGCCTTGCCACGTGGCTAAATTTTTATTTACTCCTTGATATCTAATAGTTAAATTATCGTCTATTGGTCTTGCATAATAATTGGAATCACTACTGTATCCTGAAGGTAAAGTGACTGTATTTCCAGGTTCAAAATACCATTCTTGCGTTCTTTGTGTAGCTGCCTGTGCAAAGAAAATGTTTTTATGAACATAAACATTAGGCATAGCCACTCCACTATTATATTTTCTCAAGTAAATAGCCTGCCCAGTATTGAAAACTGTGTTTGAAATTATATTTATATTGCTACTGTTATTTATAAAAATTCCCTGATCTGCTTTACTAATACTATTACCAATAACGTTCACGTTTGAACTCAATCCATCTAAATAAATTCCCATGGCTTGTGTTGTGTTATCAGCAGTTCCTGCATGTGCATCACCTGAATTAAGAATGATGTTATTACTTACATTTCTTTGTAGTTCAGCTACCAAAATATTTGGGAATGTATATATACCACCACCATCATCCAAGACAAAACAGTAATTATTTATAAAATTGTTTTGCACTACTGTATTATCTCCGTCAAACTCCAGTGCATTAAAACCAGTACTATCTATTTCATTGTAAGATATATTTCCATTAGCACCAACTGCATGGATTCCTTTATACCCACCTAAAAAAGCACTTCCGGCTCCTGGAATAACACCACTATTTTTTATTAGGTTATTTGTTATAATTGCATTTGTCGAGCCTGCACCACCTGCATTAATAGCAAAGTTATTACAGTTATTAAATGTATTATTATTGATATTCAAATAAGTAGATGCATAAACATCAATTCCCGATAATCCAGCATAATTAAAATCACAATTTTTAATTATGAAATTACTACCATAAGGTTCGCCATTGCTGTTATTTATTTTAATACAAAATTGGTTCGCTCCTTGAAAAGACAGGTTACTGAATGTAACATAGCTTTCATTGTTGCTATAAACCAATGTATCAATAGTTGATACATTTACATTAAGTGGGGAAGATGTAGAATAAATATCAATCTTTCTTGTGGTTGGATTATAATACCACTCGTTTTGAACATCTAAAGTCCTTAAATCATTTTGGATAAAAAAACCATATCCATCTTGTGGGCCGTAACCTGTATTATTGTCTAACGTAGTAAAAGTTATAGTACTTCCAGAAGTAGATGTTATACTATCTATGTCCATACCCCATCTTAATACTCTTACTACTGCCTGGGCGCCTCTCCAATCTGTTCCACCTAAACTACTACTTGTAATAGACGTATATCCAGAATGGGATTGATAAGGAAACCAAGTGTTTCCGTTTGGATACCTTCCCATGGGCGTATTTACCCCGTTGATTGAAACCATATGGCAGTTAGAAAGGTTAGAAATAGGAATTGAACTCTCCCAAATATTACTCCCGCGATTTGTCCATGTTGTAACACTAGAAAAACCTGTTATTATAGGATTTGAACCTGACCCGTATGCACCATAGTAAATTGGGTTACCCGCTACACCAGAACTATTTACAACAATGTTTCCATAAAAAGTTTCACCACTTTTGAAATACACATTATCACCTGCCGAAAAGCTGAATGAATTTACTTTTGACAAAGGCCACGTTGTTGAAGTTGATGTACCTGAATTGCTTGTACTTCCTTCATTACTGATGTAATAGGTAGTTTGTGCAAAGCAGTTTTGCAGTAAACAAATAAACAATATCGTTAATAATTTTTTCATAGCTTAGCAATTTCTAACCAACTAGCACCATTGCTTTGTACTGTAATACTTCCCACTGTTGACATACTTAAAGTTGTAGGTGTAGCTGATACGTTTGTAAATGTTTGGGAAGATGTAGTAGCTAATGTTATAGTACCTGAACCACTATTTGTTATTACATAAATTCTTCCTGTATTTCCTATTGCTGTTGGAAGTGTAATTGTGAATGTTCCTGTAGTACAATCAATAGTGTAATCATTAATTGTGGCAGTATAATTTGCAGTCTTTGAAATATAATTAGCAACAAGCCCTTTTAAACTTAAAGTTTTTGTCGGGGAATCATAGTTAAAAGGTGGTGCATAATTTAAAGTATCCTTGAAAGATGAATCTAATTTAGCAGCTAACGTGTTTGAAAGATTTTGTCCTTTTAAAGTAAAGTTACTATCAACTTGCAATTCCCCTGCTACATGAACTACCGTGTTGATACTGCCTAATCCTTGTTGTTGCTTTTGGGCAAATATATTTGTTACAAACCATGTAAGAAATATAAGGATAATAATTTTTTTCATTTAAGCGATTCTAATTTTATACCAATCACCTGTTACAATTGCAGCACTAAATGTGATTGTATTGCTGCTGGTAGTTTTTGAATAAAAAAGCGTTCCATCAGTGTGGTCTAAAGAAGGAACATTAATATTATTTATTGTTACTTCTACTTGGCTATCTGTTATTAAAGAATTAATATAAGTTGTTGCACCGACCACAATGCCAGCAGTTGTAGCAGCCGTTGTTCCTGCTTTAACTTCACAAAGGATTGGTGAATTTGTCCACGCCATCATTTTTGTTTTTATCCATGTGTTAGTTGCTGTACATACATAGATATAAGTTGCTGTGAATCTTATTTCACCTAATGTTCCTGTATCGGTTGATGAAATTGGCGCAGTGTTTAATGCTGATAATTTATATTCTGTAACATTTGATGTTTGATTATCAAGTTGGTATCTTGTTGTTCCAACTGTTGCATAAAAATGTGTTCCATCAAATTCAAATGCACCATTTTCAGGAGTTGTAAGATTTACCCCACTAGTTAATTTCAAAGGCGCTGTACCCGCAGTTGCGGTTCCTGCCGCAATGTGCCATTTTGCGGTGGGTGAAGTAACACCAACACCATTCTGACCTGATTGAGTACCTCCACCAATTACCAGTCTTCTTGAACCATTGGTTACCAAATTAAGATTACCATAAGGCCCGGAAGTACCAGTATTATTATTTACAATATTTGCATCAACATAAGTTCCATATCTGAATGTTCCACCGGCACCGGAATTAAATTCCATGCTTACCGAATTAACAATACTTGCACCACCAACACCCACATTCAACAAAGAACTTCCACCATCTGAACTTTTCCAAAAATTACCCACTGTTAAATTCTGAGTTGTGGTATATAAAGTTGGGTCTGATACATCTAATTTATAAGATGGGTTTATCCCAACGCCTAATCTATTATTTACTTCATCATAAGCACTGGTACCAAATAATATTTTACCCTTAGTAGCATTTGAAGTTGACCCAACAGTTAAAGTTCCACTTGAAGATGCGCTTCCATAAATCAAAGGGGTTGTAACCTGAGTTGTAAATGTTGGTGAAGCAATATTAGCTTTTAAATCTAATCCAGCTTGTTGAAGTGTGGATATAGGTTTTGCTGCGTCAGCAGTGTTATTAACATTTGAAAGGCCAATTTGAGTAGGAGTAATTTCTGCTAATGATGCACCTGAACCTGAAAAAGAAGTTGCAGTTAATGTTCCAGAAAAATTACCGTTTCCGGCTACATCAAGTATGGATGCAGGACTAGAATTATTAATACCAATATTTCCATTAGGTAAAATTGTAAATCTTTCAATTCCTAAAGTATCATCACTAATGCGAAAACGTCCATTACCACTTACCAATTGTAATAAATATTGTTGGGTAATAGTTGTAGAATTCAATCTGATACTTGGGTCTGGTGAACTCAATCGCGCCAGATTATTTGTACCTACGACTTCTAATGCACCACTTAACCCATCAAATGGAGTTCCAACTTGAATATTACTAAAATTACTTTGTGCTGATGTAACAGGGGATGAATCATATAATGAACCTATAAGTCCTAATTGTATTCCTGCTATATAAATAAATCCTGTACTTGTTCCTATTTTTTTGAATCCAAATTGAACTGTACCACTTGCAGGCATTTGAAAACCACTGGATATAAATTGCCAATTGGTTGTTAAAGAATTATTATCAATCAAAATCGAACTATATTGTCCATACTCAATGCCTGTGTTAGTTGCATCATTTTTAACCCAAAAACTAAAATGGACAAATTGGCCTGATAAATACGAAGTAGTGGTAATTGGGATATTAAATAAATAATAGTCACTTGAATCCACATTTCCACCTGCTTTCATTACTTGACCGCCGTTAAAAGTTTGTGTGTCATAACTAATACTGCCTCCATTACCTGTAACTTTCGTTATATAAGAAATTAATGAAAACTTTAAATTGTTTTGCTTTATTAAGTCATCCCTCCAAAAACAAGGTGAACCACCTAATCCTTTATCTGGAGTAATACTCCCCCTAAGAATATTATAAGTAGGGGTGCATCCTTTTCTATTTCCTAATGAAACATCTTTTGCTGTTCCAAAAGTAGAATCATTTATAAGACCTAAAAGTGGGACAGTTGGATTTATTGGTGAATTATTATTAACGTTATCAATTTTTAAACCATCAACTGAATTTGCAAAAACAATAGCATCAAGCATATAAGTTGCAGTATGCTGATTATTTTTTAAACTCACACCTGTAACACCATAAGAATTTTCAAGCGATTGCCCTGTTAAATCACTTGAACCATTTAAAATAATATCTGCTTTTACTGTTATGCCCGCGTTGGTAAAATACAAGCCTGTTTGTGCATTTGCTTCAAAATAGCAATTTTCAATAGTTAAATTCTGTCCTCCATTTATTAAATAAATACCACCCATAGAATTATGTTCTAAAGTGGTACTATTAAATGTAAGCCCTTGCGTGCCAGTAACTACTGCACCAAATCCACCATTTCCGAATATTTTACATCCTATGACTAAGGTGCTATTAGTATTGTTGAATAATTCTATTCCATTACCATAATTATTACTAAACTCACAATCAATCAGATTATTATTCCATCCATATTCAGCATGTAATCCTGCTATTCTTGAACCGGTAATTCCAATTCTTTCAAATGTAGTGTGTGCAAGTGATGTTCCTAATATTCCATAATTGACGATGTAACCATTATCAGCACAACTTATTGTAAAACCACTAAATGTATTTTTATAAGATTCAACTCCCCCAGGGAAATAAATTGTTGTATCAAATAATATAGCTGCGTTCATTGCAGCATTGGTTCTTATCCATGTGTTTTGTTTTCCATCACCAAAAATTTTGATGTTGTTACCACCTGTTATATAAATGGGTGAATTGATTTTATAATTTCCAGTGGGGATATAAACAGAATATATTTGAGTACTAACTGCAAAATTTATAGCGGCTTGAATTGCAGGTTGGTCATCGGTTGTTGCAAGTCCTACTGCACCAAACCATTTTACATTAATTGAACCTGAATAAATCCTTTTCATTCTTTGGCCGCCAGCGGTTACAATCACAGTTCCTATATTATCTGTACTTGTGGTATCAGTTGCATCATAATGCCATTGTCCACCAGCATTATCAGTAGTTTGATACATAATATCAGCAGCAACCGATTGTGTTCTTAATCCAGCAACAGTTGTTACAATTGGTTTTTTTATTAAATCCAATTTATTACCTAATCCTGTATCAACATAAGTTTGTGAAACAATTGCTGGAAGATTTGTTTTTTGTAAAGCACCAGTAATTGGGTCTGATTGTAAAATAATTTTTGTTGAATCAAAAGCCCCTTGGGGAAAATCTATAAATCTTTTCTTTGGCATTATTTTAAGTTATATTATTGTTCGAAGTATCTGAAAGAAGATTATTTGAATCATCTATTATTCCATCCAAATAAGTGTCTTCTAAAAAGAAGATATTATTATTAGTTGCGTAAGTTGTACTTACTTGTTGAGTGTCGGAACTTGGATTCCAATTAAACACTTGTTGACTTAAAACAGTATCATTGATGTTTTTTAAATCATTATCCATTACTAATTGGAAAAGTGATTCTAACGAACCATAAGTATTTAAACAGACATCGAGTAAGTTTTGCCCTTGAACTGCTTTAAATTGTTGCATTTGGTATAATTTTTAATTGACCAGAAGAATCAGTTTCAATGATTGGATTATTTACTATATACCCATCTGATTGAAGATTGATTATTAAGGCTTTTTTTATTGTTTGTTCAGACCCTATACTATTTAAATATTGGGAAATACCAACTCCATCTTCCAAATAATTTTTCCACCATCCGGGGAAAGCGTTTATGGTATCGTCTATGTGATTAATGTCAGACTCTTGTATTGCAATATCCCCATTGATTATGAATAAATCATTGTCAGTCATTGCAAAATCTTGATTTACTTTTTTCATTGTCCTGCTACTTTTTCCTTTGGTTTTTTTAAAATATGTTTCCTGTTTTTTTCACCAATTCTTTTTTTCGTTTCGTCAGAATGTTTATGTCCTAATCCATTTTTATTTCCTTTCATTGCTTCACTTAATTTTTTCCTCCACTCTTCTGTGAATATTCTTTCTTTTCCTATTTCACTCATTTTTAATTTGGTTTCATTAGTAGTGATGTGTCCTTGATGACTTATACTTAATTTTTTTCTATGTTCTTCAGAAAGTTTTTTCCCTTTTTTTTCTAAACCTATTTTTGTTTTTGTTTTATCAGAATGTTTTCTTCCTTTTTGTGAATCACTCATTTTTTGTTTTATTTCACTGGAAATTTTTTTTCCTTTATGTGATTCACTTATTTTCAATTTTGTTTCATCAGAAAGATTTATTCCTTTATTCCATGCTTTTCTTCCTTTCATAGCAATTGAAAATAATTCTTTTGCAAATCCATATTGTGAAGCAGATTTTATTCTTTCTTGATTCTTACTTGATTGACACATTCTCCAAAAAGCGAAATACATCTTTTTCCGTGCTTCACCTTTATACATTTTTGTAAGTAAAAGATGGGCTATAAAATGTTCTTTTCCTGTTAATAAAATCAGATTTTCTTTTGAATTATTTCCACCTAAACATCTTGGTAAAATGTGGTGGCTTTCATAATAACTTTTTTCACTCTTTTTTCTAATTAAAAATTTTCTTGTTTCAATTAATTTTTCATAATGTTTTTCATAATTCATTCAATGTTTTAATTCTTAAATATTGTTTTATTTTTGAATTAATCGTGTCGTCTATATGTTGAATGTCAGACTCTTGTATTGCAATATCCCCATTGATTATTAATAAGTCGTTGTCTAAAAGTGCTAAATCTTGGCGTGGCATTTATCTTATTTTCCGTGCTGAATTAAATTGTTTTCAATATCAGCGCGCTGGGTAGTAATTAAAGTTGTTGTTTCAGATGATGCTGTAGGTGCTGATGTTCCTGACCCACTTGTAAGGGTTAAAACATGAATATGGGATGTAAATTTTGCCGCTAAATCATTTACTAAATTTTCAAGATTGTTTAATTTTTCAACAAGTTTTTCTACTTGAATTAAACCACCATAACTTCCATCATTCAGCATAATTTTTCCATCCACAATTGAAACCTGACTTGAACCTGAAATAAAAAGAATTTGGTCAACTTCACTGTATTGAACAATGAATGGACTGTTATAATTTGAATAACTTATTTTGACAGTTGAACCAATGGATGGAACAAATAAAATTCCATCATCTATTGCAGCCATTAATTCTACATTTTCTAGTGCTGTGCTATTTTTTCCTGATATAGTGGTTACACTACAGGAACGTGAAGCAATATTAACACTATCAACTTCGGCGGTGATTAAGTGAACAATATCTGCATTAAAAGTTCCAGCAATTTGCTGAATAGATTGAATAATTTGACCGTCTGACATTCATGTATTAAATATTGATTTTATATTCTAATTCAATGTCTTGTCTTAATCCTTCCACACCACCCTTATATTCAACTGATTTTACAACATATCTTCCATTTCTTTCTGGAAGAACTTCATCAACCAGATTTATATAGTTTCCAAATTCGATAAATGGAATTCCAAACGTTGTAAATTTTCCTTTGAATCCTGTGTAATAAAAACGTTTTAATTGTGGAGTTCCTTGGGCAACTAAATCAGCCACAGTTTTTGCATTGAGGAAAGTAAAGTCATGTCTTTCTCCACCATCATTTGGTGGCAAAGGATTATCTTTTGTTCCTACAATTACTGTGGGCGTATCAGAACCATTTTGAAAAGTTATCAAAACTTCTAACCTTACTTTTTTAGTTTTTGCAGTTCCATCTTTTGTTGTTTTCCCTGTAGCTTCTTCAATGGTATTTTTACAAACAGCACTTAAAATAACATCATCCTTTCTCCGGTATTCAAGTTCATCAGAAATAATATTTTGTTGGAAATCAAAGTTCCAATAAGTAGGATTTCCACCTTTGGTTAAATTACCATCGTCAGTAGCAAAATAAACTTCTGAACCACATCTCAATTCATTGCCTCTAAAATAGGATTTGAAACCATACGTCTTACTCAGTTCAGCTAATACCTGACAGATTGAACCTTCTGCCCTAAAATCGCCCAATGAAGTTGTTGTTTTTGTATTCACAGTTAAGAAATCTAATCCTGCATTTGAAATCATTTCAGCAAGCATTTTTTCTACAGTATATTTTGAACCTGAAAAAAAATTATTATTGCCACCTGTTGCGTGATGTTGTTTCAAAATGAACATATTGTCTTCAATTTTTATAACAAATGGTTTCTTTGATGTAACAGTTGAAATATATCCAGTGAAAACTGTTTGTAAGGTGTTTACTTCGTTTCCTGCTTTGTTATAATAAGAATAACCAGATTGAATTGTTACTTTATCTCCCCGAAGAAATAATGGTGATATTGGGTTCCCTGAATTATCAACAGAAAAACCACCAATGATGTTATTGATTGATTGCTTGTTACCAAATTCATCTGTAAAAGAAATATTTTTAGGAAGTGTTATTTCACCATCGTCAGTCAAATCAACCCATGAACTTTTTGCTTTATAATCGTGGCAAAAATTATAAACAATGGTTTTAGTTCTGGTTTTAAAATCAGTTGTAGGGGATTGAACGAAAGTAATTTTTGATAAAACTGTAAACATTATTAAGATATTAAAAGGTTCACGTACTCATCAGATAGGCAGGTAATCGAAAAATTTTGAGTTGAATAGCCACCAGCATCTTGTTGATAAGTAAAATCTTTTACTACTATGTTTTGAATCCCAAGATTTAATAAATAATCACAGGTAACAGGTGTAGTAACCCTTGCAGTTAACATTTGTTGCAAAGAAATTATTTGGTCTGCTGGATGGTTACCATTAGTACCAGTTAATATTCCATTTATTTGAATTTCATAATCATCCATACCAATATATTCTTTCACAGTTCCATTTCTTCCTTGAATTTCCGTAGTGATAATTTTCTTTGCTTGTGATACAGTTAATAAAATATTTATCAGTTTTAATGACTTAGTGGTTATGGTTTGCTTTGTTATAAAATCTGTATAAGTAACGGATTCAAAAGTAATATCCTGCATAACTGGTGTACCCAATGGAGATAAAGGCAGTTTGGATTTATCAGGTTGATTTGAAGGTACTTTTCCTTTATAAGGATTTTGTTCAGTTGGTTTTACAGAACCCAAATGTGCAATGTTATAAGTGCGAATTATGTTATTAATAGGCGCACTTTTTATAACTATTGGATTCGTTTGTGCTGGGATATGTTTTTCTATTTCTTGAAAATCTGGCATTTTATTTTATTTTAGCGTTCCGCCACCACCTGTGAATCATTCACAGCACCCATTAAAGCACCAGTTATCATTTGTTGAATTTTCCCTGCTGATTCTTTAATGTTTGTAGTAGATATTTTTATATCACCTTTTTGTAAAGCATCAATTTTGATATTGATTGTAACTGCTTTATTCCCTTTTGCGCCTTTAGTTTCTTTAGTAGTAGCAGAAGTAGGATTAGTAGTTTTTTTCACTGTTATATTATGTGGTGCACTAGTGTCTCCGGGTAGACTAAAAATGTTTGTTGCCATTTTATTTTTATCCCATTGTGAAGCAAATGCATTTATATAATCTTGTCCTGATTGAGTTAAAGATTTTTGCGCTTTAATATGTTCATCTTCCAAATCTTTTAATTGCTGAGTCAGTGGGTCATCCATACCAGTTAAAAGATGTACCCCTTTATTCCATACATCTTGCATTTCTAACCAAAATACTTTTGCATCATACACTATTTGTTCAAATGCAGATTGAAAGCCAGTTACTAAAACACCAATTCCATTTTTAGCTAACTCAAATAAGTTTTTCAAGGAAACCATCCAATCTTCTGTTGAGTGATTTATTCTATATAAATAAACTATTAAACCAGCTATGGCTGAAATAACCAGTACTATAGGATTCGCATCTAATGCAAGATTTAAAAGCCATACCGCACCTGTCCATAATTTAGTGGCTGCTGCTACTGTTCCCATGATTGCAGCATAAGAACCAATGACAGTAATAATTGGAATAATAGTATCGCTGTTTTCTTTTATCCAGTGATATAAATCTTTTAACTTGTTTACAACTTCTAATAATACCGGAACCATTTTTTTCATTAAAGTGGTTGTTAAATGTCCTATAGTCTCTTGAATTTTTTCTACTGCCATGTTCCATTGAGCTAAAGGATTTGCATCAAAGGCAGCTTTTGCAGAACCACCATATTCATTGGTCAATTCTTGTAGAATTAAAGTTTGAACTTTTGCAGCATGCCCAGTTTCAACCAAATGTTTGGCAACTTTTACTTGTACTTCTGAAAAATTTACACCTACCCTTCTTAGTGCTGTCATTCCTTTAATAGGATCTTGCAAGGCTTTACCAAGCATAATAGAAAGTTCGTCCACATTATGGTGCGTTCTAGCACTCATATCTAAAACAGCTTTAGTCGCCTGTTCAAATTTATTTTTTGTAATAGCAGGAAAGGTTAATAATTGGGCTTGAAGGTCTACAATCTGTGCTTTTGTAAAATCAACAGTTTGGCGGACTTTTTCTGCTGATTCATTTAATTCCTTTGAAGTTAACCCTGCTGCATATCCGGTTGATTTTAAACCCGCTTCAACCTGGGATTGTGCAAGAACTAATTTTTCATATTCTTGGGTTGAAGATTGAATAAATTCGATTCCTTTCCATAAAGAAAATGATACACCAAATGCTTCTGCAACTCCTACAATTCTACTTTCCAGTGAACTCATAGTTCCTTCCAGCTTTTTGCCTGCATGGTCTGCATCATTCAATTTATTGGTTAATTGGTCACGCAGACTCAGTGTGTACACTACTTCCGGCATTTATAAATTTTTATTTTTATGTGAATTTTTCAATCCTTCACTAATTTTTCTTTTATGTTCTTCTGAATGTTTTCTTCCTTTTTGCGCCAGTCCAATTTTTTGTTTGGTTTCATCAGAATGTTTTTTTCCTTTATTTATTTGACTTATATTTTTTTTCCATTCGTCAGTATGTTCCTTTCCTTTGTAATTGAATTTAGCTTTGTGTTCAACTGTCAATTTTTTATTCTTAGCTTTTTCACTCATTTTCTTTTTAGCTTCAAAAGACATTTTTTTTCCTTCCCAAAAGCCTTTTTTCCCTTTCATAGCCACACTTATTTTTTTACAAGCTTCAGGAGACATCTTTCCACTTCTATCATCGGTTTCAGTTAGTTTACAGTTCAAACCTTCTTTTCCACATACATCAAAAACTTCTTGGTAAAATCTTTCTTCTTTATTCAAGTCTTCTTCTGAACATTCAAATGCTATATGGAATGAATGGTTTTCAACTCCATATTTTTTTAAAGAACGATAAAGTTTTATTTGGCTTTTACAATTACTCAACTTTTTATAAGATTTCCATCTTTTAAAAATATCTACACTTTGTCCGATATAAATTCTTCCATTGGGGCTTTCAATTAAATAAATTCCACATAATGCTTCTTCGTTCATTCATATTTTAAATATTTACACAACTAAAAAAGCGGAAATAATATTCCGCTTTTTAATTCCATTTTATCTGATAAGCTAATGAAGAATAGTATTTTGCCCTTCCCCATAATTTTGCAAATTCATCTTCTGTAAGTGTGTCTGGGTCTAAATGAAAAACGCAGTGAATGATTGCCGCCATCCGACTTTCATCACTGCTATTATCATCAATTTTGTATTTTTCTATTTTTTTTTCAGCGTGTTTACTGAAAATTTCACAAGGTCATAAGCAGCCATTACAGCGCCTAAGTAAATTTTATCATCCTCGGAACGTTCTGAATAAATTCTTGGGTCAGATTCTTGTTTCAATAAAACGGTATCTAACATTTCAGCAGCGGCTGAAAATCCACCCATAACTGATTTATCAAGGACAGCTAATTTTACCATTCTTGAAGGTTCTTTTATAAAACCAACAATCAATGGGCCGTCTTTTTCTTCTTGAAATATAATTGTATGTACAGTTACACCAAGTTGTTCAGATAATTTATCTGCTTTTGTTTGTGCTTCTGTTTTTTCTTTCTTTATTTGTGCTTCCTCTTTTGTCATTTTTTATTTTTTAAATATTGAAAAGAAAGAATGATTAAGGGGTAGTATGTTCAATTGCACCAATGATTAAAGGAAGTCTAATGATAAACTTAGTATCTCCTTGTTTTGCATTGAAAGGGTCTTCGGTAAATTCACAAGCACGCAAAGTGTCTTGTTTAAAATTTAATCCCGATTGACCGAATAAAACTTGTATGTCAAAAGGTTTTATTTGTAATCCATCAAAGGTTGGTGCAGCAGCAATTATTCTTCTCCACTCTTCCCAATAGATGGAAATGTTTCCTTCGTTTTCGATGTTTCCATAACCCCTTGAAATTGGGTTTTGACCGAATCCATAATTATTTTCTTTTTTCATCTTGCGATTGTATTCTATTTCTGTAATCCCAATTACTGGAACTCCAAATAGATTTAATTTTACATTCGCCCATGAATAATTTATACCATTGATAAGTGCAGGCATTTATAATTTTATTTTAAACTGTTACTCCATATCCAATTGAAACTTGAATATTTCTTCCAGTTGATATTTGTAAAAGATTTACGTTAATTATCATCAATCCAGTTGATGCTATATTTTGTGTTGTATTTACTGTTACTGCAAAATCTGACAATTCACCATCTCTTACCATTTGTATTAAAGATGATTCTGCAAGACCTGTAAAATATGCTACTGCTTCATCGCTTAATGTTCCATCTCCATTCAAGGTTATTGGTGAATTAAGGGCAGGAACACATGAAGAATAAATTCCTCTTGTTGCTTTTTGCATAACCCTGTTATCTGCTATATAAGCATAATCAGAAGTTGTTGAAATTGAAGTGCTATTTTCATTGAAATAAGAACCTGCTAATCCAACAAAATTTCTAAGGAATATGTATCTGTTATTTTGTAAAGTAGTAAGTAAAGAATCGGTTACAGATGCATTGAAGAATTGCACCCCATTTGCAAAAGCCACGTTATCACATTCAACACCATTGCTGATATTGAAATTTGCTACCCATGCAATTGATTGGGAAACTTTTGCTGATGCAACTGCACCTAACAATGCGCCAAGTGTTGTAACACTTTTGCCAGTTGCAAGGAACAAGTTGTTTCCTAAACCACCTCCGTCTTGTGAAATAACAGCACTAACTAAATTAGCTGATAAAGTTGAAAGATTTGGCAAAGTTGATACATCAGGTGTTCCTGAAATATCTGCTGCATACAAAGCAATCAATTCTTTATGTACTGCAACATTTGCGTTGCAAATATTATGAATCAAAGTTAAATCACCACTTGAAAATGCAGATGAAGAATCTTTGAATACACCGATTTGTCTGATACTACCTTTTGCAAAATTCTGCATAGTAGTAATTTCAGTAAAAGTATAGGGTGTAGGAATTGGAAAAATTCCTACATACAAATTTCCTTGTGGTTGAAGTCTGAAATATTCTGTTATGTGGTAATTCCAAACTGCAAATACACTTGCTACACCACCTGTAAATTGTGTTATTGTTCCAGCTAATGTTGCAGATGTTGAATAAACTGCTGTTAAAGGAGTTCCAGAATTTAAGAAAATTCCTAACCCTTTCCTTGCTGTTATTGTAACTACTGCTGCTGTTGCTGTTGCTGTATATCCATGTGTTTGTGTACCAGCATTAATTGCGTTTGCAATTCCTGTGGCAACTGATGTTGTTGTGCTATCAGTAGATAATTTAGTATAAGTTCCTATTGTAATAGAACCAGAAGGTTCAGCAACGTTCATAGTAGCGGTATCTCCACTGTTTCCAATCACTGTAACAGTAAATGTTGCAGTAGCTTGTGTTCCATCTGAATAATCAGAAACAATACCTGCAGCAACCGCATCTTGAACAGAAAAGAATTGTTTAATTCTATTGCTTGTTGAAAATCCAGAAGGTAAAGTACTTCCGTAAAATGCTAATCCAGATATATAATCTTGTCCGGGTAATGGACGGCCTAAACCACCTTTACCCAAAACAAATGATACGTTATTTAATGCCATTAATTTTTAAGATTTATTTTTGTTGATTGGTGTTGAACCTGGAGTGGAATAGAATCTCCAATCTCCATTCTTATCAAACCAAATTGTTGTTATATGCGGCATCACTTCAAAAATTGCTTTGGCTTTTTCTATTTTTATTGAAGCATCTGTTTTTACTTCAATAGGGTTTTCAACCTTTGCAGTAGTGTCTTCTATTTTTACTACAACTGGTTTTTCAACCTTTGCAGTTTCAACTTTTGCTACCTGTATTTTTTCAGCACTTACATCAACTTTCGGAGTTTCAGTTTCGCTTTTCACAACTTCTGTTTCTTGTCCCATTCAATTTTTTTATGCAATAATGTTTGTGTAGATAACAGACATATCAGGAAAACCAATCTGTGTATCCATTTTGAATAATCCTTTGATGAAGAATAATTCAGAATTTGCTTGCAATCTTGCTAATTGTAAACCAGTTTCATCTTGTTCTGAATTGCATCCAATCCAAAGATTTGAATCCATATCAGGATTTGAAATAGTTGCAATTATTGTATTATCAGTCATTCCAGCTAAAGGAACTACATCATAACCTTTGTATCTGTTGATACCTGCCTGAGTTGTGTCCTGATTTTTGAAAGTACTTAATAGTAAATCTTGTTCATAAACTTGTTGTGTTAAGTAAGAAACATGAAATTTCAAACCTTTATTTCCATATTTGAACAACAAAGCCTGTGGAACTGCTGCATAAACACGATTGAAAGCTGCACTGATATTTTCATGTGTGCCATCACCTGTACCTGCTACTAAAATCAAAGGACTTGCAACTTGTACTGTTGCAGCATCATTCAATAATTTTGTTATCAATCCATCAAAATAGAAGTAAACGGAATCAGTTGTTGCTTGACCTTTTGATGCAGGAGTTGCATGACTTCCGTTTGCAGGGTCAAAAACTAAACGACTTCTCCATGTTGCATTTTCAAAAAATTCATTCAAACGTTTCATTGTTTGAAGCATTGTGAATTCTTCTGCTGTAGGTGGTAAGTCTCTATTTAAAAGTTTTGGGTCAAGCTGTACTGCATACCAATGTGCTTCATAATCTCTTGGATTGAACTCGATGTATAACATCAAATCCATCGGAGTTAATGAACGACCATCCACTAAGATTGTACCTTGTGAAACTGGGGTTGCTGCACGCTTTTGAATAAAGTTTGAAACTTCAATTCTTGGAATTGTATATTTCTTTTTGATACCATCTTGAACGTGGATACATCCTTTCTGAACTGTGTCCATTCCAACAACTGGTCTTGTAATAAACGCAGATGCGGCTTCGCCTGCGTATGTTGTGTCTGTAATAACTAATGCTTCTGGCATTTATAAAATTTATTTGGGGGTTTTTAAGATTTATTTTTTATCAAGTTTGTTTGAAATCCGTGCCATTTCTAATGCAACACTATTTGGAATTTCTTTTTTCTCCACATTCAATTCAAACTTCTCAGCTGATTTGTTTACCGGAATTGAATCAAGCATCGCCTGAACTCCTTTCATATCAGCTTTGGCTTTTTCAATCCATTCTGATACTGCAGTAGCTTCATTTTTTATTTTGCCCGCTTTTACATTTTCTGTAATAAGGTTTTTTGCTTTTTCTTCTTTTGCAGCTTCTTCAACTTTTTCAGCTTTTTCTTTTTCAGTATCTAATTCAGATTGCGCATTTTCAAATGCATCTTTTGCATCTTTGAGCTTGGCTTCCAAATCTTCCATTTCTGTTTTCATCTTATCTAAATCATCATTTGATTTTTTAGAAAGAACTGCAGTAGCATCTTCAACGGCTTTATTAACCACTTCATCAATGGCTTTTATGATGCTATCTTCATTTGCATCTTCTGTTAGTGAAAGTTTGTTTGTAACTTTTATCATTTTATTATTTTTAAATATTAGTTTGTTCAAAACTTTATTTGCTTCTGCATAAAAAAGTTTGAAATCATTTTTAGGAAGGTTTTTGGTGTTCATAGTTTCAGTATCCTCAATTTCATCGCATAATCCTAATCTTTCTGCTTCATCGGCTTGGATGAATGATGTTCTATCTAACATCTTTGTAACATCAACTGCTGCCATTCCTGCCCGTTGTGATATGATTTTATTCAATGAATCTTTCATTGATTGTAACAAGGGACTTTCTGTTGTTTTTTTTCCATCTGCACCTTCAGAATATGGATTGTGGTACATCAAGATTGAATAATCTGCCATTATCCTTTTTCTGCCTGTTTGGAAAATAACTGCCGCTATTGAAGCTGCCATCCCTAAGCAATATGTATCTACTCTTGTTTGGCTTTTTAATATTGCATTGCATATATTATATCCATCCATCACTGACCCGCCTACACTGTTTATCCAGATTTGGATTCGTTTCTTTCCCATCTCATTCAACGCCAGTAATTCTGATTGAAAAATGCTTCCATCTATTCCTTGACCATCTTCTGTATCAAAACCAATGTGCTTGTTTATAAGCATTATTGGTTCATCAGAATTTATGTTTGTGGCATATAAAAATTTCATTAATGGATTATCAATACTATTGATGCAGTATCTTTTTAACTTGATACTTTGTTCTAATTTTAAATATTATAAAAAATAAAAAATTGGAATTTAGTTAGCAAGGCAGTTTATTGTGAGTTGCAATACCATTAGCGTAGTATGTTTTATTAGTAGTTGAAATGTTTATAACTTCAAATTGTCCTTGTACTTTTTCAATGCTTAAAATTTCAATTTCTTCACCATTTATATTTTTTAATTTATCTCCTATTTTTAAATCCAATGCCTGAACCTGTTGTCCACCATTTACTAAATGAATGTGCCCAATTGAAGATTTTAATAAACCAGAATTAATATCATAAATGGTTCCTACATGATAAGTTTCATAAGATTCAACTTGGTTATTTTCTCCATACAATTTATCTCCAACTTTTAATTTTGCCAATTGTTTTTGTTCTCCATTTTTTAAAGTGATAAGCGATTCAGGAACAAGGCAGGCATGAATTGTTATCGTATTTGATGTGGCACTTTGCGTACCTGAATCATAAGCGTACACGTTGAAATAATAGGTCGTTCCACCATACATTGCAGCGGTGTATGTAGTTGACGCTGTAGTTGAAGAAGTCGTTCCTGTTGGTGTGGTAATAGTCATACCATTACAGGTTCCAGAATAACTTGAAGAAAAACTATAATGGTAAGGTGGTGTTCCTCCACCAAAAGTTGCAGTCAAATTTGGTGCATCATTTGCCAAACTTAAAGTAAATGAAGATGGTGGTGGTGTCCCACCGGCATCGTTATCAAGCGAAAAATAATACTTTGAAAACATTTATATTAATATTGTTTTAAAGGTTTATACCTGTTTTAGTGTATATGAAACTTCATTCTTCCCCAATTCATTTTTTCCTAAATAAATGCAGTAAAAAAGATTGTTTGCTGATGTTGCAGATGCTAATGTGCCTGAATCTTTTATGATTGTTGCACCTGTTGGGGTTGTTACTGATAATGATACACCTGAACCGTAACTCCATTTTAATCTAACAACATTCCCAGGTACTGCATTTGTAAAATCAAAAGTGATTGCGGTTGAAACAGATGCTGCTGCAAAAAATACTGTTCTGTTTTGTTCAAAAGTTACAGTATAGGTTGAAGGTAAAGTAGCTTGTTGGTCATTTTTTACACCTATTGAAGTTTGAATCAAAGAACCAAAATCAAATAATCCAGTACCACTTGGGCCATCAACAAAAATAATTTTTCTAATGTTGTGAACGTTCCTTGAAACTCCATCTGTAAATGTTACAGGGTCAGCATTTATGGTATATTGGCTTGTTCCAATAACTGTTACTGCTACATTTCCTGATGATGCAGTAAATGTGGTTGCATCAACAAGAAGAACTTCTCCATTATAATAAATTCCGCCTGTTGAAATTATATAGTTCAATCCACTTCCTGTATTTTGGCAACCCCATAAAATATATCCGCGGGTTGAATCTGATATGCCACCTATAAGGTTATTTGCGATGGCAGTTAAACCTTCCTGATATGCAAGTTGAAGAAAATCTAAAGTGCCTTCTTTTAAAGGGAACTGGTTACTCACTGTAACACTTGATAAATCTAATTTTTTCACTGTTTATATTTTAAATATTTTAGTAAGTAGAAATTGCGTAAAAAAGCCCAGCTGGCACATACTGGTCAACAAAATTTCTAAAAATCTTATCGTTGTTTATTCCTGTTGTATCAAGGGCATTATAAACAGCTACGGGAACATGGATTGTAAAATTTATTTGCGCTGAATAAGTAACAACTGTTTCAACAAATTCTGTTGATTCAATGGTTGATATTTTACTACTGTTACTTTCAATTTCACCCACAAGAAAAGCAGGTGTTGCAATAGTTGAATTAATAATATAAATATCAGATTGAACTGGTGGTTGATTGAAGGTCGTACCAAACCATTTATTCAATGCATAAGTTAAAACCAAGCACTGACCGTTGTATAACATTCTTTCACTTAAACCAATAAAATTCTTTTGAACTATAAACCAATTATAAGTTGTTGGAATATCAGAATTGTTATCAATCAAAGATTCATAAACGCTTTTATTATAAATAACTCTATCATATTTTGAATAAGGCGAAGCACTGCTAAATGCAGAATCACTTGAACCTATGTTATATTCATCGAACCATAAATCATTAAGCCATTGTAAAGGTCTAATGAGTGCTGAAAGAAAGCCAACCGAATTATTTTTTCGTTTGTCAGGTGGTAACATCTGAATACCGAAATCGTAAAAATCTATATCGTAATTACTTATCATTTAATTATTTTTTATTCCGCGATGAACGTTAGCGACGATGCTAAATCTTGTCCCGTTGTGGTTTCTGGCACGATATAACCGGAAACAGTATTCCAGATTCGTGAAATGATTGTTTGACTTTGAATCAATGAAGTTCCACTTCCAAATGCTATTGCATCTGGTCTTACAGATACATTGGTTAATAGCACATCATTTACACCTGTTACTTCTCTGATTGCTAATTCCAAATCAGATAACTTAACCTTACCATTGAAAGGCAATGTTGATAAGTAAGTGTTGATTGCTGTTATAACATTTGCTGAAATAACAGAAGAAAATTGTCCACTATAATAAATATTTGCTTTAACAAAAAGTTTGTCTGAATTGCCACTGGTTATGTTATAAGTGATGCCTGCAATACCAATACCATAAGGTGGTTGGATGTATGATTGAAGGGCAGTTAATTCTCCTGATGCCAATGCTGTTGGGATTGTTCCCTTTGCAACTTTTACTTGAACCTGACCAGCGACAGAAGTTGTTACACTGCATCTTGTTATTATTTGCAATGAAGGATCTACAACCGGATAAGAAGGTGCAAAATTTATCAACTGAATTGTTTGCGGAACAGTAGCTGAATATTGAAATTTAAAAACCTGTGCCTGTAGCCAGGAAGGCGTTGCAGGTGATGCAGTTGCAGCGACAGTTTCCACATTTGTTGTAAAAACATCAATCAATTGTTCCAATATATTTATTGCGCTTGCAATTATGTAAGCAAACAATCTATATATCGCCCTTTTTGAAGTGGAAGTTAATGCAGTTCCTAATGTAGGGTCTGATGTAATGGAATCTAAAATTTGTTGTTGGATTTGCAAAATTGGGCGCGCCATTTTTTATAAATTAGTTATTGATAAATTTGTGGGGGGTGTTGAATAAATATATTTTCCAGTTGCAGGGTCATAAGCACTTCCTTTACTATCAGTGAAATTGGTTATAAAATCAATTATATAGTGGTAAAGATTCGAGTGGTTATAATCTTGTGATTCACCTGTTCTTATCATTGGGCCACATCCCGTTGGCGTATAAAAACTCAGCAATGAAACTAAACTGTCTCTTAAATCAAATATTAAAAGGTCTTGTTCAAAAGTTCCTTCTGCATTATAAAATTCATGCACAAAATGAACTCTTATTCCCAAATCGCAGGATTGAAACCCACATCCTATTTCATCATATTTTGCTTCATTGATTATTTCTAAGAACGCAGATGGTTTTGGGAAATCATATAGTTTCCCATTTTCTTCTTCTTTGATTTGATTGTTCCAGATTCTTGCATAAAGATTTACCGTGTTACCGTCACTGTTAGTTACTTGTAATGTTGATAGTTTACTTAATAAATCCTTTATTGGGGCTGAAATGCCACTCATTGTTCAATGTTTAATTTTTAAATATTTTCAAAAACTTTTTTAATTTCATTTTCGATAAGTTGAATTTGATTCTTTCTTAAAATTGGGCTGTCTCCTATAAATTCTCGCTGTTCAATTTTATTTGTTCCTTGATTTAAGAAACTTGCATAAGCAATCGGCACAACCAATTTTATTTCGTCAAAACTTACATGACCAGTTCTTACTGAATTTGAAACAGCACGTCTTAAATTTCCTGTTCTTACTAATATGGGGGTGCTTCTTCTGCTTAACCCTTTATACTTTGGATATTTATATTCAGGCGTTCCTGAAATTCTTCTCTCTACCTCTTTCCATGCTTTCCCATCCCAACCTTGCTTTGCAAAACTTTCTGTGAAATAAACTTGTGCTTGATTTGCCAGCAAGATTGGAAGTTCTTGTTTAAGCTGGTTACACTTTCTTAGAATATCAGTAAAATTAAATTCTGTCATCTTCTTTCTTATTGGTAGTATTCAAATGTTATTGAATCAAACATTCCCCTTCCTCCACGTTTAATTAATACCCCATCAAAATATAATTCAGTTGTTGGGTCTATTTCAGCTTTTGATAAAACTTTCAATCCCGCTTTGAATAAATCATATGATGTAGGTTTCAGGATTATTGCTTTTAAAGGTTTATTGGTTTTCCTATGATAACCTATAGCCTGTGCAGTTAAATCTATAGCATGGTTATAAGTTTTTTCGTAATTCGACCAGTTAAATGGTTCTTTTTTTGTTATCATTTTTAATCTTTTTTAGGTATTGGCAAATTGAAATTCTTTTGGGCGAATCCTTTTTCATCTTTTGATACAGAAAAATAGGGATGGTCTTTATTAAACACATATCCATCTTTTCCAGCATTCATTTTGAATACAGCATTCATGTTTTTTGTTGCAGAATTGAATGAAGATTCTTTTTCATCATCTGGTGTTAAATCTGCTTCTGCACTTTGTTGTAAAATGCACCTGCAATTGAAATGATTTAAAGGCATGATGGTGTTCCAAATTGGGTCATCAACTTTTGCAGTTATTCCGTTTAATGGTTCACATATATCACAAGCATCCCCAATCGTGTCGTAAACTAAAATGGGAAGAATGTCTTTTTGCTTCTCAATTGAATTCCATTTAACAGCTGATTGTGACTGTCCAATTGCTGTAGTATGTTCACTTTTTAACCAATCTTTGTTATAGGTTTTGAAAATATCTTCTGCATCTTTTTTGAAATCGGAAAAACTTCTTACTGTGCCATTTTCATCAACTAATTTTTCAGTCATTTCTTTTGTCTGTTGAAAAGTTTTAGCGGCGGAAAACATATAAATATTTTCTCTTAATTCCGATAATAAATCCAAATCAGAACTATCAAAATCAGTTGCAATTTTTTGGTTTATTTCTTTGGTAAGTTTATTGAAGTTTACACCATAACCTTCATATATACCCTGTTTCAAATAATCAGCGATAGCATGGTATAAGTCTTCTGGTAAATCGTGTTCGTTAATTTCTCCTGAATGAATTTTCTTTATAAAATCTTCAATCTGTTTTTTTGAAAACTTCATTTATTTATATAATTCTTGAAGTTTATTTTTGATACGATTATCAAAAGTGGGTATTGGTTTTTCTGTTGCAACTGCTGTTGCAGGTATGCCAGTTCTTTCTTCAAAATATTGTGCTGACATTTTAAGTCCACCTGATGCCATTGTTTGCGCTATCGTTGCTGTTTTCAAATTTGAATCATCTTCTTTCCTTCTGAATTCTTCATCTTCTGAATCATTTACATACTCAAAATGAAAGCCATCAGGAATGTTTAGTCCTTTAAACCCAATCGCTTTAAGTTTGGGAAATAAAAGATTATTGATAATAGGTTCCATAAACTTTGCATCTCTTGTTTGCTTGTCTGATAAAGCCATGGCAACAGGACTTCCATCTTGTTTTGAGCCGTCCATTGAACCTTGACCTGAACCTAATTTTCCCGGGGTTGAATCAACCGCATCTGCATGACCAAGAATTATTTTGCTTACTATTTTTTGGCATCTTTCTTCTAATGATTCATAAGCATGATAACCCGTTCCTGCAATTGAAGATTCAAGGAATTTTATATCATCTGTTGGGTCAATGATTGCATAACCTGCACTTCCCATATTTCTAATTGCCGCTTCCAATTCTGCACGTTCTCCTTCGTTTGTTTTAGTAGTTTTTCCAATCCTATATGGCATTGCATACAATTCAGCAAAATCTGCATTGAAGCCCAAAGTGTTTCTTAAAACTATTTCGTAAAGTGCTACTTGATAAAGCAATCCATAACCACATGGAGATACACCATTATCACTTTTTGTTTTTACATAAACATGCCAATCACTTTGTGGTTCTTCCCTGAAATCTTTTCCATTTGGTGAATAAATATAACTGCCTACTTGAAACCTATCAGGTGATACAAACCAGCGGGGAATTATTGTTGATTCTTGCATTTCATCGGCTACAATATCACCTAATGAAATCAATGAATAGCCAAAGAATAAAGCATCCAAACAATAACTTACAAAATCATTGAACCAAAGTTGTTCCTTTAATTGCGCTGTTAATTCAGGTGATTCAACTCCTTTTTTATCACATATTTTATAATTTCTTAAAAGGGTTAAATCTTTTCTTCGTTCCATAAGCGAATAAACATGACCGTTTAAAACAGTGTCAATAAATATTCTTTGCATTTTTACCCTAAATGGATAATATGCTTTTTCAGCTTCTGCAATACCATCTCTCCATGATGCAACATCCTGTCTCAATCTGGTAAGTTGAACAGGGGAAATGTAGTTTTTTAAATTTCTTATTACATCACTGTTTTTAGTATCAGTTGGAATTCTAAAGTTCATTAAGTTTTTTGCTATCCTATTTTTCTTTGGCATTAATATTTTTTCTTTTTAGTTATTATTTTTTTCCAAATAAAGTTTGTGGGCTTCACTCTTTTTCTTTTCAGTAAAAATTTATTTGTTTAATTGAACCACCATATCTGATCCGGCTTCCTTGCGATGGTTTTAACATAGGAAGGTTAGCGGTTACATCCCCTTTGCCCACTGCTTTCAGCCAACTTTTTGCATCGTCATATCTTTTAATTCTTAAATCAGGAATGTTTCGCGGAGATATTCTGCTATGCAAATGATATAAGGTTATATCAATAAGAAACGTTACCAATTGTTGACTTCTATTATCGCCCACTGTCCAATAATTAGCATTAGATATTGATGTATTTGCAGGAATGAAATAACTACTTTCATAGTTCCAATATAAACTTCCATTATTTATATTATTAGGAACTACATTTAATAGCGGAATGTTCTGGTATGTTCCATATTGTAAGGCAGAATTTTCGCATAATGCTTGTGTGGCTATTAAACAAGTATACGTTTTGTCTTGCCAAAAAACTTTATCTCCTACTATATATTGTGTATTATAATCAAAAACTGGAAAAGGATATTGGGCATAATAAATAGTGTATTGGGAATTGATTAGTGTCCATGCATTAGTATCAAAAGTTCCTGTCATATTTCCTTTACAGATGTAATAATTGCCGGAATAAATAACACTGTTTCCTACAACATAAGATGCGGTGTTGCTGTATGTATTAGCATCCAAATAAACTCTTGTATTCGCTTTGTAAATGGCTGTAGAATCAAATACAAACAGGGATTGGAACTCGTTTATCAAATCATATTTCTGTACTAAATAAGATTGTACTTCTTCAATTGCTGTTAGTTCAGCAGAATGCAAAATAGAAGTATCGCTTCCTATTATTTGGTTAAGATTATCACTTTGAATTTGTTTCTTATAATCTGATTGGATTAGATACATTTATTAATTTGTTTTCTTTTTTAAATATTGTGATTGGCGATTCCCTAATAGCTATTTTTACTCGGTGGATTCTTTCGGACTGTAAGGTTGAACGACAGCCCACCTTTTTGGTATTTTATAAAGTCATTATTAAAAGCATAACAGATTAAGTAATCAAATAAATCGGTAAAGTGACCTACCTTTTGTGAACGAACTTTGGTAACTGGGTCAACACCAGTTTCTTTATGCTTGGTTCCATCTGCTGCTTCTTTCAGATTGATAAAATCATTGATTGCTTTTTTACAATTTTCACCAATAATTATTTTTATATCACCAATTTTCTTTTCTAAAACTGTATTAATCCAGTTGCCGCGCATTACAACAGATGGATTGCTTTTCATAACCCTTAATGTGGGATGGTATTCTTTCAAGCAATCTTTTATCAATGTGAAAAAATTATAACCCTGTTCCAATTTTGTATCTGATTTTTGAGAAGTGGCATCGCCATAAATAAATAATCCTGCATCATGGTTTGGATACCTTCTTGCAAATTCTTCGCATACTGCTTTTACTGTATTATTTGGTGTGTAACCAGCTATTTCATCAATCATTCTTAATTCTTTGCCGTCAATTTGGAAAATGCCAACTGGCAAATATGGATTTACGTTTTCATCAAAAGAAATATGAAGGGGAAGTGATGGGTTATATTTTACAGATTCAATATGTTTATCCAGATTGAAGCATTTATAGAATTCCCCGCCGGTTTGCATTTGCAATTCCCATTCTCCGTCAACAAAAATTTTATATTGGTAAAGTGGAAGCAGTTTTAAAGACTCAATATATTCTTTACCAAGGTGCGGGTTGTCTTCAATTTTTGCAGGAACATAAGCCCATCCATTGGGTAAAGTGTTTGTTTTATATCTATCATAAAATTTTTCTTTTACCCAATTCTGTGTCGGATTGCAAGTTGCAAGAATTTTTATTGGACAACCTTTTGAATGATTCCACGACCCTGCCCGTTCTATAAGCTTGTTGAAAGTTTGTTCCTGGCATTCATTTATTTCATCCATGCCACCACCGTTGATTTCTAAACCCCGAAAACGGTTAAGCTCCTTATCAGTGTCAAATGATTCAGCCATGAAAATTATCTGGGAACCATTATATAAGGTGCAAATTTTAGTTTGCGCATTCCAATTGCGAACATCCTGAGCCAAGCCATAATCCAGTAATGACTGATAGGTTACAAGCGTAGTTGAATTTAATGTGGGAACTGACGCACGAATGATAACCCATCTGCTTTTCGGATATTTCTTTGCAAGAATCCAAAACATAAGAATCAACCAGTAGGTTTTTCCTCCCCTGATTGCACCCCCAAAAAGTGTAATGGTATTTTGGTCAGCAATCCGTTTCGCCTCTGCTTGCTTTTTTGTAAAACTTAAAACTTTGGTTTCTTGCATTAATTATTTTCTTCACCTTCTTCTTCCAAATAATATTTAGCATCTTCAATGATTTCTGGATTTTCGCTTTCTCCTGTTACATCGATTACCACGGAGTGAATGTGTTTCACTTCCTTCTTGATTGTTTTCTTTTCTTCGAGTACAAACTTTCCTATCAGTTCAAGTATTTTCAACCTTTGAATTGGAGTGAATTTTTCAGCTTCAATTTCCAATCGGTAGATATTGGACTCGAACAATCTCCTCATCTGGTCTCGCATCCTTTTTGAAAATTTGTTTTTCACTCCTTTGGGTCTGCCTGTCGGATTTGGCGACGACATTCCTTCCACCCAGTTCATGTTCCCGACTCTTTTAGATTTTTTCTTCCCGGATTTTTCGTCTTCCCGTTCAAATCTTCTTTCTTGGGTCAGCTTTAAGATTTCTTGTGCACTTCGTGGCATTTATTTTTTTATATTAAATTATTTAGTGGCGTAGCATATTTTTTAAAAACATCTTTGGTAAAAAGATAGACTGAACTCCTTTCTCCATCACCAGCGTTATTTGCGGTATAGAAATATTTTTGTTTTTTGATTATAGTTCTTAACTTTTTAGTACCAATAATGTAAAATTGATTATCAAAATAATAGGCGAATAGGTCTGCTTTTGAAACCGAAATACAAGTTGGTTTTACTGTTCCATCCTTCATGGTTCTTTGAAATTCCACTGCTATATTGCCAGTAATTACTGCTTTTTTATCATTTTTAACTTCCACTGTTAAATCGATATTCTGTTCATCGAAATGAACTTTTAAGTCCCAATCTGGAAATGCACCAAATTCCTGGGAGGTGGTCACGGTGCAGTCGCAGTTATTTCTGAATTGATTTGCTAATTTATTTTCTATTTCATGAGCTGAGGCTAAGTCCTGTGAAAAGGTTGACGTGGTTGTGTTTGTACTTGTCCATAACATTTACTTTCTTTTTTAAATATTGTTTTTTAAAAAACAAATTATTTTTTGTTAATAGACTCGGCGGGGAAAAAAGGGAGGCAAATAAAAATAAGCCTCCGGTAAAAAAATAAAATATCCTATGTACAATATTTTTTTAAATATTAATTAAGAAAAAAAGGTTCAGATTTTTCCTTGGTGTTCCATTCACTCGTACCTTTTAAAAAAAAACAATGAAAAAATTTGTTTTTTAAAAACGCACATATTTAAATAGAGTGGGTGGTAGAATTAGATTCAAAATTTATTAGCAGGATTTTGGAAAGTAATTAAAGATGATTTTAAAATTTTGGTTTCATTTTCTTTTCCGGTGCTAATACAGAATTGATTTTGAAACCATTTTTATTTCAATGAAAAAAATATTATTGCCAGAAGAATTAATTGATGCATTACGAAATGTTTCTACAAAAATTAGAAGGAAGAATGCAGCAAAGTTTTGTTCCATTATTTTCCAGAAAATTGAATTGGAAAATTTGCCAATTAATAGTTACATAAACTTATCTCAGAATTATTTGGAAAAAGTTTTTAATGGTAGGTATAATGAATGGCTTTCAGAATTAAAAAAATTAAATATCATTGAAGAATATTTTTATGGCCTGAATGATAATTTTGAAAAAGTTTCTTTTATTCCTTCTGCTGGAAAATCAAAACGATATAGAATTAATCCGGCTTTACTAACCACAAATTTTAAATCCTGGGAAATAGTTGAAAAAGATTTATCCAATTATGAAAATATAGTATCAGAATTGAAAAGTTTTCATTTTGATGTTGATAAATTAATAGCAGCAGTTGATGAAATCGCAGAAAATAAAATAAAAAGTTTAAAAATTATTCAACCTACTTATACAAGCGCCCTTCTATTCAATGTGCAATTCCAAAATTTAAGTTTTGACAAAATGTCATTAAAAAAAGCCCTAAAAATTGCGAATGAAAATGATATGGTTCTGATAAAAGATAAAAGAAAATATAGCATAGATTATTTAGAAAGCTACCAAGCCAGAAAAAGAAACTCATGTGAATTCTTTCTGCTAAAAAATATCCATGCGCTGAAAAATTCTTATTTCTATCCAAGCAGGAATGAAACTAATTTCAGATTGGATTATAATTTTACGAACATGGATAAAAATCTTTTGAAAATAATTTTATCAGATAATAATAAATCTGAAATAGACCTTTCAAATTCCCAATTCATTTTATTTTCAAATGTGATTCTTAATATTCTTAATAAAAATATAGACAATATTCATTCTGATATTAATAATTCTAAACTCAATACTGATAAACATTCTAATAATAATTCTAATATCAATACATCTATACATTCTAATACTTATAAAGACATACCTACACCTATCACATACATATATGTACACACCTTTTTCGACAATCCAACCTTAAAGGCCGTTTTAGACAGATTTGAAAATATGACGTCATATTATGTACACACCTTTTCACAAAGCGACCCATATTATTTACACACCTTTTTAAAAGAAGTAAAATTATTTTCTGATTTATGCTTTTCGGGAAAATTATATTCCTTCATCAATGAAAAATTAAACATTGAAGATGGCAAATTGCTTATGATGGAAATTGCTTTTTCATCAGAAAAAAATCATACTAAAAAGAAAGCTGAACTGAAAACATATTTTCCGAACATTATTGGTTTTATTGATCGTTTCAAAAAACAAAACGGGTATAAAAACTTTTCAATTTCACTCCAACAAATCGAATCTGTTCTTTTTATTGATACCATTTTGCCCGCCGTTCAAAAAAGTTTCAGTTGTCTTCCGAAACATGATTCTATAATCATAAACCAAAAAGATGTGAACGAAGTGATGGCAATTTTGAAGAATATTTTTGAAGAAATAAATTTCAAATACCAATTCAAAATTGATGGTCAAGTTGCATTATCTGACCCACAAGCGCAAATAAATATCGAATCAACACAACAATTACCAATTAAAATCGAAACGCTTCAAGCACAGGAAAATCAAGAAGATGATAAAGAAGAAATAAGACTGCTGAAAATAAAATTAGAAGAATTGAAAAAACCAAGTGCAAAAATAATCCCAATTAATAAGGCTGAAATTGGTGAAAAAAAGAAAAATTATATCAAAAGTTGGGAAGGAATATTTTCCATAGAAGCAGCAGAAAAAATGTTTGATGAAATGACTGAAGAAAACCAATTAGCAGTTTAAAAAAATAAAATAATGGAAACCAATAGTGGAATTTATATCATCATTTCGCCCACTGCCCGGGTTTATATTGGACAGGCATTCGATTTGGATGTAAGAAAAAGGAATTATGAAAACAAAAAATGCACAGGCCAGCCAAAAATCTATAATTCCATAAAAAAGTATGGTTGGGAAAATCATTTTTTTGACGTTTTGGAATTCTGTCCAATAGAAAAATTAAATCAACGTGAAAGATTCTGGCAGGAAGAAAATCAATGCTTAGGAATTTACGGATTGAATTGTGTCCTTACTGATACATCAGAAAAAAGAAAAGAATTTTCCTTAGAAACAAGGCAAAAAATGTCTGATGCAGCAATAGGAAAAATCATTTCTGATGAAACAAAAAGGAAAATAGGCTTGGTATGGAAAGGTAAAAAGCGCGGGGAATTTTCAAAAGAACATTTAAAAAAATTGAGTGATGCAAAGAAAGGAAAAACACAATCAGAAGAATTAGTTGCAAAAAGAATTGAGGCAAGAAAAGGATATGTCCATTCGGAAGAAACCAAACAGAAGATGAGTGAAAAAGCGTTTGAAAGAAAACAAATTTATCGTCACACAGAAGAATCAAAATTAAAAATTGGTGCTGCTTCTAAATCAAGAATTAGAAAACCACTTTCAGAAGAAACAAAAAATAAAATAAGTGAAACTTTAAAAAATAAAAATAAATGCAAATAATAACTGAACGTGAATACCGATTATTACAAAAAGCAAAACAGTTGAAGAAATCTTTGATGGAAATTAAAGCAATTAATAAAAAACTTACAGCGATGATAAAGAATTTAATAATATAAATACCTAAAGAAAACTGATTCCGGTTTTCACGAAGCAAAACAAAATATTTATTGAATAAAATCAAAAGAATGACCGAAGAAACCAAAAGAAAAATCGGTGAAGCAAATAAAGGAAAGATGCCATGGAATTTTGCACGATTTCACTCACCAGAAACCATTATAAAAATAAAAGAAGCAAGACAAAAATATTTGGCTATAAAGAAAAAAGTTTGAGTACTTTACTTAACTTTTGTAACCGTAGTAGTTTGGGTCTTGCCAAGGTGCATGTTGTGTTCCATGATTCTGTTTTCTATAAACATTATTGCAATGATTACAAGTATTACTATGCCAATAATTGAAAATGTTTTTTTCATAAAATTCTTTCTTATTTGCGAAATTTTATCACTTTAGTGACGAATTTACTTTGGAATTTATACTATTATTTTATTTAACCCAAATTTTCTTTAATAAAACGATAAAGCAAAGGAATGAATGAAGAAATTTTCCAGATAAATGGAAGGAATACATAGTATGAAAAAATATACTATGTTCTACTTCATTCTTCTTATAATTGTGAAGTGAAAAGATTGCAGTCTTTGAAACTGATAGATAATTCTTGTTAAAATTCAATTCAGAAAGCCCTAACAAAAGCAAGCATTGAATCTTATTACAAACTAATGGTTTCAGTTTCAATAATCACATTGAACCACAGCATAATAGTTGTGGTTTTCTAAACTTTTACCAATCGAAATTACTATTCATAAAGTGTATCTGATTTTTTTCCCTTAGGTCTTTCCTTTTTCAAATTATTTTTAACAGCTGTAGATAGCTTACTTAGCATCTGCACTTCACAATCAATAAAATCACTTCTGTAACTTGATTTTGCTTTGCTTACAACCGTCAAATAAACTGAATTGATATTAAACTGGTCAATCATTCTGATTCCAGTGAAGGGTCGTTTCCTAAGTTTTGTCCATATCAAAATCCGATAATAAGGCATCGACGAATTTACTAAGTTCAAATTAATGTTTTAGCGAAATTACTTATGCTAAATAGGAAGCTGCTGATATTTATTGTTATAGCAGCAACTTTCTTGTTATACAAAATAGCTTCCTCAATTATTTAAAGATGGAATGAATGAAGTTGAAAAGAATTATGTAGAATTATTGAAAGGATATTCCAACTTAAAAGACAACTGTTGTCCTTCAAATGATACAGTAAGAAATTACCATGAAGCCTGCAAACAAATGGAACATAAAATGACTGCAAAGCAAATCATAGAGTGCATATATGAAGCATTTTCAACCCCAATCCAACTAAGAAGTCAGTAAAAAATGTTTGAATGTGAACACTTTATACAGGTAAATTTTTAATACTATTGTAAATTTGTGTTTTAAACACAAATAAACACAAAACACATGATTTACACAGCAACAATTTTCACACAATCCCAATTTAATGAAAAGCTTAAGGCGGGTTATCACATCCTTGAAACTTTGGAAACAACAAAAACTTATGATGTCCACCGAGTTGAATATATCAATTCAAAATTGCAATCAGGAACAAGTTTAGTAACAGTTTATAAAACACAAAACGCATGAAAAAATTCGCATTAAGAATTGAAGCCCCAAAGACTAAAAGGGAAAAAAGAAAACCAACCGAACAGGTAGCAACAGAATATCAATTTATTAACTTAATTGAAGCTGATTGGGCATATGCAAATTATTTTTCAAATGAAGACAGTTTTATTTATTTGAATTAAATACAAAACACATGAAAAAATTATTATTAATCACAAAATAAAAAATATGTTAGAAATAAAATGTCCAAAATGTCAATCAACACAAGTAATAGCTAATAAAAAAGGATTTAGTGGAGGTAAGGCTGTTGGAGGTGCAATCATTACAGGAGGTATTGGATTACTTGCCGGAACAATTGGCAGCAATAAAATAAAAATCACTTGTCTTTCCTGTGGTTATCAATTTAATCCTGGTGAAACTTTTGAAAGTTTGAATAAAAAAAGACAGATTAGGAAGTCCAGACTTTGGTTTAATATAGCAATAATATTAATTGTTTTTGGGCTTTTCAAATCATGCTTAGGATAAACAAATAAAATGGAAAATATCAAACACATTAGTTACAAATAGTTTTGTGTTTGTTTTGTGAACCAGCCCCTGTCAATTAATTTGATGGGGGTTTTTGTTGATGAAGAAGTAATATATTTAACTTATGGAATATGATGTTTATAAAAAGATACTTGCCAGTCTTGAATCTATTCATACCAATGCTTCAGTTGCTATAATAGATTCTTTATATAAAAATACTTTTCATTTAGATGAAGTATTTAAATCAGTGCAAGAACATTTAATAATATTAAATGAATTGCATAATGACCTTTCAATAGAATTAGACTTAAACGCAAATGAAGATGAAGAAAAAGTAACAATTTATCGTGCTAATCTTCTTGATAAACTCAACTCACAACGTACTAAACTTATAGAAGTAATTGAAGATTGGGGTATCAATAAAGATTTTGCAGATAGTATTACGAAAGATTTTGAACAAAGTTTTGGACAGAGTTTGAAAATGAGTAAAAAAATGAATGGTATTGATTTAATAATACTTTCTGAGGTCATAATCCGCGAGTTAATTACTACAATAAATGATTGGGAAAATCCTATTCAATCAACAGAACATTTTGCCCTTGCGACCAAAATTTTATATCTACATTTTTCAGGTTTATTAGAAATTATCAGAAATCAACTTGAAGAAAATGGAATTAAGGTAAACAACAAAAGATTAGCCAAAACATTAGCTTTAATAATTAATGGAAAGGAAAATTCTATTGCAATTTTATTATCCCAACTCACTGTTATAATACAAGGCAACCCACATATAGCCTTTACAAAATTAATGATTGAAGTTGCTTACAAAAATCTTAAGGAAGATGGTTTTGGTACTTCAATCTTAGAAACCTTCCTAGATAATATGGAACCCCAAAATTAATTAGATTTTCAGCTAACAAATTAGTTACGGTTTTCTTCAACTAACCAGAATGTCGAAGCATATTGCACCGCGTATTAAAAACATATAAAAATTTATAAAATGAAAAAGGGATCTATCAAAAAAGTAGCAAAATTTAATGAAGCAATCAAACTGATTGAAAATTATGCATTATCGGAAAATTTTAGGGTACGGACATTTCAAGATAACGTGTGGGAGGATTGTATTGATGCAGTCAACATTCGATTAAAATCTGGTGGAAAAGTACACAAAAAGTTTCGTATTGAATTGCGCCTGTGGGGCGATGGGGATATAGTTCATGAAATGTACAAGAAAACAAAGCATGGTTGGGTTACTGAAGCATTTCCAAAAAACCAGTCTAAACAGTATCAGAAATTAATTGACTTCTGTGATTCGCTTTTAGGGACTCGAGGGACTCGAGGGACTTTAAAATAAACTGTGTCAATTAATTTTTGGCAAATCGGATTCGATGATTTACAGTTAGTTATTAGAACCCACCTCATCCAAACAGGTGGGTTTTTCATTCATTACCTCACCTACAAGCCATTATCTTTTCAATGTTGAACATCTACATATCAAAGGAAGATTGTTCCCGCTTCAAGTACATCCCATCAATATTCAGATGATTTAATAACTTCCTTATAAGATGTATATAAATAGCAGCAAAACGACCCGGGAAAATGAAAAGGATTTAAAGAATTATTCCTTATCCATTGTTGATAGCAGTTAAATCAATAATGATATAAATACCAGCAAAACGACTACATAAAATGAAAACGAATTTTATTAAAAAGATAGAACCTGCATTTAAAGGCTATAAATCAACATCAATAGAAAAAGCTTCAAAACAACTACATAAAATGAAATGGATTTAAAGAATTATTCTCAATCCATTGATTATAGCAGTTAAATCATCATCAATATAAAAAGCTTCAAAACGACCACAGTAAATGCTTTTATCCTAAGAATTGAAAATGTGTAAGATGATAATTCCCAATTCCTTAATCCCAAAAACCTTAATCCCAATTCCCAATTCCTTAAATCCCAATTCCTTAATCCCATCAGCAATGCCTGATTCAATTCAATTGGGATTCACTTAATATTCTTCAATGTATTTGCAAATGTATTTGCATCAAGAAATAAAAAAGGATTTCAAATTTAATGAAATCCTTTCAAACCATTACTCCTATTGAGTTCTACATTGTGGGCCCACCAGGATTTGAACCTGGGACCACCTGATTATGAGAACTGTTTTTACTATTTTCCGGGATATTCTCCGTTGAAAACTGTAGCATTTTATTAATATATTTTTGAATTACTAACTCTTTTACTAACTCTTTTTTTACTGAGGATATCTTCCTGCACTTCGCGAAGTAAGGATATTGTTTCTTCCAGATTTTGAATCCTTTTGTTTTTTTCATCAATCAGCATATCCTTCAATTTTAATACCTCATCTGATTCCACCTCAACAACCTTCGGTTCAAAGGTTTTTAGAAATTCTTCTGAAAAATTCTGAAGATCTTTTACTCCAAAATATCGCTTGATTTTTACACTGTCTTCATATGTTGGATGAATTCCCTTTTCCCATTTTTCCATCCTATACTTACTCACCATAAGCATTTCCGCGAATTTGCGGACACTTAACTTTTTCCTTTTCAGGTACTCTCTTAAAAAGTCCTTTAATTCCATTTTTCAAAAGTTTTCTGAATTATTCTGAATTATTCCAGAATAATTATATAATTTGGTCAACTAAAAGTAAACCAAAAGTAAACTTTAAACTTAATTATTTTATTATGAAAATTTCGGCCAAGTTAATTAAGGCATGGAATGAAAAGCGTACCAGAGGCGACATTCGACGTCTTACCGAATATACCAAAGCTTCTAAACCGACGATCATCAAAGCCGTTACACATGGTGAGGCAACCGAAGCAATTATTCTGAAAATCAGCATATTTTATTCTGAAAAAAAATTAGCAACGCCACAGGAAATCGAATTAAAGGCCTTAAATATAATTTCAAATGCCAAAGCAGCAAGACAAAATATTAGAACAACTTCAATCAATTGAATCAGTTGCAGAAATGATTCTTGAAAAATGCTACAGCGTAAAGCAGCTATTGTCGCCTGGGGGTTTCAACCCCCGAGCCTCGATAAAGAAAAAATCGCAATCGAAAATTAACCAGGTAATTGCCAATCGCAACAGATCAATAAATAGTAAAGCAAAAAAAATTCTATTTGCTCTATTATTATTTTCAACTGGAATCACTGCGCAAGACTTTTCATTGCCAGTTGTTGATTCGTTGTTCCTATATGTTGATGATTATTATACCGAATTAACTGATTCAGAAACCGAGGAATTTAAAGCTTCAAATAAACATCATTGGATTAATTATATCCCATCTCCTGGCTATTCTCCTTTTTCGGGCGGCTTTACATTCTCATTAAATCTTTCCGCTCCAATTCAAGAATTCAAGTCGCGCAAGGTGGCGGCGCAAAAAATAAATTCAATCAAACGATTGAACTTATTGCAGGCAAACGCATTGAAATCCGAAGTTTATTCAATCTACAAAGCCCTTGAGAATTCAATAAACGAATATCATTCAAAAGATTCCCTTGAATCCTTTCACCACGATGCCTTTAAACTCTTTTCCACACAATACATCCGCAATGAATTAACGCCTTCGGATTATATCAGCAAAAAAATTGCGATGGAAAGCTTTACGGCGCAGCGTATTGCAGAAGCAAACAACATTTATAAATCAATTCTTTTACTTCTAATAAAATCAAAAAAGCCAATGCACTCGAATGCACCGGCTTATTAATTATTCAAAAACTTTGACATGACAAAGCTACAATTACTAAACCAAATTTCAGAAGCCGACATCTTTTCAAAATATGTCCCGGGCTTCATTCCTTCAACTAAAAAAAATTATAAATCTCCATTCAGCGACAAAGACAACAAACCAAGTCTTTCAATTTACAAAGAAGGCAGCTCTCTTAAATTCAAATCGCACAACACAGGCCATCAGGGCGACGTGTTCCAGTTCGTTGCTGATATCAATAAGATTGATGCAAAGAAAAATTTCTCGCAGGTTATTGAAATAATTGCGAAAGATTTTTCATTGAATGGTTTCAGCAAGAAAAGCAAGATAAGTGAAAATGTAGTTTTTCCGGTTTCTTCTAAGAAACAAAATGTAAAAATTTCTTTTGAAAAAGAACAGACAGAAGATTTTTTAAAATACTTCGCTGCTTTCAAAATTGATGCTGCAACTCTTTTAAAATTCGACGTAAATCCAGTTAAGTATCATGAATTTTATTCGTCCGAAGGCAAGCTTTGCAAGTTTGATTACAGAAAATCAAATCAGCTTGCAATCTGTTATTCAATTAATAAAAAGGTAAAAATCTACTTTCCGGCTATTGCAGGGAAACAAGAGAGATCATTCGGTTTTAAAGACCAAACTACCAGTGATATTTTTGGCTTAAAGCAATTAACTAAATCGAAAATCTTATGGATTTGCGCAGGCGAAAAAGATTGCCTGGCAATGAATTCTAATGGCTTTCCTGCTATTTCTTTTCAAAGCGAAACAACTATCCCAACAGCAGAGCAAATCGCTTTAATCAGTTCCTACGCTACTACAGAAGCGAGAATAATTTATGACAACGACAAGCCCGGGAAAGAAGCTTCACAAAGGCTTTCAAAATTAACAGGCTGGAAGTCTTTTTGTGTGCAGGATGGTTTTAAAGATGTTGCAGACTTTTTTAGAGAAAAATCTCCAACTGAATTTAAACCAATGCCGCTGGTGCCAGACAAAGCCAAAGAAAATTCACCTGGTGAGGAGAAAGATGAAGATGATCAAAAAGAGATTTGGACCATCTTCCATGAAACAGAAAAGTTTCTTTCACGCAATTTCGATTTGCGCTTTAATACAATCAAATTAGAGCACGAGATTAAAAGAAAAAATGAAACTGATTTCCGGCCGCTGAATGAAAATTCTTTGTTCGTGGAAATGAACAAAGCAGGCGTGAAAGTCGGGATGGATAAATTGATCTGTATTTTGAAAAGCGACTTCATAGAAAAATATAATCCTTTCATTCACTACTTTTCTAACCTTCCTAAATGGGATGGAGTTACTGATCACATTGGGCATCTTGCAAGTTTTATTTCAACAAACGATGATTTAAATTTTGCAATCCAATTTACAAAGTGGATGATGCGTTGCGTTAAGTGCGCAACAATTGGAGGCTATTATAATAAGCAAGCTTTCATTTTAATTCACAACAAACAAAACAGCGGAAAAACTACTTTTTGCCGTTTCCTTTGCCCGCCTGCATTATCCGAATATTTAGCGGAAAATATATCTGATGATAAAGATTCAAAAATTGCAATTGCGAAAAATTTCCTGATAAATCTTGATGAGCTTTCCAGTCTTGCAAAGCATGAAATCAATTCTTTGAAAGCTTTGTTTTCAAAAGACATTATAAACGAGCGGTTGCCTTATGATCGCAAAACATCTATCATTCATCGCGTCGCAAGTTTTATCGGTTCTACGAACATGGCTGAATTTCTTACAGATGAAACCGGCTCAGTCCGGTGGCTTTGCTTTGAAATAAAATCAATCAATTGGAAGTATTCAAAAGAAGTTGATATCAACAAGTGCTGGGCGCAAGCTGTCGGGATGATAAAAGAAAAATTGCAGGCTGAAATGGACCATAAAGAGATTGAAGAAAACGAAGTGCGCAATGCGAAGTTTCAGCAGCGCAGCACAGAAGCGGAACTCATTCCGAATTATTTGAAGCCAGCAGTTGAAACCGATCGAGACGCTATATTCTTAACTGCTTCTGATATTCTTCTTTATCTCTCAACTTTCACAAGCCTGCGACTTAACAAAGTTTCCATCGGCCGCGCAATGCCAACGTGCGGCTTTCATAGGACGAAAGAGTCCGGCTCTGATCGTTACGGGTACTTTGCTATCAAATTAAAATAACAGCCCGTCAAAACGGCTTAAATCACTATTTATGAAAAAGTCTTTTATCTGTCACAGAAACAATGCTTTCACAAGCGACAAAATCAAAAAAATGTCCACCCCCCAGACCCCCCAGCGCAACGTTAAATTCCGCAGAAGCAGTGAAAAAAATAAAGGGCAAAAGGGAACACAAATGAAAATCTGTCAGAAAAAAGGCAAAACATCTTACCATCTTACCGGAGAACTATATAAAGTAAACAATATCAAAAAGTTAGGAGCAGGTAAGATGAGCAAAATTGATCTTACCGGAAGTTACCCAAGTTACCGGAGAATGATCCTACCGGAATAAAAACATCTTACCGGAGATAACTATATAATAGTCAATAGCTTATAAGGGTTCCGGTAGGATGGTAAGATAAAACGGCATTTTTCAACACTCCGCAAAAAAACAAAAACAATGGAAGAAAATTTAAACGAACAGCTTGAAAATGAAGACTTTACAGAAAATGAGTTTTCCGAAACAATGCAGATTCATGCAAAAATTTCAGAAAAAGAGAACCATCCTACCGAGAAAAAGAAAGTCTCAATAAAAAGAGAAAGATCATTCCATCACCTGGATAAAAACAAAAGCGATATTCTTTTAAAGACTGTTCAAAACATCAAACACAAAACAATAATTCTCATCATGATGGATTGCGGTTTAAGAGTGTCCGAATGTGTGACTTTGCAGATGAAAAATTTCAACTTTAAAAAGAAAACAATCACTGTAAAATCATTAAAGAAAAGAGGTGAAGATGTATCAAGAGAAATTCCAATCTCAAATCGATTATTGACAGTGTTGGCAGAATATGTGAAAGCGAGAAAGCCAGAGAAAGAGACTGATTATTTATTTCCTTCAGCAGAGCCAGCCGGACATTTATCTCGCAAAGCAATCAACAGAATGTGTGATAGACTTAAGAAAGTAAACCCAGCTTTTGCAAATCTTCATCCTCATGCATTACGCCACACATTTGCAACAACAATGTTAGCCAACGGCGCGGAGCTGCATCATGTGAAAGAAATGTTGGGCCATTCTTCATATGATACAACGCTGATCTATAACCATACACCAATTGAACTTTTAAGAAAGCACGTTGATAATGCTACAGATAAGCGGGAAAGTAGTTTTAAGCGATTAATAAAAAAGGTGCTTAACATCAAAAAGAAAATTCCTTCATTCATACAGTTTTCAAGTAATCCAGATAATTTTTTAATCGGACGAGATAAAGAAATGATGGAAATAGTTGACGCTTTAAACAAAAACATAAACACGATTCTAACAGGAAAAATCGGTATTGGGAAAAGTCATTTATTGAAGCAGATCGAATTGAAGGATAGAAAAGTTTTACTGCTCGATGAAATGAATAATCTGAAAATGACTTTCATAAACATGCTTTTATATCTCTACGACAACGATAAAGAAACAATCAAAAATTTAGTTTTTGGAGCTTTTGATAAATCGCAAATATTGCAGAAGCTTCAAAAAGATTCTGTTTACTCATTGATTGCAGAAATTATAAAGATTACAGAAAAGCAAGAATATATAATAATCATTGAAAACGTTGATGGCATTACATCTAAAGCAGTTAAATGCATTGAACTTCTCAAAGATCATTTTGTGATTCTTACAACAGCCAGAGAAATTCCAATCAATAAAAGTTCATTCCTCTGGAACTTCAAACAAATAGAAATTGCGCCACTCAACCGCACAAATTCAATTGAATTGATTCATAAACTTTCCTACGATTTAGATGTGGAAGATTTTGAATTATTCCGCCAGCACATTTACGATCAGAGCGCGGGAAATCCAAGAGTAATTTTTGAACTATGCGACAGATTCAGGAAAGAAGTTTATATCACGGAAGACAACATCAGAACGGTTCGACACATCGGAGGTTTAAAAGAAATTGATATGAGTTGGACGGTAATGTTATTGCTTGCCTGCGTTGCTGTCCTGCGCTACACATCAAGAGAAATGGGAAGCGAAAGTTTAAGATTTATTGGAGGCATTGCAATGATAGGTTTAATGTTTTTCAGATTCTTTTTATCAAAAACAAAACGAAGATTTTTATAGAAAGCCAAAATGTAGTTTTTACAATTATTCATTTATAACACTTAAAAAATAAAACCATGAAAGAAGTAACAATTATCACAGGAAAACACGCAAGCGGAAAAACAACTCTTGCAAGGAAAATGACAGAAAATTTAAATGCAGTTGAAATCCTTAAACCGGATTATCAAAGTATAAAATCTGCAATGGAAGATGAACCAGATGTAATCATTCTTGAAGATGCAACAAGGGAAACCATTAAAGAAATATACATGTACGCTCAAAAGCAATCATTCACATACAGGCCAGCTTATGCACGGGAAATGATCACAAAGCCTTTCCCTAAAGTAATATGCTGCACACAACAATCAATCAATAAGCAAAACAAATTTCCAGGAGCAGAATTTATTAACCTTTAAAATTATCAATCATGCAAGCACAAATCAATCTTCATGAATTAGCAAATATGGTTCAGCGTATGCGCGACGCTCAAACAGAATATTTCAGGCACAGGCATAAAATAACGCTGCAAAGATCAATAGAGTTGGAAAAGAAAGTAGACACAGTTTTGAAAGCAATTATCACAGACACGCCGATTATTAATGAACAACAAAAACTTTTTTTATGAGCGGTTCTAATCATGTTGCCGGAGGCGTAGTTTTCACCGGAGTGTTTCTTTCAATGTATGATGTGAATATTTTTTCGTCTCCATCCTTTATTTTTTTTACTGGTTTTTTCTCTTTACTTCCTGATGCAGACCATACAAAAAGTTTCATTGGAAAGCTGATATATCCAATTGCAAAACTGATAAACCGGAAGTACGGGCACAGGACAATTACACATTCTTTGATGTTTTACATCGCGGGCTATATCATTGTTTCATTTATTGAAAAAGCAACAACAACCGGAACAATTATTTCAAGAATTTATTTGTGGGCGTACGGTTCACATTTGATTTTCGACATGCTTACAAAACAAGGAATTCCGCTTTTCTATCCATTCAAAAAGAATCCTTGTGTAATGCCTGCAAACCCAATTTATAGATTAAGAGCAAGCGATTTAAAGACTGAAGCCACCATTTTTTTAGTGTTTGGATTAATTGCTTTCACTTGTAAAAATCTATTCGCACACGGCTTTTGGAATACTTACAATTCTGCTTTTGATAATGTAAAGCATGTGTACGAAGAACAACGAAAGTTTGATGGAGTAATTTCTGTAGATTATTATTTCAAAGACATTAAAGGCAGAGGAAATTTAGTTGATGTAACTCCGTCAGATGCAGTAATATTGAACGATAAAACCGGATTTATAAAAGTTACAGATGCTGAAAAAATAAAGACACTAAAGCCAATAAGAACAAAACTGCAACGCCAGGATTTTCAAAAATCATTTAATGATATTTCAATTGATTCTTTTAGAAACATGATAAAAGACAAAGCGATTTTAGATCTAAAAGTTCAGTCAGCTTTGCCGCTTTCTTTTTCAAAAAACAATGAACCTCAATCGACAACATCAATCAATCTTTCTTATGTTATGAATCCAGTTTTTAAAAGTTCTGATATCGACAGTTTAGATCAAACAACTATAAAAGATATTTCTTTAATTAGATTGCAAATTCAAGAAAATAATTTCCATGTGATGCAATGGAAAGCGAAAAAAGAAAGATCAATAAAAGCTTACAACGACGTTCAAGAAGCTTTGAAAAGCGATGATCTTGCAGTACGCGAGAAAGCAATAAAAGAACAACAAAAAGCAAAATCAGAATTTGAAAATATTACGGAGCCAATCAATAACAGCGAGGCTTTGGAAACAAGATTAAATTTTCTACAGTCCAAATCACACATCAAAAAAACACAAAAAATTTCAGGCTTTATTTCTTACATAACATTCAATTAAAAAAATTCAACATGAAACTATTATTTATTACAATCACTTTGTTTTTCAATCTTCAAAGCTTTTCCCAGGTTCAAGAGATTAAATTTAATTGTCCTGATAGTTTAGGTTTTATAACAAACCAAGGCGCTACAAAAGACATTACTTTTTTCTTGCAGAAAGATGAAGAAGCAAATTTTTATTACGTTGAATATTTCAGTCATGAAAACTTTCACGATTTGCTTTATAACAATAGAACCGACCTGATCAAAAGAGTTAAACTAATTACTGCAGACTACGTCGGAAAACCTTATGATTTTATTTACACTTATAATTCAAAAAATGCGCTGCTTTTCTACTACATATTAAAAGACTGGCAGGAAGAAAAAATATTACAACCATGAAGCAATTATTTTTTATGCAAAAGTAAAGAACCTCATAAGCTTTAAAAAAGCTGTTCGCACGATGGCGAGGCAAAAGAATGCAAAGCTTTTTCATTGCTATGTTGCCGGAGAGATTTTTAAAATTGCGACAGCAAAAAAAGTTCAGCAATTTGATTTTAGCCAGTTTCAATCCGATAAAGAAATCATTAAATACATTTCCAGCGCAATAGATATTTTACGAAAGAACCTGCCACAGCAAATTTTGTTGTTTGATAAAATTTGCAATCCAATCCCGGCACAAGATGTCAATCAATTTCACCAAATTGAACCGGGCGAGAATTGCATAGAGGCGAATCAATAAAAGATTCCACAGAAGAATACTTGCTAAGAACGTTTCAAAAGTTAAAACAACCAGTAAATCCGATTGTTCTAACGACAATAAAAAAGTATAATTTAAAAGATTGGTTTTCAAAATTAGTTTTTTCGATAACTTATAGCTAATAAGGTAAATAAAAACGTAAGCTCCAATCAGCCTGAAAAATCAGTTAGGTAAAAGTATTCGACTATTAGGTTTTACATTTGATTACAAAAGCAAAAGCAATGAGTAATAAATCGACTGCTTCCGAACAATTTACAAGTTCATCACTAATTGGATTTTCTCTTGGATTTATAATTGTATTCTTAGCACATTTACTTCCTAAAGATTGGTCATTTGTGCCTGTTTCTTCTAACGGGTCTTTTACTTATAATGCTAAAGTTTTGTCTTGCGGTTATAAATGTGCATTAGGTATAAACCATTCTGTTGACTGTAGCGGAATTACAGCATATGACGTTGGCAAGCATCAGCTAACTTTTGGTGAGCTCCTATCTGCAACATTTGACGGACACATATCAACTATTCTAATAATTGGGGCCATAGCATCAATACTTATATTTATAGTAAAAAGATCAAAAAGCATTGAAGCAACAAGACCGACGAAAACTTTTACAGATCCAGTAGGGAATCTCAAACAAACAAAATCTGATTATACTCCCCCTGAGAAATTTGATGATACGTGTCCTCATTGTGGAGGTCTTGGCTGGGAATATTATTGTATGACTTGTTACACGAAAGCAGTTTTAGAGCCTTCAACAGAAAAATATGACGGAGACATGTATTGCCCTAAATGCGCCGAAAACGGGAACGATTCTTATAAAATAAAAGAGGATTTATGCTCGGTTTGCGGTGGCAGTGGAAAAGATCCAGATCCTCCTTATTAAAAAAGGATTTTTTTGAAGTAGGCTGTAGCTTACATTGGGTTTTGCTGCTACGCTTGGTGACCTGCAAATCCTCCTCTTTTGTCATACAGTCAGCGACAGTCCGCGCAAACTTTCATTATTGAGCATTTGTACATATCTTCATCTCCTGTTTTTCAACTTGGCTGAAGTTTCCGGTTGGCCGATATAAATGCTAGCACAGCAGCAAACCTTATCGTTGGCTGCAAACCTATTTTGACAAGCTAATACTAAGACTGATGACTCCATATGAACAGATTGACTTGGTTTTTTTTTATATTAAAAACAAGGAAGAATTAAGTGCAAGTTTTAGCACTGAATATATTTGGAATCTTTTTGTAAGCAAGCAGTCTGACAGTGGTATTAACAGGACAATGTACAATGAAATAATTAAGCAACTTGTTGAATTTGGTTATGTTGCTGAACTATCTTTATCTGATACATCACAAAAGCTTTATCATGTTACATTCAAAGGAAGACTCTTTAACGGATATGTAGAACAACAAGTTTCATTGAGTGAAAATAATAAACGTATCATGGCTTTAGAGAATGCAAATCAAAAATTTCAAATTGAAAGCTTGAGAAATTCTCACAATTTGAATTCTATAACATGGATTCTGGCAATTGGGACGACATTTGCAGCTTTGTATTATTTATTGGAAATTCTTTGCTATTTTTTCCCGTCTCTACACATTCAAAAATGAATTTAATTTCATAATTAATTAAACAAAAATGAAAACGTTTCTAATCTTAATTTTTGCAATTTTCACTATTTCCTCATGCAACTCACAAGTGTCAAAAGAAAAAATCTTTGTTGACAAAATCAGTAAAAATTTAGAAGATGATGCTTTTACTTTAAATGGCTCTTTGAACATCATTGAAATAAAAATAAATAAAGTGCAAACTGTAAGATTAGATTCGCTTTATGGAGACCTTGCTTACGGTAGGCTCACAAAATTATTTGATGATTTAAAGAAAAATAATTCTCAAGATTACGCTTCGATAGATAAGGATGAAAAACTTCAAGAAATCAAAAGTACAATTAAGGCAATTGACAAAAACTTGAAAGGAAGCTACGTTTGGTATTACATCAAAGGCACATACACAAATAAAACTAAGAATCAAAGCAATATAATTTATGAATCAGTTCTCTCATATTTTGACAATAATTCTAATCTTCTCCATAATAACCTTTATTTCGACGATTGGGGATTTGCTCACCAGTAAGTTATAATCAACAAAGAAGTTTTCAAATATCGAAAGCGACAACGGGCGCAATATTCAACCACCTACCTTTCTCTTCAGAGAGTTTTAAACGCAACTGCACTCATCTTTTTACAGCTATAATCAACCACGACACTATTCAAATATTGAAAGCGATAACGGGCGCGTTGGGCATCGTCTTATAAAGTCTGTGCAGAAAAAAAATAAATACTGCGCAAAGTTACTTGCTCACTCTGTCGTCGCTTCGTGCCTGGCTATTTACACAGCCCCAACACACAAAACCCGCCTTAAACCGCCAGCCACTGCGCGCCTCTGTCATTCGCTGCGTACCTCCGCTTCGTTATTTATTTTTTCACTTTCAATTTGTCAATTATGTTTAAGTCTTTCGATGTTTATTCAGTCTATGATTTCTCTGGTTTATTGGTTAATGTTTATGCTGTTAATGATGATGATTATGTTCATTATTTTGTTGATCTTGATATTTATTTTATTAGCGAGCTCCCTTTTTAGGGGGCTTTTTTTTTGTTCAACAGACAAGCCAAAATGTAGATTTTTTCTTTTCCAGGGAAAAAAATAAATGTTGATTAAAGTTTGTTTGCGAAATCTAAAAACCATTTGCTTCCGGAAGCCTTGCAAAAAGATTGTTTGTTGAGAATATCTTTTTTTTGCAAGGCATCCGGAAAGCAACACACAGCAGCAAGCCCGCCTCCTCTCATCTCGCTTTGTTCATTCCATTCCATTCCATTCACTTCGCTCAATTCGTTCCTGCGTGTTAGCTGCTTCAGCCAACGCCAGCTTTGTTCAACTATCATTCATATCCTGATCAGCTTGGCTTCAGTTGTCAGTCAGCGTTTTCGGCGCCGTTTTGCCAGCGCACAAAACCTAATAAAAAACGGTGCCTTCTCGCTGCCTGTTTCTTTTGTGTCGGTCGCTGATCTTTGTTTTCCCTGAAGCACAAAACCAGAAAAAAAACAAAGGCTCCCTATGGCGGGCCTGCGTCGCGGCTGGGCGCTGCTGGCTTGACACAAAACCTGAAAGCAGCGAGCGGCAAAAAATCCAGCGCTCTTTTAATGTTTCGCCGGACAAAAAACAAAATCATAAACACAAAACCAGCCACACAAAACCCTTCATTTATATTTTGTTTTATTGCCGGACGAAACGCTCGGCGCAAGCTGTATTTCCTTTTGCCGTCCCAGCCGCGAAACCGCCACAGCCCGCCACACCAGCACACTTCAACAGGAAAGCAGAAACAAGCCAAAATGTAGTTTTTTGATATTTTAAAAAACAAGCAGGAAAGAAAAAAAACGTGTCTCTTTTTTTAAAAGAAAGAAAAAAAAGAGCAGCAAAAATACTACGCTGCACCAACCGCACAGCCCTTGTCTTGCCGCCAAAAGACTACAGCATAAACGACAAAGCACGTTGTTGCTTTGCCGCCGGCCACTTCGTTGGCCGGACTTTATTCCGTTTCCTTTTGGCGGCACGTTGCAGCTTCGTTAAAGAATGCTTTCTTTTTTTCCCTTTTTTCTTTTAAAAATTATATTATGAAAGCAATTAAAGTTCCCAAGCAGGACAGAAAATTCTTCTTAGAAGCAGCAAGAATAACCGGCTTTGAAATGACAAGGTTAAATAAAATCTTGCATCCATGTTTTGATTATTTCAACGCAGGGAAGATGAACGCATCGCAGAACGATTTTTTCGAGCTTGGTGTTTGTTATCATAAATTAAAATCGCTCCAACATAATCACTTTACTTAAAAATGCAGGAAGATCGCAAAACATTATTACTTTGCTATCATCACGCATGCGAGACGCCCCTATTTGGTGAAGCACTTTTTTAAACAACTTTCATTTTTCTCATTTTAGCTTTACCTTTCCTTTACCAAACATCTAAATGATATTGCCATGTTAATATATATTTAGATTTTTTAGAATCATTATACACAATTTGCAATGCGAAAGTTTTGAACCTTATAAATCAACAGATATTCTGAATATGTCAGCAAACGAAAGGACTTTTCAAGGAGAGCTTTATAGGATTATCAACGATACTCTTCAAGGTCAACAAGAAATTCAATTTTCCAAAATTACTCAAGAAGAAAATGTAGGTAAAAAAGGGCAGGCTCGTTTCGCAGACGGCAAGCTTTATTCCAGTTCAGATAAAAGAAAAATTGTGTCCTTTGAATTAAAAGATACAAAATGGGATGCCACTGACGAAATTTTGGTAACTGATGCAATGACCAAAGCATTCAATAATGGGTATGAATATTTCGTAACTGGCACACCCAGGCAATTAGTTGTTTATAAAACTTTTCAACCAAATACAACTGTTGCTGAAAGAAAGCTTAAGATTTATACAATATCAACTGTTAAGAATAACAACGCCGTTCTACTGCCACAGTACGAAAAAGAGATTGCCCCAAAACTGAAACTATTTCTTCGAGAGCTTTCTGATTTAACACATGGTGTTAAGGAAGTCCATTGGGACAGCATCGATAAATATTTTGTGAATAAACTTTCGTCTTACATTTTAGAAGCGTCGGTGGAAATGGCAATTCCGATGTATGAAAAAATTAGAAAAAATAAGAAGTTCAGGTACGAATTGAAACAATATTTGAAAAGCCAGGACATTTTCAATGTTACACTAAACTTCGACCAAGCTGATATTTATAAGGTTTGTCAATTATCTAACTACCTCCTTTATTTAAAAATAATATTTTATACATATTTACAACGCGATGTTCCTGAGTTGGATTTGAAGCCTCTCGAAATTCCGGAAGATAAAAAACTCTTAAATAAAAAACTAAGACAAAGATTTGATGACGTATTGAAGCATGACTTCGAAATGATTTTTGAGGAAAACATTTTGGATCAGTTTGAATTTGAAGCGAATTACCTTCCAATGCTTAAAGAGAATGTAGAACAAATTAGGCATTTAAACTTCACAGACCTAAATGCTGACATCATTGGCGCTATCTACAATACGTTAATTGATAATCAAGAGCAGCATGACAGAGGACAGCATTTCACAAATACAAATGAAGTTGACATTGTCAATGCCTTCTGCATTACTGAATCAACAGATTGTGTTTTAGATAGCGGGTGTGGTGCAGGTACTTTTTTAGTTAGGGCTTATTTCTTTTTAAAGAATTACCACAATAGACTTACTCATCAACAACTTTTGGAGAAAATTTGGGGAGTTGAAATTGCTTCATTCCCCACTTTTCTTTCAACTATGAATCTTTCCCTTCTGAATATTAAGACACTTGATAATTACCCAGTCATAATTCATTCAGATTTTTCTAAAGTTCAGCATAGTTCCACTTACACTGGAATGTTTTTAAACGTGAATAGATCTTATAAAGTAAAAAATCTTGGAAATAAAAAAGCGGAAGTAAAATTTCCAGTTTTTGATGCCTGCGTCGGGAATCCGCCTTATATTAGACAAGAACTGATAATAAATAAAGAGAGTTGGAGCAACTTGGCACTCAATGAGTTTGGTATTAAAAAGGTAAATCTCAAAAGTGATCTTTATGTTTATTACCTTATGCATACGGCGGCCTTTCTTAAAGAAGGGGGAAGATTAGGGTACGTTATTTCAGCTTCATGGCTAGATATCTCGTTTGGAACAGGCCTTCAAAAATTTCTTTTAAATAATTTCAAGATAATTGCAATAATAGATCACCAAAAGAAAAGAAGTTTTGAAACAGCATCAATCAATACAGTTATTCTAATCATTGAAAAATGCTCGCAGAGCAAGGATCGAGAAAAAAATGACGTAAAGTTTGTTCGTGTTTTCGCAGATTATGAAAAACTTATCGGCAATACTAGTAGTAGCGATAGATTTAAGAGAGTGAATAAATTCGCTCAAGAAATTGAGACAACAGCCAACAACTTTCATAATGATGATTTATTGATTGACGTCGTAAACCAAAAGCGATTAGAATTAAATTCAACCATTAATGGTATTTATGAAAATGGTCACTGGGGTGCAAAATATTTGCGCTCACCAGACATTTTCAACAAAATAATTTCACTTGCGGGAGACAAACTAATTCCACTCTCCAAAATTATTGAAGTGAAATACGGGATTAAAACAGGTGCTAATGATTTCTTCTACTTGACTGATGAGACCGAAAAAGCTAAAGCACTTGACGACATCACTTACCGCCTAACATTTGGGGTCGATAAAACTAGCCATTTGCCTGTTTGGGAACATCTTGGATGGTTTCATTCGGAATTGACAAACGAACACTTTTACATTGAGAAAGAATTTATTGCACCCGTATTCAAAACTCAAAGGGAAGCCTTAAATCTTGATGTTGACATAGCTAACCTTAAAAATAGTGTGATTATTTGCAGCGATAGCAGAGATAAACTAAGTAAACAAAAAAAGAATATTCTCAAATACATTAAACTCGCGGAGCAAAAACAATTTCAAATAGATAAAAGGCCCAGTTGTCAAAACGGGGACAGATGGTATGATTTAACTTCCAAGGCCGCTATTGGCGACTTCATTTTCCCGGCAAAAATTGGAGAAAAATTCAGATTAATAGACAACAGAAAAGCGCAAGTATATTGCGACAAGGTGAACTATGTTTTCAGAATTCGCGAGGAATATCTGTCTTATTCAAATATAATTTTTCTAATTCTAAATAGCATTCTTTTCAGATACTTTGTTGACCTATTTGCGCGACAACTCACTGGCAGCCAAACTTTGAGTGATGTTGATGTAAACTTAGTTCAACAAACTTTAATTATCGATCCGACTTTACTTTCATTACGAAAAAAAGAATTAATGGAGGTTTATAAAAGTTTGAAACATAGAGAACAGGAAACAATTTATGAGGAGGTTTTAAAGCCAGATAAAAAGAAATTAGATACAATTATTTTGGAAGAACTTGGCCTTAGAGCAAGTGATGTTTATGCACTTTATAGTGCCTCGAACAAGTATGTGAAAGATCGTCAAGAGAAATCTGAATCACTTGTTACTTCGAAATCTAAAGGGCGTTTAAATTATGATGATGCTTTGGCACTTATAAAAGATCGCTTTTCAGAAGTTATAAAATATAATGAACTCATTAAAGGATTTGATACTTATAAATTTGACATTCCCGAATGGAAAGCAATGTATCCAAAAGGAGGGGTAGGTTCAGAAAATCTTTTTGGTATTTATAATGTTTTTTTTGTACAAGGCGATAAAAAGAAAAGTTTATCCTTTGAAAACATTCAGCAATTAGAACTTTTTAAGTTTTTCAATTCGGAATTAGAGGTTAAAGGAATAAAGTTGTCTTTGCCAAAATCAGCAAAAGAATGTAAAATAGTTTTTACAAAAATTGAAAAGGATTATTTGGAATACATTGATCAAATAAAATCCATCCTTAAATCAAATAGGAGTACTGCCAATTATCAAAGTATTTACAAAGACCTTTTATTTTCGAAATAGCAAGTTAACAAATTCTTATGAGCGACTTCAATTATCATAAAATCATGCTCAACAATGGGCTAGCGTGGGATGTTGCAAAAGCAATCATTGATTTCGATAGTGCTATTTATAAAAAAGCAACTCATCAATCAATAATTAAATCGCAATTCACAATGAATGCTTCTCAGGCTGGAATGGCAAGAAGTCCTGAATTAAAATATCAAATGCAACTAATGGGAATTTTAGCGGAAATTTTCTCGCAAATTTATCTAACTGAAATTATCGAAAGTGCAAATCTAGCTGACCAATGGAAAGTAAATCGTTATGACGATGTAAGAACCGATGGCTTCAAGAGCGCGGCAAATGAGTATGACATAAAATTTTTAAAAGTCGATGGCTCAAAAGCTTTTAAAGCTGAATCACGTTCATCCATTGCTCACAATAGAACGTTGAAGATGGCAATTGAACAATTTGATATAATAGGCCCGTATTCCTCAGCTGTTAAATATGGTGAAGGCGCTGTAGATTCTTTTATCAGGCCTCTCTATGAGTTTCTTCCTTTTACTTCCCAACGATATTTACCAAGTAATTTTGAAAGACATTTAAAAGCAGGAGAAATCAGTCTTTACATTGTTGCAGGATGCACAAAAAAAGAAATGATTGAAAAGGGATATAACAAGTCAATGAACCAAAGCGGCACGCTTTATCGAGTTGTAAAAATTTTAAATGGCTTTGACGTAAAAAAATTCAATCCAGTTTTGATTGCAATGTTGAAATAACCAATCACAAAGCAATTTGTCTCTATCCAGGATCCCCGCTATTTTTAAGTCAACAACTTCTTTTAATTTTGCTGAAAAAATCTACAAATGCCAAACTTGAATATGCAACCCGAGGCAATTAAAAAACGCAATAATCAGATCTATAAAAAGCGTCTAGCAGGAATTACAGTTGCTGAACTTGCAAAAGAACACAATCTTTCAAACCAAAGAATTCTCCAGATATTTAACCGGTTGACAATGCAGCTATCGAAAAAGTAATTATCACGCAAACTTATTATTAACCCTCTTCAGCTTCTCCATTTCCCTTTGCTCCTCATTAACCAGGTAATGTTTTAAAGTAATTACACTGGAAGTATGACCGGCCATTTTTGCGGCTGATTCCGCATTTAATTGATTAGATGTTTCGTCTAAATTTAAATGCTTAAGGGCATAAAAATCGACATCAATTTTCAAATCATCCTTTACATACGCTTTCCATTTGTTACTGATTTTTTTCGGTTGGAGTTTAAATTTTCCTGGATTGAACGTGCTGCTAAAAACATAATCGTCCACAGCTGCGCTCTCCATTTGATCCTTCCAAAATTGCAATGCAATATTTTTAATTGGCCTTAGGCATTCGCGTTGCTTACGGCCTTTTTTCACCAACACTTTAAACACTTGGTTTTTTAGATCCACATCGGATACTTTCAACCGGCAAAGTTCCGTCCGCCGACATCCTGAGTGGAAAAAAATTAAAATAAACCGGTGATATACCGAATCTGTTTGAGAAAGATAACTGTCAACAACCATTCTTTCCTGGTGAGTTAAAACCCGCTTTATTCGTGTGATAATTTCCTGTTTAGGTATTTCTTTTACCGGATTAGTTTCAACCGCTTCCATGAGCATCAGCTTTTTAAAAAGCATCATTAAATAAGCGCGATTATTATTGTAACTGTATGCACTCCAACTCTTTTTCAACGTTGGTAAAACCTCCATCATCTGCATTAGATGTTTTCGTTTTATATCCTGGATTCCATATTTAGAAATGCCAGTCTTTCGGGCAGCAATTTCAAAAAAATTGATCAACGTTTTAATGTCGCTCTTTGTGGTGCTTTCCAGCTTCATCAAGGCAAAGGCTTTCCGCAGAGCATCAATAAAAATGGTTGTAGGTTCAATACTATTATTAGAAACTGGCAGGAATTTCCCTGTAATCGGATTGAAACACTTTTCCTTCAACTGATAGAGTTCGTTTTCAATAAGCTGCTTTGTTGCTTCCCTGCGCTCATCAATGGTTTTGAAGCGGTTCATTCCTTTGATGACCACAAATTTTTTTTGCTTAATAGCAGTATCGTAAAAATAATACTGGATATACCAATTATGTGAAAGCGCGGAAGCTTTGCACGTTTTCCAGTTTTTCGGATTTACCGAAAGTTCGCTGCAGTTGCAGCCGTGAGGAAGTGAGATCATAGCTTTTACTAATGTTTTTACTAACGTTTATAAAAAGCTACAGCGTAAAATTTGTTCAAAAAACAACTGAAAGCCTTATCAGATAAGCCTTTCAGTTAGTGGGCCCACCAGGATTTGAACCTGGGACCACCTGATTATGAGTCAGGTGCTCTAACCAACTGAGCTATAGGCCCAAATTACCGGCCTGGTAATTTTTAGGATTGCAAAAATAGAAAAATTCATGAAGTCAACAGAATTAATTTTCTTTGGATGATGAAAAAAACAGAAAATATCATTTTTGACCTTGGCGGCGTTTTATTGAATATCGATTATAAACTTACCCGCGCTGCATTTGAAAAGCTGGGCATTATCAATTTCGATGAAATGTATTCGCAGGCCACGGCTGATAAGCTTTTTCAAAAGTTGGAAACAGGTAAAATCTCAGAAGAGACTTTTTACAAAGAATTAAATATTTGCACCGGCCTTCATATATCATGGGAAGAAATTAATAAAGCATGGAATGTTATGCTTCTTTCATTTCGCGAAGAAAGCCTGGATTTTTTAGATGCGATCAACGAAAAATACCGGTTATTTTTATTGAGTAATACCAATTTTATTCACATGGCTGCTTTTAAAAAAATATTTCATCAAAGAAAACGTGATAAACCCTTTGAAGAATATTTTAAAAAGGCATTTTACTCCTGCGAAATAGGAATGCGAAAACCAGATGCAGAATGTTATAAGTGGGTGATCGGGCATTTAAAAATCAGTCCGGACCAAACATTATTTATTGATGATTCTGAACACAACATTGAAGGTGCAAAAAAAGCCGGGATGAAGACGATACTTTTGACTGCAGACAAAAAAATTGAGGATCTGGGATTGTAAATTTTATTTTTTTACTTCTTCAAATTCGATATAATCTTCATCTTTTTTTACAGAAGGCTCTGGCTGGGCGGTCTTTTGCCGGTTTTGATAGGCAGTCATGTCATTTTGCATTTTGCTTTGAATATCTCCAAATTGCTTTTTAATTTTTTTTGTCGATTGATATACCGGAATGATAAAATCAAAAATTAACTTGTAAAAAATATAAATTAGAAAGATTTCTGTAGCAAGTCTGAATATATTCATTTGGCAAAATTAAATATTTTCTATCAATTGTATTTGTATATGAAACGTACGACATTTAATCAAACGAGGCTTTGCAATCTAAAGTTGTGATATGCCAGAATGTAGAAATTTCTTTTTTTTTATTCCTGGAAAGAACAAAATCTTTTTCTTTTATTTGATCTCAAGATTTAAAGTTGTAACAATCCTAAATGTAGAATTTCATATTTTTTTATATCAATTTTCAATTTCTTTTCTTACATTTGCACCCGTAAAAGATGATGTGAAGGGAACGGAAGCGTTCCCTTCTTCTATTTTAAAAAAATGGTTAACAATGACGCATGAATCGCCGTTGGATCAGATCAGGCTTTTTTTATCGCGATTTATAGAAAAATCGGAAGATTTATTTCTTGTAGAAGTAAAATTAGCTCCGGGAAATCAAATCACCGTTTTGCTCGATGCCGATAATGGAATTACGATTGAAAAGTGCACTCAGGTAAATAAAGCTCTTTATAAATTTTGTGAAGAAAATGGATTTTTCCCCGAAGGGAATTTTTCTTTGCAAGTTTCGTCTCCAGGTGTTGGTGAACCATTGAAATTGCATCGTCAATACAAAAAAAATATAGGGAGAAAAGTAGAAGTTGAATTGAACGAAGGCACAAAATCAGTAGGAACTCTTCTTCATGTAAATGAAAATGAAATCATATTAGAAGAAAAACAAGGTAAAGCAAAAAAAATAACCATGAAGACAACAACAATATTATTTAATCAGATAAAGCACACAATCGTGCTGACAACTTTTTAAAATACCAAAATGGCAAGTATCAATTTAATTGAATCTTTTCAGGAATTCAAAGACGCTGAAAATATCGACAGGCCTACTTTAATGAAGGTAATGGAAGACGTTTTCAAAACACTTATCCGCAAGAAATATGGTTCCGATGAAAATTTTGACGTGATCGTTAATGATCAAAAAGGAGACCTTGAGATTTTCCGGAGACGCACTATTGTTGATGATGATGATCTTTACAATACACTCACGGAAATTGAATATAAAAACGCAATAAAGATTGAGCCTGATTACCAGGTGGGAGAGGAGTTGTATGAAGAAGTAGACATTCAAAAAGAATTTGGAAGAAGGGCCATACTTGCCGGAAAGCAAACGCTGGCAAGCCGCATCAATGATCTTAAGAAAAATATTCTCATAAAAAAATATGAAGATAGGGTCGGTGATATAGTTAGTGGCGAAGTTTACCAGGTTTGGAAAAAAGAAATTTTGTTACTCGATGAGGAAGGAAATGAAATGTTGCTTCCAAAGTCAGAACAAATCCCTTCTGATTATTTTAAAAAAGGGGAAACCATACGAGGCGTTGTAAAAAAAGTAGAACTAAAAAACAGCCAGGCTGTAATTATTGTTTCAAGAACAGATACTTCTTTTCTTGCTAAATTGCTTGAAATTGAGGTTCCGGAAATATTCGATGGCCTTATCGTGATAAGAAAAATTGTGAGAGATCCGGGAGAAAGAGCCAAGGTAGCGGTAGAAAGTTTTGATGACCGGATTGATCCTGTTGGCGCATGTGTAGGAATGAAAGGTAGCCGTATTCACGGAATTGTGCGCGAGCTTAAAAATGAAAATATTGATGTGATCAACTGGACCAATAACATCCAGCTTTTAATACAACGCTCATTGACACCTGCTAAGATTACCAGCATGGATGTAGATATGGAAGCCAAACATGCCAATGTTTATTTGAAACCAGACCAGGTTTCGCTGGCAATTGGAAGAAGAGGGGTAAATATTAAATTGGCTTGTGAATTAACTGGTTTAGAAATTGATGTATTCCGCGATAATGAAGGAGAAGTGGAAGAATATGATGTAGACCTTGACGAATTTACTGACGAATTAGAAACATGGGTGATTGACGAATTGAAAAAAATTGGTTGCGATACAGCGAAAAGTGTCCTCGACTTGTCTGATGAAGAACTTGAGCGCAGAACTGACCTGGAAAAAGAAACTATCGCTGAAGTGAAAAAAATACTCAAAGAAGAATTTACGAGTGAATAAAACATTATCTTTTGTTCTTAAAAGCTAAAAGGTAGTTTTTAGATATAATTTTAATAATAAAAAATTTTCTTCTTAATAAATAAAGAAGAAAGGGAAAGGCTTAATGTCAGAATTAAATACACCACGGTTAATGGCTGCAGCTAAGGAGTTCAACATAGGTACCAATACCTTGATAGACTTTTTAGTATCGAAAAATTTTAGCGGCGACGATCTCAAGCCCAGCACAAAGCTATCAGGAGAAATGTACCGTGTGTTACAGGTAGAATTTCAACCCGATAAAGTAGCCAAGCAAAAAGCAGAACAAGTTGATCTGCCAAAAAATGCGCCGGCTGATGGAAAAAAACGTAGAGATGAGCAGGATCTTTCTTTTACTAAAAAAGAAAATGTAAAGCCGAAAGAAGAAGTTCATCAACCGCTGCCTGTTCCCGAAATTCAACCTCCTGTTCCCGAAGAAATAATAATCGAACAAGTTCCTGTGGTAGAGCAGCCTGTAGTAATTGAAGAGCCTGTAGTAGAAATTGTCCATTCAGAACTTCAGGAAAATAATCACCCCATAATTACTAAAATAGAGGCACCAGAGGTTGAAGGTCTTAAAGTTATAGACAAGATTGATCTTAGCACTATTGATTCTTCTGTAAGGCCGAAAAAAGATGGCAGGAAAAATAAAGAAGAAATAAAAGCAAAAGTAAAAGGTGTAATACAAAAGGAACATGAACCTGAACAAACTGAAGAGACACCTCCACTTAATGCACCGGTGGGCCCAGTTGTAGAACCGAAAAAAGATGTTCCGGCAATCATTACGAATATAAAAGCAGCAAAATTAGAAGGCCCGAAAATTATGGGGAAAATAGTTTTGCCTACTAACAATGATACAAGGCCAAGGCCGTCAGATGAAAGACGAAAACGCAAGAGGATTGTTGTAGAAAAAAAACCTTCAGGAAACCACCAGCCTCCGGGAAACTTTCCGCGACCACATGGCTTTCAGGGCGGACAAAACGCGCCTCATCCCGGACAACATGGAACTCACGGGCCTCATGCAGCTCCTCATCGCCCGGCAGGAGCCGGTGCTGGCAGGTTCAATAGGAATGCGCCCGTAGCGCGTCGGGAAGATAAAGAAATAGATCAAAAAGAAATACAGGATAAAATAAAAGAAACACAGGCAAAGCTTGCAGGAACTGGTGGAAGGGGGAAAAGCCTTAAAGCAAAATATCGTAAACAAAAAAGAGAAGAAGCAGCTGAGACCACTGGCGCTGAAGCAACAGATAATAAACTTCAGGTAACTGAATTTATTTCTGTGAGTGAATTTGCCAATTTAATGGATGTAAGTTTTGCTGATGTTATCAGCAAATGTATGAGCCTTGGTATCATGGTTTCGATCAATCAAAGACTGGAAGCGGATGTTATAGAGCTGGTGGCAAGTGAATTTAATTATGAAGTAGAGTTTATTGACATAGATGATCATGGTGATATGGAAGAAGAGGAAGAAGAAGAAAATGAAGAAGATATGGTGGCGCGTCCTCCAATTGTTACAATTATGGGGCATGTAGATCATGGTAAAACCTCTCTTCTTGATTATATCAGGCATGCAAATGTGATCGCTGGCGAAGCAGGTGGAATTACGCAGCACATCGGCGCTTATGAAGTTACTGTCAAAAACGGCCGCTCTATTACATTTTTGGATACACCAGGCCACGAAGCTTTTACAGCAATGCGTGCCAGAGGCGCAAAAGTTACTGATATTGCAGTGATTGTAGTAGCGGCGGATGATGCGGTAATGCCACAGACAAAGGAAGCCATTTCCCATGCGCAGGCAGCCAACGTACCGATGGTATTTGCATTCAATAAAATTGATAAAGAAGGAGCCAATCCCGAAAAAATAAAAGAACAGCTTTCCGCAATGAATATCTTGGTAGAAGACTGGGGCGGAAATTTCCAAAGCCAGGAAATAAGCGCCAGGCAAGGGTTAAATGTGGATGAGCTCCTTGATAAGGTGTTATTGGAATCCGATCTTCTCGAATTAAAAGCCAATCCTAAAAAGCCGGCAAGCGGGACTGTGATTGAGGCTTCGCTTGATAAAGGGCGCGGTTATGTTGCAACGATCTTAGTACAGAACGGAACTTTAAGACAAGGTGATCTTTTGGTTTCCGGTCAGCATTATGGACGTATCAAAGCAATGTTCAACGAAAGAAACCAACGCGTAGATATCGCACCTCCTGCCACTCCGGTTTTAATTTTGGGTTTGAATGGCGCTCCTCAGGCAGGCGAAACTTTTAAAGTTTTTGAAGATGAATCTGAAGCTAAAGAAACTGCCAACAGAAGAGCACAGATATTACGCGAGCAAGGTATTCGTGCCAAAAAGCATATTACGCTTGATGAAATCGGACGCAGACTGGCATTGGGTAATTTCAAACAATTGAATCTGCTTATTCGTGCCGATGTGGATGGTTCTGTTGAAGCACTGAGCGATTCATTACAAAAATTAAGTACAGAAGAAATCGCCGTTAGCGTAGTTCATAAAGGTGTAGGCCAAATTACTGAAACGGACGTAATGCTTGCCACAGCTTCCGATGCCGTTATTATAGGATTCAATGTGCGCCCTTCTTTGCAGGCATCTAAACTTGCAGATCATGAAGGCGTTGAAATAAAAACTTATTCCATTATTTATGACGCCATTGACGAAGTGAAGAGCGCGATGGAAGGAATGCTTGAGCCTAAGATACAGGAGAAAATTCTTGGTATTGCGGAGATAAAAGAAACTTACAAATTTGATAAAGCCACTGTTGCGGGTTGTATGGTTATCGAAGGAAAAATTGCGAGGAACAACCGGATCCGGTTGGTACGTGATGGTATCATAGTTCATACCGGTGAGCTGGGAAGTCTAAAGCGGTTTAAAGACGATGCTAAAGAAGTAACCAACAATATGGAATGCGGAATGATCATCAAAAATTATAATGATGTGAAACCTGCAGACATGATTGAAGCTTTTGAAGAGATAGAAGTGAAAAGAACTTTATAGATCGAAAGGCCTCATTTTACTCCGTTTAACTTGAATTAGCACTTTAACATTCCTTATTTTTTATTTATTCTTTTTCATTAATAACCAACCGTATTTTTGGGATAAACCATTTTATAGATTTTGCCAATAATAATTCTAGGCAATTCTTAAAACAAATTACTGATGAAAAAAAGCTTGTTTATTTTTTGTTTTGTTGCATCAGCTTTCACTTTATTTGCCCAAACAAAAAAAGTAGTTGCTGATAAAATAATTGCTACAGTTGGCGATAAAATTATTCTGAAAAGTGACATTGATAATAGCATCCATGATATGCAGAGGCAAAATATTGACATTCCTGCAAATGCGAATTGTCTTTTGATGGAGCAGGCGCTTGGCCTGAAAGCTTTGGTGCTCCAGGCCGAGCGGGATTCTATCCCTGTTTCAGATGAAGAGATAGACGCAGATATTGATAATAAGATAAGATATTTCATCAGCCAATATGGATCCAAAGAAATTGTTGAGCAAATTGCAGGAAAATCTATTTTTCAATTGAAAGATGATTTCAAACAAACATTTCGCGAACAAAAGTTAGCACAGGGAGAAAGAGATAAAATCGTTGCCGACATTAGAATAACTCCAAAAGAAGTTGAGGCATTTTACAACATGATCCCAAAAGACAGTCTCCATTTTTATGAATCAGAATTAGAAGTTGGCCAGATCGTAATGTATCCAAAGCCCAGCCGCGATCTCGAAACATATGCTGTTGACCAGCTTAAAGAATATAAAAAAGAAGTAGAAGACGGTACAAAAAAATTTGAAGTTCTTGCATCATTATATACAGATGATCCCGGTAGCAAGGAAACCGGCGGCAAGTATGAAATCAACCGCAATGAAAAGCAATGGGATCCTATCTTTCTTTCAAAAGCATTTAGCTTAAAAGATGGCCAGATTTCCAATGTTTTTAAAAGTAAATTCGGATATCACATCATTCAAATGGTAAGCAGGAATGGCGACGATGCTACTATCCGCCACATCTTAAAAATCCCGCAGGTAAGCTCTATCGAAATCAACCAGTCTAAAGAAAAACTCGATTCTATAAGAACTCAACTTGTCAATGGCACGTTGCAATTCGGCCAGGCCGTATCAAAATATAGTGAGGATGACAACAGCAAATTTACAGGTGGACGTATTCCCGCAAAAGATGGAAGTTCTTTTGTAACAATTGATCAGCTTGATAAAGATCTTGTATTGATGTTGAAAGATTTGAAAGTTGGCCAATATTCATTGCCAACAGAATTTTCTGATGCTACCGGAAAAAAAGGTGTGCGCATTGTAGAGATACTTAGCAAATCTGAACCACACAGGGAAAATCTTAAAGATGATTATAACAAAGTAGCACAAAGAGCTTTAGAAGAAAAGAAAAATGATGCATTGGAAGTATGGTTTGTAAAACATATCCCCACTTTTTATGTGAATATCGCCCCTGAATATCAATCCTGTCCTGAGATGAAGAAATGGACAGAGCGCAGCAATACCGTTCAAAAATAAAGTTTGAACATATTCTTATATAAATTACTGAATTACAGTTTTTATGTTTTTAAAAACCCAGTCTTATCCAGTAAAATTCATATAAGCGAAAAAGTAGAAATTTCTTATTTTTCCCGCTTTTTAAGAATGTCAATCTCTCTCTCCAACTTTTGAATAGTAGCAGTAATGTTGCTCAATCTTTTGCCTCCTTTTGATATTTTGAACACAGGATGAACCGTTTTCAATTCAGCTTTATATTCCGCTAATTGTTCCTTTAGGGTTCTGAGCTTACTTTCTACCTCATTATTCCTTACTGGTCGTGCCATATTATTTTATTTGATACAATATATAAAAATTAAACAAAACAAAATCAATTTTATCAGGTAATCTACAATTTTTGTTTAAATCTGTTGAAAAGTTTGGTTAAATAACGCAAAACTTCTTCAATTAATACAAGATGGTAAAAAAAAGATAGATATGTCGTAAATTTGCAACTTATTTTTTTCCATGAGTGATGAGATAAAACATGAGTGTGGCCTGGCTTTCATTAGGCTACGCAAACCCTTTTCCTATTACCGTCAAAAATATGGCACCGTTTTATATGGCCTCAACAAACTTTATCTGCTTATGGAAAAGCAGCATAACCGCGGTCAGGATGGGGCCGGAATCGCTATCGTAAAATTGAACACTGAGCCCGGGTATCCTTTCATGAACCGTCTAAGAAGTAATGCCAACCAGGCTATATCAGATATTTTTGCGCAAATCGGTGAACAGATCAATGAAATACAAAAATATAATCCTGATATAGAACAGCATCCTGGGCTGATGAAAGGCCATATTGATTTCCTGGGAGAGCTGCTTCTTGGCCATCTCCGATATGGCACCCAGGGAAAAAATAACGTACAATTCTGTCATCCGTTTATAAAAAGAAATACCATTCCTTCACGCAATCTCACCCTCGCCGGAAATTTTAATCTCGTAAATAAAGAAGAGCTTTTTGAAATTATAAACAGCCCGCGCGATCAACAGGACAGGGAGAGCGACCTTGGCGCCATGATGGATGTCATTCATCACTTCCTGGTAAAAGCCGATGAAGTTTCTCCTGAAAAAACAGATATAGTACAAGTTTTAAAAAAATCAGTTCCTTTTTTTGATGGCGGATTCACATTCGGCGGCCTTACCGGCAATGGTATAGGATTCGTTGTAAGAGATGCTCATGGCATACGGCCTTGTTATTATTATGCCAATGAGGAAGTAATTGTTGCGGCCAGCGAGCGCGCTGCCATACGCACCGCTTTTAATGTTGCTGAAAATGAAGTGAAAGAATTAATGCCCGGAAACGCATTGATTGCCGAACCTGACGGCGGGTTTTCAATTCAACAGATTTTGGAGCCAAAAGAAAGAAAAGCCTGCAGCTTCGAACGCATTTACTTTTCGAGAGGAAGCGATGAAAAAATTTATCGCGAAAGAATAGCATTAGGTTATCATCTCAGTGAAAGAGTGCTTAAAGCAGTTGATTACGATTTGAAGAATACTATATTTTCGTTTATACCAAATACTGCAGAAACCGCTTTTTACGGATTAATAAAAGGCGCAGAAGATTATCTTAATAAAATAAAAATTGAAAGAATATTAAGCTGGGGAAAAGATTTTGACGAAGAGAAACTAACGGCCATGGTTAACCGAAAAGTGCGCATGGAAAAAATTGCGATCAAAGATGTAAAGCTGCGCACTTTTATCACTGCCGACACGAACCGGAACGAAATGGTGCAGCACGTTTACGACATTACTTATGGCACTGTAAGAAAAAACATAGATACGCTCGTGGTCATTGATGATTCTATCGTGAGAGGAACAACTTTGCGCGAAAGTATTATCAGAATGTTGGCGCGCCTTGAGCCTAAAAAGATTATCGTTGTTTCATCCGCGCCGCAAATAAGATACCCTGATTGTTATGGAATCGATATGAGCAAAATGGGCGAGTTTGTTGCCTTTAAAGCCGCGATGGAACTGATCAAAGAAAGAAAAATGGAATGTTTACTACATGAAGTTGTGGAAAAGTGTAAAGAATTAAAAAGAAATAATCAACTACACGCCAGGAATCTGGTGAGAGAAGTTTACAAGCCTTTTTCTTTGGGTGAAATTTCAAATAAAATTGCCCAACTGATAACACCTCCGGAAATTAATGTTCCTGTTGAAGTAATTTATCAAACTATAGAAGACCTTCACGACAGTTGCCCTACAAATTTAGGTGATTGGTATTTTACCGGAAATTACCCTACACCCGGTGGTAATCGTGTAGTAAACAAAGCTTTTTTGAATTACATGGAAGGAAAAGATGTGAGAGGATATTGATTGATTTATATTTTAGAATTGCGATACCAGATTGAATAAACCGATTTTAGATTGCAGGTTCAATAGACTAATAACCCAATTCTGATAAACGAATAAACCTTGAATGAAAACACTTGTCCTCGTGCGTCATGCAAAAAGCAGTTGGGATAATGCTGACCTTTCCGATTTTGAAAGGCCGTTAAATGAACGTGGTAAAGAAGATGCGCTAATAATGGCGAAAAGGTTGATAGATAAAAAAATAAAGATAGATGCCTTTGTTTCAAGCCCTGCAAAACGTGCAAGAAAAACTGCTAAATTTTTTATGGAGGAATATGGGGAAAACATTAAGAATCTCAGGCTTATTCCCTTTTTATATGAAGCCGCTATGAATGATTTTTATCACGTTGTGGAAACATTGAATGATAAAGACGATGCAGTTGCTTTGTTTTCTCACAACCCCGGCATTACAGAATTTGTAAATTCCCTGCATTTCTCTCCTGTTCAAGATATGCCTACGTGCGGAGTGTATGCATTAGCAATAGAAATAAAATACTGGAAGGATTTCAATAATGCCGTAAAGAAATTTTTATTCTTTGATTATCCAAAAAACGTTTAGGCATTGGTGTTAGCATACGGACTGAATAGCAATCTGCGCAAGCCCTTTGTTTTGTGGAAAGCGATTTTATAGATTTTGCAGATTTTGCAACCTGGCTAGGACAAGCCAAAATATAGATTCTTGTGTTTCCAGATTTATTGATTTTTGAAAGTAGATTCTCCTAAGCCGTTAAAATTTTTTCAGTATTTTTATTAAAAAACATTACTTAACGTATATTTACATTTTACCGGATTTTCTTTTCCGGATTGTCGCCTGCCGGCCACAAAAATATTAAACTATTTTCTTTACATGTACAACCATATCTGGAAAAAATATTTGCCCATCATTAAAATTTTAATGAAAAAATCTGTTACCGAAGAACAAGTGCTCAATCTCAACAGAGTGGATTTTGAAAGAGCCGGAACCGGCAGAAAGGCAGGCTATAAATTTAATATTGAGTTTACTGATGGGAAAGTAGGAAATGTCATCAGCGGCTCACCACTGGCAATGCATCTTGCGCAAGTAGCTTTGGAAGATGAAGCCATAAGGCAAATACTCTCCGAGCATAATTTTGAAATAAGCCTCAACACCAAATTTCAATTGGCTATTAAGAATATTTCTAAATAACCTTTGTCATATTTTTTAAGCTGAAATAATTCGTTTTTAGAATGCTAATAGGGAAGCCTTACATATTCCACTAACAATTGAACAGCTTATAAAAATGGCTGTATACTCCTATTATAAATAGTAAGGTCAATAAAAAATAGTTGATGTACGATAATTCCAAAGAAACAGAAGCTACAAAAAAGGAAATAGAAATTAGAGGTAGGTATTTAATGATGGCCTGTGATATTGAATTTTCTCTATTTTGTATAATTATGTATTCTTCACCTGATCCACACAACCATGCAAGAACAGGAAATTTTAGAAAAATGAGGATGGCTAATAAAATTGAATGCGCAATAAAGGATTTAAAAACTCATAAGCCATTATACTATGACGAGTATGAAGAAGATTTAAATAAATTAAAAGTATTCAATACTATTAGAAACGATATGGCACATCACAAAGGCAGCTTTAATAAAGTAGATGACCTTTCAATATTTACTATTACATACATTGAAGAATTAAATGGTATAGAAGGATTTCTGTATAAGGATTATACAGAAAAATACATTTTAGAAAGTGTTGAGCTATTTTCTATACTTAATTCTAATCTTCATATTTTATCAGAGCAACTAAAGAAGGATTTGGATTTAAACGATGCTTTGTCTGATAGCGTTCAACCCAATAATCCATACTCATAAATTTTCTAAAATTTTATCCGACTCTTGTTCGGATAGACTCCTTTCTACAATTTCTGATAATTCTTTAAGTGTAATTTCTTTTTCGATCTTCCTTCACCTTTTACGAGTGGCTTTTAAAATACTAAGTTTTTAAAAGGTTATCAAAAAACTTTTCAATAACAGGTCTTAGTACTTGTCCCTTATTAGTTATTGATGCCACTAATCCTTTCTAAACGCCTTTCATAATAATTTTTTAAATTTAAAAGAGTATCCAATGGCCTGAAACTCTTGCTGCTATTGGATTTTTCCTTAAACAAGCAATTTTCCAAATCTATACTACCATAAAAAAACAGGTATTGTGTATTGCATAGTATTATAAATACAATTATCTTTGTATCAGAAAGTGAAAATAAATATTCCCTTCAGATCAAAAACATTAAAAAATGAATATTGATAACACAGCAAGCCAGATGCGAAAAGGGGTTTTGGAATTTTGCATCTTATCAATAATAAAATTAGGGGAAGCTTACCCAAGTGATATTATTGACATGATGAAATCTGCCAATCTCCACATCCTGGAAGGTACATTGTATCCATTGCTAACACGATTGAAAAATGCCGAATTTCTCACCTATCGCTGGGTGGAAAGCAATAGCGGGCCACCACGTAAATATTTTTCTCTCACAGAAAAAGGCGCGGAGTTTTATAATGAGCTGGAAGCAACATGGCTTGAACTGGCAGGAGCGGTAGAAACAATAACAGGCAAAAAGGGAACTAACCAATAATAACAATCAACAACAACTAATAAACTAAATCAAAATGAAAAAAGTAATTAATATCAATTTCCAGGGTACGGTAGTGCCGATCGAGGAAAGTTCTTATGAATTGCTGAAACAATATATAGAAAGCCTGCGCCGCTATTTTGCTAATGAAGAAGGAAAGGATGAGATCATTAATGACATTGAAAGCCGCATCAGCGAATTGTTTCAGGAGCGTTTGAAAAATGGGTCAACCTGTATCACGGATGACGATGTGAACGCCATCATCAAGAATATGGGAAGGCCGGCAGATTTTGAAGAGCAGGAAAAAGAAGAAGGCGACCATTCTAAAAAGGAACAAAGCGATAAAACCGAAACTATTTTCAATGCTAATTTCAGTTGGAAAGGTAAAAGGCTTTACCGAGATGAAAACCATAAAATACTTGGTGGCGTTTGTGGTGGCATAGCTTCTTATTTCGGAATTGATCCTGTAATTGTGAGAGTTGTATTTATCTTATCCGGAATTGGATTTTTGGCTTACATTCTCTTATGGATTTTTGTGCCGGGCAGCAATATGCTTGAAAATGGTGCACGAAAAAGATTGTACCGCAATCCTGATGGAAAAATAATCGGAGGAATTTGCAGCGGAATGGGAAGTTATTTTAATATTAATCCATGGATTCCCAGAGCTATATTTTTGATTCCATTTATTTCTTTCTTTTTCCGGTGGGGGCATTTCGGGCCGCTTACTTTTCCGAATTTTATTAGCTTTTCATTTAGCCCGGGCACTTTTATAATTTATATTATCCTGTGGCTGGTAATTCCTGAAGCCACTACCACTTCAGAAAAGCTGGAAATGAAAGGTGAAAAAGTTGACCTGAATTCTATAAAGAATTCAGTGCTCAAAGAAATGAAAGAAGTTGGCGTGAGAGTAGGCAAAATGGGCAGCCAGGCAGGGGAAATGGCAAAAAACAGAAGCGCAGAAATGGGACAGGAAATTCACATGGCAGCCCGAAGATCAAGTGGTACTTTAGGAAACATTATTACAACACTTTTCAAAATCTTCATTTACTTCATTTTGGGTTGTATCGCGCTGGCTTTGATCATTGCACTGTTTAGTTTAGCCATTGTTTCTATCGGCTTATTCCCTTTAAAAAACTTTGTACTTTCCGAAGGCTGGCAGTCTATATTAGCCTGGGGCACGCTTATATTTTTTATCGGAGTTCCGGTAATTGGTATCATCACATTTATTATAAGAAGAATAGCAAGGATAAAAACCACTAATAAATTGATGCGTTATTCTTTTATCAGTCTTTGGATATTAGGAATCATTTGTTTCGTTTCATTAATTACATCTGTCGGTCGTGATTTCAAAAGCATCAGTTCTATGAATCCAGCTAATGTGATGCTTACTAATGCTGCAGTAAAAAGCCTTGAAGTGATGCCGATTCAAAATAGCAATTATTATAGAAGCAACAGTTGGTTCAGGTTGGAACCGTTTGCAACATTTGGAATGGATGACGACACTGCATATATCAGTAATGTAAAAATTAAAATTGAGAAATCAAATATAGACAGTTTTAAAGTGAGTGTAATAAAAATGGTGAATGGACGAACAAGAAGATATGCTGATACTTTAGCATCACTCATCGATTTCAATATTTCTCAGAGTGATTCGCTTTTGATGATGGATAAAGCCATCACGATCAATACTGCCGATAAATTCAGGAATCAATTTGTAGAAGTTATTATAGCAGTTCCTGTTGGCCATTATATCAAAATAAATAAAAATTTTGGATACAGGAACCGTGTGAGATTTACAGGCCCATGGAGCGACAATGATTGGTATAACAATGAAAGCGATGAAGATTATGATTTCAAAATCGGCGAAGAATATGTAATGAAAGAAGATGGCCTTTACACATTAAAGGGCATTCCTTCCAACAAAGAAGATGACTGGAATGCACAGAACGAAAATGAGAATAACACAAGCCCCAATGTGAATGATACCAATTATCGATACAACAATGGAAGCAAAATTGATTCATTAAAAGCTATCCAGGAAAAGCAGATTTTGCAAATGCAGGCTTCTGTAGATTCTTTGAAAATAGCGCGGGAAAAAGAACTGAATAGGATGAAAGATTCTCTCCGCAAAGCGAAAGATGAGATAGACAGGAAAATTGAAAAATTAAATAAGGGCACCGCTTTGAACCAGGATGCACCGATAAAAGATGTGCATGAAAGTTATTCTTTTATCATGTATATCTAAGAAAACTTTTTCGTAAGGTTTAGTTTAAAAAGGCTTCATACGTTTTGTATGAGGCTTTTTCAATTCAACTAATATGTATCTTTTTGTGAAGCATTTTCTACTCATTTTTTCGACTAAATTTGCAGCACTTTCAAAAATAAGTTTTTATGAAGAATACTCCTTTTACTGAAAAACACATCTCGCTTGGCGCTAAGATGGCTGAATTCGCGGGATATAATATGCCCATTAGTTATTCAGGGATCAACGATGAACACGCAACTGTAAGAAACAACGCCGGTGTTTTTGATGTAAGCCACATGGGGGAATTTATTTTGAAAGGAGATAATGCGCTCGATCTTATCCAGCGCGTAACCAGCAATGATGCTTCAAAACTAACCGATGGTAAAGCGCAATACAGTTGCCTGCCGAATGAAGAAGGCGGAATCATTGATGACCTCATCATTTATTGCATTGAAGAAAATAAAACCTACATGTTGGTGGTGAACTCTTCAAATATTATCAAAGACTGGAACTGGATTAATAGCCACAATACTCAAAAAGTAGAAATTCACAATATTTCTGATAATACTTGCCTGCTTGCTATTCAAGGGCCTAATGCAACAAAAATAGTGCAATCGCTCACAGACATTGACATTATGAATTTGAAATATTACACTTTTGTAAAAGGAAAATTTGCCGGCATTGATAATGTATTGATCAGCGCTACAGGTTACACCGGTGCAGGCGGAATTGAAATTTATTTTGAGGATAAAAGTGATGATGCCAATATGATCTGGGAAAAAATATTTGCCGAGGGCACTCCAAAAGGAATGAAGCCGGTCGGGCTTGCAGCGCGCGATACGCTCAGGCTTGAAATGGGTTATTGCCTTTATGGAAATGACATTGATGATACCACTTCTCCTTTGGAGGCTGGCCTGGGATGGATCACAAAATTCAATAAAGATTTTGTTGGAAAAGAAAAGATTGAAGAATTGAAAGAAGACGGAATACAGGAGAAATTAGTAGGAATAGAAATGATAGAAAAAGGAATTCCACGCAAGGGTTATGAAATCAAAAATAATGAAGGCGCTGTAATTGGCAGAATTACCAGTGGAACACAATCACCATCACTTCAGAAAGCCATCGCTATGGGCTATGTAGATATTTATTATGCAAAAATCGATACGCCTGTTTTTATAAGAGTGAGAGATAAATTGCTCCTGGCCAAAGTAGTTGAAATGCCGTTTGAATAAAAAAGCATTTAGAAATGAAATTAAAGAATAAACTTCCTTTTCTCAATACAGTATTATCTCCATCGCTATTGAAGCTTTACGACGCCAGCAATAGTATTGTTGTGATCATTGATGTTTTACGGGCAACTTCTACAATCGCTACCGCATTGTATAATGGCGCCAAAGAAATTATTCCGGTAGACAGCGTGGCCGAATGTATCAAATTAGGCAGGCAAATTGAGGTGATCACCGCCGGCGAAAGAGACGGAAAAATCGCAGAAGGCTTGCAATATGGAAACACTCCTTTTCAATACACTCCTGAATTCATAAAAGGAAAAACATTGGTGCTCACCACCACTAATGGAACTAAATTGCTGCACATGGCTTTGGCAGCAAATGCCAAGGGAATTATTACCGGATCTTTTTGCAATATTTCTGCAGTATGCGATTATCTTTTTACTCAAAATAAAGACATTATTCTGGCATGCGCCGCCTGGAAAAACCGCATTAATATTGAAGATACTTTATTCGCAGGGGCAGTTATCAACCGGATAAAAAGTAATTTCCAGGTTCATTGCGATGCCTCACAAATCTCAGAAACGCTTTATCTTGAGGCAAAGGATGATCTTTTTGGATTTATGAGAGAAAAAAATGCTTCACATTATCATCGTTTAATGGGTTATGGTTTAGAAGAGGACATCCGGTTTTGCCTTACAGAAGACAACGCCAACATTTTAAGTATTTATTCAAATGGCAGGCTTGTTGCCGGATAAAAAGCCAATTTTCTACTTTTTTGGTTATAAGAGATAAGATATAATTTAAAAAATTCCTTAAAACTTCATCGAAAACAAAATCACTTCAAAAAGCCCTTTCTCCTGCCCTGATTTTTCTTTACTTTTGCAAATTGCTTTTTTCTCAATCAATAATTGAAAAAAGCAAGAATCAAAAATTATCTTTTTGGCACTACCCTATTTTATTAAATATGTTTATAATTCCGGTACCGATGAAGTAATACGCCGGGGAAAAAAAATATATTCTTCACGCTTTGTAGAATTGGTTGAGCACGATGAACTTCTGCATTCCGTTATTTTTAGAGTAAGAGATGACAGCTACACAACCTTTTATAAAGTAACCGTCCAGAAATATAATGATCAAAAATCACTTTCAGTACGGTGCACTTGTCCTTATAATCTGAGCGATATTTGCAGGCATGAAGCAGCAGCATTAATGCAGCTCCAGGATTTGATCGATAAAAACCTGCTCTCGGCTGACGGTCCGGCTGTTTACAACCAGAAACATACAGTAATTAAAATAAAAAACATTGATCTTAAAATGGTCAGAGTGCTGGCGGGAATGGAAAACTATACAGCTGCTGAAGAGATTTTAAGAAGAAATAAATGTGATATTCTCAATGCGGCCAATGAAAAAGTGGAAGCCAATTTAGATGAGAATGGAAACGTTTTTCACATCATCATTCAGAAAAATGAGGAAAGGAATTTTGATACTTCGTGCAATTGTGAAGATGAAAGTCATCCTTTATGCAAACATAAAACCGCATTGTTCCTGCAATTGCTGAACAAATGGGGACCAAATTTTTTTGACAGCATCCGCAACTGGAATAAAGAAAAAAACAAACTTCTGGAAGGATACGGTTATAGCCTTGATGAAGATCTTACAAACAAATTTGAATTTATTTACAAAGAAGGAAAGCCCTATTTAAAAGTACTTGATAATTCTATAAAGAGAGTTTCCTCTTCATTTTCAAATGTGAACCAGTTAGAAACAGGTGTAAAAAATCCTGAAATTTTAAATACTCCTTTTGCGCCGAAAAGCAAACAACTTGCTTTGGTTTTTAATGGAAATGAAAAATCTTTTCCCTATGTTTCTGTAGATGTGGTTCAGGGAGATTATGACCAGGAAAAGCAATCGTTTTTGGGAATTATCGAAAAAATGGATCTAACCAAATTCATTAATACTGATTCATTCAGTGAAAAAGATAAAAATCTCATACACCAGGCAAGAAAGATTCAGCAATCTGAAATCAACAAATATTTAAACCGGAATTCTCCTTTTAGTGGCTTTTGGGAAAATATCATCCACCAGGAAAATGAACAGTTTCCTGAGGAAACAAAGATCCTTATTGCTGAATTTTTGCATCCGAAGCTAAAAAGAATATTTGAAGAAAATCATGAAAATCTACATTTCTACTTGCCAGAAGGTAAAAAATTTACAACTCAAAATCTAACACCAATAGAAATTTCTTCTTATGAGCCGGCAATCGAATTCAATATTTTTCCAAAAGACGATGAAATAATATTTGAAGGATTGATAAGGCTCCAGAACGAAACGATCAGAATGTCTGAAAATCAATGGAGAAGTAATTTATTGTTTTTATACGATAAAGTATTTTATTTATTCAGGAAGGCTGAAGAGAATTTGATTACGGAAAAATTCAGAAACCCTCTTCACATCGCAGTGAATAATTGGCCATCCCTTTTGACAGAGATGGTTCTTCCAATTTCAAACGATTATAAAATCTCTTTTGATCCCAGTTTAATCAAAGAAACAAGAGAAGGCCATCCGGATATTAGCATCATGCTGATTGAAAAAGGTGATTACCTGATGTTTGAACCTGTTTTTAATTATAAAGGCTTCAGTGTGAGATTAAGTGATAAAGATATTATCATTGTTCCGGATTACGACAAAGTGCTAATGGTCAGGCGTAACAAAGAAGCGGAAGAAGAATTTTTAAAGAAACTTTCCAGCCTTCATTCCCAATTTATTCATCAGCCTCAAAGCAAAAGCCTGGTCTTGAAGGGACCTGACGTTCTTAAAAATAACTGGTTCTTTTTGTTTGTCGATGCCATGAAGGAAATGAAAGTGCCGGTTTATGGTTTTGAAGCATTAAAAAATTTTAAGTTTAATACGGCTAAGCCATCCACCCAAATTCATCTTAGCAGTGGCGTCGATTGGTTTGATGCAAAAGTGGAATTATCATTTGGCGAACAACGGATAGGAATCGCAGAAATTCAAAAAGCGTTGGCTAATAAGCAATCTTTTGTCCAATTGAATGACGGCACGCTGGGGATTTTACCGGATCAATGGATAAAAAGATATGGATTGCTTTTCAAAGTCGGAGAAGGGAGGAATAACCAGCTCCGGCTTTCCAAATTTCATTTAAGCGTTATTGATGATTTGTATGAAAAACGTGATGAAACAGAACTTTCTTTTGAGCTTGATGAAAAATATGAGCGATTAAGAAATTTTAAAAGTATACCGGAGGTTTCGATTCCTGATGAATTATTCGGGCGCCTGCGTCCTTACCAGCTTTCTGGTTTTCACTGGTTGAATTATTTAGATTCTGTAGGTTGGGGCGGCATCCTGGCAGATGATATGGGATTGGGGAAAACAGTGCAGGCGCTTAGTATGCTTAGTCATTATAACAAAGAAGAAGATGGTTTGAAAGCGCTGGTTATTTGCCCTACAACACTCATTTATAACTGGGAAAATGAAATAAAGAAATTCACGCCATCGCTTACATGGCGCATACATCATGGGAATGTGCGGGCCAAAACAAAAGAAGAATTTGAAGATGCTAATATCATTATAACTACTTATGGAACTTTGAGAAGCGATATTCAGTTATTGATGAAAATCTACTTTGATTATGTAGTGCTGGATGAATCTCAGGCGATTAAAAATCCTGCTTCAAAAGTTACAAAAGCTGCCTGTCTTTTGAAAGCAAAAAACAGGATCTGCATGAGCGGTACGCCTTTGCAAAACAATACCTTTGATATTTATGCGCAAATGAATTTTTTAAATCCTGGTTTACTAGGTTCTGTAGAGTTTTTCAGGAATGAATTTTCTACTCCTATTGATAAATTCGGTGAGCCGGAGCAAAAAGACCATCTTAGAAAATTATTGTATCCTTTTATTTTGAGAAGAACAAAAGAGCAGGTAGCCAAAGATCTTCCGGAAAAAACGGAAACTATTCTTTTTTGTGAAATGGATGATGCCCAGAGAAATGTGTATGAAACCTATCGGAATGCTTATCGCGATAAAATTCTGGGTGCGATAGATGAGCAGGGAGTTGGCAAATCGCAATTAACTATCCTGCAGGGATTAATGAAATTGCGGCAGATCTGTGATAGTCCGGCTATATTGAATGAAGAAGAAAAGTATCCTAACGATTCGATAAAGCTTGAAGAACTCACGCGCGAAATAACAGAAAATATTGGTGAACATAAAGCATTAGTTTTTTCACAATTTCTTGGTATGCTCTCTTTGATAAGAGAAAAACTAAAAGAAAATAATATTGAGTTTGAATATTTTGATGGGAGCACGCCACCTGCGGAAAGAGAAAGAGCCATACAGAATTTCCAGAATAATGATAACTGCCGCGTTTTTCTTATTTCGCTGAAAGCCGGTGGCGTCGGTCTTAATTTAACTGCAGCTGATTATGTTTATATCGTAGATCCCTGGTGGAATCCAGCCGTGGAGCAACAAGCAATTGATCGCACGCACCGTATCGGGCAAACTAAAAATATCTTTGCTTATCGAATGATATGTAAGGATACGATTGAAGATAAAATTTTGCAATTACAGGAACGTAAGCGTATCCTTGCTAAAGAATTGATTTCCGACGACCAGGCATTTGTGAAAGGCCTGAGCAAAGAGGATGTTGAATACCTTTTCGGTTAAATTGCCTAAGAAGTGATTAAAACCATTTGGTAAAAAAAATCCACTTTTGTTATTCAAATTCGTGCAACAATATCGGTTTTGACTTTTATCCAAATCCTGCAAAAGGAAAAGTGCAATTTATCTTGCCAATTTCACACAACCCGTGATGCTGGCAATTTATGATATCTCTGGTAAAAAAGTAAAAGAACAATCACTGAATCAACAAAATACTATAATTGACCTTTCGGGATTAAGCGGCATATACATTGTGCAATTGGGTGATAAAAACGGAAGTAATATTGTAAGAAAGAAATTGGTAATTCAGGAGTAAGAGATATATTATCAATTATCTGAACTGCATAAAAACGCGAATTTCTATGTTTTGGGTTTTCACATCGCGTGAATTCAGAAAAGTGTATATCCTTTGAACTTTACTTCTATGTTAAGAAATCATTAACAATTTTAAAAAAACGATTTAGAAAAGTATAATGCTAATTTTGCGCAAATTAAAAAAATGGCATTTAATTCTATTTTAAAGATTTTTTTACCAAAAGATAAAGTTTTTTTCCAGCTTTTTGAAAGCGTTTCGGAAACAGTTATTCAAATGGCCTCAAAATTAAATGAAGTTGTTCATGAAAAAGCTTTTGATAAAAGAGCTTCTTTAATTAAAGAGATTGAAGATCTTGAACATGTGAATGATGATTACACGCATCGCATTTTTACAGAGCTTGGCAGAAATTTTATCACTCCTTTTGACCGCGAAGACATTCATTATCTCGCTACTTCTCTTGATGATATTTGCGATTATATTTACGCTGCCGCTAAAAAAATTAATTTTTACAAAGTAAATCCCGATGATCCCTCATTCCATAAAATGGCAGAGTTGATCTTAAGCAGCTGCACCGAAGTGCGGGCGGCGGTTACTGAATTAAGAGATATGAAGAATCTCAGAAAAATTACGGATTCAATGGTTGCCATCAACAGTATAGAAAACCAGGCAGATGATGTTTTTGATATGAGTATCGAAAAGCTTTTTGAAACAGAACCCGATGCAAAAGAGGTAATTAAGAAAAGGGAAATTTATCAGGTTATGGAAATTGTAACCGATAAATGTGAAGACGCCGCTAATGTGATAGAATCAATCATCATTAAGTACGCTTAATATGATACCTTAAAGTATCCACTTTTAAAAGTTAAGTATGTTCCTTTTTCTCATTATCATCATCATTCTTGCGCTGATATTTGATTATATTAATGGGTTTCATGATGCCGCTAACTCAATAGCTACCATAGTTTCTACAAAGGTATTGACCCCTTTCCAGGCGGTGATGTGGGCAGCCGCGTTTAATTTTATCGCTTTCTTTATTTTTCGCGAACATAAAGTTGCCGGCACGATCGCTAATATCATGTCGGAAAATATCATCAATTTTAAAGTAATTATTTCTGCTACCATTGCTGCGATAGGCTGGAATCTTTTAACCTGGTATTATGGTATTCCTTCCAGTTCCTCTCATACATTGATTGGAGGACTTGCAGGCGCAGCAATCGCTGCCGGTGGCTTATCAGGGGTAAACACGCATCCGGTTTTTATTGCATTGATATTTATGGTTTTTGCTCCTATAATTGGATTGATTTTCGGGTTTTTCATTACTGTTATTACCGTTCATATGGCAAAAAGATCAAGGCCCGCTAAAGCCGAAAAATGGTTCAAAAGACTCCAATTGCTTTCATCTGCTGCGTTGAGCCTTGCGCATGGCGGGGGAGATTCACAAAAAACAATGGGATTAATTCTTACAGCTATTTGGTTTTACCACAAAACAGTGCACGGAAACACAGGCTCAATCGCTGATTTTCCGATGCCAGGATGGTTGCCTTTCGCCTGTTATTCCGCCATTGCTTTGGGAACCTTATCAGGAGGCTGGCGTATTGTAAAAACAATGGGCACCCGCATTACAAAAGTAACTCCACTGGAAGGCTTTTGCGCAGAAACTGCCGGCGCTTTGACCATTTTTCTTACTATTGGTTTTGGTATTCCCGTAAGCACTACGCATACCCTCACCGGCTCTATAGTAGGCGTCGGCGCTACAAAACGCTTATCGGCAGTGCGTTGGGGGGTTACATTTAGTTTGCTTTGGGCATGGATACTCACGATCCCTGTGAGCGCTGTAGTTGCAGCGGCAGTTTATTATGTGATTCATATTTTTTCCTGATATTGATTTTCTTTTTGTTGGGCTAATTTCTCTTACTTTGTAAAATGAATAAAATTCTAGTTACAGGTGGATGCGGCTACATCGGCGCCCACACTATCGTTGACCTTATTGAAAACGGATTCGAACCAATATGTGTTGATAACAATTCAAGATCAACAACAGCATTACTACCCGGCATAAAAGAAATCACCGGCATAAATGTAAAAAACTATAAAGTTGACCTTTGTAATTTTGATGATACATATGCCGTTTTCCAGGAGAATACCGACATAAAAGGAATTATTCATTTTGCTGCCTACAAAGCAGTTGGAGAATCAGTGCAAAAGCCATTAATGTATTTCGAGAATAATTTATTCTCGCTTATAAATATTTTAAAATGCGCAAAAGAATTTAACGTGCCAAACTTTATTTTTTCTTCTTCCTGCACAGTTTATGGCAGCCCTGATAAAATACCGGTAACGGAACAGTCACCAATAAAACCTGCTGAATCTCCCTATGGGGCTACCAAACAAATGGGTGAAGAAATTGTAAAAGATGTGACAGCATCATCAAAAATCCAAAGCATTTTATTAAGATATTTTAATCCTGTAGGCGCTCATCCCAGCACTTTGATCGGTGAATTACCTGTAGGAAAACCCGAAAACCTCGTGCCTGCCATCACTCAAACTGCCATTGGAAAAATAAAAGAACTTACCGTATATGGAGATGATTATCCGACAAGAGACGGCTCTTGTATCCGCGACTATATTCATGTTTGCGATATTGCACACGCCCACACGCTTGCTATCCACCATTTAATAGAAAATAAAAATGTGGAAAAATGCGAGGTTTATAATCTCGGCTCTGGAAATGGCGTTTCTGTTTTGGAAGCCATTAATGCTTTTGAAAAAGTAAGTGGCAAAAAACTCAATTATAAAATTGGCCCAAGGAGGCCAGGTGATATTATCGCCATTTATGCTAATAATTCTCTATCGAAAGAAAAATTAAAATGGGATCCAAAATATTCTTTGGATGAAATGATGGCCACTGCCTGGAAATGGGAATTGAAGGTGCGGGATGATGAAGCTTTACATAGTGTTCCTGGTTTTCAAATGAATTAAGGTTTGTTTTCTATAAAATCTGAAAGACAGATTCTGAAAAGCCATTTTATAGATTTTTCATTTTAATAATAGGGATTTTCAAACGATTTTAATTTGATTTATGCTTGTTTCCTGACGAAAGCAGATTTAATAATTTATTTCAAAGCATTCCAGCCCTGTGCGGTGAGAGGATATTGATTTCCGCCTTTGGTGATAATAATTGCCCCTTCCTCTTTTTCGGCAATGTGCCCCACAACCCTTATTTGCTCGTTTAATGATATTTTTTCAAAATCTTTTTGATCAATAGTAAATAATAATTCATAATCTTCTCCCCCGCTCAATGCGCATGCTGTTGGGTCAAGTTCGAGTTTGTAAGCAAACTGCCGCGCGAGATCATTAACCGGAATTTTTTCTTCATACAAAACGCAACCAACTTCGCTTTGTTTACAAATGTGCAAAAGCTCACTACTTAATCCGTCACTGATATCAATCATGGCTGTTGGCATAATTTCATTTGCTGCAAAAAATTCAATAATATCTTTTCGGGCTTCGGGTTTCAAAATTCGCCCGACAATATAATCCTGGTTTTCCAGATCGGGCTGCACGCCTTTTGTTTCCAAAAAAATTTTCTTTTCTCTTTCTAATAAAGTCAATCCTAAAAAAGCTCCGCCAAGATCGCCACTCACGCAAACCAGATCGCCATTTTTTGCTCCGCTTCTTGTAACAAATTTTCCGGGAGCCACTTCACCGATAGCCGTTACACAAACAATAAATCCTTTTTGAGAAGAAGAGGTATCGCCGCCCACCAAATCCACATTATACTTATCGCAGGCTGCATAAACTCCTTCATAAAATTCATTAAGAGCTTCTACACTGAAGCGGTTACTAAACGCTATACTCATCGTTATCTGCGCTGGTGTCGCATTCATAGCATATACATCGCTGAGATTGACTATCACACTTTTGTAACCCAAATGTTTTAATGGTGTGTACATCAGATCAAAATGAATTCCTTCCACGAGAAGATCCGTGGTTACTACCGTTTGCTTTCCAAAATGATCCATTACCGCTGCATCATCGCCGACAGTAACAATCGTTGATGCATTTCTGGTTTCATTATTTTTAGTGAGATGATTTATCAATCCAAATTCACCAAGAGAGGATACTTCTGTTCTTATTTCAGGCATGATTAATTTTTATGTATGATGTTTTATGTACGATGTATAGTTTTCTCAGAGATTTTAAATATTCGACTATCATTTTTAAAAGTTACTTACCTTCTTTGTAAATTAAAGCTATCTACTCTTTTATGTTTATTAAATTTTGCCAACAATTCAAGAAGAAGCCTGGTTAATTATATTTATTTCTAAAGACAAAATTAAATTGTCGCAAGTAATTGCAAATCTTTGTCCTTTATTTCATTTCTTAAGCATCCATAAGCTAGTTTTAAAAACTAAGAATAAAACATAAGAAATTATTCATTTTTAAAAAATTCAAGCGTTCATCGTACATCGTAAATGGTACATTCATGAAGCATTCACCCAATTAACCAACTCCTCATGAATTTTTCCATTTGTAGCAACGATCCCAAATTCATAAGGAGAATATTTTTCTCCGCTTAAATTGGTTACTTTCCCCCCAGCTTCTTCTACAATCAAAAATCCTGCGGCGCTGTCCCAGGCATGGAGCTGATGTTCATAAAATCCGTCGAATCTGCCCGCTGCCACCCAACAAAGATCAATTGCCGCGCTTCCCAATCTGCGTACAGGAATTCCTTTTCTTATCAGTCTTGAAAAAACTTCTAGTGGGCCGTTAGGCTTATCCAAATAAGTATATGGAAAGCCCGTAACAAGGCAACTGGTGGCTACTTCAGCCTTATCGCTCACAGAAATTTTTTCATCGTTGAGCGTTGCGCCCTTGTCTTTTTCCGCTAAAAAAAATTCATTCATGATTGGATTGAAAACAGCGCCCATAAGCATCTTACCTTGATACTCTAAACCGATGCTTACACAACAAATCGGAATATTATTGGCAAAATTCACTGTTCCATCAATCGGATCTATGATCCATTTATATTCACTATCCGAAACCTTTTCATCGCTTTCTTCACTCACAATCCCGTGTTCCGGAAATGCGGTTTTAATAACTTCACGAATCGCGTTATCAGAAGCAAGATCCGCCTGGGTCACCAGGTTGTTAATACCTTCTTTATTGCTGATTGTAAATTTGCCATTAAAAAAACGTTTAAGCTCTGTTGCGCCTGCATTGGTCGCGTCGATTAATATTTGTTTATACATTTTGCAAAGATTAGATTAAATTGAATAAGTTGTTTAATTACTAAATTGCGTTTCAAATTTCTTTACCAATTTATCCAATAAACCAATAGACTAATAATTGCTTCTTTCTGTAATCATAGTAAATTATAACGTTAAATATTTTTTAGAACAATGTCTTTTTTCCGTAAAAAAAGCAATGAAAAATATTGAAGGAGAAATAATCGTGATCGATAATAATTCTTTCGATGGCAGTTGCTTTTTTTTTAAAAATAAATTTGAAAAAATAAATTTTATTTGGAATAATGAAAATGTGGGTTTTGCCAAAGCAAATAACCAGGCATTGAAAACAGCTTCAGGGGAATACATTTTATTTTTAAATCCTGATACCATCGTTCCGGAGGATTGTTTTGAAAAGTGTATTTCATTTATCCTGTCACAAAAAAATAATTGCGCGTTGGGAATAAAAATGTTGGACGGATCAGGAAAGTTTTTAAAAGAAAGTAAAAGATCCTTTCCTTCACCAATGATATCGCTGTACAAGCTTTCAGGGCTTGCGCGCCTTTTCCCGCATTCAAAGATCTTTGCAAAATACCATCTTGGTTATTTAAAAGAAAATGAGAATCATGAAGTGGACGTGCTTGCCGGCGCTTTCATGATGGTTCCCAAAAAAATATTGAATATCGTTGATGGTTTTGATGAAGATTTTTTTATGTATGGAGAAGATATAGATCTAAGTTTCAGGATACAGGAAGCAGGCTTTACAAATTTTTATTTCTCAGAAAGCAGTATTATTCATTTCAAAGGTGAAAGCACGAAAAAAGGAAGCATCAATTATGTAAAAATGTTTTACAAAGCCATGAGTGTTTTCGTAAAAAAACATTACGGAAGCTCAAGAGCGGGATTATTTAATTTACTGATACAAACCGCAATTTTTTTTCGTGCATGCATGGCTGTTATACAGCAGTTTTTAAAGCGAATAGTTGCACCCGCAACTGATGCAGTCAAAAGTAAGATCATAAATGGTTCAAGAAAAAGTGATGAAATCAACAAAACAATCATTTGCGGCACCTTTGAGGAATATAGCGTGGTAAGGGATTTTGTAGAAAAATCGAATAAAAAACAAATCGTTTTAAAAAGAATAGAAACCGATGATTCAGTTGATACTAACGCAACCGAAAAATTCAATAATCTAAATGAAATATTAAAATTGTATCCTGTAAAAGAAATTATTTTTTGTGAAGGAAAACTTTCTTTCAAAAAAATTATAGATACGATCCCCTTTATCCCGCATTACATTAGCATAAAATTTTTTTCAAAAGGAAGCCATACAATAATTGGTAGTGATGATAAAGACATTCCCGGAAATTTTATTTCGCTACAGGAAAGCAGTATATACCCGGTTAAATAAAAATTCAAAAAAACTATTTTTTGGCTTGTCACTTGAAATATTAAGGTTTCAGAGAAAGCACAAAAGGCTTATTTGACGTAAGTATTTCCGAAATTGCACCTTAAAAATTAAATTATCTAATTGAATGGCTTATAACAGTTACCGTCCCTCACAATCAGCTACTCCAGTAGTTTTGAACCTTATTATCATTAATGTTATCGTTTTTATTGCACAAATGGTTTTTGACCCATCAGGACTTGATATTTTTGGAACAACGCGATTTGGCTGGCTTACCAGCAGACTTGGACTTTATTCTTTTGACAGTGGGTTATTTAATCCTTATCAGTTAATAACGCATATGTTTGCTCATGGCGGGTATTTACATATTATTTTTAATATGTATGCTTTATGGCTCTTTGGGGCTGTTTTAGAAAAAACCTGGGGCCCAAAACGGTTTTTGATCTTTTATTTTGTTTGTGGGATAGGGGCAGGTATAACACAAGCATTATTGGTCAGTGGGGGGCCGGCAATTGGCGCTTCCGGTGCTGTTATGGGTTTGCTTGCAGCCTTTGCCTACACGTTTCCGAATGTGGAGTTTTATATTTTGCCCATTCCCTTTCCAATAAAGGCCAAATACCTGGCAATTATTTATGCAGCTATTGATATTTTTGGTGGCTTTTCGGGTGGGGGTGATAATGTTGCTCACTTTGCCCATCTTGGCGGATTGGCAATGGGTTTCATACTGGCCATGATCTGGAATAAAACAGACAAACAAACGAGGTATTAAATTTCTTTTCATCTGAAGGTAAATTGGTAATTTTACTTAGAGGTTTTAATAAAAAAATGGGAGAATCAGAAAGATATATGGACCGGCGGCTGAGAAAAATTACTCTCGGGGATGATAATAACGCCCTGATGGCGCTTGTCGGTATTAATGTGATGATCTTTATTTCCTTCGCTCTGATACAGGTTATTTATTATATTACTCAATCCTCTAATTCTGCTTTTGAATATGAAATATTAAGATGGTTTATTTTGCCCGCAAAATTATCTTCCCTTGCGAGAATGCCATGGACAATTGTTAGCTATATGTTTGTGCACACAGGCATTATTTACACGCTAATCAACATGGTCTGGCTTTGGGTATTTGGCTCAATTCTTCAGGATCTTTCTGGTAATAAAAAAATAATTCCAGTATATTTATATGGTGGCATTGCAGGGGCCATAGGTTTTATAGCAACAAATTATGCTTTTCCTCAATTGCATTCCCAGATAGAATATTCTCAAATGTTTGGCGGCAATGCTTCTATAATTGCCATAGCTTTAGCCACTACTAGGCTATCACCAGACTATCGTTTATTTAAAAACCTTAATGGAGGGATTCCTTTATGGGTGCTGGTTATTTTATATGTTGTAATTGATTTTGCCGGAAGCGCAGGGACTGCTTATCATGCGGCACATTTTGCAGGCGGTCTCGCCGGATTTTTATTTGTAGTAAGTCTAAAAAAGGGTTACGATTGGAGTGCATGGATGAACAAAGTGTATTCATGGTTTATTAATCTCTTCAATCCTGAGAAAAAGAAAAAAGTTCCTCCACAAAAAATAAAGGAAAAGATTTTTTATAACGCCGGAAGTCAAAAGCCCTATGTAAAAAGGCCTGTAATAACGCAACAGCGCATTGATGAAATTTTAGATAAGATCAACCAAAAAGGCTATCCTCTTTTGTCTGAAGAAGAAAAAGATATTCTGAAAAAAGCTAAGGAAACTGATTTTTAATTAGGTATTAAATGGAAAAGCCCTTTCTGCACAGGCTCACAAAACAAATATTTATTAGTTCAAATATCTTTATTGGGGTACTTTTTCTCTTGGGTGCTAATGTAAAATATTTCGATCCGATCAAATGGTGGTTTTTAAGTTTACTTACGCTTGCGCTTCCTTATCTTCTTCTTTTATTATTGCTTTTTCTACTTTTTTGGTTATTTAAAAGATCCTATTGGTGCATTGTTTCCATCCTTGTAATAGCGCTTTCTTTACATGCTGTTAGAAATATATTTCCACTCAATTTCTCAACCGGTTTCTCTTTGGCAAAACAGCCGGGAAATATTCGCGTTATGAGCTGGAATGTTGAACTGTTCAATATCCTGCATTACAAAGACCATCCGGAAGCAAAGCAAAAAATGTTTGATCTTATTAATAAATATGATCCCGATATTGCCTGTTTCCAGGAAGTGGTAGCCGGAGAGAATAAAAAGGCGATCAATTATTTTCCTGATATTCACAATGCTTTACGTTTCAAAGATTATTTATATTCTTATCAGCTGAGAGATGATTTTGACAGGTATCATCATTTTGGAATTACTATCTTTTCAAAATTTCCTATCATAAGAAAACAGACTATTGTTAATAATCCTAACAACTATAATTCTACTTTCCAGTTTGTCGATGTGATAGCGGGCAATGACACTCTAAGAATATTTAATATTCATTTGCAATCACTAAAATTCTCAAAAGAAAATCTGAAGTATCTTGATAATGGAAGTATACAAACGGATGCTACCACAGAATCGAAAAGCGTTATTTCAAAAATCAAAACCGGGATTATAAAAAGAGCATTCCAGGCATTTTTTATAAAAGATGAAATGAACCACAGCCCTTATCCACTCATAGTTTGCGGCGATTTCAATGATGTTCCCGTTTCCTATGCTTATGAAACAATCGGAAAAGATCTTCAAAATTCTTTTGTTCAAAAAGGGACAGGCATTTCACGGACATTCAGCGGCATTTCCCCTACGCTTCGGATTGATAATATTTTTACGGATAAAAATTTTATAATCGAGCAATTCACCCGGGTAAGGCAATTGCTAAGCGATCATTTTCCTATAATTACAGATATTAAATTTGAGCCAAATCACAGATAAAGATTAAATTAAAAACAGCATTGTAAAACGTAGAATATCTTTGAGCTATATCTTGTAACCGATTATTCAAAAAATGCTTTTTTAATTAATTTTTTATGCCACTTAAAGTTTATAACTCGCTCACCAGACAAAAAGAAGAATTTATTCCAATAAATCCTCCGCATGTTGGTATGTATGTTTGCGGGCCAACAGTAAGTGGAGAAAGCCATCTCGGGCATGCAAGGCCATACATTACTTTTGATGTCGTTTACAGATACCTGTTATACCTTGGCTACAAAGTCCGCTATGTGCGTAATATCACTGATGCCGGGCATTTTGAAGAAGAAGGCCGCGAGGCAGTGGATAAAATTTCAAATAAAGCACAGATAGAAAAGATGGAGCCAATGGAGCTTGTGCATAAATACACTAATTTATTTCACTGGGCTTTCAGGAAATTCAATACACTCGATCCAAACATAGAACCAACCGCTACGGGACATATAATAGAGCAGATCAATATGATACAGCAGCTCATTGATGCCGGGTACGCTTATGTAATAAACGGCTCTGTTTATTTTGATGTGAAGAAATACGCTTCAGAATATAATTACGGCGGATTGAGCGGTAGAAAAATAGACGACCTTTTAGAAACTACGCGGGAACTGGAAGGGCAGGATGAAAAAAGAAATAAAGCGGATTTCGCTTTATGGAAATCTGCGCCACCAAAACATATCATGCGCTGGAAAAGCCCGTGGGGCGAAGGTTTTCCCGGATGGCATATAGAATGCTCCGCAATGGCTACCAAATATTTAGGGCCCCGGTTTGATATTCATGGCGGCGGAATGGACCTTATGTTTCCTCATCATGAAAGCGAAATTGCGCAAAGTACTATCTGCAATCATACACCTCCTGCAAAATATTGGATGCACAATAATATGATCACAGTGAATGGGAAAAAAATGGGAAAGAGTTATAACAATCAAATTACGCTTACACAAATGTTCAGTGGCGATCATCCCTTGCTTTCGCAGCCATTTTCTCCAATGACCATTCGGTTTTTTATTTTGCAAACTCATTATCGAAGCACACTCGATTTCAGCAGTGAAGCGCTGGTTGCCGCTGAAAAAGGGTTGAAAAGATTATGGGAGGCGTATGAAGTGTTGAAGAAGTTGAGAACCGGTAGTCAGCAATCAAAAAGCAGCAATGAACATCTGATGAAAGACAAAGAGCTTGATGAGAAAATTAATAAACTGATTGATGAATTCGAAGTATTTATCAATGACGATTTCAATACGGCGAAAGTGTTGGCTAATATGTTTGAGATTGTTCCGGTAATTAATTCGATCAACGACGGCTTGATTGAAGTGAACGCACTATCTGCGTCTACGCATACCCGTATGAAAGAATTTTTTTCCATTTATCTTGAGCAAATCTTAGGATTGAAAGATATGGCTGAAAATACTGAACAACTAAGCGGGATGATGGATCTGTTAGTTGAAATCAGAAAAGAAGCAAAATCCAAAAAAGATTTTTTTACTTCAGATAAAATAAGAAAAAACCTTTCTATCCTGGGAATAGAAATGCAAGATGAAAAAGATGGAAAGATAAGCTGGCGCAGAATATAATGGTAATGGTCAATAATGAAAGGTGAATGTTGGATGGTATAAACCCTGGAAAGTCAAAATATAGATTTTAATATTTTTTCAAAATGCAACACATTATACATCTCTCAAAAGATAAAAAACTAAAGAAATTAATTGAAGCTCAACCCGCTTTTGTTCTCGAAAAAAGAAACAAAGTTTATCTGCGTTTGTGTTCTTCTATTCTGAGCCAGCAGCTGAGTACGAAAGTTGCAAAAGTTTTATACAATCGTTTTATTGATTTGTATGGAGGAAAAGAGCCTTCCGCAAAGCAAATTATAGAAACGGCCCCCGAAGCTTTTCGCAGCATCGGTTTTTCTAATGCAAAAGCAGGTTATGTGCACAATGTTTGCCGGTTTTTTATAGAAAATAAAATAACAGATTCGCGATTGCATAAAATGGGCAATGAAGAAGTAATTGATTTACTCACTCAAATAAAAGGCGTAGGGAAATGGACTGTAGAAATGATCTTGATGTTTACACTTGGCAGAGAGGACGTGTTTGCTTTTGATGACCTGGGACTGAAGCAAGGTTTAATTAAACTTTACAATATTAAAGAAACTGATAAGAAATTATTGCAGAGAAAAATGGAAACTATTGTGATAAAATGGAGCCCTTACAGAACTTACGCGAGCCGGTATTTATGGAACTGGAAAGATGAGCCGCCGGTCCCTCCAAAGAAGGTTTCTTAAACAGTTCATTGTTTTCTTTTTATCAGAGGATTATTCAATCCGTTAATCAAATTATCCACAAGCACAAAATCCGGAAGTTTTGAAAAAAATTGCGTGAGTGTTTTACACCCGTACGTGCGCACATCAAAGCTTGGGTCTAGTTTTCTTAAGTTAATACCAAGCGTAGAAATATACGCTTCATTGCTTTCATTGATGCTCATGTCATATGCTTTATTAATGAGCTTCATGCTTAGCGATGACTTCTCTTTTTGCTTTTTCACCGCTTCCTTTTTTTCCGGAGCTTCCACTTTTGGTTCGAGATTTTCAACGTAAGTAAAAATCTCGCACGATTTTACAAATGCGTTTGGTGTCTTTTGTTCCCCGATTCCCATTACAAAAATGCCTGCTTCCCGTATGCGTTTTGCCAGGCCGGTATAATCGCTATCGCTGGAAACTATGCAAAACGCATCTACCAGATCAGCGTGTAAAATATCCATTGCGTCTATGATAAGCGCGCTGTCAGTTGAATTTTTTCCTGTTGTGTAAGAGAATTTTTGAATTGGGTTGAAAGCCATTTCATTCAATAAGATTTTCCAATGATTCATATGTTGTGTAGTCCAGTCACCATAAACTCTTCTTATCGTTACCTTTCCGTATTTTGAGGCTTCTTCAAGAATAAGGTCCATCACTTTTGAATGCGCATTATCGCCGTCAACCAACAAGGCTATTTTTTGATTTTTAATATCCATAAAATATTATTAAAAATTTAAATTATTTGAGTATAGTTTAGATGATGATCTAAAGCGCTCTATATAATTATAAATATAAATGTCCTGCGAAATTAGGACTATGATTTTTAAAAGAATTATCCTCTTTTTCTTTTATCTTAATTTAGCATGATGAGAAATGCTACCAAAAGAAGTGTAATCCTGGCTTGTATTTTCGTTTTACTTGCAGGCTTCAACCTGGTAATCGAATATAAAAAAAGTAATCCGGCTAATTTAACTATTAAGTGGATCATCCTGGTTATATTGATAGCGTTTGCAATCGTTGCTTTTATCCGTTATAAGAAAACAGAAGTTGAAGAAAAGTGATGATTGAAAATAATTATAAGCCGCGCGCTTTTTTTATTTCCTTTCCTTAATTCTTTTATCTTTGGCAACAAACATTTTTTTTATGAAGTTCATCGTTTCCTCTACGCAATTATTAAAACATCTTCAGCAAATAAGCGGCGTTATCAATGCCAACACAGTTTTACCAATCCTTGAAGATTTTCTTTTCGAAATCGAAAAAAATAAACTGACCATCGTGGCCACCGATTTGGAAACAGTAATGAAAATTAATATGGACATAGAAGCCAAAGACAGTGGAAAAGTTTGTATTCCTGCAAAAATATTACTGGATTCTCTTAAAAATATTCCAGAGCAGCCGCTCACTTTTAATATTGATAAAAACTTTGGTGTAGAAATAACCAGCGATAATGGAAAGTATAAAGTGATGGGCGAAAATCCGGATAATTTTCCAAAAGAGCCTGCGGCAGATACGGCCAATTCTTTTAATATGCCATCTTCGGCATTGGTTACTGCTATCAATAAATGCCTTTTTGCAGTCAGCAGTGATGACCTGCGCCCCGCAATGACAGGGGTTTTCTTTGATCTTTCCGACAAAGGAATAACCAGCGTGGCTACAGATGCTCATCGCCTCGTCCGCTTTTCAAGGCTTGATGTCAGTTGCCCGGAATCTGCCAATTTTATTGTTCCTAAGAAACCGCTTACCTTATTAAAAAATACATTCCCAAATACAGATGCGGAAATAAATATTTCTTATAACAGCAATCATTTATTTGTAAAACATGGAGGCACAGAATTAGTTTGCCGCCTCATTGATGCAAGGTTTCCTGATTATAAAGTGGTGATACCAACAGACAATCCTTATAAGCTAACCGTTAATAAAAATGATTTTCAAAACGCATTACGCCGTGTAAGTGTTTTCAGTAACAAAAGCACCAACCAGGTAGCGCTAACCATCACTGGCAGTGAACTTCAGCTTGCGGCACAGGATGTTGATTTTAGCTTTGAAGGCAATGAACGCATGAATTGCCAGTTTGATGGCGAAGATTTGCAGATCGCTTTCAACGCTAAGTTTTTAATTGAAATGCTTAGCGCCGCAGATACACAGGAAGTGGTTATTGAATTAAGCACGCCCACCAAAGCTGGCATCATTAAACCAACGGAGAAAGAAGAAAATGAAGAGCTTCTCATGCTGGTAATGCCGCTGATGCTGAATAATTAATACCTCGAAAGTCAAAACGTAGTTTTTATAATCTAACTGCTGCTTAAATTTTTTTCGTATTTTAGAAGGGTTTAAAATCTTTTTCAGATGAAAAAGTAGAACAACTCTTAACTATGGATCTCATAACTATCCGCACCTTTCAAAATTATTTCTCTGCACATATTTTATTAACTAAGCTCCGTGCTTCAGGATTAGAATGTTATTTAAAAGATGAATTTACTGTAACAGTTGATCCTTTTTTATCAAATGCTTTAGGCGGAATTAAGTTAGTCGTGAAACGGGAAGATGTAAATGAAGCCTGCACTATGTTGCAGCAATTTGATGAAGAATACAGAAACAACGCTGTGTGCCCAAAATGCGGCAGCCATAATATTGAACTTGTTCCGAAAAGGACCCCCGCAAATATGGTAACTGCAATATTGAGCTGGCTGTTTGGCGATTATGCCATCTCTGCTGAAAATGTTTACCAATGCAGTGTTTGTAAATATGAAAGCGAAACTTTGCCGGAAGCTTTCAATAATAATTCTTTAATTTTTTGAAGGAAAGGAAGAATTGAATTAAAACTATTCATCCATATTAATGAAAACAATTGCGTTTATACCTGCCCGTTATGCTGCCACCCGTTTCCCTGCAAAACTAATGCAAATGCTTGGCGGCAAAAGCGTGATAAGACATACATACGAAAACACAGTCGCCACTTTATTGTTTGATGAAGTAATCGTAGTTACTGACCATAAAATAATTTTTGATGAAATAATTCAAAATGGCGGTTATGCTATCATGAGCAAACAAGAGCATGAAAGCGGCACAGACCGGATAGCGGAAGCTGCTGCAGATATTGACGCAGATATTATCGTAAACGTGCAGGGCGACGAGCCTTTTGTAAAAAAAGAATTATTACAAAAGTTACTTAATGCATTTCGCAACGACCCGAAACAGAAGATTCAGGTAGCGTCCTTGATGTATGAAATAAAGCGGGAAGAAGACATTGTCAATCCTAATCATGTGAAAGTGGTTGTTGATAAAAATAGTAACGCTTTGCTTTTTTCGCGCAGCGTAATTCCTTTTCATCGTGATAAAAATATCAATGTTGCTTATTATAAACACATCGGTATTTATGCATTTAGAAAAAATGCGTTAGTGAATTTTACTGAATGGGAAGTTTCAACGCTTGAAGCAATTGAAAAGCTGGAGCAGCTCCGGTATCTTGAAAATGGAATCAAGATTAAAATGGTACTTACCAGTGAATGCCCTGTATCTATTGACTCTCCTGAAGATCTCGAAAGCGCGCGAAAATTATATAATTTTTTATAACTAAATATACTTTTACTTCTTCTTAAAAATTGGAACCGTACTGCATGCCTCGCCATACATAATGCTTCTTACAACAGGCCGTAAAATTTTGGTGATCTCCACATACACTGTTTCAGGGATCTTTTTATCGCCACAACCTTTTACTATTACTCTCTTGTCTGCATATTCTTCCGGATCAATCTTTGATAAGTTTTTTAAAAATAAAAAGTTGAATAGTTCTTTCTCATCTCCAAAAACAATTTCTTTTGCAACCGGTTGAAGATATGTTGCAGCAAGCATAAATGCCCACAGAGGAATTATCGCATCTGCTGAACATGTTATTGCCACATTTTTATTATGATACATATCCCAATCTAATTTTTTTAATGCCTCACGATAATCCTTCTCCTTTAGAATAAGCTTCATGAACAAATAATCCCTGAGGTCGAAAACAGCGGAATTATCTTCGGGATAAAATTTTTCAGGGTCTATAACTAACAATGCACTTTGCGCAACCTTGTTGATAATAACGTCTTCCATGGTTTTTTATTAAGCAAAGTTACAACTCTCATTTTAGCTGGTTGCAACTGATCTTTCTTTAAGATTCTCTAAAACAATTTTCTAACCTGAACTTTCGTTCTAACCTGGTAAGCTAAAAAATAGTTTTTTTAAATATTCCAACTTTTTAACATTTTGCGAAACATGCATTAGGATTTAAAAGTTTTAAACAGTTGTATTTTCACGAAATGAAATCCGGCCTTATACTTATTTTTTTTCTTCCTTTATTTATTTTTTCTCAAAATAAATTCGATTACAAAAACCTGGTAATGGAAGGTGGCGGTGTTCGCGGGCTTGCTTATTCCGGCGCGCTGGAAGTGCTGGAGCAAAAAGGAATTCTCAAAAACATAGATTGCGTCGCAGGTTCTTCCGTCGGGGCCATAGCGGGTTTGATGGTTTCTATCGGTTATAATTCTAAAGAAATTGATTCCATTTTGCAAATTTTAAAGGTTCAGCAATTCAATGATGGAAAAGATATTTTTGGAAAAATAAAAAGGGTTAGACGAGAATATGGAGTTTATAAAGGTGATAAGTTTCAAAAATGGTTGGGTGAGTTAATTGATCAGAAGACAGGAAATTCGCAAACAACTTTGGAAGAGCTTCATCAGTTACATTTATCCAATAAAAATTTCAAGGATTTTTATTGTACCGGCACAAATATCAGCCAGCAACGCCTTGATATTTTATCATGGAAAACAATGCCGCGAATGAAATTGAGCACAGCGGTTCATATCAGTAGTTGCATCCCTTTTTATTTTATTCCTGTTGGTGTGGACAGCGCCGGAAATGAAGTTAACTTAATGGATTCTCTGATCAAACATGATTTATATGTTGATGGTGGAATGCTTTGCAATTATCCCATTAATATGTTCGATTCGTGTGTTGAAGGCAACAATCCATTAACCTGTGAAAACGTAATTTATAATCCGCAAACCCTCGGTCTAAAATTAGAAAGAGGTGCACAAATTGATTCGTTCGAAAAAAACGACACTGCGATCGCTCCTTACCAAATAAAAAGTATGAAACAATATATAAGCGCAGTAGTGAACCTGGGTATGGAAACTATCAACAGGAAACCAGGATTGGAAAATGAAAAAGGAAGAACGATCTATATCAGTTATGGCGATATTTCCGGAAGGCCACGAAAAGTTTCGTTGAAAGAAAAGAAAATGCTTCATGATAATGGGATTGTAGCTGCCAACAAATTTTTCAATGAGCCCGTTGTTGTCAAATAGCAATTAAAAATCTACATCCAAAGTTTACCTTTGCAAAAAAATCGGCTTGGCCATTCGCCAGCAAACCTTGTATAACTCAAAAAATAGAAATTTCTTTTTTTTAAAAGTAAGAGCGATAAATTTTTTCGCTTATTAATTTTATATGAATATTCAACATTTATCAGAACAGGAAATTATCCGCAGAGACAAATTAAAAGAACTCTCCAAATTAGGTATAGACGCTTATCCAGCGGAATTATTTCCCGTGAATAGCAATGCTGCTTTAATAAAAAATAATTATAAAGGAGAAGAAAATAAAAGTGATTTTGCTGATGTAAGCATCGCAGGCAGGATCCTAAGTATCCGTGATATGGGAAAAGCTTCATTCGCTGTGTTGCAGGATGGAAGCGGTAAAATTCAAATCTATATTCGCAAAGATGACATTGCAGCCGGAGAAGATAAAACACAATATGATATTGTCTGGAAAAAACTGGTTGATATTGGCGATATCATTGGTGTAAAAGGTTATGTTTTCACAACAAAAACCGGCGAAACTTCTATTCATGTTTCTGAGTTTAAGATACTTTCAAAATCTTTGAAACCATTGCCTGTTGTCAAAGAAAAAGAGGGTGAAACTTTCGACGAAGTAACCGATGCGGAGTTCAGGTATCGACAACGATATGCAGATCTCATTGTAAATCCTCATGTGAAAGAAACGTTTATTAAGCGTACTAAAATGATCAACGCGATTCGTGAGTTTTTAAACGAACGTGGGGCGCTTGAAGTAGATACTCCCGTTTTACAAAATATTCCCGGAGGCGCAGCAGCGCGGCCTTTCAAGACGCACCACAATGCCTTGGATGTTCCATTTTATTTGCGTATCGCCAATGAATTGTATTTAAAAAGACTGATTGTTGGCGGCTTTGAATGGGTGTATGAATTCAGCCGCAATTTTAGAAATGAAGGAATGGACCGCACACACAATCCTGAGTTTACTGTGCTTGAATTTTATGTGGCCTACAAAGATTATTTGTGGATGATGGAAACTACAGAACATTTATTGGAAATAACTGCTTTGGCTGTAAACGGTACCACTAAAGTTTTATCAGGAGAAAAAGAAATTGATTTTAAGGCGCCATACAAAAGAATCTCGATGTATGATGCAATAAAGGAATACACCGGGATTGATGTCAGTGATAAAGATGAAAATGATTTAAGAGAAGCATGTCAACAGTTAGGCATACACGCAGATAAAACAATGGGAAAGGGAAAATTGATTGACGAAATTTTTTCTGAAAAATGCGAAGCGCATTTTATACAGCCAACTTTCATTATTGATCACCCGGTAGAAATGAGCCCGCTTACCAAAAAGCATCGTAGCAAACCCGGGCTGGTAGAGCGCTTTGAACTAATTGTAAATGGAAAGGAAATTGCTAATGCTTATACGGAATTGAATGACCCGATAGAACAACGTGAGCGTTTTGAAGAACAATCACAATTGATGGCGCGTGGGGATGATGAAGCGATGTTTATTGATTATGATTTTTTGCGGGCGCTGGAATATGGCATGCCTCCCACAAGCGGTATTGGTTTTGGAATAGACAGGTTAGTGATGTTATTTACCAATCAAAGTTCTATACAGGATGTTTTATTTTTTCCGCAAATGCGGCCTGAAAATTATTAGGAATTAGGAATTCAAAAATATAAAAAACCTTAAAAACTATAAAAAGGTTTACGAGGTTTTTCCACCAGGAATTAGAAATGTTTTTTTATCATCTTTATGATTGAAACAATCATTTTCTACAACTCATCACGATCTGCTAATACGTGTACTTCATTTTAAAATTATCCATTATCAGCCGGCGCGTTTAAGCTATCATTTGGTTTTTCCTTGTCTTTTTTAAATTCTAATTTTCCAAATTTCCAGGTAAAGTTAATTCCAATAGATCGGTAAGGAATGCTGCGCAAGCCATTGATCGTAAAATTTGGCCCAAAGACTTCTGTTTTTTGGTCAACATTCTTTTTGAACGGATTGGAAGCAGTTAACGCAAGGCTTCCTTTTTTATTCCAGAATTGTTGGCGCACGGCAATACTGTAGGTAGTGAATGAAGGATATTTTCCCTGCGCTTCATGCCGCGGCGAATGAAAATCGCCAAAAAATTCGGCAGCAAGTGTACTGGAAAACTGGTAAGATGCATTCAGGTTAGCCCGGTAATTAAAACTATTATAATCATATCCTTTATCAATCACATTGATCGTATGCCGCTCAAAAAAGAATACATTAGTTCTTAAGTTGAGCTTGGGAATAAATTTAAAATCTCCAAATAAATTCACACCGATATTATTTTCACGGCCGATATTTTGACGCGTGCTTACTGCAACGTTGGTATAAGTAGTGTCGCCCACCTGGTAGGAAGGATAGTAAACAATGAAAGGCTGTATGTCATGCTCATTGGTTCTGTAAAAAAGATTTACCATCACCGAGCCCACTTTATTTATATCAGCGCTATAACCCAATTCGTATCTTTTGCCAATTTCCGGCTGAAGATTTGGATTTCCGGTGGAAAGGTTTTTCGGATCGCTGGTATTAATAAAAGGATTCAGATCCCAGTAATCAGGCCTTTCAATCCTCTTGGAAAAGCTTAATTTTAGCTGTGCATTTTCACCAATCTTTTTTGAAAAAAATATAGAAGGCACAAAAGTATTGTAGCCTGGAATTTTCGTTTGTTGCTGCGCGTTAGAATAAAAGGAATTAACTTCTGTTCTTTCATAGCGGCCGCCTATTTTAGCGTCAAATAAATTAAATACCGGGAAGCTTATTTCTGAATAAAGCGCATAAACTTTTTGATGATAATCCAGGCTATTGGATAAAAAATTATCCTTAACATATTGCGACGATGAAGGATCGAGTTGCAACACGTGTGAATTGCTTGTTACATCATAAAAACTTACCTTACTTCCAACACCCAACAGAACATCCTTTTTCAATGGCTGTGAATAATCCGCTTTTATTTCGGTTTCCTTTTCTGTGCCGGGATTGTTGCCCATCGTGCTGTAATAAAGCGATTTTTGCGGAAGAGAAAACTGGTAATTATTATCAATTGATGTTCTGCTTCCGGTACTTGAATTAACCGAAAGTTCCAGGCTCTGATCTTCTTTGGCAAAGGTTTTTTTATAATTTAGGTTAGCATCCAGATTGCGGAAATGAAAAGTATGATCTGTGTTAATGAAAGTGGGTATGGTTGAAATAATATCTCCATTTTGGCCAGTGGTAATTTGTGATTGGTTGGTGCTTCCTGTTCCTGTGTTGTTAAAATGATTGTATGATATTGCACCCGAAAAATTATTGTGCTTACTTAAATCCCAATCGAAACCAACGCCTGTCTGGTAGCCGCTTCTAAGAAAACTGCTCGTGCCATCCTGGTGCAATAAAATCGTCGTATTTGCAGAAGTGTCGTTGGTAAGCCTGTCTGACGAAGAAGCTTGTGGCGCTTTCAATCTTACGTTATTGCTTATAAATGCATTGACACCGAAGTTTCTTTTTCGCGCAGCGAAATTAAAAGAGCCGTTTTCCATTCTTGTTCCTCCGGTCAATGATAAATTTCCATTAATACCTTGCGAATTATTTTGCTTTAAAATAATATTAATAATTCCGCCAAGCCCTTGTGCATCATACTTTGCTCCGGGGTTGGTAATTACTTCAATGCTTTTTATCTGGCTCGCCGGAATGGATTGCAGCACATCAGAAATGCTGCTTCCAAAAGCCGAAGATGGTTTCCCATTAATTAAAAAACGAATACTTGAGCTTCCTGCCAATTCTACATTTCCATCAACATCTACTGAAACCTGCGGCACTTTTTTCAAAATATCTGTAGCAACGCCCACTTGAGAAGTGAGATCCCTTTCAGCATTGAAAACCAGTTTGTCAATTTTATTTTCAATTAATTTTCCCTGAACGGCCACGCTGATGTTTTGTAACGTAGTTGTTTTTGATGCTAAGAAAATATTTTTAACATCTACCAAAGGATTTTCTTTATTAACACTCAGATTCAATAAAGTATGGGCTTTATATCCAATAAATTCTGCCACCAATTTATAATTTCCTGGAGCTACATTGTCAACCACAAAATTTCCTTTGCTGTCGGCGATTGATCCATTTGCCGGTTTTTTTTCTCCTTTCAAAAACAAAGAAACCGTTGCATATTCAAGCGGATGATTGGAAATAGAATCCATTAATCTTCCTTTGATTTTGTAGCCTGAAGTTTGGGTAACAGTTTGTTGTGCAAAAAGCGAAGAATTTATTATCAGGAAAAAAACAAAAAGGTATATAGTTTTCACGCTTTAAAATTATTTGGGGTGCAAAGGTATTTCCCAATTCTGGAGGAATTTGGTATTTAGTAAAAATCAATTGTTAAAAGAAGCTATAAATCAAAATGTAGAAAATTGATATTCTTTTAGTCAGGCCAAATCCATCTTCAGCCGAAACTCTTAACTTTGCGCATTAAATATATTCTTATGATCAAAACAGGCAATACTTTAATAAGCATCTATACAGAAATGACGCCGAATCCTGAAACCATGAAGTTTGTAGCCAATAAGCTTCTTTATCCGGGCAAAAGCGTAGATTTTCAAAATGAAGAAAGCGCTTCTGCATCGCCGTTGGCTATTCAATTGTTTGCGTTTCCTTTTATTAAATCGGTTTTTATAGCGAGTAATTTTGTAACGCTTACCAAAACTGATGACACTGAAGACTGGCAGGATATTATTCCATCAATAAAACAATTTTTGAAAGAATATCTGGAAGAAGGAAATGTGATTATCAATGAAGAAGAATTAGCTTCCAGGAAAACTGAAAGCACCAATGTTGTTCACGCTGATGATGAAGATGTGGTAAAACGCATAAAAGAATTATTGGAAAACTACGTAAAACCTGCTGTGGAAATGGACGGCGGCGCCATACAATTTTTAAGTTATGATAATGGAACGGTAAACCTGATGATGCAGGGAAGCTGCAGTGGATGCCCTTCTTCAATGATCACATTGAAAGCGGGAATAGAAGGGATGATGAAGCGCATGATACCAGAAGTGAAAGAAGTAGTAGCGGAATCTAAATAACAAGACAAATAATTTTTTCAAAAGACGCATTTATTGCGTCTTTTTTATTTTGTAAGCAGTGTTACTTTATTAATCTTTTCAACAATTGAATAGTCTGAAGTATTCACCGGATTTTTATAATGTAGTCCTAAATTATTTATTGAAAACCCAAATAAAGATTTTTTAAATTATCGGCGTCTAATCAGGTACATCAATTTCAAAAACCTATTAAGAAAGAAATGAATTGAAAAATGGGAAAAAACTACATTAAAGCTTTCCAGTGTATATTTATCATCAATATTATTTTTTGCAATTCTGCATTCTCTCAGAATCAGTTTCACGCTGATAGTACATCATGCAATTTTGTTACTGCCGACAGCCCAAAAATAAAACAGGTTGATATCCTTGACGTCATTAAAAAAACTTTCGGAAATAAAAATAAAGATTCTGTTTCAACAAAGAAAGAACGGCATTTTGCAATACTTCCTGCAGTTGGCTATTCTGTTCAGACTGGGTTTGCTGTGGCGGTGGGCGCTACAGGAACATTCTATCCTTATAAAAATCCCGAGCCAGGAAACCAGGCTTCGACAATGCTGGCAAGCATTACTTATTCCCAATATAACCAGTTTATTTTCCCTCTGCAAACCAGCATCTGGACCAAAAAAAGCAAGTATAATTTTATTTTAGACTGGAGATTTATGGAATATCCTTCTACTACTTTCGGGCTTGGTGGAAAAAGTAAATTAAGCAATGGCTACACGATAGATTTCAATTATATAAAATTGCATCAATCTGTTATGAGAAAAGTTTCTAAGAATTTTTACGCTGGCCTGGGATTTTATTATGATACATTTTGGAACGTGCAGGAAATAGGAGTGGATTCAAATGTAAAAACGAGTTTTCAAAAATACGGTTTTCAAAAGAAAGTAACATCAGCAGGGGTTGCTATAAAATTGCAATACGATTCGAGGGATAATCAAATCAATCCGCACACAGGCTTTTTTGCAAGTATTACTTTCCGGCCAAACAAAACCTGGACAGGCAGTGATAACAACTGGAATTCTCTTGTAGGAGAGTACCGTGGTTATTTCCATCTGACTCCAACCACAAAAAATATTCTTGCAATCTGGAGTTATAACTGGCTTACTTTAGGTAAAGGCAAACCTCCTTATCTTTTGTTGCCCAGCACAGGCTGGGACGATTTTTTTAATACGGGCAGGGGATATATCCAGGGCAGGTTCCGGGGAAAAGATATGATTTATCTTGAAACCGAATACCGGTTTGGCATTACTCAGAATGGGCTTCTTGGTGGAGTGGTTTTTGCTAACACGCAATCTTTTTCCTCTACTTTGAGCAAGCAATTGCGGCTTTTTACTCCGGCCTTTGGCGCGGGAGCAAGAATAAAGCTCAATAAACTTACGGGCGCAAATCTCTGCCTGGATTATGGCTTTGGGATAGATGGCTCAAAAGGGCTTTCTGTAAATTTGGGAGAGGTGTTTTAAATATTTTCCTTATTTTCTTCTATGCCACCATGCCCATAAAATAAGCACAGGTTGTAAAAAAATCCTTAACCACGCTTTCCACAGCGGGATACACACAATCTCATTCATACATCCACCTTTCTGAATCATATATACATGCACCGGAATAAACGCAATGAGCATTGCGATGATCATATAAACAGCAAATGTTCTGGTGTTAGAAAAAATAAGTAAAATGCCTAAACTAATTTCTGATATTCCCGCTGCAATGTTGATGAGATAAGGATTTGGCAGGTATGGCGGTATTATCGGGTAGTAAAATTCAGGATGCCAAAAATGATTGATGCCTGCGCCCACATATAATAAAATGAGCAGAAGCAGGCTTATCTTTTTAAACATCATAAATTTATATCGTTGGTTAAATTAAATATACGTTTGTTTCTGCCTCATTGATTTTTATTATGCATTCTTCTTATAACCCATTTAATAGTTTTTTTACTTTCAAGACAGTCAAATCAAATAAATGTAATTGGGGATAATTTTGAGCCTCAAATTTCTAACTTACATTTGGCGCTTAAATTTCAATTTGAGCTTAACCGAAATATACCAGGCGTTTACTGCAGGAATTAAAGAAACCACATTGCTTGAATACATCGCTGTCTTTTCCGGAATTGTAAGCGTTTGGTTTTCACGCAAAGAAAATATCTGGGTTTATCCCACAGGATTAATTAATACTATTTTCTACATTTATCTGAGCTTTAAAGGAAGCTTGCTTGGCGAAGCCAGTGTTAATTTGTACTATACTATTATGAGCATTTATGGCTGGATATTGTGGTCAAAAAAAAATCAGCAATATGAACACGTTGTAAATATTATGTGGAGCACAAAAAAAGAATGGATGCAGGAACTACTATTTTTTTTCGCTTTCTATGTAGTTATTTTTGGGGCGCTCAGTTATTTGAAAAAAGATTTTGCACCCGGCGCAATTCCGTGGGCCGATGCATTTGCAAGCGCTACAGCCTTCACGGGAATGTGGCTGATGGCGAGGAAAAAAGTAGAAAGCTGGTATTGGTGGATTGCAACTAACATCGCATCTATCCCTTTATATTTTGTGAAGCATTATGTATTCACCAGTGTATATTATATAATTCTTTTGATAATGGCTTTTTGGGGATTAATGGAATGGCGAAAACGGGCCAATGAGCATTCATTGAAAATAGAAGAAATACCCGAATGGAGACAATAAAAAAAATAGTGGTGATTGGGCCGGAATCCACCGGCAAAAGCACTTTGTGTGAACGGCTCGCAAAACATTACAACACTTTATGGGTTCCTGAATATGCACGGGAATATTTAGAAAAAAACGGAACAGAATATTCTTACGATGATTTACTTACGATCGCAAAAGGGCAGATTGAATTGGAAGAAGCCATCAGCAATCAGCAATCAGGGTTCAATGTAAACAGTCATTCTATTCTTCCCCCCTGGGGGGTTAGGGGGCTTCTTTTCATTGATACCGACATGTACGTGATGAAAGTGTGGTGCGAATTTGTTTTTGATAACTGCCACAACTGGATTTTGAACCGTATTGCAGAAAGGAAATATGACTTGTATTTGCTTTGTGATGTTGATCTGCCGTGGATCAAAGACACGTTAAGAGAATATCCTGCTAAAAATACCAGGGACAAGCTTTATTCTTTTTATAAAGACCTTATGCTAAACCAATCAGAACCCTGGCATAATATTTCAGGAAATTATGAGGAGAGATTCAAAAATGCAGTGGCTTTTATAGATTCTGAATTACCAAAAGAATTGCTCTGAAATAATCTTCCCATCTTTCACCCGGTATACACAAATTTCAGACATTGTAGATCGCTCTTTACCCTTCATGGTAGCATCCATATCTATAGAAAGAGAGATCGCTTTCCCCGCAACTATAGGGTCAGACGCCTTGCAACCATGGAACTCTTCCACCATGTTTGCAAACTGTTTTCCTTTTTCTAAAATAGCAGGCAATCCCTTTGTTTCTTTGTCAAAACCTCCGCCAGATTCGGGTTCAATACTTACTGCATCATCGGCAAATAATTCTTTTTGTGCTTTTTCAAAATCTCCCTGGTTGCAAAGTTCAGCGAGGCGATCGGCAATTTGTTGTGTTGTCATGTTTTAAAATTTTCTTTAAATGCACAAAATTCTTACCAATAAATAAAATAATAAGCATGACAATTGAAAAAATAGTTTTTTTACTTTTTTAAAATTGATAAGCCTGTAGCTACCTGATCAATCTTTTATTTTTTTAAATATTTTGAATTAATAGTAGTATTTTAAATTTTATTTTAAACTAATCTTATGGATCAGTCAACGATTGTTATTAAAGATTCCACCGCAAATCCGGCGCCGCTTGGGCTTCTTGCATTTGGGCTCACTACTGTTTTACTTAATCTTCATAATGCCGGAATTTTTGAAATGAATTCAATGATCCTGGCGATGGGAATTTTTTATGGAGGCATTGCCCAGATCATAGCAGGAATTATGGAAGCGAAAAAGAACAATACTTTCGGGTTGGTCGCATTCGTTTCTTATGGGTGTTTCTGGCTTACGTTGGTCGCATTAATTGTAATGCCCAAATTAGGATGGGTAACTGCAGCTTCAGAAAGCGCTATGGTGGCTTATTTCATTATGTGGGGAATATTTACAGGGCTGCTTTTTATCGGCACGCTTCGTATCAGCAGATCTTTGCAATTTATTTTTGCCACGTTAACTATTTTATTCTTTTTGTTAGCCACTGGCGATGCTACAGGAAATGCGTCGATAAAAATTTTTACGGGGTACGAAGGGATTGTTTGCGGCGCATCGGCGATTTACACTGGAGCAGGAGAGTTGTTGAATGAAATTTATGGCAAAAGTCTTTTGCCGCTTGGGCTGGTGAGAAATAATAATTAATACAATTTATTCTTAATGAATTGAAGAAAGTGAATATCTGTTTTTACTTAATCTCAACTATCTGGAATTGAATCCGGCATATTTGTAAAACATGATAAAAATTTGAAACAATTCAAATGAATTTATTGATATTTATGATGAACTAAGAAAATATACTAAACCAAAATATTAGGTTATGAAACTTGAGCTTATAGATTATATGATCATCGGGGTTTATTTCCTTTTTGTGATCGGGATCGGGTTTTTATTAAATAGAAGAATAAAAACCAGCAATGATTTCCTGATGAGTAACAGGAGCATTCCATTATGGATCACGAGTCTTGCGTTCATTTCAGCAAACCTTGGCGCTCAGGAAGTGCTTGGAATGGCGGCAAATGGAGCAAAATATGGATTATATACCGCGCATTTTTATTGGCTGGGGGCAGTTTTCGCGATGGTGTTTCTTGGAATATTTATGATGCCATTTTATTATGGAAGCAAAGCCCGCAGTGTGCCCGAATATTTAAAGCTGCGCTTTGATGAAAAGACCAGAACCTTTAATGCGCTTACGTTTGCCGTGATGACGATCTTTTCTTCAGGGATTTCTTTGTACGCGCTGGCAATGCTTATGCAAACCATTTTGGGATGGGATTTTAATGTTTCCATCTGGCTGGCCGCAGGTATTGTTTTGGTCTATACTTTTTTAGGTGGATTAACAAGCGCAGTATATAACGAAGTGCTACAGTTTTTTTTAATTGTCCTTGGCATTGCACCGCTTGTTTATATCGGGTTTCACCAGGCTGGTGGCCTTCATGGGATAATCGCAAATGTAGAAAATGCCAAATTACATTTATGGAAAGGCATGGCGCATTCTTCTACCAATCCAATGGGTACTGATGCATTTAGCTTGATTTTCGGGCTTGGGTTCGTTCTGGCATTCGGATATTGGTGTACTGATTTTCTGGTGGTGCAAAGAGCCATGATATCACATAATTTAAATGATGCAAGGCGCACGCCTGTCATCGCGGCTTTACCGAAGATTTTCATGCCTTTGATCGTTATTGTTCCTGGAATTTTATTGCTTGCTTTGCAAAAACAATTTTCCGGATATGAGCTTCCATTAAATGCAAATGGGCAGACAGATTATAACATGACTCTTCCTTTATTATTGTCGAAGCTCTATCCCAGCGGTATTCTTGGAGTTGGCATTACAGCTTTGATAGCTTCGTTTATGTCGGGCATGGCAGGGAATGTTACTGCATTCAATACAGTGTTCACATTCGATATTTATCAAAGCCATATTAAAAGACACGCCAGTGAAAATCATTATTTAAATGTCGGAAAAGTAACTACGGTCGTTGGTATTTTATTATCAGTGATTACAGCTTATGTTGCAAGAGGCTTCAACAGCATCATGGATCTTTTGCAGTTAGTGTTCAGTTTTGTGAACGCGCCGTTATTTGCTACTTTCTTTTTGGGAATGTTCTGGAAAAAAACCTCATCAAACGGCGCTTTCTGGGGATTATTATCCGGCACAGGCGCTGCTGCTCTTACTTATTCACTAACAACAGCAGAAGGAAAAGGTGGTTCCATTGCCAATCTGCATCAATTTTATTCAGGCACCAGCCAGGCATTTAATGTGGCCTGGATCGCATTCGTAGTTTGCTTTATCGTTACCGCGCTACTCAGTGTTGTAACAAAGCCAAAACCCGAACAGGAGTTGGTTGGATTAGTTTATAGCCTTACACCGCGGCAGAGAGACCCAAACAGGGTTTGGTACAAAAATCCCCTGGTGATTGGTGTTATCGTAGTTGTGCTCACACTCATTTTAAATGTCATTTTCTATTAAATAAAATACAATGAACAAATTTTTTGATCTCCGTTTTGTAATTGGTTTATTTTTTTTAGTGGTAGGAATTTTATTACTCATTTATAGCTTCACTAATCTGCAGGAAGCGCATCAATCTGTAAACAGATATTGCTCGTTAGCCTTTATTGTTTTCGCGGTTGTTATGATTGTTTTAGCCTTTGGTAAAAATCCGGAAGATAAATTATAGAATTTCAGATTTCAGATTTAGATTTCCGCGTTTAGTAAATAAACGAAAACCACTGACTTTGGAATTCGCTAAATTATACCCAATAAGTTACAAATTTGTGCTGATAAATTGTTATCGTGAAAAGCTCAAAAATAGATTTTCCACTTTTAATTCTCATTCGGGAACAAATCAATTTCTGTGTTTGCTTTCAATATATTTTTCGTGAATAATTTCCTCCATTGGCCTTTCATACACTTTGCTTTCAACCCAGGAGATGACATCCAGGTAAGCAAATGATCTCGTTTCAAAACGATTCTTTTCGAGATGTTTTATTTTCTTAAGAAACTCTTCAAGCTCTGGTTTCAATAATTTTGCTTTCACTTTACAAGAATGACGCAAAAAACTAAACATTGCTTCTTCCACAACCGTTAGGTTTTTCATTTTTGCCATAAAACGATATACAGATTTAATAAGCGACTCCAATATTTCTTCATTACCAATTTCATAGTGGCAAAGAAGATGCATGAGCCTTGCATAACATTGAAGATCGTTGCGAAGCCCCTGCTGGTTATCATTAATTATCTTATGCAAATAATCAATGGCTCTGTTATATTCGCCAGCGCCAAAATAAAGTGAAGCAAATTTATAATTGAAAACAAGAATACGATGGCTATCCACGAAAAGAGAATATTCTTCCAGCTTGTTTTCTACTTCAGGCACAATCGAAATTCCTTCACGAAAGTTACCTTGCATGAGAACCTGGTTTATCCTGGCGCTGTTTATATAAATAGAAGTATGAGTGCGAAAATTATCATACTGGTTAGCGGCCGGAGTCTTAGCAAAATCTTCAAACTGCTGAAGCGTAATTTTAAATTTTTTAAAATTGCGGAGGTCAAAATGAGCATTCAGCAAATTATGCATTCCCTTTATGTAATGTCCGGTTTCTACTCCGATCATTATTTCGTTTTCATTAAACAAATCAATCCATTTTTGGCTGTAGCGATAATATATAAAAAAATCCTGGCGGATAAATCCATACCAGCAATAGCTTTGATACAAATATAATTTTTCGTAAAACCCATGAATCGCATCAACATCAGCAGGCAACGAGCTTTTAAAAAATTTCCGGATTTCCTTTTCATCTTCAACATTTCTAGCATGCCCGTTTTTTACGTACCATCTGTATAGCAATAATGCAAGGTTCGAAAGTTTAGTTACACGGTCAATGTGGCCGCTCACTTCGAGGGCTTCTTCAGCAAGCAATTCAGTTTTTTCCAAAGAGCTTCGTGTAATATGAAGTGTTTCAATTTTTTTTTCAAGAGAAATTACCTGTACCAAGAAATTCATTTTCTGGTTGGTTTTAGCAAGTTCTTTCGCTTTCTCAAGTATATGAAGGCTTTGTATTTTTAATCCTTTATTGTAAAGAAGACGGGCGTTGTCGAGATGTTCACTAAGTTTAAGATCAATATTTTCATTGGTCTTCAAGAGTCGCAGGCTCGCCAGCAATTGTTTATACAGATGAGTTTTTAAATTAGAAAGTTGAGGCTTGGTAATATCCTTCAATGTTTTCAATAAAATCTTTTCATCATATTCTGCCAATCTATCCAGCGCATCAAAAAGGCGAATGATTTTTAGATCTTGTTTAGCCGAGCTTCTTTTTATGTAGAGTTTAAAATGCCTTTTCTCAGATTTTTCAAGTGAGTGAACTAATTGAAATAACGTATCGGAAAAAAGGTTGGGCATCATTATTAATTTATCCTGAAACGCTTAATAGCAAATGCTTTATAAAAGAAACGATCAGTTATGCGATAATATAGTTTGTTTTAAGTTGATTATTTTCAATGATCATCGAGGTGTAAGTTTGTTTTTTAAGATAAAATACTAATCAATTTTAAAAGTCATTTACAGTACAACATTATAATTAAAAAGTCTCATAATCAAGCAATCGTTGATAGTCCTCCTGTTTCTACAGGGGGACTTATTTTTTTAAACACAAAAATAATTTTTAATATTCATTAAATTTTGCCAACATCATTTCTCCGGAAATTGTATAAACAAAATGCTTGCCGTCATGTAGGACGGCAAGCATTTTTTTAGTAATGATAGGGCTATTAATTCTGCCAGCATTATAATTTTGCTACTACAATATTTTCTACAACATGTGTATTAGCGCTTATTTTATAAACCTGGGTTTTATGTGTTTCTGAAGAAGTTACTTCAATGCTTATTCCAAATCGGGGAGAAGTTAAATCTTCTTCATCAACTGCCAGTTGATATTTCCGGGTAAGATTAATTCCTTTAATTTTTTCAGAAAAAATCACATCCCGGTTTTCATCTTTGATACTGATGAAATACTCTGCAGCCTGCCCGTTATTCAGGCTGAGCTGGAAAACAGGTTGGTTTTTGATTTTACCAATGTAAGTTACTCCGATGGGATTGCCGGTTTTTTCGCCAGCGAAAGTGGCGTGAGATAAGCCCATTGTACAAAGGGTGAATAAACCCATTGTAATCATTTTTGTTTTGTTCATTGCTTGTTTCATAATTGTGAAATTTTAGGTTTGAGATTAAATGTTCTGTTCAAAAAATTTATAATCATAGCAAGCAATCATGATGTAAAAGTAATTGGCCTTAAATCATCTTACAAAACAACTTATGTAGTATTTTTTCATCTTAAACAGCAGAATAAATCTGTGAAACGCATACTGGCACAGCGCTTCAGTAATTAAAATTATTATGCCCAAAAGCAAATATTATTTTATTGTTAACCAGAAAGTATTTTTTTTATCAATACAAAATAACTGCAACTCATCTGGGTTTGGTTATTGCAAAGGACGCAACGATGCAGTATTGAATATCTGAAAAAAGTGTAAATATTTGATTCACAAAAAATTTGCGAAGCCAATTATTTTTGCCTTTCTTATATAATTTACGAAAGCCAAAAAATAGATTTTCGCATTTTTATTGGTTAGTAAAATTTGCTTTGAAGCTTCCATTCTCTTCCTAAAAACTTCTTACTTATTTTTGCTAAAAGAAAAATAAATGAATTTTGATAAAGTTGGAATAGAAGAGATCATCACTATAAGTTTCACTCTTTTTGCCGTGATTGATATTTTAGGTTCCATTCCTATTTTGATTTCTCTTAAAGATAAGATGGGCGGTTCTATTCGTTCAACCCAGGCTACAATAGCTTCAGGAACATTTATGGTTCTTTTTTTATTTTTGGGCCGGCCATTTTTAAATCTTTTAGGTCTTGACGTGCAATCATTTGCCGTAGCCGGAAGCATTGTTATTTTTATACTTGGTTTGGAAATGATTTTGGGTCTTGAGTTTTTCAAACCTGATAATAATCCAAAGAGTGGAAGTGTAGTTCCGATTGCCTTTCCCCTGATCGCCGGATCGGGCACATTGACAACTATTATGTCTTTAAAAGCCAATTATCATGACATCAACATTTTAGCAGGAATAGTAATTAATTGTATCGTAATATTCATTGTTTTAAAATCTTTGAAATGGATTGAACGCGCTTTAGGACCAAGCGGACTGATTGTTGTAAGAAAGTTTTTTGGTGTCATATTAATTGCCATTGCTGTTAAAATTTTTGGGAGTAACATTGCAGCAATTGGAAGATAGAATTGAAGAATAAGAAATAAAGAATAAGAAATGAAAAAGTAGATATCACCATGATAAATCTAATTGTAAATTCTAAAATCGAAGGCCTCGTAGTACAATGGATAGTATAAGAGTTTCCGAAACTCCAGATCCAGGTTCGATTCCTGGCGAGGCCACGATATATAGAAAATCAAAAAGATCTAAAATTAATAAAAACGCATAAACCCCATACTGACAAGTGTTACAGATGATTTAACAAAAGGTTCGATTCCCATAGATTCCCATTAATTGTTTTTCAGATTGTTTTACGCATTAAAGAAAATGGCTTATTTTTGGGAAATGAACATTCCGCAAATTGCTGTATTATTAAATTGGCGAAAGGAGCAAAATATAAAAGGGAGATATTCTGTTTACTTACGGATTACGATTGATCGCATTGCCAAATATTATAAAATAGCAGTTCCTAAAAGCATTTCTGAAGAAGAATGGGCGGGTAAAGATGATGCATGGGTAAAGCCAATTCATCCTTTTGCTTTTGAGATCAATAATAAAATTGTAGAGAAAAAATTATTGATTCATGAATTAATTAAACGGTATTATAATCTCAATAAGCCGCTTACTTTTCCAATTATTTTTCAGCAGCTAAAACGCAGGGGAGATTGCAATTCATTCGTGGATTATATGAAAGCTTATATCCGAACCCCGCCGGAGAAACTTCATGAAAATACTATTAAGAAATACCAAACCTGCCTACAACATTTGACTAAATTCAGATCTAATTTTTACTTCAATGATATCGATCAAAGCTTTGTTCACGAGTTTTATAAGTATTTACAGGTAGCACTTAATCTTGGTGGTACTACTATTAAAAAATATTTTGATGCCTTTAAAAAAGTCATCAAGGCCGCACACCGGGAAAATTATATTCATTCATCACAAATGGAATTTTTATTTGACGATGTTAAGATAAGTTCAAAAAGAATAACGAAGCGGGTTTACCTTGAGATTGATGAAATTAAAAAATTGAAAGCTTTAAAATTTCCAGAAGAAAAAAAATATTTGGAACGTGACAGGGATATATTCCTGCTACAGATTTATACAGGTTATTATTATAAAGATCTTCAAATATTTTCAAAGGAACAATTAATAAAGGACGAAGAATTTGGATATTTTATTATAGGAAGCAGGGACAAAAATGGCAATGAAACTATTATTCCGCTTTTCAAATTTCCTTATGCAATGACTATTATTGATAAGTATGCCGCTGGGGAAGAAAGCAAAATGATATTTAAAAGTGACACCTTTATTCAGGAACAGGCTTACAACCGCAATTTGAAAGATATTGCGAAATTAGCTGGCCTTACAAAGACAATCTTCAATAAGGTTGGCCGTCATACAAATGCACAACTTTGGGTGCGCTATGGTGCCGAACGTCCTATCCTTTCCAAGATGTTAGGGCATGAAAAAGAAGAAACAACAGGTAATTATTATAATGTAAATATTCCTGAGATTGTAGAAGGAACAAAGAAAGTAGATTTTGAAAGATTAGGAATTTAAACGTTTATTATTTTATGAAAGTTGAACATTCTGTTTTTTTATATGAAGAAATAAAAACAATTCTCCACGAAGCCAGGAATACGGCTTACCGGGCAGTGAATTTTGCAATGGTCATAGCCTATTGGGAAATAGGAAAACGTATTGTTGAGGCAGAACAGGGCGGCAGTTCAAAAGCAACTTATGGATTAAGATTATTGAAAGACCTTTCAAAAAAACTAACGGAAGAATTTGGAAAGGGTTTTACTGAAACAAACCTTAAATATTTCCGCCAATTTTATCTGAGTTTCCCTGGAGCTGAAATAAGTCACGCATCGGGTGACAAATCAACCCAAAATATTTCAACACAAAAAAGTCACGCACTGCGTGGCGAATTGTCATGGACACATTACAGGTTATTGCTAAAGGTAGAAAATACTTCAGCCAGGGATTTTTATGTTTACGAAACGATTGCTCAAAACTGGAGTACAAGAGCTTTAGAACGACAGATCAATTCACTTTACTACGAACGTATTGTTTCCTCGAAAAATAAAAAGGAAATTAGTGATGAAGCGAAAAAAAATACTGAGGAGCTTACATTTTTACCCGAAGATTTTATTAAAGATCCTTATGTATTGGAGTTCCTTAATCTTTCACCCGAATCAGGTTTTTTAGAGAAAGATATTGAAAAAGCTATTATCAATAAACTACAACAATTTCTCCTTGAGCTTGGCAAAGGATTTTCTTTTGTAGCCCAGCAAAAAAAAATCTCTGCTGAAGAAGACCATTTCTATGTTGATCTTGTTTTTTATAACTACATATTAAAATGCTTTTGCTGATTGATTTGAAGCTTGGGAAATTAACGCATCAGGATATTGGCCAAATGGATTTGTATGTTCGTTGGTTTGAAGATAATATGAAAACTAAAACGGACAATCCAACGATTGGTTTAATTCTATGTCAGAAAAAAATGAAACCATTGTAAAGTATTCAATTTTGAAAGAAAGCAAACAACTTTTTGCTTCTAAGTACAAGCTCTATTTGCCAACAGAACAGGAATTAAAAAAAGAATTGGAAGAGGGAATGCTGCAATTTAAATTGAATCATTAATCAACAATTCTTTCATCTGAAAAATAAAATATGGAGAAGCAATCTGTCATCAGTTATAAAATTTATTCAAATGAAAGATTAAAACCTGTATCATTTCATGGCAAAGAAATTCATCCCTTATATATTCAGGTTATTTATGAAAGGAAACCAATTTATTTTAAGAGTTATTTTTTTGATTTGCTATCAAAAGAAAAGTATGCCTTGAAGTGGATCGCTGGCAAGAAAATACCGCAGGAAAAGCAAATCATTCAAAAAGAAGAATCCTTGATTAATTTTCTTATTGAAAGGCAGGCCCGGCAATTTTCTTTTGACACATTTCTAAAGGATTATTATTACTATGGAAAGGATTTGCTTGACGATATGGATGAAGGATTTAAAGATTACCTGAAAACTTTTTTCGAAGATGAAGGTAAACCTCAACTAGGTCTTCTTGTCCAAACAAGCAGTAATAAAATAATGAGTGCTGAACTTGTAAATGAATTGAAATTAAGCCTGAAATCAGAATTGTATAAAAACATGCTGGAAAATGCTCCTGCCTATGCACCGCCATATCTTTTTATTTATGATTTTACTAAAAAAATTCTTAAACAGGATCTTGAAACTTTATCCGTATACGAATGGGAAATATTTCAGGATGATCTCAGAGCATTTTTAAAAAAGGAATATCCTCAATATTCTTTTAAAAATGTACAGGAATATATACGCAAACTAATTTCTAAGTAATATTTATTCTGTATCAATAAGGTTTATTAACCCGTTGTGCGATTGAAAAATTGAAAGTCAACATCAATAAGGCTTTCAGCAAATTGAGACTTTTTCAACAATTTTAGAAACTCAATACCAATGTGGGTTTGCGTTTTAATCGCACAAGGGGTTTTATTAATGTTATGATAATAATTATTTATTATCATAACTTATTTATACATTTGTGGTATCAATAAATTATAAAAATATTGTATGATGCCAGAGAGTATGAATTTGGTCATGATTCCACAGGAGGAATTAACCAACTTGAAAACAACACAACAGGAAATTTTGAAACAATTACAAAATCTGCAAATCCCATCTTCAGGAAGTATTCAGATCAAAAATATTACAGCCAAAGAGTTTATGGTTGCGGTTCGAATCTGCCGTTCAAAATTTGATCAGTTGGTTATCCAAAACAAGATCAGGACAATCAAAAAACGCAGAAAGATATATGTTCCGATCTCTGAGGTAGACCGTTATTTTTCTGATTGCTCAATTCAGTAATCTTTATTAAAAATCAGCATGACAATAAAGTTAAGTTGTAACGAAGCGAACCAAATTGACCTGGCAAATTATTTAAGTTCCTTAGGATATGAGCCAAACAAAATAAGAGGAAATGACTACTGGTATTTATCTCCTTTAAGACAAGAAAAAGAAGCCTCCTTCAAGGTCAATAAAAACAAAAATGTTTGGTACGATCACGGCATCGCAAAAGGAGGAAACGTGATTGATTTTATAAGCGAATATTACCGATGCAATGTGAGCGAAGCGCTGCAAAAAATTTCTCTTTTTCAGCCGCAGAATTTCATAAAAAATAGTTCAGAAAGACCGCCGGTTCACCTGCACCAAAATGGTGTAAGAAATGAACAAGCTGCAGGAGAAACGGCTATCAAGATAATAGCAGCAAAGAAGCCCATCACAGACCTTTTGCTTTGCAGCTATTTAAGAAAAAGAAAAATAGACAAACATATTGCTGATAAATATTGTGATGAAGTAACTTTTAAAATCAATGATAAAGAAAGAGAATTCCGAGCCATAGGTTTTAAAAATAATGCCGGAGGATACGAGCTGAGAAATGAATTTTTTAAAGGCAGCAGCTCGCCAAAATATGTGAGCTATTTTGATAATAATGTAGCAGATAAAATAAAAGTATTTGAAGGATTTTTTGACTTCCTAAGCTATCAAACTTTGAATCAAAATCAGCAACACGAACTGACAAACTTTCTTGTCTTAAACTCATTAGCATTTTTTGAAAGAAGCCTTTTGCTAATGGAAAAACATGAGAGCATTCATCTCTATTTAGACAATGATACAGCAGGAAGAAAATGTGCAAGTATGGCCGAAAAAAGCTCCTTAAAGTTTAAAGACGAAAGCAATCTTTACCAGGGATCTAAAGACCTGAATGAATGGATTACAAAAGCAGAGAAAGTTCAGCAGATACAACAGGTAAAACTGCGAAGAGGAAGACACCTGTAAATTATTTAAGAGTGTAAGCAAGCGGTGTTTTTGTTGCACAAAAACTCTTTTCGCTTGCTTTTACTCCCGGTGGTCGCAAAAGAAAAAGTGTGAGATATGATAAGTGAAGAAAGACAAACAAAGCCCAAAGGTGGAAGACCAAAAATGCCGGTGAAAAAAGAAACTGTAACCGGGGTAAGGTTCACCAAATCCGAATACTTTATTGTAAAGCATAAGGCTGAAAAATCAGGATTAAAGATCTCTGCTTATATCAGGCAGATGTCAATTAATGGGAAGTTGATGCAAAGACTAAATGAAGAAGAAAGGCAGTTTGTCAGGCATCTTGTAGGCATTTCCAATAACCTGAACCAGCTTACCAAAAAAGCACACCAGGCAGGTATACATTCCATCCAAATAAACCTCGAAGCCTATACGAATATCATTAATGAACTCTTACTACAACTTAAAAAATGATAAGCAAAGTAGTCATAGGAAATGGTTTTTATGGCGCCTGCAGGTATGTGTGCATGGATCAGAAAAGAGCCGTGGTTTTAGACACACAAGGCGTAAGAAATTATAATTACAAATTAATGGCAGATGATTTTGAAACACAACAACAATTCAGGCCATCATTAAGTAAAGCAGTCTTCCATGGCATTTTAAGCTTTTATCCCGGAGAAAAAATAGCCGATGAATCCATGATTGAAATTGCCAGAAAATACTTGGCAGAATTGAAGATAAATAACACCCAATATGCAATTACAAAACACACAGATAAAGATCACCAGCACCTGCATATTTTAGCCAACCTGGTTAACAATAAAGGGGAAACAATTAAAGACAGCTGGATAGGATTAAGAGGAAAGAAAGCAGCGCAAAAACTTACCCTGCAATATAACCTTAAAATTGCACAAGGAAAAAATCTTGATAAAACACATCTTGAAAATCTGAATGAAAAAGAAGCCAGCCGTTACATCATTTACCAGGAGATTTTACAAACCCTTCCACATTGCAAAAATCTTGATGAATTAAAACAAAAATTACAAAAGCAGAGTATCGAAACGCTGTACAAATACAAAGGGCAAACAACCGAGTTGCAGGGTATCAGTTTTAAGATTGGTGAATACAAATTCAAGGGAAGTGAAATAGACCGAAAATTTTCAATAATGAATTTAGAAAAACAAATACAGCAAAATAATATTCAGCAAAAATCTGCATCTCAAAGTATTACTTTTTTAGACAATAAAATTTCTCTAAAAGAAAAGCTTGCACCCGCAAAAGAACTGCACAGAGAAAAATCTTTGCTGGATGAACTCATGAAGCCTGAAAAAACTTTTGAACAAGTGCCTTATGAATTAATAAAAAAGCAAAATAAAAAAAGGAGAGGTCTTGGATTACATTAACTAAAAAATAAAGGTGATGGATGAACTATTATTACAAGCAGTAGTGGAAAAGCTGGAAGACATTGAGCTTTTGGTTAAGCACAATAATCAAAATAATACAGGGGAGGAATTAAAAAAGATTTCTGAAGAACTTAAACATCTTTCCATCCGAACGATAAGTTCTGAAAGTATAAATGAGTTAATAAAAAGTCTCAATGCCTGCACTAACAAATTGAATGCACCTGTACAAAATACAATTGAACACCGCCATCATTTGCACAAAGGAATATGGATTACCATCGCATTATTTATTGTAAATATCTTTTTGCTTGCAGGCTGGATAAACAGTTTTAATAATACTAAGCAGTTTAAAGCAAACAATCTTAAATACCGGGCCCTAAAAACTATGGAAGATATAAGCCTGAAAAAAGTATTATCGAACATTGACAGCCTGTACAAAATTAGTCCTGAATATTTTGAAAAAAAGGTTATTGAAAAAGAGGAAGCTTTTCCAAAAAAGCTGAGACAATTCCTAAAGTTGTTCAAAAAAGAAAAGGTTTAAAATAAGACAATGTAGTCAAAAATAGTTGGTAATTCTTTTCTATAATAAAGACAGTAAAGGGCTTTAGCGGATTTTATTGAAAGTGGTTTCAATAATCTTTCTATATTATTTGATTATTTATAAATCTGAGTTTCTAGTAAAAAATAGAATGACTTAAAAGAGCATCTATTGTTGAGTTTTTTTGCCATAAAGCATACCAATAATAAATGAGAATAGGAATAATTATTGAAATAAAAACCAACTATTTTGACCACATTACCTAAAATAAGCATTCATCTATATTTGATTAAGCAACCTGTTATACTGCATGAGCATTTATGCTATACAACAATATCATAAAGAATTAAAGAAGATCATTCATTATGGCGGAAGCAAAAAAGAAACAGCTATCCGCAATGCGTTTTATTATTTGCTTAATGAATATGCTCATAGTAAAGACCTTATGCTGACTGTCGAAAGCAATTATTGACCTTTAGATAGAAAGATTTCTTTGAGGAACTGAGAATCATTGGCTGCTGTGGTGTAGAATGCGGAAACCTTTTGGGCAATAAGCATACTCATTTCTCAAATTATCCGAAAACCTTGATATTTGAACAAGAAAAAAGTGTCCACAATAAGAGTATAATTTTTTTCTCTATTGATAGCCTTTTGCCTGCAAATGAAACAATTCCGCATAACGTCCGTTTTTTTGCAATAATTCTTCATGGCTGCCTTCTTCTGAAAGCTCTCCTTTATTTAAAACAAGAATACGATCAGCCATACGCACGGTAGAAAAACGATGAGAAATGAGTACTGCCGTTTTTCCTTTTGTGAGTTCTGAAAATCTTTGAAATACTTCATATTCTGCCCTCGCGTCCAGCGCCGATGTAGGTTCATCCAGGATCAGTAATTGTGCATCTTTCATATAGGCTCTTGCCAGTGCAATTTTTTGCCACTCGCCTCCGGAAAGTTCGACTCCCTGGTTAAATCGTTTACCTAATGCCTGCTCATATTTACCCGGTAATCTTTGCACTAAAGCATCGGCTAAACTTTGCTTCGCAGAATAGATGATCAGTTCTTTATTTTCCTTTTCAGCAATATTGCCTGCTGCAATATTTTGTGACACAGTCATTTGGTATCGCAGATAATCCTGGAAGATAACACCAACCTGTGTTCTTAATCCTGCCAGATCATATTCTTTTAAATCGTGGCCATCTAATAATATTCTTCCTTCAGTCGGATCATACAGGCGAGACAGCAGTTTCACAAGTGTAGTTTTACCAGCTCCATTTTCTCCAACTAATGCCAGCTTTTCTCCTGCTTTGAGTGTAAAGCTTAAATGACGATTAGCCCAGCGCTTTGAATTGACGTAACGGAACCCGACATTTTCAAAAGTAAAACCTTGTTGTATAGGTTTTGGAAAAGGCCGTGCATTGGAAGACAAGATTATTTTGGGTTTAATGTCAAAGAAATCAAAGAAGTCTTTCAAATAAATAGCGCCTTGCGATACGGTTGTAAAACGCGACAGAATTCCTTCCAATAAACTTCTTAATTGCCGGAAAGAGCCTGCAAGAAAAGTCAAATCTCCTATAGACAACTTTCCTGTAATGGTTCTTGAAATAATAAACACATAAGCTCCATAATAACCCAGGCTTCCAAGAATCGAAAACAAAGTTCCCCAGGCAGATCGCTTTACGGAAATGCGTTTGTTATCGTGATAAAATTTATCGGATAAAAAACGAAACCTGTCAGAAAGAAAGCGGGACAGATCAAATATTTTCACTTCTTTAGCAGTTTCATCACTTGCTCCCACAAAACGTAAATAATCAAGCTCCCTTCTCCGGTGTTTGCCTTCGGCTAAGTGAATAATTTTTATCATTAAAATAAGATTCACCGAGGAAAGCAGGTATTACAGCGATAAATAATAGCAGAATTAACCAAGGATTAAATACAATTAATCCTGCTGCTAAAAATCCCATGGTTATTAAATCCTGAACCTGGCTTAACACCTGGGATAGTAAAATAGTTCGTCCTACTGTTTGCTGACGGGCCCGTTCCAGTTTATCATAAAAAGCAGAGTCTTCAAACTGGTCAAGATCCAATGTAGCTGCATGTTCCATTATTTTAATGGAAGTGTGGTTTGAGAATAAATCTCCAAGCAAGCCATCTACAAGGTTTGTCGCACGGCTTAAGGCATCAGAAAGGATCGCCAGGCCAAATTCAATAATTACTAATTTCCACAAATAATCATGTGAAACCGCATTGGTACTATGCGTTAAAAGCACTACCTGGTCAATAATGAGTTTGCCAACATATAAAATGGCTACAGGTATTGCGGATCGCACAATACGCAGGATTGCATTGCAAAGCGTAAGTGCAGGACTGGTTTGCCAAACCAGTTTAAAAAACCTGGGAAGATTATTCAGTGCTGAAAAACGTTCTCTTATTTTAACTTCAGGCATTTATTATTAAGACGAGCAACTCGTCGAAAAGGTTTACATATTGAAGGTAAAACTTCATCGGAATGTACACCTCCAGGTTATTCTTAAATACATTTATTGTTTTTATTGCTCCATTCGAGTTGAATGTTATATCCGTCTAAAGTTTTAAATTTCCAAGCGCAGATATCGCCATTTTCCCCATAATTATCATCATACCATCCACTTCCGGGAATTGGATCTGTAATGGCTTCACACAATTCATGGCTGCTTGTTCCAGTTAAAGCATCAAGCGTTTTATTCCCGCCAAGACAACCTGTGCAATCCGGATAGGGCATTACGGCATAAAATGTTTTATTATCGGCATTATTATGATAGCCGCAAAAAGAACTGCACGACCTGCTGCCACCCATTGAGACGGTAATTCCTGTATCTAAATAAATAAAATAAAGTGTGTTAGCATTGGGTTTTGGAAATGCCTTATTCGTCTTAATCCAGTTTAATAACTGGCTTTGTATTTCAGTATCTGTAATACTTTGACTGGGCGCGTTTGCCGAAATGGTGATAGTTCCCGTTAATTTTCCTTTTCCAATAGTATATTTAGGTGTATTATATTCATTTAAATCATCCATCATATTGCTTTGCAATATCTTTTGATAAAACTGATTTAATTGGGTAGCTGTATCTTTTAAAGTGTTTTCCCAATCGGCACCCCAAAAAACAGTAAACACTTCTACATTGGAAAGCAACGGCCCGCCTCTGTAAGTGAGTTGAGTTGCTGCTTTCTTTTTTTCATTTTTTTTCAGAATTTCCGGAGCAACACGCAAGGGCGAAGGCTGATGCAAAGGAACTACACGGATACTTTCGGAATAAGGAAAAGGTTTTTTTTGTTGCATGATTAAAAAAAATTTAAGAGTGGAAAACTATAAACTGGCTTGTTTACCAAGTCAAAATATGTGCCCTATATCTATCTAACTACTCCTATCTTACAAGAAGAGAAATATTAGTTGCAAAATTCAACAATCTCAATCAAAAAACTATCTATTCATTTAATCATCATAAATTATTATGAATCAAATCTCCTACTTTTTTTCTTGTACGCCAATAAACATCTTCCATAAATCTATGCGCAAATTCACCGTTGCGACCAATGCTCAACAGGTTGTCGATATGCGTTGATTGTTCAAAATCCTGGCGTTCTTTTTCATATTTATTAAGAAATACCGGATAGGCTATTGGCGTTCGTAAAACATTGCTTCCCAATAATCTCTTTTCAATATCGGGAATGATGATTTTTAATTTCTCCAGACAAAGGGCTGTCAATTTATTTTCGTCCATGGCCCAAAACTCGTCATCTTTTTCACAGCCTATATCAATGGTGATGATAGATCTACCTGGCGGTGCGAGCCACGGCATAGACCGGGTGACTTCGGTAAGGCGGAAAAAGAGAAAATCCTTTTCAGGAAACCATAAAACAGTATCAGGCAAAAGATTTATACCGTCTAACCTGAGATTGACAAAAATCATCGGACGAAAACGAAACTGTGAGAAATCTTTTAAAGCGTCTGTGCCTTTCACTATTTTTGCAAGTATATTAGCAGGCGCTGTACTTATAACACCGGAAACTTCAATGGTTTCACCTTTCACTTTCACCGCTACTACTTTATTATCCTCTGTTATTATTTCCTGTACAGGTGATTGAAGTCTTATGGCATCTTCTAAATCTTCAGCAAGTTTTTTGCATAAAGTGGAAACTCCTCCCTCGGGATACACATGCCAAACCGAGGGCTTTTCAGGCATTTCCCGATTGTATCCACAGGCTACCGCTCTGCCTGTGATTATGCTGGCAGCTTTTAAATAAAATGTTTTCATAATACTCCCCGGTAAACTGGATCCGACAGCGGGCGCAAGTTCTTCCCCTGGCGCCCCCGACCATGCCTCTATAAGCGGCAAGGCCACCTCTTCGGCAAACAATTTACCGTACCGATTACAGAACCATTCTTTGGCTGTTGTGGCATTCGGATTAGAAAACAAGTTTTTAAGTTTGGATCTTATAAAACTCGCTGACATGCGGGGAATAGTGTAAAATCCGGCTAAACTGACCCCCGTTCGCCATTTCAAATTGACCCCCTAAAAAACGATTTCAAAAAGGTCCTGAGAAAAGCCTGTTGAAGAGGGCTGAAAAATAGATAAAAGAGCTGCTGTTTT
>JALYVO010000014.1 GCA_030853195.1 Bacteroidota bacterium | reverse complement strand
TGATAAATCAATCACTCTTCCTGTAAGTACTATAACTCTCTCCGGAAGTGGCACTGATGCCGATGGAACGGTTGCCGGCTACTTATGGACAAAAATATCCGGTCCTTCTTCTTTCAATATTGTAAACCCTTCTTCTCCTGTTACGGATGTTTCAGCATTGGTGCAGGGAACTTATGTATTTCAATTAAAGGTTACTGATAATAGCGGAGCTACTGCTACTTCAACTGTACAGGTAACTGTAAATGCAGCCGCCAATATTCCCCCGGTGGCTAACGCAGGATCTGATAAAAGCATAACGTTACCAATAAATACTATAACTCTCTCCGGAAGTGGCACTGATGCCGATGGAACGGTTGCTGGCTACTTATGGACAAAAATATCCGGTCCTTCTTCTTTCAATATTGTAAACCCTTCTTCTCCGGTTACGGATGTTTCAGCACTGGTGCAGGGAACTTATGTGTTTCAATTAAAAGTTACTGATAATAATGGAGCTACTTCTACTTCAACTGTTCAAATAAGCGTAAACGCTGCTGCCAATATTCCCCCGATAGCCAATGCCGGAACTTTCAAAAGCATTAATCTGCCTGTTAGCACGGTAACTCTTTCCGGAAGTGGCACTGATGCCGATGGAACGATTGCCGCTTACTTATGGACAAAAATATCCGGCCCTTCTTCTTTCAATATTGTAAACTCTTCTTCTCCTGTTACGGATGTTTCAGCATTGGTGCAGGGAACTTATGTATTTCAATTGAAGGTTACTGATAATAGCGGAGCTACTGCTACTTCAACTGTACAGGTAACTGTAAATGCAGCCGCCAATATTCCACCGGTGGCTAACGCAGGATCTGATAAATCAATCACTCTTCCTGTAAGTACTATAACTCTCTCCGGAAGTGGCACTGATGCCGATGGAACGGTTGCCGGCTACTTATGGACAAAAATATCCGGTCCTTCTTCTTTCAATATTGTAAACTCTTCTTCTCCTGTTACGGATGTTTCAGCATTGGTGCAGGGAACTTATGTATTTCAATTGAAGGTTACTGATAATAGCGGAGCTACTGCAACAGATACTCTCCAGGTTACCGTTAATCCTGCCAACATCCCGCCAACTGCCAATGCCGGATTAGACCAAACCATAACATTACCAGTTAATAGCGTATCACTATCAGGTAGTGGTAAAGTTACAAATGGAACGATTGTAGGCTATCTCTGGCGTCAAGTCTCCGGTCCTTCAAGTAGTTCACCTAGCCCTTTGGATTCTTCAACATCAATTGTGTATGGTCTTATTTCAGGTACTTATCAATATGAACTTACAGTGAAAACCAATTTAGGGGAAATTGCAAAAGATACAGTAGCTATAATTGTAGGGGCTCCGCGACTTATTCCTATTGCAAAATATAATCAAATTAAGGTATACCCTAATCCAGTGGTAGATCAAGCTACTTTGGAAATAAATTCAGCTGTTCAAAATTCGAGTATATCAGTAATTGTTACTAATATAAAAGGTAGTGTTATATATAAAAAAATATTAAATTATTCGCAATATAAACTAATTGTAAAAATCAATATGAGTACATTGATAAAAGGTACTTATATGATGAGTGTAACTTTTAATTCCGGGGAAAGATTAACAAAGACAATTTCAAAATTATGAAAAACTACATAATGACTTTTTACGCCAGCTGGAAGATAAACGTTTTTTTCAAAAAATGCAATCGTAAAAATCATGCCAAAATCCTTGTAAAATTTTAACAAGTAATTAGTTTTTAGAAACTTTATGAGTATTAAAGTGATATGGCCTTCAATCTTTAAAAAAAATGCAAATTATAAAAAAATAAATTAATTATTAGTATTAAACAATTTTGGTTCAAAATTTGCTAAATGCATCGTACAATTATAAAAAATAATCCAAAGTGTGGAAATTTAGGATGAGTTTGGGCAATTAACTTCCTAAACCCTGTATACTTCCAATTCAGATTGCTTTATAATAGTTCCCCAAAAATTTATAATCGATTACTGTTACCAATTAAAATGGTTCATATAATTCTATGCCTATAAAATTATTCACCTAAATATTATAATCTTCTAATTAACCTTTAAAACTATCATGAAAAACCATTTACACTTTTTCAAACATTTTACAATTTCTATGTTTCTGGCAGCCAGTTGTATGATTTCTTATGCAAAAACCTACTATGTCTCTAATGCAGGAAATGATAATAATGATGGCTCATCATCTTCTTCCTCATGGCAGAGTCTAAGTAGAGTAAGTTCCTATAATAGATTCGGTCCTGGGGACGCGATTTTGTTTAACAGAGGAGACGTCTTTTATGGACAACTTATTATTAATAATAGCGGTGCATCCGGAAATCCCATCACGTTTGGGGCTTATGGCACTGGTTCAAGTCCTGTGCTTACAGGTTTTACTTCTGTTAATTCCTGGAAATACCTAGGTAATAATATTTGGGAAAGTACGAGTTCAATATCAAGTCTTTCGTCATGTAACATGGTTTCTATTAATGGAGTTAATACTCCAATGGGAAGGTATCCTAACTCGGGTTATTTAACTTTTCAAAGCTTTGTAGGAAATACTTCTATTACAACCAATAATCTTTCAGGATCTATTAATTGGACTGGAGCTGAGGCCGTGATTAGGAAAAATAGATGGAACATTGATAGGAATTTAATTACATCTCAATATGGCAGCACTTTAAATTTTGCAGGCCAATCCTTCGATGCGCGAAATAATTTCGGCTTTTTAATTCAAAATGATATTAGAACCCTCGACCAGCAAAACGAATGGTATTTCAATCCCTCCACAGCTAAAATTAGTATATTCAACTCTAGCAATCCAGGCAGTGGGAACGTTCAAGTGGCATCGCTCAATATCTTGGTATATACAAATAATTCCAGCTACATAAATTTTAATAATCTTTCTTTTCAAGGCGATAATCAAGCAGGTATTAAAACGAATAATGGTCAATACATTTCAATTCAGAACTGTGATTTTAATTATTCTGGATTATGTGCTATTGATGCTTCATCGGAAACACCTTTTATATTAATCAGTAATTGCACTATTAAGAATTCGAATAATTATGCAATTAATGTTGGATCATCCCCGAATTCTATCATCACTAATAATAACATAAAAAATACTGGAATTATTCCTGGCGCGGGTGCAGTTTCTTATGGGTCGTATATAGGAATCCATTCATATGGAGACTATGGAAATATTTCGTATAATTCAATTGATAGTTCAGGTTACAATGCAATTGAATTCGATGGAGATGGAACTGAAATTAATAATAATTATATTACTAATTATTGTTCAGTACTGGACGACGGAGGAGGAATCTACACATTTCCAAGTCAAGGTCCTAGGGTTAATATTAAAAGAACAATAAAGGATAATATTGTGTTAAATGGAATAGGTGCAGGAGGAGGCACGGATAATCCAACTTCTAGTCAGGCTATAGGTATTTACTTGGACGGATCTGCTTCGAATATTGATATAATTGGAAATACAGTATCAAATGCAAGTTTTTTAGGGTTATTTCTTCATGGATCACATGAAATTAATGTAGATTCAAATACGTTATATAATAATTTAGGAGATAATCAATTGTACGTAAAAAAATATGATGCTACTCCTATCAACAATATAGTATTAAACAATAATATTTTTTTCGCCAAGACAATAACACCTACAAACCAATATTGTGTTAATTATGAGCCAATGGCTACAAGTATGCCAGCGTCATTTATCGCTGATAATAACTATTATGCGAGACCTATTGATGACAACTTAACTATTTGGGTGAATCTCAACGGAAATGCTGGTTTTAAAACTCTCGCCCAATGGCAGATTTTTTCTGGTCAAGACGTTCATTCTCATAAAAGCCCTAAGTCTATTACAGATATTAACGATTTAATGTTTGTATATAATCCGACAAATTCGACAAAAACTTTACCCTTGAATGCGAAATATATTGATGTTAAAAATATTTCATACAACGGTACTATTACACTTTCTCCTTATACTTCTGCAGTTCTTATAAAAAATGGCTTAGCAACAAATCAGCCGCCAGTTGCAAACGCAGGTCCTGACGGAAGTATAACCCTACCAGTAAACACTTACCAACTTGAAGGATCAGGAACATCTTCGACTGGAACCATAATTGGTTATAACTGGACGCAGGTTTCAGGACCTACAGAAAGTGCAATTACTGCATCTAATTCCGCTTCTACATCTATAACAGGAATGATTCCTGGAATTTATGTATTCCAATTAATGGTGACAGATAATAATGGCTCTACGGGAGTTTCAACCGTTCAGATCAATGTCAATAATGGAAGCAACAATATTTCACAGCCTATAGCAAACGCAGGTGCTGACGGAAGTATAACGCTACCAGTAAACACCTACCAACTTGAAGGATCAGGAACATCTTCGACTGGAACCATAATTGCTTATAACTGGACGCAGGTTTCAGGTCCTACAGAAAGTGCAATTACTTCACCTAATTCCGCTTCTACCTCAATTAGGGGAATGGTTCCGGGACTTTATGTTTTTCAGTTGCAGGTAACTGATAATAATGGTGCCATAGGAGTTTCTACTGTTCAAGTTAATGTGAACAATGGAAGCAGCCTTCTTTCAGATCCTACAGCGAACGCAGGTATTGATGGAAACATAACTTTACCAGTGAACACTTACCAACTTGAAGGATCCGGGACATCTTCGTCTGGCTTTATTGCTAGTTACAGTTGGTCACAGATTTCAGGTCCTTCGCCAGCAATAATTTCTTTCCCTAATTCCGCTTCTTCGTCAGTAATGGAAATGGTTCCGGGAACTTATGTTTTCCAGTTACAGGTAACCGATAATAATGGAGCTACAGGGATTTCGACCGTTCGGGTTAATGTCAATATTCCTCCTATTGCAAACGCAGGTAGTGATGGGAACATAACCTTACCAATAAACACTTATCAACTTCAAGGATCGGGTACATCTGAGACTGGAACTATAATAGGTTACAACTGGAGCCAAATTTCAGGTCCTGCATCAGGAACAATTACTTCACCTTATTCAGCTTCTACTTCAGTTAAAGGAATGATTCCAGGATCTTATGTGTTCCAACTACAGGTTACTGATAATAACGGTATTAATGGATATTCCACAATCCAAGTTAATGTATCAAATTCTATTTCTACAAGGTCAATGAATGGGAATAACCAGGCTACCTTAAATCCAAATACTAATTTAAGTATAACAAATAATCAATTGGCTCCAACAACGAGTGCCTCTTTGAAAGTCGGAGTAACAGCTTACCCTAATCCATTTCTAAACTCTATTACAGTTACGATTTCAGGAGATGCTGGGCAATATAGACTAATGCTGACTGATGCATCAGGAAGGATCACGCTGACTAAAGATGGCACTAAGACGATTGGAACCGTCAATGAAGTTATCAACACTTCAACTTTTAGCAAAGGCATTTATATGTTGAATGTTATTCAAAATAATAAAAATTTCGTAATAAAACTGGTAAAATAATATTATTCTTTTCTATTGTTAAAAGTTCATTGAATAATTATTCAATGAACTTTTTTAGCGATACACATTATATTAAACTACTATACTCATTGCAAAATTATGATGCCTACTTCTTCGTTATGTTCAGCAGCCAGATTATGTCTGCAAAGTCTTGGAATATTAATGTACGGATAGTATTATTATTGGTTAGTTTACTGTATGTGCCAACTTACAGGTTGATTAAAATTAAGCAACTGACTACATTCGCATCACTGTACTATCATAAGCGAAATCCTAAGGGTAAATATGATAAATTGAAGTTGAAGAAAAGTAGATAATTAACTGCGTTTATGGATATATGTTATGCTTCTTTGATCCTTATATTGAGGAACAAATAGTTTTTTTATTTTTTCTTAAACAACTCAAAAAATATTTTATTGATTTTTATCCGTGTGTTTTATTCTTGCTTCTTGTATGAATCAAAATTTTTCTCATTGAAAAATCTTTTTTAATGAAAGCCGGACTAACCAAATATATTTCTTAAATCAATGGAATTGTTGTTTATTTGGAAGTTGTCTCAATAATAATACTAACTTCAGACAATCAAAATATCCACTTTATTCCTCTGAAACTAACTCCTATCCTTTGTCATATGTTCTTAGCGGGAAAATTTTCTCAAAAGAAGTGATTCAAAAAGCCTTTACTCTTTTTCGTAAAGATTCATCTGTTGTGATTCTATAATTGCATTTGCTGATGAAAATGAAAAAAAGAAAACCGACAAAATAATGTATTAACTATATAATCCAGAAAGTACAAATTTGAATTAATTATAACTTATAATAATTGAGATGAAAAAGATTTTACTTGGCTTTGCCTATTTTTTAGTATCTATATTTTCTATCCAGGCACAGACTTTATATGGCACTACATTCAATGGAGGAAATAATGGAGGCGGCACAATTAATAAATTTATCCCTGCTACAAATAATTTAATAGTTCCCAAATCTTTTGAAGATATTGCTTCCAATCCTCAATTTACAAATTTTATCCAGGCAAGTGACGGAAAGCTTTATGGAATGACGCAGCAAGGCGGAAGCAGCAACATGGGTGTTATATTTTCTTTTGATCCAACCTCTTCCACTTATACAAAGGTGAAAGATTTTGATAATACCAATGGGGCTTATCCCATTGGTAGCCTTATCCAAGCAAGCGATGGAAAGCTATATGGTATGGCTAGAGATGGAGGAAGCAGCGACATGGGTGTTATTTTTTCTTTTGACCCTTCTTCATCTATTTATACAAAACTGAAGGATTTTGATAATACCACTGGTGCATATCCTGAGGGGAGCCTTATCCAGGCAAGCGACGGCAAGCTCTATGGCATGACAATCCAAGGGGGAAACATCGGTGTTGGTGTTATTTTTTCCTTTAATCCTTCGAATTCCACTTATATAAAGCTTGAAGATTTTGCTTATGCCAATGGCGCCTATCCTCATGGCAGCCTAATGCAGGCAAGCGATGGAGAGCTCTACGGTATGGCCCAAAGTGGAGGGAGTGGTAACTATGGCGTTATTTTTTCCTATGATCCTCGCTCTTCCACTTATGCAAAACTGAAGGATTTTGATAGTACCAATGGTGCCAATCCGTATGGCAGCCTTATGCAGGCTAATGATGGAAAACTTTATGGAATGACTTCTATAGGTGGAGGCAATGGTATTGGAGTAATTTTTTCTTTTAATCCTGCTTCTTCCACTTATACAAAGCTGAAGGATTTTGATTATCCTGATGGGGCGAATCCTTATGGTACTCTTATCCAAGCAAACGATGGAAAGTTATATGGCATGACGCAGCAGGGGGGAAGTAGTAGCAAAGGTGTTATTTTTTCCTATAACCTCTCGCATTCTACTTATACAAAATTGGAAGATTTTAATAAAGCCAACGGGGCCAATCCTTATAGTAGCCTTATGCAGGCTATCGATGGAAAGTTATATGGGATGACGTATGCAGGAGGTAGCAGTGATCATGGTCTTATTTTTTCCTATGCTCCTTCCTCTTCCACTTATGCAAAGCTAAAAGATTTTGGTACTAATGAAAGTGGAAGCAATAGTTCCTCAAGTCTTGTGCATGCAAACGACGGAAAACTTTATGGAATGTCAACTTCTGGAGGAAGCCATGGCTATGGTGTTATTTTTTCCTTTGATCCCTCCACTTCTACTTATACAAAGCTGAAGGATTTTGATTATCCTGATGGTTCCAATCCTTATGGCAGCCTTATCCAGGCAACAAATGGAAAGCTCTACGGTATGACGCATAGTGGAGGGAGTGATAACTATGGCGTTATTTTATCCTATGATCCTCGCTCTTCCACTTATGCAAAACTGAAGGATTTTGATAGTATCACTGGTGCCAATCCGTATGGCAGTCTCATGCAGGCTATCGATGGAAAGTTATATGGGATGACGTATGCAGGAGGTAGCAGTGATTATGGTGTTATTTTTTCCTTTGATCCTTCCTCTTCCATTTATACAAAGCTAAAAGATTTTGAGGGACCTCCTCCTGATGTCCCTTTTGAACTCCCCGAAGGAGCCAATCCTTATGGTAGTCTTGTGCAAGCAAGCGATGGTAAATTATATGGAATGACATCTAAAGGAGGGGTACTTAGGGGAGCTATTGGTGTTATTTTTTCTTTCGATCCTTCCTCGTCGACTTATGCAGTGCTGAAGGGTTTTAGCGGCTTGGATAATTTCGTTATCGATGGCGGCGGTCCTGAAGGCAGCCTAATGCAAGCCAGGGATGGCAAGCTCTATGGAATGACCTATAGCGGAGGAAACAATGGTGATGGTGTTATTTTTTCCTTTAATCCTTCGGGTTCAATTTATACAAAACTATACGATTTTGATAATATCAATGGCTCATATCCCGCTGGCAACCTGATGCAGGAAGGCGATGGAAAGTTATATGGTATGACTTACCAGGGTGGAAGCAGAAATGCCGGTGTTATTTTTTCTTTTGATCCTTTATCTTCCACTTATATAAAGTTAAAAGATTACAATGGTGCAAATGGCGCCAATCCCTATCTCGGTTCAGCATTTATTGAGGTAGCAGAAGGTGGCCCTTTACCTCTAACATTATTAGATTTTACCGGTAAAAACAATGGAACCGGCAACCAGTTATACTGGAAAGTTGAAAATGAACAAAATCTGAATTATTACGAATTACAACGCAGTATTGATGGGCAGAATTTTAATAAAATTTCTCAAATTAAAGCCACAGTAAATAATAATTATACTTATAACGATAACGTAGCATTTGATATATCTTCTGTATATTATTATCGTTTACAAAGCGTAGATAATGATGGCAATTTTAAATATAGCGTGGTAATAAAAATAAGAACAGGCCTTAATGGAAAATTTGCAACGGTGAATCCAAATCCGTTTCAAAATAAATTGGTTGTGAACATTGAATCACCGGTTCAGGATAAAGCAATATTTATAATAACTGATGCTATAGGAAGGCAATTGTATAAAGGTAATAAATTGCTATTGCCCGGAACTAATGTGGTTGAGATAAATGAAGCCGTCAGATTATCAAAGGGAACTTACCTGCTTACAGTCGTTGGATCTCAACAAACACAAAGTATTAAAGTAGTAAAGGGAAATTAAAATATTTCTTTATCGTGAAATTGTACAGATTTTGATTACCAGCACTGTGACGTTGTGACTTTTGAAAATTCTTCAGCCAGGTACATTACTTAAGTTAAATTACTAAGAGAAGAAAATTACTCATCCTTTGCTTCAATAATTTTGCAGCTATTGTGGATGACGCTGGCTTTTGTTTAAAACCATTAACTTACTATTTAAGGTATAATACTGAAAAATAGTTGGTAGAATTCTATGTAACATATACTGGATAAGGGTTTGAAAGAAGTTTACTGAAACCGGTTTCAGTAAAATTTTATTAGTTTTCAAAAAAGCCAAAATTTGAGTTTTTTTAGATATTTGGCAATCCAATAATCAGTTTAGATACAATTTTTTTTGTAAAAAACCACCAACTATTTTTCAGTACATTACCCTATTTAAAAGAGATTTTTTATAATTTTTTATCTGCCAACCTTCGACTGAAAGTTTTGAACAATATTATAAAAAGCCATTGCCTGTGCATCTGTTAATCCACTTCCTATTGTTGCAAGACCACATTCTCTTTGTCCACCAAAGCTTGCGTTGGCAACGGTCCCAATAATAATTGGCATATTAGTAGCCCCACTGATGGGAGAGCTGCCTTTTGCAGTAGTAACCACTCCATTTTCAAACCGTTTAACATCACTGGAGGTGGATGAAAGCATGAACAATCCCTTAGTAACCGCAGGCTTTGCGCCATACGAGTAATACCCAAACCAGTTTGAAGCATCTGTTGTGTCATAAATAGCAAACTCATTATAAGGGCTGTTAGCATCGTCGCAGCCCATATCATAACCAGTTATGTTGTTTTGCGTTCTTGAATAGTATGAAATAGCATTATCGTTATAAATGAGCGCGTCATCAGTTAAATATGAATTTGCATAATCCGCGGATGTGGGAAACAATACACCGGTGGCAGCAAAAACAGGAGAACCATTGAAAGTCAGCCTAAATGCATCATCTGTATTCCTAGGGTCTTTTAAATTCCATTTTGTAGAAAAAGCTGTGCCTCCCAACATTGGGTAAATAGCTTTAAACTTTATCCATAAGGAAGAATCTTTTAATTGCTTTACCAAAGAATTAACCGCCAGTTTTTGCGTAGAATCACTAATGCCGGAACTATCAATAAATTTTTGTGCATCGGCATCCATAATAACCTTGCTATTTCCAGGGTCTAAAAACTCTTTCTGACAGGATGAGAGAAATGCGATTGTTAATACAATAGCAAGTAATCGTAATAAGATTTTCATGATTTCAATTTTGAGGTTAAAGCAATAAAATACGGGTTAATGGATTCAACTCAGGGAATATTCACAGAATAGATTGGGGATTACTCACAGGATGTTACAGGACAAAAATAACAAGTCTTATTTCGAAACCTAATTTTCTAAAAGTTTCTTATACACATAAGATTATTTTATATTGTCTTGTTACTGAACCACGAAATATTAAGCAGTGTTTGAAAAAAAGATAATTGGATCTGCTAACTGTGGGGTACTATTTTCTTAAAGGTATAACGGTTAGTCATAAATGAAAATAAGACTTACGGCAAATTAAAAAATGACATAGCACTTTTTTTTCTGAAATACTTTATCCTGAATCGTGAACTCAAGATAAATTACACGGATTTACACGAATTATTTTTATGAATTTGGGATGTTCTTTGAGTCAGAAATAATTATTCATTTTCTGTTAGAAATAAGATATTTTAATATAAGGAATTAAAAGGGAGAGTATGCCAAATAAAAAATTACACTTGCGGTTTTGAACCCCGGAATGAAATGGAAGAATAATGTCATGAAGAGATGCAAATAGAAGATTAAGTGAATAGTTTAGAGACTCAAAACCTCAGTTTAAGGACAAGGCAAAATCGCAATTCAGCCAGGGATTGTTGGCTAAGGAATCGGCGGAGCGGGAAAGAGACAGGTAGGAAATATCAGGCAATTGCTTCATTTTTTTGATTGAAATGCAATTTTATTTTTACCGTATTGTCAAAAATGTATGCAAACCAAAATAATAATATAGGCACGATTATCGTAAACATGCGCACATAAGCTGTTACCATTGTGCTAAGCCCCAAATAAAGAAGTGTAAGAAATAGCATGAACTTTAGCGGATAAATTAATTTCCTCCAGTTTATTAAAGTTGGGATTAAGCAAAAAAGAATAAGAGTAAATATGATCCCCTGGACAGGAAATACCAGTAATACCTTTGGCCTTTGAACGGCATAAGAAAACGGATAATGAAACATTAGCCTCCCAGCATTGTAAACACAATTTTGCAGATATTTTAGTGGATGATTTTTAATATTATCCATAGTAATTTTTTTAAAAGCATCATCCGGCGCCATGCCAGACTGCGTAAAATCTTTACTATGAAAAACTACTTCATAATCTCTTTGATGGTGTGCAATTAAGGAATCCCCCGAACCCGGTATATTATAGTTCCCAAAATCAACGGTCCCCTGCTTCAAATCTTGTTTCCAATCTCCGTATTCATCCGGAAAGGGATTGCTACTCCAATACATAGAAGCACCGGTATTTGTATTCCAGTAAAACATTCTCCCGGTTAAATGATAGGCATAAATCATATATGGCAAAACAGTCGCCAGGCCTATCAATGAAACAATTGAACCTTTCTTATAATTGGTAACTTCCCTGTGAAAAAGCCAAAACAAGCTACTTCCTAAAATCATGGCTATCAGGACATACATAAAAGCGATTTTAGTCAGTACAATGTAGCCCAAAATAAAACCCGCCAAGACAATATATCTCTTCCCTCCATTAAAATTTTCACTTTTAAAAGCTTTTATTAATGAAAAAACCAGGATTGAAATCAATAAATAAGTAAAAGGCTCTGTCATTACCCCTGTAATGTTCTGATAAGCTATATAATAACAAGCCCAAAAGAAACTGAAAATTAAAGTCACTTTATATGAGACAATCTCTTGTAAAGCTTTATATAAAAAAATAATAGAGAAATAATAAAAGAATGCGTTTAATAATGTCATTACTATCAATGGCGCCCCCATTGCAACAAAGGGCATCAGTATGATTGGGTATCCCGGACCATTAGTTAAATTAATATCCGGAATAGGAGGGGAATAAAATCCATGTGTTAAGTTATGGGCAAACATTAAATACCTCGCTTCATCACCTTCTCCGGTAGAAGGCTTTGATAAAACATAAATAATAAGGATTACCAAAAAAGGGAAGAAAAGCAAATAGGGGTTCCTGGTAATTTTAAAATTTTTCAGCATGGTTATTTTGGGGTTGACAAAAATATTAATTTTCTATGTTTCGGCTTATTAGGTTTTCATTAATGTTTTTTCCTTTTGTTTTTTTAAAGAAGTTCCTAAATGAAAAAGCTCTTCAAAATAACGTTTACTTTGAAGCGATAGGAACCCAACACTTAAAAATTGAATCGCGATCACAAAAGTAATTCCTCCAACCAGGAATGATTGTGGATTTTTCCTAAACTGCAGGGCAAGGCTTTGAGAGAATGAACTCGGAGGATTGGTTGCTGCCATATAAGATAAGGTATCATAAAGCAGCCATATCAATTCGTATAATGAAAGTAGCATTAAAAATGCACCTATCCCAAGAAAAAAGAAATACGGACGGAAAATGAATGCAGACATAATACCTGAAAAAAAACCCCTGAGCACCTTGATGCTTGATGTTCTTTTACCTTTGAATTTATTTTGTTCTGTCCAGTCAAGATGGGCGGGAATTTCAACAATTGCTGCTCTTAATATCATGGCTTTGTACATGATCTCAGGGCTTATTTCATAATCCTTGGTTTTTAAATTAAGACTTCGGATAAAAGAACTCTGGTAAGCCCTCACCATTGAAGTGTAAGTAAAATATTTATCCTGGGCAGCAATGCGCATAAATTTATTCACCCATAAGCTCATAACTTTGCGGCTGAAAGGAACGCCTGTAACTTTTCCCCCTTTCATGTATGGGGAAGCTATTACAATATCCGAACAGGTATCTATAAGCTTGTCAACCATCTCCTCAATGAGTTCGACAGAATAACTCAGGTCAACATCCAGCACGACAATGACAGATCCTTTCGCATGGCGAAAACCTGTTTGCAAAGCCCTTCCAAGGTTAAGGTTCACTGGATGATGTATTACCCGTATTTCTGCTTTTCTCTCTGCGAATTCATCGGCAATATTCCCGGTGTTGTCCTTGCTGCCATCATTAATGATTAATATTTCCCATTTATATTTGAAAGCTTTACTTTCCAGATAGCTGATGACTGCATTAAGATTACTCGGCAGAATCGCTTCTTCATTGTAACAGGGAATGATAACGCTGATGAATGGTTTTTCTAAATCCATAATACCATATTTTTTTGGGGGAAGTTATATAAGGCATTTAAACTGTCAGGATGATTGGGTTACTTTCGATTAAATTATTTGGAATCGGCAAAAGCCAATTTATAGTTTTCAGGTATAATTCTTTTTAATGAAATGGATGGTAAATCGAGCGGAAGCCTTTTAGAAAATTCTGACATAGGAAGCAATTCAAAATGTTGTTTTAAGGTTTGAATTGCAATCTCAAATATTTTCAATTTTTGTTCGCTTTTAATATTCATTCCGGGGAAAAATGCAAGCGAAGGAACATGATCTTTTCCAATCAGGTCGAGCGGATGTAGCAAATAGCTGGGCTGGGTTTTAGTGAGTTTGCAAAGTGAGATCGCAAACCGTAAATACAATTTCATCAGCCGTGTTGATACTCCGCTGATGTATAACAGGTAACTCTGGTGAAATGGTATTTTGAAAAGAGGCATCGTTGTTACTGGAATTTCCTGCAAAGTACTTTTATTTTCAAAATTCCAGTTATATGGTTTTAAAGGATAAAAACCTTCTTTGAAAGATCCGAATAATTCCTTCCTGCTTTCTTTTTCCTGCTTTGATAATTTGGATTTCCAGAAATAATATTGCCGCATAAGTGGGGAAATGTAAGTAGGTAAAATAGAGGCGTCAAATATATAATTGCGTTTTTTCAACACCTGCAGCAGATCATAGCTCCAGCTAAATCCCGGTCCTCTGAACATGTTAGTTCGTTTGCCCGTTGCTGTTAGTATGGCATCTTCTGCCCTTATTATTTCTTCTTCTATTTTTTCTTTAGAATAAGTTTTCAGCCATGATTCATGATGAAAAGAATGGTTGCCCACTTCATGGCCGCGTTCGATAATACTGCGTAAAATAGCGTGATTTTTCTCTATAGCCGCATCCTGGCCGACAACGAAAAAAGTGATTTTTATTTCTAATTTATCCAGGACATCGAGCACCAGTGGTATGAAAACATCAAGGTAAGAAGGAAATTTTTCCCAACCTTCATCGCCATGCACTTTCATGTAAGACCACTGGTCATCAAGATCCAGGGAAATACTTGCCAATAATTTTTTCTTTTTCATGTCATTTTTTTTGCCTCACATGCACGGATTCACTCAGATTTTAATTGCACAAATTTCTTCTTCCCCGAAGGAAAACAGTTGTCAAGAATTTCTTCAATTTTTATCCTGATCATTCAACTTATACTAAAATAAAGATAGCTCAAATCAATTTGTGTAATTCGCAGCTTAATTTAAAATTTCTTCCAATTTGGTTTCCGCCACTCGCACCGTTTCATTCACATTCAACGTTCCGTCTATGATGTGCGACGTGTTGATAATGTATAAATTCGGAATAGAAGTTTTTACATCTGGCAATGAAGCAGAGTAATTTAATTTTGCCACAGTTATTACATGTTTTGCGCGCGCGACGCCTACGAATTCAATATTTTGATCGGTAATAACAGGATACATCTTTTTAAAATTAGTGATGAAATAATTTTTAATTTCCTCATCTGATTTTGCAAAAAGCGGATCATCTGCAACAACATATTTCGGAAGATAAACCAGGGACTTGCCATCAAGTTGTTTCTTATCAATCAAAGCTGTCATTTCAATTACGCCTGTGAACGGCACCCATGAATCAGTGATGTTAGTAATATAAAATTCACTAATGGATCTATCTAATAAAACCGCAACGCAAATTACCCCAAGGTATTCAATCTCATTTAATTTTTGTTTTTCGGCTATAGAAAGGCCGCTACATACTTTAGAAGACATGCCTGAAGGCAAAGTCACAATTACATTATCAAACGCTTCACTTCTCTCATCAGAAAAATAAATTTCAGGTTTTCCGCCTGCACCTATCTTAGTTTCTATTGCGGCACGACCTGTTTTAATGATTACATTACCGGATATTAATTTTTCTTTAAAAGCCTGTATCACCTTTTTGTATCCACCATCCACATATCCAAACATTTCTTTTTTCAATCCACTTCGCCTCGCGCCGTAAAGCCGCAGAATGGTGGCCCAAATAAACACTGCAGAAGTCTTTTTGTAGCTTTCTCCTAATTTTGCCCTGAGCAAAGGCAACCAGATTTTATTGAAAGTATTATTCCCAGACCACTTTTTCAACCATTTTGTAACTGGTATTTTTTCAAGGCGCTTCCAGTCTTTTATTCTGGAAGCAACAATTATTGTTAGGCCAAGACGGAATTTATCTAATAGGTTCAGCGCCGGAAACTTTATAAATTCTATAGTGTCAGACATGGAATATAATTTTCCATCAGTATAAAACCCGGTTTTTGTTTCCACCCAACGGATGGTACTTTCCAACCCGATTTCTTTTAAAATGTTCCGAGTACTGAAATCTGATAAAAGAATTACATGGTAAAATTTATCCCATTCCACATCATTCATTTTCCATGAACTTACAAGGCCACCAACTTCAGGAGCTGCTTCAAAAATAGTTACTTCATGTCCCTTCTGTGCAAGTCTGAGCGCCAGCGTCATACCCATGATACCTCCACCAACGATTCCCCATTTTTTCGATTCCATATATTGCCTCACCCCAACCCCTCTCCCGAGGAAGAAGGGTGAGGAACGATTTTAATTTATAAATTGTTTTTGCCAATCTATGGTTGATAATAAGCCCTTTTCCAAATCCCATTTTGGTTCAAAATTAAGCGTAGAGCGAATTTTTGAAATGTCAGGGACCCTTCTCATTACATCCTCATAGTTGCCAAATGTAGAATAAGGAATGTAATTCAATCGAGGCTCGGATTGTTTTCCATTCACTAATTTCCAGATGAGTGAAGCGAGATCTTTAATTGATATTTCGCCTCCGTCTATACTTCCGGTATTGAAGATTTGTTTATCGGAGTGGTTATTTTCTATACAGGCAATGAGCGCATTTACGGTATCATCAACATAAGTAAATGTTCTTGTCTGCGTTCCATCTCCATGAATATCAATAATTTCTTTCTTAAACGCTTTTTCAATAAACACTGATTGCGGGCCTCCCCACCACGTGAGGTTTTGATGTGGCCCATAGGAACCGAAAAAACGCGTGATCGTGTAATTAAGGCCATATTCATCATGGTTGGCGATAATATATTGCTCGCCATACATTTTTGAAAGTGCGTATGCCCAGCGCTTTACGGTTGTTGGCCCCATCACAAGATTTGAATCTTCATGGAATGGGATATCCGGGTTTTTTCCATATACATCAGAAGTGGAGGCAAAAATAATTTTTGATCTGTCAAAAATGCATTTCTGTACCACATTCCGGAGCATCAGATAATTTTCTTCCAGCGTTCTGAGCGCATTGGTGTACCTGGGGATTTTTTGCGATGCCAGGTGTACCACAATATCAGCCTGCACATCTTTTAAAATCAGCGGATTGGCGATATCTCCCATAATAAACTGGAAGTTTCTATCTTCTTTTGCGAATTCAATATTTCGCATAAAACCATAATTCAAATTATCCATACCAATTACTGTATGCTCCCTTTTAAGTAATTGTTTGGCCAGGTTAGAGCCAATAAATCCGGCAACTCCTGTAATTAAAATTTTCATATAAACTTAGTTTGGGGGTAAAGTAAAAAGAGCTTATTAATAGGCCTGCTTATCTCCTTTGAAAACCTGATAAACGGTTAAAAATAATATTTGAATATCAAGCCAAAGCGTCCAGTTTTCAAGATACCATAGGTCTTTATTTACCCGCATCTTTATTTGTTGGGGGTTATTGATCTCACCCCTATAACCGTTTACCTGTGCCCAGCCTGTTATTCCCGGTTTAATAAACTGCCGGATCATATATTCGTCTACTATTTGTGAATAATCAAGAGTATGCTTTTCCATATGTGGCCGCGGGCCGACTAGGCTCATTTCTCCTCGAAAAACATTGATGAACTGGGGAAATTCGTCGAGGCTTGATTTTCTGAGGAATCTGCCAATTTTAGTGATACGGCTATCATTTTTGCTGGCTTGTTTCAAATCAGCATCTTTATTGAACTTCATACTTCTGAATTTCAGGCAATAAAATGATTTTTTATCCTTTCCTGTGCGCAATTGCTTAAAAAAAATAGGAAATCCCGATTCTAAAAAAATTAATAATCCTAAAATCGGTACCAGCCATGAAAGAATGAAAATGATCACTAAAAGACTAAAGGCTATATCCAGGCTTCTTTTTTTTATCCTGTTTCCTACATCATCCAAGGGCTCGCTTCTCAGAGAAAGAATAGGAAGGTCTCCAAAATATTCTATGTGAACCTCGCGTGTTATGAACAGAGACAGGTTGGGCACAATTTTAAAGCGGATGCATTCCCTTTCTGATTGATGCATTAATTGATAAATATCTCTATTTTGTTCGGGAGTGATGGTAGAAAAAATTTCCTGGACATTTAATTCTTTTGCAATCTGAATGGTATTGGAAATTTCCGCCAAGACGGGATAATTTGATAATTCTAATATATTTTCATCATTTTCTATATAGCCCATCAATTCTGTATTATGGCCATCTTCTTCAAAGTATTTTGCTAATTTTTTTGCAGTATCATTATACCCCAGTATAAGCACTTTTTTCAAAAGAAAATCGCGGCTCCGGAAATATTTATAAATGCCAAGATAAATAAACCGGTTGGCTAATAAACCCAATCCGAAAACAATCATTGTTGTAATTATGAAAAGGCGGGAAATCACTAATTCACGTGAAAAGAATAAATAAAACATAATGCAAATGATCCATACCAAATATACCTGGATGGTTCTTTTGGTAAATGTTTCAAAACTTAAGATCACTTTTTCCGCATAGTTTCTAAGAAAAAAAGTAAGAGAAAGCCATATAGCATTCGAAATAACCCAGTAAAAAAGATATGCTTTAAGATTGGTAGAATCCAAGCTTTTTATTATCAAAACCTGGCACAGAATATAAAGAAGATTCAACGCCAAGAGATCAAGAATAATCAAAGTCATTTGGAGATATCGTTCAAACTGCCGGTTCAAGAAATTAATATATTAACGATGTTTAAAAATTTATGATTCATCTTTTATCATTGATGTTACGGAAGGCGGTGGGGAGTTTTTGCTTCGCAAAAGCATTTTGCCACAAAGTCTTGAAGGCACAAAGTAAAATATCAATAACTGAGGCAAGGAAAGAAAAAAAGTAGTTTTTCCAATTTTTTATTTTATCGCTTTACTGAGGCCTAGAGGCACTCCTATTTTAATCCGGAGAAATTCTTTTAAAAAAATCCACAAAAACAAACTGTTGGTGATAAAGTAACGCTTGAATAATCTATCAGGTTCGAGACTCAATCTGAAAAGCCATTCAAGGCCCCTGTTTTGCATCCATAAAGGTGCGCGCTTTTGCATTCCTATCGTAACAGGCAAAGCCCCTCCAATACCTATCATAACCGTATGTATCTTATCTTTCATTGAATTCATCCATTTTTCCTGTTTAGGGCAACCCAATACTACGAAAACAATGCATGGAAAAGAATTATTTATTTTGTTTATAATTTCATTCAAACTACTATCTTCTTTTCCATCAAAAGGTGGGCTATGGAGACCGGCAATTTTAAGTTTTGGATATGTTGTTTTTATATAAATACTGGTTGTATCCAACATTTCCTGGGTTCCACCATAAAAGAAAGCAGTTATATTTTTAAATTCCATTTCCTGTAATAAATCGGGCAGTAAATCCATTCCCGCAACTCTGTTCTGGTTTATTCCTTTGAGGATTTTTAAGCCCCACAAAAGAGGCCGCCCATCGGGAGTTACAACTTCAGCACTATTTGTGATTTCCTGGAAAGCGGGATCCTGGTAGGCTTCGATAAACATATGGACATTAGCAACGCAAACTACTGACGATTTTTTAAGGTATGAAAAATCTATTATGCGATCTATAAAAGAGGAATATTTACCCGTGGATATTTGGAATTTCAGTAATGGTTTCTTGTCCATCAAATAACAATAGCAGCAGACAAGTTAATAATCATATTTAAGTTGATAAAGTCGTATATGCTCCTCCTTATCATTGTCATTTTCAAACCTGTTTCTTAATTTTTTTGAGGGAACACCTCCATAAATGGAATAAGGTTCTACATTGCCTGTTACCACTGAGCCTGCGGCGATAATGCTTCCCTTGCTTATAGTAACGCCGCTGAGAATAATGCTTCCGTAGCCTATCCAGACATCATCCTCAATAATTATTTTTTGATTCAGCCCTTTCCATGAATAGTCTTTATCTCTTATCTGGCTGGCCAAACGGACGGGAACCCCAATTTGCTGGTAATGATGATCATACCTACCCACTAATGCCACATGGTTTGCGAAAATTACATTATTACCAATTTCCGCGTCGCATTCAATTTGGGAAAACTTGCCAATATAAAAATTAACGCCAATGGTGATGTTATGTTTAGCCCATAAATATACACATCTGCCAATGTATGCATTTTTTCCAATGGCATATCTTCTCCACTTAATTTTAGTCAGTAGAAAGAATCGGATTTTTTTTATTGGGTTAATCACGATAGTGGAAAATTTAAGTTAATTCAAGCATTATCTGATGGTAACTAATTAATTTTTCTCCAATTCTTTAATCAATTCATCAGCAATATAATGAGCCAACTTTTCATTGCCTTCAGGAGTCAAATGAAGGGGATTATAATAAAGACTAGAAGAATTCGAATAACTTTCACATGCATTATCAAAATCTATGAGAATGATTTGATCATTTAAATTCTCAAGTTTTAATTTCTGATTCAACTTTTTTCTATAAGATTCAATATTATCTATTACTCCTTTATTATTTATGAATGCTGATAGTATGTTGCGATATTTTTTTAATAATTTCATTTCTTTAAGTATTTCTGTAACGCCTACATTTGGAAGAGAAACAATTACAGGCTTGATATTATAATTAAGCAATGTCTTTATAATTTTTCGTAAGTGGTGCGAATAATAGTGACTGCCCATCTGACCCACAGCATCATTTATACCGGCAATCACTATACAGTAATCAGGATTATTTTCAATAATAAATTTAGAAGAATATTCTTTATTATTATCCTTAAATAAGTTGTAATAAACAGATTTACTTTTTGCTCCGGATTGCCCAGAAGAAAGGATTTTACTAAAATATCCCCTCCTTAGCAATTCTTCATGCAAAATTGAATCTAATTTTCTTTTTGTAACCCAGCTATCACCAATAAGCCCGATTGTCAGAATATTATCTTTTTTCTTGTCAATTATATAATATGGCAAATCCTTAGAATGAGAAAATCTGCTTGAAAGATATATAAAAAATCCAGTGAACAGTAATATAATTAATCCAATTATAAATAACACAAAATTATTTTAAGTGTTTTATAAAAATAGCTCCATTTAAGCTCCTGACTTGCCAAGCCATTAAATAATTCAAATTAATCCTTAAAAACAGAAATATCCATTTCATTATAAACTTTCTATAGCATTCAGTATATATTCAGCTTGCTTCACAGGATTGTATTGATTCAAAATAACCTTCTGGCATTTAATACTAATTTGTGCCTTTGTTAGCCGATTTTCTTGCCAATCCCTAAGTTTCACTAGCATATCTTCGTAATTGTTGTGTTCAAATAGTAAACCTGTCACTCCGGAGATTATTGCTTCTACTTCCGGACCTTGAAATTGCAAATTATTATGTGTTAAAACCGGAACTCCATAGGCAAGTGAATGAATACAATTTAAACCCACATTACCTGGAGATACCATCAAATCGGACATCATAAAATATTTTCCAATTAATGCTTCTTCATGTAAAGCACCGGTTATGTGAATATAATTTTGCAAATTGTTCTTCATAGTAAAACTTTTAATTCCATCCATTTCAGGACCATTTCCAATGATTATACAGTTGATAGGATTGCCTACTTGTGAAAAATCTTTTACCGCATTTAATAGAAAAGGGATATTTTTAGATTTTACTAATCTGCCAATAAAAATTACCGTTAATAATTCTGGCCTAATGAATAGGCTGTTTTTTTCTTTTAGAATTATGTCGTAATTAGAAGTTTTGAGGAATTCTAATTGCTTTGTAGAGTCTAAAGAGTTATAAATTATAAATAGTTTATTTTCTTTAAACCCGCTTTTAAGCATCAAATCCTTTGAGTATTGCCCATATAACAATAAAGCGTCTGCTAACTTAAAATAACAAGTCCGTATGAGTTTTTTCAGGCCTTTATCAAATCCCTTGAATCCATGCGTCCAGAATAGTACTTTTTTTCCTGAAAGCCTGCAAAGAACTGCAAATAACCAAGTTGGTAAATGAAGGGAAGCTCCCTCAAATATGAAAAATTCATATTTAGAAGAAAAAATTCTTTTTATAATACCTGTTTGCCATAATAACTTCTCTGATATATAAAAATAGTTCTTTGTTTTTACCCAATTTACACCTCCAGAATCAAGATCATTCGCTAAACTCCATGGGATTATTTCTATTCCAGCCTCTTTTTTAGTATCCCCGAAACAAGTGAATTTATAGGGATTTTTAATTAATGAAAGTTCATGAAAAATACCTAATCTATATAATGGCATTAACTTACAAACCAGTGCGACATGCTTCATATAGTGTCAAAATTTAAATTTAAAGAACTTATGTGAGATAAATTATAGCCTTCGCGAAATTGGGGCATGTTGCATAACTTTTACTTATGATTAAGCATTATTAAGTGATTCGCAATCCATAGGTTTAATTTGGCACTTTATCCTTTTTTTTTAAATTTTTCCCATAAAAAAGGAAACAAAGTTTTACCCCATAGTAATATAAAGGCTTGAGGTAAATAATATGGAAAATGTATTTTCACAAACATAAGATATTCTTTATATGCCAATCCCTTTACATCATACAAATTCTTAATCCTTTGTTTCAAAGTAAATTTTTTTGCAGGCCACCATTTATTTCCATGATCATATTCGCAAAATCCCATATATTTAGATCCTATAAAAGTTGGAATATTTCTTTTTCTTGCAGATAAAGTATAATCGTAATCAGCTATTCCATGAGTATATAAATCCGATAAAATGCCAATTTCTTTTACCACTTCTGTTGGAACAAGCATTATATTAGCATTTCCCAAATGGCATAATTGGGGATAATTATTATTTGGTATAATTTTTTTCATTAAAGTACTATAGTTATTTAATAGCACACTGCCACCATAGGAAATATTTTTTGTAACAGGGTCAATGGTTGAACCAATTAAAATGACTTCTTTACTAGCTAACTTTGTTATATCATTACCTAGACTACTGAAAGCTGTGTTCATCAAAATTGTATCATCATTTAAAAGTAAAAAGTAATCATAATTAATTGAAGTATTAATTGCATGCTGCCAAATTCTTCGCATACTTCCAGCCCAGTATAACTTATTATCTCCAAGAATCAATTTTACTTGGGGGAAAATAATACTTACTTTTTCATGTGTTCCATCAGAACCATTATCAATAAGATAAATTGTAAATTCGAAATTTTGGTTAACTTGGGAGAAAATACTTTTAAGGCAGGACAAAGTTTTTTCCTCACGGTTAAAGCAAGATATCAATATTGCAATACTGTTCTTGATATTAGTTTAGTTTTGGATTCAAACAATTGCATTCTTCACGAAAATTTCGTAAGTAAAAACTATTATAAAAATTAATTGATTTAAGAACTTTGAGTTAATGGATAATTTAAGTTTTTTTTATGGTATTTATTCCCAAATGGAATATTTAAAAAAACCAATGCCCAAAAGAAGGGTAAACCAAAATAATTTTCACTAAAAGAGACTACCCAAATTATTCCTAAAATAATAAAAGGTATAAGTTTATTCGATTTGTGCTACATACAAAAGATTTTAAATCCTTTGTAATAATAAAAAAAGTATATTATGCACAAAAATATTCCCCACTCTGCTAAAAAATTAGTAAATCCATTATTTCGGATAACATATTCAATTTTTTATCTACCCTGGTTTCAGGCCATATTCCTCTTCCTGTTAATGGGTATCTTTTGATGTCATCCCAATCCAAAATTGCAGAAGCAATCCTTGTGTCCCCTCCCTTAGTCTCAAATAGAAATAATTTTTAGTCTTTACCCAGTTTATGCCACCAGAATTAATATTGTTCGCTAAGCTCCAGGGAATTATTTCTATTCCCCCCTCTTTTTTTGTATCACCAAAACAAGTGAAATTATAGGAATTCCTAATTTTTGAAAGGTCATGAAAAACACCTAAACGATATAATGGCATTAACTTACAAACTAAAGCGACTTGGTTCATTTCATTCAAGGTTTAATCTTAAAGATTGTATAAAATTAAAATCATACTGATTTTCACCAGCCATATCAACTAATTGACCTTCCTGATTATAATCAGGATGAACCATGATTTCAATGGCTTTATTCTTAAAGAAATGAGTATTTTCGCTCCATTTCGCTGAAAAATCCGCCTGATTTCCAAATAAATCAGAATAATTAATCCCCTTATTAAATAAAATATTATTCAATCTACATCTATATACTCTTTTATACCATATAGATGCTTTTTCCATATTATTTAGAATTCTTACGTAAGGAATATTATACCTTTTCTGAAGTTCAAGAATTATTTTCATGATTCCATACATTTCGTGAACATGGTGATGAGTATCAATATGGGTTATAGAAATATTTTTAGATTGTATTTTTTCAATTTGTGTGGCAAATCCTTCATAGATAATTTTTTTTTGATTTTTGGTCAAAAAAAACAAAAAATGTCTATATCTCTTGTAATGTTCTATACCGTTAAATAAAAAATTAATTGATTTGATTCCTTCTGATAAAGGGGTCCCATCAGTAAGAACTAAATGAATCCCAATTTTATTGGCGAATTGATATTGATTAGCAAGATCAACTGCTTCCTCAAAACCCGGCATATTTGCCATTAAAGTTGTACTATTAATTAACCGCTTCTCAAACAGTTCAACTATCGCTTTATTAATTGATGAATTAAATCCAAAATCATCTGCATTTATAAAAATCCTTTCACTAATCGTCATTTTTATGCTTCTTAAATTTTTCCCATAAAAAAGGGAATAGAGTTTTGGCCCATAGCTTTAACCAAGCCTGTGGTAAATAATAAGGAAAATACAATTTCAGATAAACAAGATATTCTTTATATGCTAGCCCTTTTACATCATATAAATTATTAATCCTTTGTTTTAAACTAAATTTACTAGCAGGCCACTATTTATTTCCATGATCATTTTCGCAATATCCTGAATAATTTGAGCCTATAAAAGAGGGTATACCAATTTTTCTAGCCCGCAAAGTATAGTCAAAGTCAGCTATTCCATGAGTAAATAAATCCGATAAAATTCCAATTTTTTTTACCACTTCTGTTGGAACAAGCATTATATTAGCATTTCCCAAATGGCATAATTGGGGATAATTATTATTTGGTATAAGTTTTTTAGAAGTAAGGCCATAAGAATTTAGCAAAATTCTTCCTCCATAAGAGATTTTCTTTGTCAGAGGATCTAAAGTTGAACCAATTAAAATAATTTCTTTCTTGGGTAATTTTTGTAAATCATCTATTAGATCAGACAAAGCAGTATTTATTAGAATTGTATCATCGTTGAACAGAAGAAAAAAATCATAATTAATCGAAGTAAGAATTGCATGTTGCCAAATTCTTCGCATACTTCCAGCCCAGTATAACTTATTATCTCCAAGAATCAATTTTACTTGGGGAAGAAATAATACTTACTTTTTCATGTGTTCCATCAGAACCATTATCAATAAGATAAATTGTAAATTCAAAATTTTGGTTAACTTGGGAGAAAACACTTTTAAGGCAGGACAAAGTTTTTTCCTCACGGTTAAAGCAAGATATCAATATTGCAATACTGTTCTTAATATTAGTTTAGTTTTGGATTCAAACAATTACATTCTTCACGAAAATTTCGTAAGTAAAAACTATTATAAAAATTAATTGATTTAAGAACTTTGAGTTAATGGATAATTTAAGTTTTTTTTATGGTATTTATTCCCAAATGGAATATCTAAAAAAACCAATGCCCAAAAGAAGGGTAAACCAAAATAATTTTCACTAAAAGAGACTACCCAAATTATTCCTAAAATAATAAAAGGCATAAATTTATTCGATTTGTGCTCCATACAAAAGATTTTAAATCCTTTGTAATAATAAAAAAAGTATATTATGCACAAAAATATTCCCCACTCTGCTAAAAAATTAGTAAATCCATTATTTCGGATAACATATTCAAATTTTTTATCTACCCTGGTTTCAGGCCATATTCCTCTTCCCGTTAATGGGTATCTTTTGATGTCATCCCAATCCAAAATTGCAGAAGCAATCCTTGTGTCCCCTCCCTTAGTCTCAATAGCATTTTGCGCATTTTCATTCTCATCTTTAATTTTAGCTCCTAAAAAGGGAATTTTTTGGAATGCAATAAGACCAGCAACTCCTAAAATTATTAATAGGGATTTAACACCCATGGAATAATTTTGAAACAAAAGATAACAAAATATAAATGCAAATACAGCAAGATAGGCTGTAGTGGACTGAGTAGAAATAATTGTAACAAAAAATAGCCAATTTGTTTTATTCAATAAAGTGGACTTTCTTACCGTATTGAACATTAAAGCTATAATTAAAAATCCACCAAAAGCACCAGGTTCCCAAAAAGGGCCATTATTTCTCAATAAGCCGGTTTCCTCCATTAAATTGTAGATTATTAAAGTTTTATTGTCAACCTGGAAACCCCACAGTTCATATTGGTAACTTAAAAAAGATGGAGTAGCATTTATAATTGTATCTAATAAAGAGGGATGAATAAAAATTGGTATAAAAATTACTAAGCTAACTATGGAAAAAAAAACCATTAAGCGTAAATAATAGTCAATGAATTTTTCGTTTAATAATTTGATCGCAAAAAATGCTGTTAGAACTTTTAGAATCAAACCCAAAATTGTGATTAATTTAAAATAGGAAAAAATTACTGACTGAAAAAACACACAGATCAATATCGCAATACAAATATAAAAGAGCTCATTATCAATTTTTTGATTTTTACTAAAAAAAAATAATATTCCCAGAAAAATAGCAATAAGAGTGGTCAAGATTTTATTACTGTCAATATATGGGATAGCTGAAACACCTAACAATAAGAACATGATTACATCATTTCTAAAATTGTTTTTAAGATAAATCATTAAATATAAATTGCCATTAATTCAAAAAAAAAATAACATTTTTTCAGAGATACTAACTAAACGGGTGTCAAACGAAGTCTTCTTTTTGTTTCACATATTACAAACCGTGTTTTAAAGTTATTAGCATCGTTTTAACTTCGTTACGAAAAAAAATTCCATCTACTTGTAATAGTTGTCCGGTGTCTGGATTGGAAAATCCATTCTCAAGAGAAAATAAATCAAACCCATTACTTTTCAAAAATTCGATCATTTCCAAATAAAGAATGCCTCCATTATAAAGAGGAATAATTGACAGCTCTAATTGTATTCCAGTAATTTTAGAAAGTGATTCAATTGATCCATTCAATACTTCTTTTTCAAATCCTTGGGTGTCGATTTTAAGAAAAATTTGATCCCCTTTTTTATAATAATCGACAATAATTGTATCAAGCTTATGAACAATAATTTTTTCTTTCCCAATATATGATGATTGTGGAGCACTGTTTATATGATCCGGCAACATTTCCAATAAAGAACTGCTATCACAATTTCCAGCAATATTTATAAATGTTTCTTCATCACGGCTCCCCAAGGCAAAATTTAAGGTTTTCCATTTTGCATCACTAAGAGCTTTTTCTTCCAAAATTTTATATGCCTTAGTTAATGGCTCAAATGAGATTATTTCTCCCTTAAAACCAAGCTTACGAATTTTGACTGCATAATTTCCTATATTAGCTCCAATATCAAATATTTTGTTAATCCTAAAATGATTTAATAAATTCATTCTTCTTTTTAAATCCTGATCAGGATATCTTATAAGTTGAGCGCCAACTTTTGATAGGGACTTATTAATGAGGTTGACGATTTTCATTTTTGAAGTTTATTATTTTTCAATTTAATTTTCTTTAATTAAAATATTTGAATAGATTTTCAATAGATCATTTACAATCACACTTTTATTATGTTTTATTAGTGCTTTTTTTCTTGCATTCTTACCATACGAAACTGCAAGGTCATAATTTTCCTTCAACTCCACAATTGCCCCTGCCATTGAATAAGCATCTCCATCTTGTATCAATATACCATTTTTACCGTCTTCTATAAAATTAGATGTTCCCCCAGCATTTGTGGCAATACAGGGGATACCTAAGATGAGAGCCTCACACAAACTATTTGGGCTGTTTTCAATATGAGAAACTGCTATATATATGTTGGAATCTAAAATAGCTTCTTTCAATTTATTATCGCCGATTTTCCCTAAGAATTGAATATTTTTTGATATCTTTTTTTTCAAACTTTTACTGGCGATGTAAACAAGATCATCATTAGGGCTTAGGCCTGCAACTTTCCAATTAAAATTTATATTATTTGAATCAAGTATTTGAGCACAAAGTATTAAAGTTTCTATCCCTTTAAAGAGATTAGGCCCGTTGGTAGTAAAAAGATTTAAGGTTTCACCTAATTTATTTTGCCAATTTCCTTCATAAAATATTTCTTTTAAAATTTCATCATTATGAAAATAAGTTGATTTTGGAGATAAAATTTTTGTAATTCTCCTATCCCAATTTGTTCGACCGATAAAATTAGTAGATATTTTAAATATTTTTTTCTCTCTCCTGGATTGTTTTTTAAAACGAATAAAATAATTAAAAAAAGTATTGAATGTTATCCAACTTTTAATTCTGGAATATTTTAATACATCTATTATAGAAATACCAGAAAAAAATTTTTGTTTACATACTGTAATATTACCCTGTATGCTGATGACAGTAGGGATTAAATAATATTCTTGAACTAACCCAAATGGGCGCTCGGTTCCATGTATATGAATTAAGTCTGGCTTTACCTTTTCTATAATTTCTTTAAATTTAATAATGTCACTTTCCGGTTCAATTTCACTTAACAATCTTTTTTTTATGTTGGAAAAAAAATTATTATTATTACTATAAATAGGATAATAAGTTGTTTTACCGTACTTGAAGAAAGGTAGTTTTTCACTATGATAAAATGCAATTGATAAATCGACTTTATCTTGTATTTCCCTTTCTAAGGATTTAATAAAACCAGCATTCATCGGTTTGTTATTCAAATAATCTTCTGCTAAGGAAGGTGAAGGGGTAAACCAAAGTACTTTCAATGTCTTGAATATATATAATTAATTATGATTACACTCTTTCCTTAAATTTTTAGTCTTGCAAGTATTAAGCTATAAATATTTAATTTTTCAAAAATCTCATCTTTTTCTTTAAATTAGAATATAATTTGTCAGGTGTATAACCAAGCCTATTACACCCTCCAAAATATTTAATATTTGAAGTTTTCACCATAAATCTATTTAAACAAATCATTTTATTATTAATTATTGGCAAATTATTAATATAATTTTGTGTTGTAAAAGCAAATTCAAACCCAGCGTCTCGAGCTATATTTAATATAGAATTATTGAAATTTCCATTTGGAAACGCTATAGATCTAGGTTTAAAACCAATTAAACTTAAAAGAAGTTTATTAGATTCAGTAAAGTCTTCTTTGATTTCTTCCTCGCTATAATTTGTTAAAATAGAGTGATTATGTGTATGATTTCCGATTGTTATAAAAGAATTTTGAGAAAAATTTTTTAGTTCCGCACAAGTGAAGGGTCTATCAATATCTGACCAGGGTTCCGCACATTTACTTCCAAAATTTTCTATGATATATTTTTCTATATAGGAATATTTAAAATTCTTAAGGTGTGCTTGTTCTTTACGAATTGTCTCTAAATTTAAACCCCCTTTGGTTCTGTATTTATATATGATATCCCACCAAAATGATTTATTTTCAAAAACATTTTTAGTTGTTATAAAAAAAGAGGCAGGGATTTTATATTTATTTAGAATTTCAACGGCAAGTATATTATTGAAGTATCCATCATCAAATGTTATCATTGCATAAGGTTGGTCTTTATCGAGATCTTTTAATAAATCTTCTGGTTTAATAAAATAATAATTATGCTGAAGAAAATAATCTATGAACTCAGAAAATTGAGCAACTGTTACATTATTTTGAGGATCAATATGACCTAATTGTTTTTCTGCATTTGATTCATAAAGCCCATGGAAGTAAAATACCAATAACCGACTATTCTCGTTTGTAAAATTTAAAATCAAAGGATTAATTAAATAACCCAGTTGTGAAATTACTGCAGGTATAGCCTTGTCAAGTTTCTTTTTGATATTCAACATGAAAAATATTAGTTTTATTTTGCCTTGACCACAATTGCATACGCTCTGTTTTTAATAATTTACGCATTATTTTCGCTCCTATTTAATTCACCATCCAAAGAACTTTTAATCATATTTTTCATGATACTATTTATTCCATACACCTTTTGCATTATTATTGAGTAATTTTCTTGTTTGAATGGGTTCTATTATCATATTTATAAAACAAAGAATAACAGTAGATAAAAGAACTCCAGATATCCCAAATATTTTTCCGAAATAAATTGACATAGGAATATTTAAAACCATTCCAAAAATACTGGCATAAAGCTGCAATTTTAATTTTCCAGTCCCATTTAAAAACAGGCTATAAATATTAGTCCACGAATTCATAATAACATAAATAGCCATTATTGCAGAAACGCTAACCGGCACTTTTATTTCCTTACCAACCCAGATTCTAAAAAAAAAATTTGAAAATACGAACATACCGATTGTCACTAAGCTTAATAACACCCATAATAATTGCAATTTTTTTATGCTTTTTTTAATCCATTCAATATCTTTTTTAACCCATGCCTCAGTATAGGCACTCCAGAATGGCATCATTATAATGCCCATAATCATTGTAATAATACTGAAGTATTTATACGAAACATTATAAGGCGTTACCTCACCCGGGCCAAAAAGTTGTGCAATTATAATATTACTTGTCTGATATAATATAACTCCTGCAATCTGTAACAAAAAAAATTTAATTCCTAAACTCATGAGGTCCGGAGCACAATTAAACCTAACATATTTTATGGAAGGAGCATATCTTTTATAATCATGCCTATAAAACCACATACTCGATGCGGTAAGTACCAGTATGGGAGTAAAACCTAAACTCAGTGCCAGATAAATTAAATTTCCTGAAGTTGTTTTTGTAAGAATAAAAATAATAGTAAGGGAAAGAAGGCTTCCTAACAAGTTGAAAAAAGAAGCTTTTGCTGGCTGTTGATTTGCCGTAATGATTGTAGTAATTAGCTGCAAAACAAATTGCAAACAAAAAAAAGAGAAAACCAACAAGGCTAGAATACTTAATTCACCTGCCATATTCGATGGTGTATTTAGTATTACCGACCAGTTGAGAAACGGATTGATACAAAAAAAAATTAATAACAAAGTAATTACTATTATACCTAATATGGCATAGGTTGTACTTAAATAAATGCGGGCAAGTTCGTGTTCTCCTTTCGCAATAGCTTCAGCAAATTTGTTGCGTAGGCCATTTCCAAATCCAATATCAAAAAATGCAAACCAACCAATAATTGAACTTAAAGTAAGCCATATTCCATACTGAGTTGGATTTACGTAATTGATTGTCAATGGAACCAGTATAAGGCTTATAGCAATACTTATACCTTTTATAAAAAAGGATGCAATTATATTTTTCTTAGCCTTCACACTGCGGTCGTGGCCTTTATTAATTAAGTTGCCTGCAAAATTAAAAATGACGGAAATCCTATTTTTCATACTCAAATTCGAACTGATCATTTAACAGTATTTTAAACAAATAGTTTTTAACAATTATTCCTATCTCTTACATAAAATACTTTCTCTCCAGACTTACTTTATAAGTTTCCAGATCACTTGCTACCATTTCCTTCACTAATTCAGCTAATTTATACTTAGGCTCCCAACCTAGTTTTTCTTTTGCTTTGGTCGCATCACCAATCAACAAATCAACCTCCGTTGGGCGGAAATAAGCAGGATCTATGGCAACCACTTCTTTACCTACTGGTAATTGATAATCCGGGTGCCTACATGCTTTTATAATTCCCTTTTCACCGGAATCCTTCCCGGAGAATTCCAATTCAATCCCTGTTTCTGCAAACGCCATGATCACAAAGTCCCTGACGGTAGTAGTAACACCGGTAGCGATAACAAAATCTTCCGGTGTATCTTGTTGCAAGATTCTCCACATCGCTTCTACATAATCTTTAGCATGGCCCCAATCTCTTTTAGCATCTAAATTTCCGAGATACAAAGTATCCTGCAATCCCTGGACTATTGCTGCCACAGCACGTGTTATTTTCCGGGTTACAAAAGTTTCGCCGCGTAACGGGCTTTCATGATTGAAAAGAATTCCGTTACAGGCAAACATGTTGTAAGCTTCGCGATAATTTATTACTATCCAATAAGCATAAAGTTTCGCCACCCCATATGGGCTTCTCGGGTAAAATGGCGTAGTTTCTTTTTGTGGTACTTCCTGAACCAATCCGTATAACTCTGAAGTGGATGCCTGGTAAAAGCGTGTTTTCTTTTCCATTCCAAGGATACGGATGGCTTCCATCAATCGCAGAGTGCCTATGCCATCTGCATTAGCCGTATATTCGGGCGTGTCGAAACTTACCTTTACGTGGCTCATGGCGGCAAGATTATAAATCTCATCAGGCTGAGTTTCCTGCACAATTCGAATGAGATTAGTACTGTCCGTCATATCTCCGTAATGGAGTTTAAAATTCGGGTGGTTTTCATGAGGATCCACATACAAATGGTCTATTCTATAAGTGTTGATCAAAGAGGATCTCCTTTTAACACCATGTACCATGTAGCCTTTGGATAAAAGGAGCTCGGCAAGATATGCCCCGTCCTGCCCGGTTATACCGGAAATAAGCGCTGTCTTCATTTTATAATATTAAGAATTTGGAATGATGGATTTATTGCGCAGGGAGCGACAATAAAGCGGTTCAATAAAAAGCTGGTAAGCTATCTTCATTCCTTGGTGAAAGTATAAGTATAACTTTGGGGTTGTTGATATAACTGATTTTATAGTTTTTTACTTTATTTCAAATAAAGTTTTGCAGCCAAGACACATTTCTACATGATAGATGATCTAATCTTTACGCAAAGGTATTTTAAGAATAAGCTATTGTAATGACAACTCCCTATTTCCAAAGGAAATTTCTCTTCCTATTACATCCGCCCTTTCTATTTCAGCTATCATCGTATAACCTAATGAGGGCAAATTAATTTTAAATGTCTTGTTTTTGACCATCAAAATCTTACCCTCCATAGAATAGCTGGGGCTATGGATCATCTGAGCTTCAGCTTCAACATTTATATCGGATTTTTCCAATTTAACGTTCTGGTGATCTTCAGAAAAATGCTTTATAGCATTGATTTCATCATCGTTTATTATGGCTGGGTTACCCCTCCAGTAAACAATATTTACCACATGTTCCATATGCCTAAGTGCGAATATTTCGTTTTCCCGGAGGCAAACAAAAACAAAGGATGGAAATAAGGGTTCATAAATTACTTTACTTTTTCTGAATTGTTTGAGTGTTTTACAATTAAGCGGACAAAAATTTTCAATTTTCTTTTTTGTCAGTAAACCAGCGACTTTCTTTTCGCATTTCTGTTTTGTATAAATGATATACCAATTCTTCTGCATAATTTTTCTTTTTAAGATGAAAATTGCAGCTTATCAAAGGATTGATACTTATACTCGAGGATGTGCAGGGCTTCGCCGCTCTCGCTTACATCCTAATGTATTGAGTCAGGTGGTTTTCCATATAATGTTAGATTTAGGATTTAACTAATAACTTTTTTTCTTTGTCTCTTTGTTTATTTCCATAAACATAATCATAGCCATATCCATAATTATTTTTAAAGAAGCCTCTTGCCTTAACCCCATTGAAAATAATAGCCGGGTTATTTATCGGATTGATATGATTGTTAACATCTATTCTCTTAATCAGCATTTTCGGTGTGTACTTATGCCTTATAACATATAGCGTGGCATCGCACAAGCCTGTTAACAGGTAACCGTCCGTTACCAGGACAATTGGCGAAGTGTCTATAATAACAAGATCAAAAACATTGTCAAGGTAATCAATGAGGTCTTTGACTTTTCCATTGGACAAAAGTTCAGAGGGGCTTTCAGGAATATTTCCTGAAGATATAAAAAACAAATTTTCATGGTTCGCAACGCGTTTAATAATCTCTTCAGGTTCTTTTTCACCGGTAAGAAATTCAGTAACTCCATTAGTTTTTTCAACCTCTAATATTTTGGCAAGTGAAGGATTATTCAGATCCATATCAACTAAAACGACTTTTTTACCGGTCAACGCAAGGCTTATGGCTAAGTTTGCAGCTATAAAGCTTTTCCCTTCTCCCGAAATGCTTGAAGTAACCAGGATCTTTTTATGATTGTTATCAATTCCTAAGAAAGAAAGAGATATCCGTAATTTCCTGAATTCTTCCGCAATAAAGCTCCTTCTGCCGCCTTCAATTACGATAGGCTTTTTTGATTTATCAAATGCAACTTCTCCAATGATTGGTATAGAAGTCCTTGATTCTATTTCATTTCGGTAAAGAATTTTACCTGTCATAGATTCCCTGATGGCAATGATTGTAAAACAAATGCCCAACAATGCTATAACAGCTATTAAATAAACTAGTAATTTTTTAGGGCTGACCGGCGTTGGGCCAGATTGTGCATCATCCACTACTTTGTTATTTGAAACAGTTGAAGCATAGGCCAATTCGCTCTCTTCCTTTTTCTGAAGTAAGGATGCATATACCATACTTGTCATTTGCTGCTCCCTGCTTATGCCAAGTAACTGGCGTTCCTTTTGAGGAACGCTTTGTAAAAGGGAATTATAGCCTCCATTTGTCAGAGAAATATTTTGTTTCGCCCCATTAAGGTTTTGTTGCTGGCTTTGGATATTTTGTAAAATATTTGGTTTTATCTTATTGATCTGATCTTTAATTGCAACAAGATTAGGATTATTTTCCCCAACAGTTTTCTTCAATTTTTCGTAATCAAGCTCTGATGTATACAATTTATCGATTAACTGTGAAAGCACAGGATCGCTTACACCAAGAGTTGAAGGTACAATACCATTAGCGTTATCTTTATTCTTTACAAATTTTTCAACCTGGCTCAATACAGATAACTGAGTATTTGCATCAGCCAATTTCTGGTCATTTGCATTTACACTTTGCAAATACATCTGTCCCTGGGTGCTTATATCTACTGCATCTCTTCCGGATTTATATTGCTGCACTTTCTTTTCTATTGAATCAAGAGAATGTGATACCAATCTCAATCTTTCATTCACGAATGTGAGGGTATTTTTAGCCAAAGCATTTTTTTCATTTATTTCTGATTGCTTATAAGAAGTAATCAATTGGTTTAAAATATCCTCTGCACGCTTCGGTATTTCGTCCCTATAGCTCAGGTTAACAATTGAAGATAATTTACTCGCAGCCTCAACTTTCAATCCAGATAAAATACCAGGAACAATATCCCGCGTATTGATCAAAGAAAAATAATATTGCTTTACAGTCTTTCCCGGTTTTTCATATTTATTATTAGGCAAAAATTCCAATCTTCCAAAACGTGTCGTAACAACCTCATTGAGCGGATATTTGAAAGTATCATTTAAAATAACTACGTTATTATTTTTATCAAAGCTCAACTTGATATTATCATACTCCTTTAGCGAATCAGGGTCAGTTGCAATAACGACAACGGGAGAGGTAAGATAAGCAGATGTCGTTTTCAAATCTCCCTTTGCAAAAACAGGCGCATATAATCCAAGCTGATTGACCACATCGGCCATTAGTTTTCTGGATTGTATTACTTCAATTTCATTTTCAACAATTTTTTTAGAAGATATCTGATCGAGAGATTCCATTAGCTTGGATTCCTCATTGCCCTTCTTTTCATCTTTTATAATGAGAGTTGCATCCGCTTCATATATCGGTGTTGTGTAACGTAAATAAACATAGGCGCAAGCCATAGCCAATATTGCAGCCAATAAAAACATTGGCCAATAAGGTAGATATTTAGCGGCTATTTGTTGCGCTAAATTCTCTTGTTTGTCCTCACTAATATTGTTAACCGATTGCATGTTTTAAAATTTTATCCGATCCAAAATCACTACTATTATTGATAAACTACTTAACAGTATTGGTATTAATAGCTGCGCCCGTCCCGCCTGTCCGATCCTTGCTCTGTTTGGCGATACATATACTATATCATTTGGCTGTAAATAATAATAGGGTGAATTAAAGAAATTGGGTGAATTTAGGTCAATATGCCTGGTTTTCTTCTTTCCATTTTCCTCCCGGACCAATAAAACGTTATCTCTCTTTCCGAAGATCGTTAAATCACCGGCAAGCCCAATAGCCTTCAGAAGGGAAATTTTTTCGCTGGGAACGGTAATAACAGTTGGCTTTGCTACTTCACCGATTACAGTGACTTCATAATTTAGAAAACGAACTTCTACCAGGGGATCCACCAGCAGCTTTTTGGATAAGATCAGGTTCGTGATGTTATCCTTCAATTGCCTCTTCGTTAAGCCACCAGCTTTTATACTTCCAAGAACTGGTAACTGAATGGTGCCATCGGCATTTACAAGATAACCACCCGTTTCTGTATTGCCTCCCGTGGCAGTTGTAGACCTGGCGATGTTATTATTATTAGGATTAAACATTGCAGACGCTTCAGAATTGAGACTACTAATAGAAATACTTAAAATGTCGTTCGGCTCAACAGGCGCGATATTCTCATTATTTGCTGAATAAAAAGTTGTATCCTTCACGTTTTCAAAATAAACAATTTTCCTTGTACTATTACATGAAATTAAAAAAGATGCAAGTACACAAAAAAATATAAAAAATTTGCCCATAGAAAATTTATATGCCTGTTTATAAGACAGTGATACCATTGTTTAAAATATATTGCTCTGGAAATTCCTGTAGGAATGGATTCAGATTAAAAATAAATAATCCGGTAAGCGGCTTTTGTGTAGGTTTTCGGAAGAAAAATATATCTAAATCCTTTAATTGCACAAACATAATAGTTTAAAACTTGCTATCCAAATTTTTAAGAAAAATTGTGAGTAAATCCATGTTTTCTTAAATGATAATATTCAGTTCAAATTAAAACCAACACTACCAAACCAACTTTCAAAAAGATAAACATTCAAATTCCAATAAAAAATAACAATGTTATAGAAAGAGAAATTTTACTAGGTAACTTAACGAAAAAGAATAAACTCTATTGTGTACATTTTCGAATTCTTTTCAATAATATAGCATATAGCATCATTTTTCAAGATGATGTTAAGACTTACATTTTAATGAGAAAGTTGTTTCATGGATAAAATTTTTCCAAAATTATCAGACTAGATAATCAAAAATATAGGTTTTCCTCTTTTTATTAGATATCAATATACATCATATAGATCACATTAGTAATGTGAATAAATATTTAAACTCAAAGATTTGCATATCCGAAATCACAGATATAATTTTAGCTGACAATGGAAACATTTCCAATGTATCTTCCATTCTTCCTTTGAATAACTGCTGATTACTTTATTTTCCGCAGGAACGAATTAATTTTGTTTTTAGAATTTTGATTTCATTTCTTCTATAGGAAAAATGGCGATGTGTATAATTTTCATGAGTGTTTTTTTGAACTTACACAAATTTGTCAATATATTTAAAAAAACTAATGGTTTTAGAAACTTGTTTTTATTCATAACGTATATCTTTATAAAATAAAAATTTATTCTTTATATATCTCATATTACCAAAACGTGGCACTAATTTTAATACAAAAGAATAGAGCCTTCAAAAAAATTTAAAGTGCCTAACCTCTAAAACTCGCGATTATGGAAAATATCTACACAGCTTATACAAAAACAATTGGTGGTAAAGATTTTTATTTTGTAAAAAAGTACACTTCTTTTCCTGAATATGAAGGCTCTCCAAAAGTTTTGGAAAATTTGGGAATGCATCCCAATTTCTATCGCGCTTGCGATATTGCAAAAGTTTACGATGAAGAAATTATCAACAAACTGATGAGTGAGCTTCAGATTTTCCCTGAAACTGCAAAAGCAGTTCCTTTGAAGAAAGTAAATGCATTGACACACACATTGGTAAAAAGCACTCAACAAATAATTTTAAAATTACGTTTGGCTGGAATAAACCAAAGTATATGATGAATCAATTCATGTCGGTGGGGCTAAAAAATGAAAAACTATAAAAACGTTTATCCCGCTCATTTCATTTCAATTAAATTTTTATTCTTTCAATCGCTTTAAATAAGACATTAAGTTTGCATTCATGCAATCTTTCAATAAGCCAAGCCGCATTATTATTACCTGCAATAAGCGCATATCCCCGTTTCTGCAACGGGAAGTTTCCGAATTAGGATTTAAAATTAACCGAGTTTTTCAAACAGGAATAGAATTTAACGGAACTTTAAAAGATTGTATCCGTTTGAATTTAAATATTCGTTGCGCCAGCCAGGTTTTATATTCTTTGAAATCTTTCGCTTGCGCCAACCCGGATCAATTGTATGAATCTGTTTCTCAAATTCAATGGGAAACAATCATTGATAAGAACGGATATTTTTCGATCACCAGCACGGTTGATAATGTAACCATCAATAATTCTTTATTTGCGAATGTAAAAGTGAAAGACGCGATTGCCGACCGATTCAGAAATAAATTGAGTGAAAGGCCGGATTCAGGGTCAGAACTAAACAAAACTGTGATCAATTTATTCTGGAAAGATGACAATGCAGAAATATTTCTTGACACTTCGGGAGAAACTTTATCCAAACATGGATATAGAAAAATTCCCGGAAAAGCGCCAATGCTGGAATCACTGGCCGCCGCAACTTTGCTGGCTACAAAATGGGATCGAACATCTCCTTTTATCAACCCGATGTGCGGATCGTCAACTTTGGCGATTGAAGCAGCGATGTTGGCCACAAACAGGCGGCCCGGCTTGTTTCGCGATAACTACGGATTCATGCACATTTTAGGCTTTGACCAGGAATTTTTTGAAAAAGAAAAGCAAAAATTATTTGATCAAATAAAAATTGTTCCCGGATTGAAAATTACTGCAACAGACTTAAATGAAGATGCGATCAATATTTCAAAAATAAATGCAGGGGCTGCCGGTGTTGCAGATGTAATCGAATTTGAAGTTTGCGATTTTGAAGAAACATATGTTCCGGAAAATGAGCAGGGAATTGTTTTTTTCAATCCTGAATATGGCGAACGTATGGGCGACGAAATTGAACTGGAAAAAACCTATGCACGCATTGGAGATTTTATGAAGAAAAAATGCAAAGGATATACCGGTTATGTTTTCACCGGAAATCTTAACCTTGCAAAAAAAATTGGTTTAAAAGCAAAACAAAAAATTGAATTTTATACAAGCAAAATTGATTGCCGGTTGTTAGAATATGAATTATATGCCGGAACCAGGAAGGTTGACGGTTGAGGAGTTGAGAAAGCCATTTTGTAGTATTTTACAATTTTCCATTTTTCTTATTTTTTCTCTCATGTTAAGTGTTTCCTAAATCAATTTTGTTTATATCTGCAACCATTCGTTTTTTTTAACTTGCCTGCTAAAATTTATTGAATGAAAAATGTTTTACTCATTGCTAATATCATCTTAATCGGATTAGTAGGATACTTATATTATTTGCATTTTCATACTACTAATATCAAAACCCCTCAGGAAGTAAAATCTGTGACTGTAAATTCAGGTGAAAGATCTAAAGTCGCTTATATTGATTTAGATTCTTTGCAAAGCAATTATACTTATTATAAGAAAATTAAAACGGATTTTGAAGGTAAGCAATCGGCAGCTAATGATGAGATAACCTCAATGCAAAAAAAATACCAGGCACGCACTGTGCAATTACAGCAAAAAGCTGCGACTATGAATCCGCAGGAACAACAATCTGCAATGCAGGAAATAAATAAAATGCAACAGGATCTCCAGGCACGTAAACAGGAAATTGATAATCAATTGTACAACTATAATTCAAAAATGAAAGAAGACGTTTTAACCCGGATACAAAATTTTCTGAAGGATTATAATAAAGATGGAAGATATTCTTATATATTTTCTTATGAACCAGGCTTCATGTTTTATAAAGATTCTACTTTAAACATTACTCCTGATGTGATTGCCGGATTGAACGCGCTTTATTCTGAAAATAAAAAATGATTTATCAATCTATCTGAAATAAATATTTATCTTCAATCCCGTTTTATACAAACGGGATTTTTATGAATGAACAAGCTACTGCTTTCAAGCCAAGCCTTCGTCTTTTTGATGCTACCATGATCGTCGCGGGGTCAATGATCGGCTCTGGAATTTTTATCGTTAGTGCCGATATAACCCGAAATGTAGGAAGCGCCGGTTGGCTAATAGTTGTTTGGCTGCTAACTGGTTTTATGACACTTACCGCTGCGCTTAGTTATGGTGAATTGAGCGCCATGTTTCCCCGGGCAGGAGGACAATATGTTTATTTAAAAGAAGCATACAACCCATTAATTGGTTTTGTTTATGGATGGAGTTTTTTTGCCGTAATTCAAACCGGTACTATTGCTGCTGTTGGAGTAGCATTTTCTAAGTTCGCCGCTTATTTGATTCCTTCTTTAAGCGAAACAAATTATTTATTAAAAATAAGTACTGGTGTAAATGATTCAGGAACGCCAATGTTTTTCACAATAAGTGCTGCGCAAATAATGTCCATTATCCTAATCGCATTTCTTACTTGGACCAACACGAAAGGCGTAAAAGGCGGAAAATGGATACAAAATGTTTTTACTTCCACTAAAATTCTTTCTTTATTTGGATTGATTATCGCCGGCATTATTTTTTTCAAACCTGCTATCTGGCAAGCCAACTGGACAGATGCTTTCAGCATGAAAAAATTATCCGCAACGGGTGGAATTGAAGGGGTTGTTGGAGCCGGTATTTTGGGTGCAATTGCTGCGAGCATGGTTGGTTCCATTTTCAGCAGCGATGCATGGAATAATGTAACATTCATCGCGGGCGAAATTGAAAACCCCAAACGAAATATCGGCCTTAGCCTTTTCATGGGAGCTTTAATTGTTACAGTTATTTATGTTTGTGCTAACCTTATGTATGTTGCTGTATTGCCTTTGAATGATATTGCCTTCGCGCCACAAGACAGGGTTGCAGTTTCAGCAGCCAATGCGATGTTCGGTCATATAGGCACTTACGTGATCGCCATCATGATCATGATCTCTACTTTTGGTTGTAACAATGGATTAATTCTTGCCGGGGCAAGAGTTTATTACAGCATGGGAAAAGATGGTTTATTTTTTAAAAAAGCAGCTACGCTCAACAAAAATGCGGTTCCGGCCTGGGCACTCTGGGCTCAGTGCGTGGTGGCATCACTGTTATGCCTGAGCGGAAAATATGGAGACCTTCTTGATATGATATCTTTTGTAGTAGTGATATTTTACGTACTTACCATTTTTGGTATTTTTATTTTAAGAAAAAACCGCCCTGATGCAGACCGCCCTTACAAAGCTTTTGGTTATCCAGTTTTACCGGCGATCTATATCTTAATGGGATTGGCTTTTTGTATTTTACTAATTATTTACAAACCGAATTTCACGTGGCCGGGATTGATTATAGCTTTGCTCGGGATCCCGATTTATTTTATAGTTTCTCCTAAAAAAGATAAATTAAATATAGAATAATGAATGTTGATCTTGATAAATTGTTTGCAGATATTTCAAAGATGAAAGTTGCTGTGATTGGCGATGTAATGCTGGATACTTATTGGTGGGGCAATGTAGAGAGAATTTCTCCTGAAGCGCCGGTGCCGGTGGTGGCAGTTAGTAAAAAAGAAAAACGAATCGGTGGCGCAGGAAATGTTGCTTTAAATGCGCATACGCTTGGCGCTTCTGTTGCAATACTTACAATTTTAGGAGATGATGAAGATGGTGCACAACTTAAACAACTCCTTCATGAAAATAATATTGACACCCGTTTTATTTTAGAAAGTAAAAAAAGAATCACCACCAACAAAATAAGGATCATCAGCCGCAACCAGCAGATGATGCGGCTTGACGCGGAGCACACTGATGATATTGACGACACAGATGAAGAGAAATTACAAAATCAAATCGAAAAATTTATTACAACCGAAAAACCCGATGTAGTTATTTTTGAAGATTACAATAAAGGGATTCTTACCAAAAATATTATCAGCAATACAATCGATTTTTGTAAAAAAAACAAAATTCCGACCACGGTCGATCCAAAAAGAAAAAATTTCTTTTCCTATAAAAACGCTTCTCTCTTCAAGCCCAATCTGCATGAAGCCATTACAAGCCTTAATCTTTTGCCGGAAGAAATTTCTACAGAATTACTTACCGATATTCATGCACAATTAAAAGAAAAATTAGATCATGATATTTCCCTTATTACTCTGTCCGAAAAAGGAATTTTTTATCAAAAAAATATTGATAAAAATATCATTGCTTCTCACAGAAGAAATATTGCAGATGTAAGCGGAGCTGGAGATACGGTGATTGCTGTTGCATCATTAATTTATGCAGCAACTAAAGATATTCATTTGACTGCGGAGATTGCAAATATTGCTGGTGGAATTGTTTGCGAAGAAGTGGGAACGGTTGCAATAAATAAAGAAAAATTATTGGCAGAATGTAAGAAACTGATTTTAGATTAATACAATTCTTTATATTCCAGATTTTAGTAAACTAATTTTGTTTAAAAGCATTTCAAATAATAAAATATTTTTAAGTTACAGCTGAAAAGTGAAAAAGTAGTTTTTAGCAATAATACAATTCGACAATAAAACAATTATTATAATCAATGCAAAAAATCTCAATAGCCATTCATGGAGGCGCAGGAACTATCTTGAAAGAAGATATGTCTCCTGAATTGGAGGAAGCCTATAGGCAAGGGCTTTCTGAATCGCTGGAAGCGGGCTACGCTGTTTTAGAGATTGGTGGAAATGCAGTGAATGCCGTCAAAGCTTCCGTTGTAGTATTGGAAGATAATCCGCTTTTCAATGCGGGTAAAGGAGCGGTTTTTACAAAAAAAGGAGTAAATGAATTAGATGCTGCAATCATGGATGGAAGCACGTTGGATGCAGGAGCTATTGCCGGTGTGCGCAATGTGAGAAATCCTGTTGAATTAGCTGAAGAAGTGATGCGCCATAGCGGCCATGTATTTCTAAGCGGGAAAGGCGCCAATGATTTTGCCATCAAACAGGGAATCAAATTAGAGCCTGATGAATATTTCTATTCGCAGTTCCGTTATGATCAGTGGCGTGAAATAAGAGACAGTGATCTTTACCAACTTGATCATAAAAACGATAAATTAGTTGGGTTGATGAAAGATAAAAAGTTCGGAACGGTAGGCGCTGTTGCGTGTGACGGCAATGGAAATATAGCCGCTGCCACTTCTACAGGAGGCATGACCAACAAGCGTTTCGGAAGAATCGGCGATAGCCCGATCATTGGCGCGGGCACTTATGCCAACAATAAAACCTGCGCAATTTCATGCACTGGCCACGGCGAAATTTTTATAAAAGCTGTTGCCGCCTATGATGTGAGTTGCCTGATGGAATATAAAAACTTGAGCCTTCAGCAGGCCTGTGAAGAAGTGGTTATGAAAAAATTAGTAACACTTCATGGCGAAGGCGGACTGATTGGGATGGATGCAAAAGGCAATGCTGCTTTGGTTTTTAATAGTGCCGGCATGTATAGGGGTTTAAAAAACAACGATGGAAAAAATTTGATTTCAATTTATGGGGATTGATTTGAAATGTCTATTTCCACTTTTTTAAATCCTGTACTCCTTAAAAATATTTCAATAATATTTTTACTACGCTCATTTGCCTGGTGAAGAATATTTTGCTGTAAAGCATGTTGTTCAATAGTATTCCTGATCTTTATTTTGAGCGCAATTACCGCATCTTCATTCCACGAGCCTTCTTCAATAAAAGTTTCGAAGCCCGATGGGTTTACAATTGTTTCCAAAATTTTTGCATATGGCAAAAACAAATGAATTGAATCACCGGTAATTGTAATATCTTTTTGCTGTAAATTTTTTAAATCAGTTCCCGAAATAACTTTTCCGCGCCCGATAATTACCAGTTTGTCAATGCCAGGCGTAATCATTGTTCCAATTGAGGTTGCAAGTAGTAAAGGCATCCCGTTACCAATCTTTGACGTATCCAAGGCAACTTCATCCGTAAAAGTTATAGTAACCAATTGCGACAGAGTATTAATTTCTTTGATAACCACGGGTGTTTCTTCAATAAGTACTGGCTTACTCTTAAAGATATTTTCAAAAGAAGGGAGCCAGTTTATTTTTTGAAATAAAAAAATGACCATTAAAACAGCAGCAATAATTATTAAATATTTTTGTAAAAATTTACGCATTTATTGTAAAGAATTTTTTTCAGGCGAAAAATTAATATTGATATTTTTAAATCCTTCCTTACGTAAAAAATTATTGATAAAAAGAGAAGCATTTGTTTCTGCAGTCAAAAAAATTCCAAGAGAATCTGCACTTTCTTTTATTTGCCTTTCGGCCTGCGCCGCCAGTTCATCTTTTTCCTGCGACGAGAAATTAGTTCTGTAAAATGATACTTCCTGGTAAGCGGTTTTAATATCTTCAGGTTTTATATTTACGTATAATAATTTGGCATGAGGAAGTGTGATGGCGATATTTTCTCCATCAATATGAATATCTTTTTCTGTGAGTGTGGAAAGGTCAATTCCCGCTACGAGTGATGCTTTGCAGCTCATTAAAATTTTACGGTCACCAACTTTATACCATGTTTGATTATCATTGGCTTTTATAATTTTGGTAACCACGTATTCTGCGGTTGCGAGGTCGCTCATTTTCTGTAAACCTAATACCTGCTGCATTTTCAAAGGCTCTTTTTTTGAAGAACAATTAAATGCCAGGAAGGAAATACAGAATACGAGTACTACAAAATGACGCATGTTGCAATTTACAAAAACACAATTTATCAGATTCTCTTTGATGGAATAATTCAATCTTAGTACTGACAAATTGAATCTGTTGGGTAACTCCTTATTGCCGAAGCAATACCTGTCTTAAAAGAAAAATTATTTCTATTTTTTTTCGATTAGTAATTTTCTATATTTCAGCTTATGAGCAATCGCATCGGATTTGAAAAGACATTTTTGATCAACAAAAACAAAAGCATTAACAATTAAGTTAAAGTTTGCATTTAGGTTTCATTACTCTTACATTTATAAAATTACTTTTTACATTTGTCACCAAACCTAAATTAAATGGATTTATTTTTTTTGCAAGCAGATTCAACTGCAATAACACACGCGGCGGCTCCCAAGGTTCAAAATTTATGGGAAGTTCTTGTAAGCGGCGGCGTTATCATGATACCATTGGCTCTTCTTTTTATCGGCGCTGTTTATTTCTTTTTTGAAAGACTAATTGCTATCAACAGAGCCGCGAAGATTGATGATAATTTTATGCGTATCGTCCGCGATCATATTGTGAATGGAAACGTAACAGCGGCAAGAAGCTTTTCAAAAAATAATGATAATCCTGTGGCGCGAATCATTGATAAAGGCATTCAACGGATTGGAAAACCAATTGATGCAATTGAAAAAAGTATGGACAATGTGGGCGCGCTTGAGCTGTATAAATTAGAAAAGAATCTATCCATCATTTCCATTGTAGCCCGCATTGCGCCGCTGTTTGGCTTCCTGGGTACCATTATTGGAATGCTCGCACTATTCAAAGGAATAGCAGCAAGCACAGAATACACGCCCAACACAATTGCTGATGGTATCTACATCAAAATGATCACCTCGGCTACAGGATTGATCATTGGTATATTAGCTTATATAGGCCACAGTTATCTTGCCGCGCAAATTAACAGGATCGAAAATAAAATGGAAATTGCCAGCGCCGAATTTGTAGATATATTACAGGAGCCAACCAGGTAATAGAGAATTAAATTAAAAAAAAGTGAGCATAAGGAAAAAATTTAAAAGAGATGACACGGAACTGGACACCGGGCCGTTGAACGATATTCTTTTTATTTTGATGTTTTTCTTTTTGATCATTTCCACAATGGCCAATCCCAATGTGATCAAAATGAATAATCCACGCGCTACCAGCGACACAAAAGCTAAACAAAGCGTTATTGTCAGCATTGACAAGAACCGTCATATTTTTTTGGGCCAGCAAAGAATTGTTTTCGATTCGCTTGAAACTCTTTTAAAAAGCCGGTTACGAATTGGTGATAGCATAAAACCCGCAGTGGTGATCAATGCAGATTCTTTGGTGAACTGGGGAGATATTGTGAGGGTGATGCAAGTGGCAAAAAAGTTAGGCGCTACCACTTCGGCGTCTGTGAAAAATTAATTTGTTTTGAACGCTCTAATCATTCTTTCTTTTCCATAAATATCTTTTTTTATCATTGAGATAAAACCTGATGCCTCAAAAATATTCTTCACATCGTTGGCATATTTTTCATGAACCTCAACATAAATTTTTCCATTCTCATTTAAATGCGATAGCGCAAATTTTGAAATTTTATTGTAAAAAATAAAGGGATCATTATCAGGAACAAATAATGCAATTTGCGGCTCAAAATCAGAAACATTTTTTGCGAGGATTTCTTTTTCTTCTAAAGGAATGTATGGAGGATTACTTACAATAATATCATACTGCTGTAGTTTATTCCACGTGTTTTCATTCAAAAAATCAACTTGCAAAAAATCAATTTCAGTATTGAGTTCCTGAGCATTTATTTTAATTACCTTTTCTACTTTTTCACTTATATCTATAGCAGTAATATTTGAGGCTGGCAAATTTTTTTTTAAAGAAATGGAAATGCATCCACACCCTGCTCCGATATCAATAATTTTACATCGCACATCAAGCATCATATATCCAATATCATCAATAACCCATTCAACCAACTCTTCGGTCTCAGGCCTTGGGATAAGCACGTTTTCATCTACATAAAATTTCATCTTATAAAACCAGGCCTCATGCAAAATATATTGAACAGGCTTGTGTTGAAGCAGTTCATATAAATATATTTTTGTTTGATCAAAAACAATTTCTTCCAAATCATGCCGGCTGTTTCTGATTTCCCATTTCTTTAATCCTGTTGTATTTTCAAAAACCCATTCAGTAATATTATGGGCTTCCTGATCGCCATAAATAGTTTTCAATTTGTTTTTGAAATCAATAAATGCCATTGCTGCTGTCATTAACGCAAACTTAATTATTTTGTGAAGCAATAAATTCTAAAATAATAATTTGACAATTGATGAACAATATATGAGCCGGTGTATTCAACTAGCAAAATTGGGTGCAGGAAACGTTGCTCCCAATCCAATGGTAGGGGCAGTAATGGTTTATAAAAATAAAATAATCGGAGAAGGCTATCATAGAAAATTTGGAGAAGCCCATGCGGAAGTAAATTGTATTAATAGTGTGATTGATGAAAATAAATCATTGATCGAAAAAAGCACGATGTATGTTTCACTGGAGCCTTGTTCCCATTATGGAAAGACACCCCCCTGCGCAGATTTAATTGTAAAAAATAATATTAAAAAAGTTGTCATCGGCACCAAAGATATTTATAAGGAAGTTGCTGGCACAGGAATTCAAAAATTGCAGAATGCAGGCCTGGAAGTGGTTACAGAAGTTTTAGAAAAAGAATGTATAGATTTAAATAAACGTTTTTTTACTTTCCACCAAAAAAAAAGGCCTTATATTATTTTAAAATGGGCGCAAAGCATTAACGGGAAAATTGGTTCAGAAGAAAAGAGAATTCTAATTAGCAATGATTACACCAATCGCCTTGTGCATAAATGGAGGAGTGAGGAATCTGGCGTTTTGGTTGGGACCAATACTGCTTTGAAAGATGATCCATTGTTAACCACCAGACTTTGGCAGGGAAAAAATCCAACAAGAATTGTAATTGATAAAAAACTAAAATTGCCGTTTTCATCAAAGCTCTTCAATCGTGAAGCAGAGACAATCATTTTTAATTCTGTAAAAAATGCCACTCAACTAAATCTGCAATTCATAAGATTGGAAGAAAACGATTTTTTAAATCAAATTCTTCATTCGCTTTTTGAATTGAATATTCAAAGTCTATTAGTAGAAGGTGGCGCAAAAACGCTGCAATCCTTTATCGAGGCTGACTTGTTTGATGAGGCAAGGATAATTATAAATGAAGAATCAAGAATTATAAATGGAATTGAAGCGCCGCAAATGAAAGAAATACTTTTGGTAAAACAGGAAAAATATTTTTCTGATTTGGTAAATTATTATCGGAATAAAGAATGTAAAATTTTAAATTACCTGGTTGATCAAATAACCACTCCTTCTAAATCGTAATCAAACGCATTAGTAATTTTCACATTCACAAAATCACCAGGATTTAATCTTGTATCGGAATTAATGATCACTTCGTTGTCAACTTCCACACTGTCAAATTCGGTTCGGCCTAAATATTTTCCGGATTCTTTTTTATCAATAATTACTTTGAAGATCTTCCCAATTTTTTCTTCATTTTTCTGATAAGAAATTTCCTGTTGCACTTCCATTATTTCCTGTGCTCTACGCTCTTTTTCATCTTCAGAAACATCATCAATTAAATCATAAGCAGAAGTATTCTCTTCATGAGAATAAGTAAATATGCCCACACGATCGAATTTTATTTTCTTTAAAAAAGATTTCAATTCTTCTACATCATCCTGTGTTTCACCCGGGAAACCGGCTATGAGCGTGGTTCGCAGGCAAATACCAGGAATTTTATATCTTATTTCCCCAATAATATCTTCCATTTCTTCGCGCGTAATTTGGCGCCGCATTGATCTCAACATTCTGTTGCCCGCATGTTGCAAAGGCATATCCAGATAATTGCAAATGTTTTCTCTTTCTTTCATCACATCAATAATTTCCATCGGAAATTTCGATGGATATGCATAATGCAATCTTATCCATTCCACGCCGGGAATATCCGCAATTGTATGAAGCAATTGCGGCAATTCTCTTTTCTTATAAATATCCAGGCCATAATATGTAAGTTCCTGTGCAATCAGCATTATTTCTTTTACCCCTTTTGAAACTAATTTTTTCGCTTCGTCTACTAAAGATTCTATGGGCCGGCTTACGTGTTTTCCGCGCATCAGGGGGATCGCACAAAAGGAACAGGTGCGGTTGCAGCCTTCACTTATTTTCAGGTAAGCATAGTGGTTAGGTGTGCTCAATAATCTTTCTCCAAGCAATTCAGCTTTATAATCTATCTCAAATTTTTTCAACAAAAAAGGCAATTCCATTGTCCCAAAAAAAGCATCTACTTCAGGAATTTCATTTTCCAGGTTTTGTTTGTAACGCTCGCTCAGACAACCCGTAACATAGATTTTATCAATTTTTCCGCGCTTCTTTAATTCTACCTGATTTAGAATTGTATTAATACTTTCTTCTTTTGCTTTATCAATAAAGCCACAGGTGTTCACTACCACAATATTATGATCGAGTCTTTTACTTTCGTGCAATACGTCAATTTCCGCCGCAGCTAATTGTCCGCTCAGCACTTCGCTATCCACAAGGTTTTTGCTGCAACCAAGCGTGATGATGTTTACTTTGTCTTTTTTATTTTTTGTTCTCATTATTTTCTACCACTAATTACACAAATTTTCCCGATTCTTTTCTCACGGATCACACAGATTTTCACAGAATATTTCAAATTCTATAATATTCTAAAGTATTTAAACTTCTGGACCTTCTCAATCCTAACCGATAACTACTAAAATATTCACCCCATAAATGTTCCCCTTTTGTGGATGTTAGAGAGACTTCTCAAACAAACTATCCACGAATTCTTTTTTATCAAACACCAGCAAATCTGTTGCTTTTTCTCCAACACCAATAAACTTTACCGGAATTTTGAATTGATCCGCGATAGCAAGCACCACTCCTCCTTTTGCAGTTCCATCGAGTTTCGTAATGGTAATTGCAGTTACTTCTGTTGCCGCTGTAAAATGTCGCGCCTGTTCCAATGCATTCTGCCCTGTGCTTCCATCCAAAACAAGCATTACTTCATGTGGCGCATTTGGCAACACTTTATTGACAGATCTTTTTATTTTATTCAATTCATCCATTAGATGAATTTTGTTATGCAATCTTCCGGCAGTGTCAATAATTACCACATCAACATTTTTTGCAACCCCGCTTTGAACCGTATCAAAAGCCACTGCGCTTGGGTCTGAGCCCATTGCATGTTTCACAATCGGCACATTAGCCCGTTCACTCCAAATGGTTAACTGATCAACCGCAGCTGCACGAAAAGTATCGGCGGCTCCAAGCAAAACTGATTTTCCAGCTAAATTGAAATTGTGCGCAAGTTTGCCAATCGTAGTGGTTTTTCCTGCTCCGTTTACACCAACAACCAAAATTACGTGCGGCTTATGTGAAGGAAGCTCATAATTAATGTAGGAAGTATCCTGTGGCGCATCTACCAATAAGGATTGTATTTCTTCGTTCAAAATTTTATTCAGCTCAGATGTATTAATGTATTTATCACGGGCAACTCTTTTTTCTATTCCATCAATAATTTTCACAGTCGTATCCACGCCTACATCCGCACTTACCAATGCATTTTCAAGATCATCAAGCACTTCTTCATCTACCGTGCTTTTTCCTGCAATTACTTTAGTGATCTTATCAAAAAAGCCTTCTTTAGTCTTCTGCAAGCCCTGATCCAGGCTTTCTTTCTGTGCTTTCTTTCCAAAAATTTTATCAAAAATTCCCATTGATTTTTCTTGAAGGGTAAAAATGAAGAAAGCTATCCGCAAGAACGCAGGATAGCTTACTAAATATTTTTGCAGGCTAAAATTAACTTGCTAAAAGATCTTTGATCTTGTCTTTATGAACAATAGATTCTTTAAAAGTATATGATCCTGATTTTGGATTACGAACCGTACGAACCAGTTTAGTCCAATTTTTCGCGTCTGCCGCGGCTTTCTGATCCTTGGTTTTTATCGCTGTTTTTGCTGCTTTTGCCATAATGATAATTTAATAATCAGCCAATTATTTAATTTCTTTGTGAACCGTAACTTTTTTAAGAATTGGATTGAATTTTTTTAACTCCAAACGCTCCGGGGTATTTTTTTTATTTTTCTTGGTGATATAACGGCTTGTGCCGGGCAATCCTGAAGTTTTATGTTCAGTGCATTCTAAAATTACCTGTACGCTATTTCTACTCTTTGCCATAATAAATGTTTGAATAAATTACTTATATCTTAACTCCGTTGGACCTCATTTCTTTCACCACAGCATAAAGTCCGTTCTTATTGATGGTACGAATGGCTTCAGACGACAACTTTAAAATAATCCATTTGTCTTCTTCTGCCAAAAAATATCTTTTTTTCTGAAGATTAGGTAAAAACCTTCTGCGAGTCTTAATGTTTGAATGAGAAACGGTATTCCCTGTGATTGGTCTTTTTCCTGTTACCTGACATACTCTGGCCATAGTGATCTTTTTTTCGGAGGGCAAAGGTAATAAAGAAATAATTACCTGAGAAATAAATAAAAAATTCTTTTGGATAATGAAGCGTGAAAGTTGCTAAATAATCATAGATATTAATCGACATCTTATAAACTATCTCGCCACATTCACCGCACGTTTTTCTCTTATTACAGTTACTTTAATTTGCCCCGGATAAGTCATTTCAGTTTGTATTTTCTGGGCTATTTCAAAACTCAGTTTATCACTTTCGCCATCGGTTACTTTTTCTGCTTCTACTATAACGCGCAGTTCACGCCCTGCCTGTATCGCATAAGCTTTTTCTACACCCTGGTATGCAAGAGCGAGATTTTCCAGGTCTTTAATGCGCTGAAGATATTGCTGCATAATTTCGCGCCTGGCGCCCGGCCTTGCACCACTCATAGAATCACAAGCCTGTATTATAGGTGAAATCACATATTGCATTTCGACTTCATCATGATGCGCTCCAATTGCATTGCAAACCGCCGGATTTTCACCATACTTTTCGGCCAGCTTCATGCCAAGAAGCGCATGGCTCAATTCAGTTTCTTCATCTGGCACTTTACCAATATCATGAAGAAGGCCGGCACGCTTGGCAAGTTTTGCATTCATTCCTAATTCGGCAGCCATTATTCCACAAAGATTAGCTACTTCACGACTATGCATCAGCAAATTCTGACCATAAGAAGAGCGGAAACGCATCTTACCTACGATTCGCACCAATTCTTTATGCAGGCCATGAATTCCTAATTCTATTACTGTTCGCTCCCCTATTTCCATGATCTGCTCCTCAATTTGCTTACGGGTTTTTTCAACGACTTCTTCAATGCGCGCGGGATGGATACGGCCGTCAGTGACCAATCTTTGTAGTGAAAGGCGGGCAATTTCTCTCCTTAAGGGATCAAATGACGAGAGAATGATGGCTTCGGGAGTGTCATCAACAATAAGATCCACACCGGTCGCGGCCTCAATTGCACGGATATTTCTTCCTTCACGGCCTATAATGGAGCCTTTTATTTCATCGCTTTCAAGATTAAAAACAGTTATTGCATTTTCAATAGCCTGTTCAGCCGCAGTTCGCTGAATGGTTTGGATAATTATTTTCCGCGCTTCTTTATTGGCACGAAGCTTTGCATCATCTACTATTTCCTGTTGAATACTAAGCGCCTGTGAGTTAGCTTCATTTTTTAAGGTTTCTATCAATTGCGCTTTAGCTTCTTCAGCAGAAAGCCCTGCTACTTTTTCAAGCTTCTTCACATGTTCTTCCTGGTGTTTTTCCAGCTCAGTTCGCTTGATATTCACTACTTCCGTCTGCCGGGTGAGGTTTTGTTTGATTACTTCATTTTCTTTTATCAGTTTTTCAACATGCTGATCTTTTTGGCTAACAGATTGTTCTTTTTGCCTGACGCGGTTTTCAGATTCACTGATTTTCTGATTGCGCTGAAAAACGTCTTTGTCATACTCAGATTTCAACTGTACAAACCGCTCTTTTGCTTCCAGCTGTTTTTCCTTTTTAAGCGTTTCAGATTGAATTTGTGCGTCGGAAATTAATTTTTGTGCCTGTTGTTCAGCGGTTTCTACGATTTGTTTTGTGTTTTTTGCAAATAATATTTTACCCAGGAAGATGCCTGCAATCAATGCAATAGCGCCAACGATTATCGGGAGAATTTGTTCCATTGTTTTTTAATAGTTTAATACGGTTCATAATCTATTCCACTTTTATATACAAATTTCTTTGAAAAAAATGCGAATAGACGAAGATAAATAAAATGTGTGGGGAAACAGTTTGTCCTTAAATATTCAGTGAATAGAAAGGACGATTTGATTTTTAAATCTGATAAATAATAATACGAAAATATACAAAATGGCTTGTCACATGCACTTTCAGATAATTTAACAAAAAACTAAATTATATCTTAAATTTTTTTATAAGGAAATCCTAACCATGTCCTAACTTTAGAATATGAGAAAGCTGATTATTATAGTATGCTTTTTTAACTTTATACATTCTGTAAATGCCCAACATGAAAACGAATATCCAAAGATAGACCAGGCAATTCTGGCTATTCCTTCTTCTCAAACTAATAATACAACTGATATTGCGAATTATATTAAAAAGCATTTTGACTCAGATGATAAAAAGATCCGGGCCGCTTTTACCTGGGTTACGAGCAATATAAAATACGATACAGACAGTATTCACCGCGTGATTTTAGAAGAAGACCGTGATCAAAAAGTAACTTTTGCATTAAGAAGACGCAAAGGTGTTTGTGAAAATTTTGCAGCCATTTTCAATGACATTTGCTTAAAGTCGGGCATTACTTCTTTTGCAATAGAAGGCTATACAAAGCAGAATGGTGCAAAAGATAAAATTTCTCATGTTTGGTGCGGGGCTTTTATAAATGATAAATGGTTTTTGTATGACCCCACATGGGATGAAGGATTTATCTATAACAGCTTTAACAATAATCCCATTACTAAATATTTCCAAGTGCCACCTGAAGACTTTGTACAAACGCATTTACCTTATGATCCGTTGTTCGAGTTTTTAAATTACCCTGTAACCTATAAAGAATTTTTAAAAGGAAATACAGCGATAAATACAAGTAAATCTTATTTCAATTTCATCGATTCTATTTCAGTTTATGAAAAAATGGATTCCCTGTCGCGATATTTATCTGCATTGTCAAGGATCGAAAAGAATGAAATAACTATTGCAAAGCCAATCACAAAAACAAAACAAATAAAACTGGAAATTGAACTCATTTACCAGGATAGAGACATGGCTTTTTATAATGAAGCCGTGGCCGGCTACAATGATGCGATTATTATTTTTAATAATTACATCAACTACCGAAATAATCAGTTTCAGCCGGCAAAAAAGCCGGAAGAAGTGCAGGAAATGTTTAGTAAAATAAGAAAACTTATGTCGGCGGCAAATTTTAAATTAAATGAGGTTAACCATTCAAAATCAACGCTGACTTTAGATACAGGCGATCTGCAAAAAAAATTAGACGACCTGAACATTCATATAAAAGAACAGGAAACCTTTCAGAAAAATTATACCCTTAAATAATTTATTTGTGCGAGCCCACAAGTTGCAAACAAGCGAAAAAGTAGGAAATCTATTTTTTTTAATTAAAATTTAGGGCATGGAACTCCCTTTGAGCCTGCTAGCCGTTTGATATAAATAACAGAGATCTCCATTCCGCCACGGCTTTGTGAACCGGCTTTCAAACTGGATATATTCACATCATAAGTAGCTCCGATTCTTAGCCCGGCAAACTCTAAACCAATGTAAGGAATAACTGCATCGTTTAAACGATACCATAATCCGGCGTAAACATTTGAGGGATTTTCGCTTTCAGCATCAAAAGCTGCTGCCAAAGCGCCGCCAACAACAGTTTCTGTGGCTTTATTCTGAATTTGATAAATACCGCTTGTATGTAAAGTGAGAATATCTGAAACGGGAAAATATCCTCCGGCGCTTATAGTACTTCTCGTTGCTATATTCCACGTGCCTCCTTTGAAGCTTTCCTTCGGGCGATTGATGTGATACATAGATGCCCCGACATAAAAATTATTTTTTTCATTGGTTGAAGAAGAATACAATAATCCCGCATTCACATCCATATAATTAATATTCAGATTATTCGTGCTAAAAATATCCTGTGTAACTCCTGTAAACCCAAATGGAGTAAGCTGATCTTCAAAAAGAAGCTTACTGTTATCTAATCTTTTTTGCCCATACATACCCTGGAACCCGATACCTAATTGTTGAAATCCATCTTCATCCAATGCTTTGTGATAAGACGTAGATAATCCGATATAATTATTTGTAAGCACACCACCACCGGCTTTATCACTTAGCGCTAAAATTCCTACTCCCCATGTATCAAATTCAGGAATTTTATTTTTTAAAATATCAAAATCAACGCTTAAAGTTGATGTGGTGTATACATTATTAAATGCCGGCCATTGATTGCGATAATTGCCTGCCACGCGCAGTGTTCCGTCAAATTTTCCGGTCAGGGCAGGATTAAGAGTAAGAGGAGAAGCAAAAAATTGAGAGAAATGTGGATCCTGCGCTTTTACAAAAAAACTTGCGCACAATAGCATACTCAAAATAGCAGCGGTCTTTTTCATTTTTAAAAAAAATTCAGAAACTTAAAGGTAAGCGAATAAATTAATTTTTGAGTTGAATTATTGGCAAATAGATTATTTATTAAGTTGTTTATTTATTTACAATTTACCGCAATTATCACGTGCTTTAGAGTATTTATCAATTAACTAATTATCAAATCTACATTTGCACTTTCATCCCATAGGCCAAATCGCCTGCATCGCCAAGGCCGGGAACTATATATCCTTTTGCAGTAAGCTCATCATCGATATCACCACACCAGATGGTTGCTTTGGGCTCAGCGCGCAACACATATTCGATTCCTACTGTGCAGGCAAGCGCGCACACAATATGAATTTCAGAAGGATTGCCTTCTTCACGAATGAATTGAATGGTTTTTACCAACGACGCGCCTGTAGCGAGCATCGGGTCAGAAATAATCACTACGCGGCCTTCCATTTCAGGGCAACTGATATAATCCAGGCTTATCTCAAAACTGCCATCAGGATTGTGTTTGCGATAAGCGCTAATGAAAGCATTGTCTGCCTTATCAAAATAATTCAGTAAACCGTTGTGCATGGCAAGGCCGGCTCTTAAAATTGTAGCAAGCACAGGTTGTTTGTCGAGGACTTTACAATTGGAAATTCCCAATGGCGTTGAAATTTCCGTTTCAACCCATGCTAATTTTTTACTGATCTCGTAAGCACATACCTCTCCGATCCTTTCAAGATTTTTTCTAAATCTCTGGCGGTCAGTTTGCGCTTCCACATCTCTTATCTCACTCAACCAATTACTTATCAATGAATGTTTTTCGCTAAGATTGATCACCATTATTTATGTTTTAAAATTTACAAGAAAGAGTGTTCCAATACTTAAAGTTATAAATTTGAACTGATCTAAAATTAAAAGTGTAATTAAATCATATGATTTATAAAGGAATTGGTTTGATGAGTGGCAGCTCGCTCGACGGGCTTGATATTATTTTCGCGGAATTCCAGGAAATAGCCGGCAAATGGAAATATGAAATACAGAACGCCAGGTGCGTTAAATACGAAAATGAGTTGACGCAAAAACTTGAAGGAGCCATAAATCTTTCTGCAAAAGATTATTTGTTATTGCACTCTGAATATGGAAAATATCTGGGAGAAAAGGTCAATGAATTTATTGAAGAAAATCAGCTTCATCACAAAGTAAATTTAATTGTTTCTCATGGCCATACTACTTTTCATTTGCCCGGAAAAAGAATGACGCATCAATTGGGAGATGGCGCCGCCATTGCCGCGGAAACAAAGATTCCCGTAGTAAGCGATCTTCGGGCATTGGATGTTGCATTTGGCGGCCAGGGCGCGCCAATAGTGCCTCTCGGAGAAAAATTATTATTTCCGGATCATCTTTTTTTTTTAAATATTGGCGGCATTGCGAATATTTCTGTTAGCGTGGAAAGCCAAATTATAGCTTTTGATGTTTGCACAGCAAATAGAATTTTAAATATGTTAGCCGGTGAAAAAAATCTTGATTATGATGATGAAGGAAAGATTGCTTCTTTAGGAAAAATAAATAATGATTTATTAGAAAAATTAAATTCGCTTGATTATTATTTTCTTCATTATCCTAAATCATTAGCTAATAGTTTTGGAACGGACATCATTTTTCCATTGATCAAAAATTTTAATTTAAGCATTGAAGATTCGATGTGCACTTATGTTGAACACATTTGTATTCAAATAAAAAAATCTCTTTTGCCGTTTTTCTCTAAAACTGATATTCATCAATTAATGATAACCGGTGGTGGAGCTTTTAATACTTTTTTAATCGAAAGGCTTACAAAAAATCTCAAAGAAATTAATTTTGAAATTTACATTCCGGAAAATGATGTGGTGAAATATAAGGAAGCATTGATCATGGCTTTGCTGGGAATATTAAGATGGCGCGAACAATATACTGTTCTTGCTACTGTAACCGGAGCCTCGCGAAACAGCATTGGTGGCGCTTTATGGCTGGGGACGGAAGCCTGATTTTTTTGTAATGATTCATGACAATATTATTCCTGCCGCAATTTTATTTTATTTTATTTTATTTTTGGATTTACAAATTTTATGCAAATGAAAAAATTATTTCTTTATGTTTTAATCTCTTCTGCAATATTAATTTCCTGTAATTCTGATTCTACAAAAAATGCACAGTCAGAAAAAGAAAGCTATGAATTAACTAAGAACAATCTTTTAAAAAAAGAACAAAAACTACCACAGAATTTCCTGGTAGTTTCCGGTCACGATAAACGAAATATTCTGGGCCAAACTGTAGTAAAAGGAGTTATACGCAATAAAGCTACCGTGGCTGTTTTCAAAGATGTGGATTTAAGATTATCTTTTTTCAGCAAGACGCGTGCTTTGCTCGAGACTGATAAAGAAACCATTTTTGAAATATGGCATCCGGGTGAATCCAAAGATTTCAAAACAAAATATTTTGCTCCAAAAGGCTCTGATAGCGTGTCTTTGGAAGTGCTGACCGCAAAAATCGTTGATGGAGAAAATCAAAAATAACCACAAATATTGTTGACAAAATAATAAAAAACTACTTTTTAGATTTGCACAAATGTTTTATAAAAAATTATCATTATAAAATCAATAAATAAATTATTGAACCTCTTTTAATTCTTCCCACCTGGAAGTATATCTTGATGAAATAAAATCCTGTCGCATGCGCCAGTTTCTTAATATTCCGGACGAAGCATATTTTACCACATCACCGCGCATACTGAAATTAATATTATCCACTTTTGCCATTAAATTTTTTTTCTTTTGCGCATCTGCATCTGTAAAAAGATTGAATTGAATAGCGCTTTCAGGCACCAGGTCGCTTAAAATTATTCCCGCTTTTAAGTAGCTATCTCCTTTGCGGTAGAGTTTATTTACAAGTGGCAACGCATGCTGTAAAAGTACCGGCGTAAGTGAGGTAGACACCGGCAGCATCACATTCAGCGCAGATGATTGAGGTGTATATTCTTTGTTATTGCGATTAGCCGAAACCACGTAAACCTGCACGGCGCCGGCGATGCAAAACTGCCTTCGCAATTTTTCTGCAGCGCGCGCAATATAAGAAGCTACCGCTTCCTCAAGCTCTTCAAGCGTGGCCACTTTGGAGCCAAACATCCGCGAAGTGGTAATCATCCTTTTTGTTTTTAAAGGATCCAGCATAGGAATGCATGGAATACCGTTCAATTCCTTAACAAGGCGGACGCCAACAACTCCTCCAAGATTTTTTCTTGCCCATTCTTCATTTACATTTTTAAGATCAAAAGCAGTAACAATATTCTGTGCATTTAATTTGACCGCAGAGCGCCTTCCTACGCCCCAAATATTTTCCACCATTGTTTTTTGAAGCGCTTCTTTTATTTTTTCATCACTGTTAAGGATCATTACACCTGAGGAATTTTTTTTAGAAAACCTATTGGCCACTTTGCATAAAACTTTAGTCGGCGCAATACCCACCGAAACAGGCACTCCCGTCCATTGCTCAATTGTTGTTTTAATCCGGATGCCAAAAGATTCTAATAATTCCGGCGCAATGTGGCCAAGGTCTAAAAAACTTTCATCTACAGAATAAACCTCTACATTTTCTTCACCGGCGAGCAATTTTAAAATGGACATTATACGCTGGCTCATATCGCCGTATAAATTATAATTGGATGAAAACACAGCAACATTATTTTTTTCTATCAATTCACTAGCCTGATAAAAAGGGCCTGCCATTTTAATTCCTACAGATTTGGCCTCTGCGTTGCGGGAAATGATACAGCCATCATTATTACTCAAAACCACGATGGGCTTGCCACTGAGCTCGGGTTTAAAAACTTTTTCGCAGGAGCAATAAAAACTGTTACAATCTACAATGGCTTTCATTTTATAAATTCTTGTTATTGGTTGGGTTAAACGGTTTAGATGATTGTCTCTATTTATTATATCAATATTAAAATGATAAAAATAAATACTTTAATCTGAAAAGCGATTTTATAGTTTTATAGTATTTAATTTTTTAGACGTAGTGATGAAAACCTGTTGGTAAATCATCTGTAACTTAGGTTAAAAGAAGGATAGAGCCAAAGGGAGTATGTCACATATCCTACCGATGATAAAAACTATAAAAAGATAATAAAAAAGTGTTGGGAGATTGCTGATAAAGAACACATTGACTTAGGATAATCTTACAACAGAATAGTAAAAGATTTAAGTTTTAAACAGGGGTTTAAAAAAAATAAAAATGGTGCAAGGAAGCCAGAAAAGCCGGTAAAAGAATAAAAATAATAGCCTGACAATTTCTTTAGAATCATGTTGACCTCTTTCACGATTAAAACGATATTTGTAGCAGTTGCGGGCTTTCAGGTATCAGCCATCAGCTTTCGGCCCTCACCTTTTTCAGCAGATGGACAATGGCTCACGGCTTCATTTTTTTAAAGTGTAAAAAAAAAGTATGAAACAGGAACAATCGGAAAGTATATATAAACGTGTTCATCTGAATAAAAATAAAATCGTGAAAATATTTCTTTGTTCTATAGCAATACTAAGCAGCCTGTTTGCTTATCCACAATCGGCCATAAAAAAACAGTTGAAATTATCCAACCTGTTTTCTGATCACATGGTACTTCAGCAACGGAGCAACGTTAATTTATGGGGCGAATCAAATCCAGGTCAAAAACTAACGGTTTCTGCCAGTTGGGGGAAACAGGCTTCAACAATTGCGGATGCCAATGGGAAATGGAAGGTAAAATTAGTTACTCCCAAAGCAGGCGGCCCTTATCAAATCAGCATTAAAACTGCGGAAAGCAACATTAATATCAACCATGTACTGATCGGCGAGGTCTGGCTGGCTTCCGGCCAATCGAATATGGACATACCTTTGAAAGGCTGGCCGCCACGCGATACCATTCAAAATTCAGCTTCAGAGATAAGTAAGGCCAATCATTCTGATATCAGGTTTTTTAAAGTTCCGTTCAGCACCTCGGCAACACCCTTGGATTCGGTAAATGGTAAATGGATAGCTTCATCGCCCGAAACTGCGGGCGACTTTAGTGCAGTTGCTTATTTCTATGCCAAAAAACTTCACCAAGAACTCAAGGTGCCCATCGGGATCATTCAGTCTTCTATTGGCGGCACTCCTGCGGAAGCCTGGACAAGTAAAGGATACCTTAAAAAACTGGGAGATTTTAATGAAAAGATCGATGAGCTTGAAACCCTTCAGGAGTCGGCAGATAGTTGGTTTAAAAGATGGCCTGTTCAAAAAATCCCACAAACAAATGAACAATGGAAAGCAATTGGTTTTTCGGATGACGATGCCGTTAAACCAAACTTTGACGATTCCCAGTGGATAGAAATAAAACTTCCCGGTAGAATTGACCTATTGCCGTCTGGAGAGCTTGACGGGGCGATTTGGTTGAGAAGGACGTTTGTCGTTGAAGATACAACAAGTGATTATGTTCTTAAAATTGGTTCTATTGATGATATGGACGCAAGTTATATCAACGGAAAATATGTAGGCGGACTTGTAGGCTCAGGTTTTGCAAATACGCCAAGGGAAATAAAGGTCCCCAAATCTGTCCTTGTAAAAGGCAAGAATGTTATTGCCATTCGTGTTATTGATACGGGAGGACAGGGCCTTGTTCGCAAGCCAATATCTATAGTCAACACCAACGGGGCAAGTATTTCTTTGGAAGGTAACTGGAGGTCAAGATGGGTCGCAGAAATGCTTAACGGCAAATTTTATACTTATGGTTTGCAAACAGACATTTCGAAGCGGCCCAACATATCTCAGCTTAACAGTAATTCGCCCACAGTCCTTTTCAATGCCATGATCAATCCATTGATTCCATATTCCATAAAAGGCGTTATCTGGTATCAGGGCGAATCGAATGTTGGAAGGGCTGAACAGTATAAGCGGCTTTTTCCTTTGATGATAGAAGATTGGAGAGATAAATGGGGTTATGAACTGCCATTCTATTTTGTACAGTTGGCGCCTTACCTTTACGATGCTGCCGATCAAAAGGAACAATCTCAAAAACTAAGGGACGCACAGCGTTACGGCTTGAAACTTCCCAAAACCGGAATGGTATCCACCCTGGACATAGGCCTCCTCTCAACAGTACATCCGCCCTATAAAAAAGAAGTCGGTGATCGTTTGGCAAGGTTTGCACTTGCAAACGAATATGGAAGAAAACTGGTTCCCTCTGGCCCGATCTATAAAAATACAACTGTATCGGGCAATAAACTAATAATTGGATTTGATTCGGTTGGAAGCGGGCTGGTTGCATCCGATAAAGGTCTTTCTAACTTTGAGATAGCAGGGGCCGACAAAGTTTACAAGCCAGCCCAAGCCAAAATAGTCAACAATAAAGTAGTGGTCAGCAACAGCTCAATTACAAATCCTGTTTACGTGCGATATGCCTGGAGCGATGGCAGCAGCGCAACTTTGTTCAACAAGGAAGGGTTTCCGGCCGGCACTTTTACTTCTGAAAAATAAGGATATAAATCCCATTTTTTTAAGTGAATAAAAGAGAAGCAAAGAAAAATATGCTGAACAAAATTTAAACACCTCTCAGGATAATTTCTGTTTCGTGTTTATCACCAGCAGTTTGCCTTTTTTCAATTCCTGATCAAAAATGGATAGCTCGATTTAAATTTTTCACACCCCCATTGGCCAAACGTCCTCTATGAATCCTGTGAACGGATTAAACGTTTTTTTGCATCAATCGAAATAAATTATAAAATTAAAGGTGAAGTTGTAATACTTCACCTTTAGTTTTTTATTAAAAAAGACAATATTAGAATTTCAATTCAGGCCATCCTTCACGATAAGTACGTTTTACAAACTGGTTAGCCGCATCAAAGTTTTTAACTTTCATGTTTTCTGCATCCCATTGAAGAGTGATGCCTCGTCCCGGATAATTAAATCCTTTTCCATCAGCAGTAGGCTCCCTGTAATCAAAACTGCGGATTGCCAGATTGGCCATTAATATACTTTGTGTTAGCGGAACTGCATATTCTATGAATGGTGAATCAACTTCCATATTTCCGTATCCGGCAATACAGGCATCTACCCACTGACCGTAGTGGCCATCGGTTCCACCCGGCACACGCGGGTATTTTTGAGGTACATGCACTTCGTTCGTACGGGATGTGGGTAACAATTGGGGATCCTCTGCATAAACGCCACACATCATTTTACCTTTAGTACCTTCAAAGATCACCCCATTTCCCTGATCACCTTTGCCGCCCATTATCTCGTTAGGCCCCAATTCTTCAGGCCGCGGAGGCTGAATGCCACCATCCATCCAACTTAAGTTAATATCCTGGCCACTTTTTCCTTTAAATTTCAGGTGTGAAGAGGATGAAACAGGGCCACTCTGCGGATAATATGCCTGCTGCCAATTATCTACATAAGGCGTACTTACACTACTTACCACCTCTGTTGGAAATTGAAGTCCAAGCACTTTAAACACAGGGCCCACAATATGACAAGCCATATCACCGATAGCCCCCGTACCAAAATCCCACCATCCGCGCCAGTTGAAAGGTGCAATCATGTCTTCATATGGATGTTCCTTGGCTGTTCCAAGCCAAAGATCCCAATTAAGCCCTGCGGGTACTGGTGGATTTTTTTGTGACCAGGGAATTCCCTGTGGCCAAACCGGCCGGTTAGTCCAGCAGTGAACCGTATGAACCTCACCAATAATACCTGCCTCATACCATTCCCTCAACTGACGGACGCCATCCCCAGAAGTACCCTGATCACCCATTTGTGTAACAACTTTATAACGCTTCGCAGCTTCGCCCATCATGTGCGCTTCCCATATGTCGTGGGTTAAAGGTTTTTGCCCATAAACATGCTTACCCAATTGCATAGCATGAAATCCCACTATGGCGTGGTTATGATCGGGGATGCCTACATCAACTGCATCGAAATTTTTATGTTCTTTTTCAAACATTTCCCGCCAGTCATGATAAAATTTTGCTTTGGGAAATAATTTACGGTTTTGTACTGCCTGGCGCTCATCCACATCGCAGAGAAAAGCAATTTCTGCTTTCCCCGTTTTAGCAAAATGACGATCATCATCACCGCCTTTACCTCCCGCACCTACACCCGCGATCAATAGCTTATCACTGGGCGCTACAAAACCTCTTCCTAATACGTGACGCGGCACAATATAAAAACCTGCAGCGGCAAGGGAAGTATTGCGGATAAATTTTCTTCTGGAAACGGATGATGGCTGAACATTTTGTTTTTCTTCTTCCATGATAATTGTTTTTTTATGGTTAAAAAATGAAATAGGACACTTTTTGTTTTTGTTGTCTGATAAAATTTATTCTTAGATATTAAAAATTAGTGTTCGATGAGGAATTACCTAAGCCCTTAATTCTGAATTCGATAACCGATTCTTGCGCATCCTTGTCTTATATCTTCGATTTGTCAATCATTCTTTAAACAAGGTAGTCATTTCATCTTACATTTCTGTTGAGTTTTCTTGTTGCGCAAAAAAATTCATTCCAATGATTTCTTTTGTCATTGTCTACAAACTCAGGAAATTCGTAATCCGCGAATCTCACTATAGAAAATCCTTTTTTTTAAAGCCAAATACATGCATATATGCTTCATCGTATTAATTTATTCTGCATTATTTTTACTTTTCTCAAGAACAGTAAGAAGGTTTCTATTTTTTTAAAAAATTCATTTTGTCCACCGGAAAAAATATCAAAAAACTACAAAATCTCTTTCCAGTCAAACGAAAAAACCTACAGAAAAGTAAAGAGGTTTTATGTTTTTTTTCTGCAATAATGTGTCCGATGGCAATTGCATATTCCTGTCCACTGAAAAAAAACAACGGAATTTATTTTTTTGTCCCTTGCAGTAATGAATAAATATTGCCCGTTTCTATTTTTACAAATTCGTTTTTGTCTACCGAAAAAGGAGTTAAAAAAAATAAAACCCTGGATTATTTTTGTGCATCAGCGAAGTGTTTATGATAATATAACAGGCAGGGCTTAAGAGAACCGGAATTTAATAAATAGAAGGCGGCAAGATCATTATTTAAAATTGATTTAATGATAAGGAAGATTATACATAACTTTATCAAACATGTCATTCAATAGAATCAACACAATTATAAAATAAGAACAATTACCATTATGTTTAAACTTCCCTTTTTTAGCCTGCTATTTGCAATCAGCATTTTTTGTGCGTGTTCATCTTCCAAAGTCAATTCTGTAAGCAAACAATCTGATACTTTAACCCAAAAAGAAAAAAATAATGGATGGGTATTATTGTTCGATGGAAAAACAATGAATGGCTGGCATACCTACAACAAAAATTCCGTAACCAAAAACTGGAAAGTAGCTGACGGTGCATTGGTAATGGATCCTACAATGGAAGACAGGGAAAATCATGGAGACCTTGTTACAGATAATGCCTACAAAAATTTCGAGTTTTCAACAGAATGGAAAATTTCTCCGGCCGGAAACAGCGGAATTATTTTTGATGTAAAAGAAGAACCAAAGTTTCGTGATACATATAACACAGGCGCTGAAATGCAAGTGCTGGATAACATTAAAGCCGAGGATAATAAAAAGGAAAACCATCTTGCGGGTTTGTTATACGATTTATCCGGCACTGCCGCCTTATCAAAGCCACAACCTGTCGGAGACTGGAACCTGGCACGTATTATTCAAAATAATGGACATCTGACTCTTTATTTTAATGGCATCAAAACCGTGGATGTGCAGGTGGGGGATGAAGCATGGAAAAATATGATTTCCAATAGCAAGTTTAGAACATGGCCGGATTTTATGACCTCTCCGGAAGGAAAAATAGCTCTCCAGGATCACGGTTATGAGGTAGCTTTTCGCAATGTAAAAATTAGAAAACTTTAATTTTATATTCTATACCTCAAAATATGTATTTGGTAAGTGGATTATGGAGTGCCAGGTTTACTAACACCTGATTCTAATAAATCTCATCTTCACATAACAGGTCAAAATTTTATCTTTTTTTCATTGAGCAAAAAGTTCATTGAAACCACTTTCAATCAACTTTCCCACAACCCTTAATAAGCATGAGTTTCAAAAGAATTTAATATTTATTTTTGACTACATTGTCATCTTTCCAATCTTATAGGCTTGGAAGTTGATTTCCCAGTAGATTATCGGTAGTCCTTTTTTTGGTATAATTTTTTTAAAATTGATTTAGATTAAAATTGTTTTTCAGGTGTTGACCAAATGTTATTTCCTGTTTGATTAATTACGGGCCGCTACAATCATTCTTAACAAATATCTGTTCTCAAATCTTGCATCTTTCAAAAAGAAAAATTTATTTATTATCTTTTATCTCGTCTCCCTTTCTAAAATTCTTATTCCTTCTTTTCCTGCTATTATTGCTTTATTCGCTAAATTAAAAAAGAGTGAACTTTCCACTACTCCGGCAATACTTTTTAATAACGGATTCATGGTGGATAGATCGGGCCATTTCCCGAACCATACGTCCAAAAGATAATTCCCGTTTTCTGTAATCACATAACCATCTTTCTTTTCACTGATCCTGTAAGCATTTTTTGAATGAGGGAAAAGATTTTGGATACATTCAGGAACATAATAAACCGCCTGGGGAAGTAACTCAATCACTACTGGGAAACGGTTATCGAAATTTTCAACCAGTTTAGATTCATCTCCAATCAATACAAACTGACTGGCCATAGAAGACAATAATTTTTCACTGGTATGAATTCCTCCTCCACTTTTTAATGCATTCAATTTATGGTCAAGCTGATCACAGCCATCAAAATAAATATCAATGTTTTTAAATGACGAAATAGGTTGAACAGGAAACTTATTTTTCAATAATAACTGTCGGGTAGAAAATGAAGAAGTAACTAACTGAATATGTATGCCATTTTCTATTTGCGGTTTTAGAAACTGGAACAAATGCCCTATTGTAGAACCTGCACCCAATCCCACAATAGTATTATCTTTTATCAAAGTGATTGCCTTTTTTGCGGCTTCTTTTTTTAGATCTTCTGTACTCATAATAGTTGTCAATGATTAAGAAAAAGAATAGTCAATGGTTCTTCTTTCAAGCTGGCTTTGCATGGCTAATTCGATAATGCGTATCGTGTTGCGGGCCTCCAATGGTGTAACTAAAAGCTGATCTTTGCATACGATCGTTTGATACACGTTATTATAAAATTCTCTATAATTACCGCGTTCACTTTCTATGTTTCCGATTATATGCAAACCATTTATTTCGGTATTAATCTTTCCCCAGATCGCCGGAGGTTCTATCCCCCAGTTATCTTTTGTAAGTGGTGAATATCCTGCTTTAAGTGCTTCTTCCTGCACATCCAATCCATATTTTATAAAAGAACCTTCAGTACCTAAAAGAATAAAACGCGGTAGAATTTCTTTTACCAACATACCCGCTTTCAAGGATATTTTTAACGAAGGGTAATGTAAAATGACTTCAAAATTATCAACTGCCTTTGCGGATTTTCTTTGCATCCGTAAATCAGCGGTAACACCTTCAGGCAATCCAAATAATGTCAGCGCCTGATCAATTAGATGTGATCCCAAGTCAAACAAAATCCCTGTACCTGGAGTCTCTTCTTCGCGCCATGCACCCGGTTTCAGAAAATTTCTAAAGCGGTCATACCTGCTTTCCAATTCAACCAGTTCACCTAATAAACCACTTTTAATAACTTTTTTTACGGTATGAAAATCACTATCAAAGCGCCTGCTGTGAAAGACAGAAAGAACCTGATTACGGGCTGCCGCCAATGCAATCAGTTCATCTGCCTCGGCAGTGGTAATGGTGAATGGTTTATCTACCACCACATGCTTCCCTGCCTGCAAAGCCAGCAATGCCAATAAATGATGAGAAGTATTGGGAGTAGAGATCACCACCAGGTCGACATCCTTATCATTAATTATTTCTTCTGCGCTACTTAATATTTTCGCCTCAGGATATTTCATTCGGGCCACCGAAATTTGTTCCGGCCTTGAAGCTCTTATCTTAGTTAAATTCAATCCCGGTATTGCTGTTAATACAGGGGCATGAAAAATTTGCCCACCAACCCCAAATCCTATTAAGCCAACTCTAATATTTTTATTCATGGTATCATTTGTTAAGAAACTGGCTGCAACATAAGCCCTTCTTGCTATTTTAAAAGAAGGTATTCATTAGTAGTGTATGCTAATTTTTCCTATTTATTGTTATCAATATAGCTGCTAATAAATATTGCAGACTTAATCGCAATCCGTTAAAACATTTTCTACTTTATTAAAATAGTTTTCAGATCAATGTTCCGATTGACCAGGAATTTCAGGACTCCCTGGATCGTCAAGAATTTGCACTGTAGTGACTGGACCGAGCGTTTTCCAGTCTTGCAAAACCCAGACAACCTTCTTGTCTTTGGTCACTTCTACCATCTGCGGTCCATTGCCATGATTGTCGCCCCGGGATGTAAATATGGTATTGCCATTTGCTAAACGGGTGCAGGTTTGGGGGGCAGAAGAAAACCGATACGCCTCTGGCAGGTCTGTTCTGGTATTGAATTCCCATACCGTCTCCCCTTTGGAATTAACCTCCAGCGCCTTAGCATCAGCTTCATTCGTAATTAACGTATTCCCATTCTTTAAACGAAGAGCCGACCAGGGCTGCTTACAATCGTACCTCCAAACCTCTTTGAACTGCTTGTCGTATTCCACAACATATCCAAGGCCAAAAACGGAAATGAGATAAGTTCCAGCGGCAGTAACACGAGCCCGCCGATATTGTCCATGAATACCGTTTGGATTTGGAGGCTGTGAATATGGAAGCTCGTGCTCGACCTCAACGGCTCCGGTCTTGATATTGACAACTATCAATTTGGGCGGCAAACCGTTCACAATGAACATTACCTTGTCCAGGCCAATGGGCTGGCATGTGTGGATTTCAGTATGATTAGGTCCCGCTTCCTTTACACAATCATAGCGCCACACTACTTTTTTAGATGGCGTGATTTCTTCTACGTATTCCATGCGGGAAAATAGGATATTGCCATTTGAAAGCATCCATACATCATCGTATTCGGAGCTTGTGCCGGTGGAATAGGTCCAAATCACTTTGCCTCTATTAATCAGGAACATTTTATCGTAGTTTTCACCCACCAATAGCATTGGATGCTGCGCCAAACCGTTGCCTGGCATTTTAGGAGGAGTTACTCCATTTTTCCAGTTGCCTGCAACCGCAGGGGTTTCATCCGGACCTAACTCAGGAACGTTCGAGGCTGTAAAAAGATGCAGTACGTCCATACACGGTGTTGTTTTGAAAGTTATACTTTTAGCTGCATTGTTGGTTTTATCTTTCTTTTGTGCAGAAACAAAATTTGTGAAAATCACCAATAACAAAATTGTAAGAATACATTTTTTACAAATCATAATATTTAGTTTACTTGTTTATTTATTATTCGTTCATTTTCCGCTATTTAAAACTTACCGGTTTATCTATGGTTTCAATTGTGACACTTATTGCATCCAAACCATTTGGCCGAAAATTTACCCTAATCTTTGATTTAAAGCAGTAAGTGAAATGCTTTCTAAACGTCAATCCTTATTTTTATTCATCTCTTATAAAAACTTGATTCACGCCTGAATACATTAAGGGAAGGCAGGTAATTTATAACTTCAACGAAATAAAGTAAATTTCAAAAGCTCTTCTTCAAGGTTTTAAAAAAAGTGTATTAATTAATAGTGATACCGCAGTTGATGATCCGAAAGCTGATTTGAGTTTCATTTCATTTGTCCGTGTTCCCCATTTTGTATGTATAATGTCTTGTGAATTTCTATTGTTGTAAGCAACTTTTGCATTCAACAGCAGCCATGTATTTAAATCAGTCTTATTCCCTTCAACAGCATATTTTCTTGCATAGCGGACAAATATTCCTTTGAAACCTGGGAGGTCATTACCGCGATCTTCGTTGTCAATTACTTTCGAATTATACATACTATCTCTTGTATATTCAGCAATTTTTTCCGCTTCTGCCAAATATCTTTTTTCTTTCATGTAGTTGTAAAGCATGACCGCGGCACCCAGATAAGTTCCCTGGTTGTAGGTTGAACTCCAGGTGCTGATTTTAATCTGTCCTGATTTGTTCAAATCAACATTGTCATTTACTTTACCTGTTGCAGGATTGAATAAATATATTTTAGACCAGCTATATAGAGCAATTGCTTTGTCGTAATAAGTCTTATCGCCTGTCGCCTGCGCCAAATAACAGCACGCTACCATCGCCGGTCCGTTGATGCAGGCATTTTTTGATGTTTTTGTCTGATACCAAATGAGGCCGCCGCCAAAGCTGTTGGTAAATGCACGGGCATACATTTTATCAAACTGATCCTTCCCCTGTTCAAGATAAGTTTTATTGCCAGTAAGCAAATAGCCGCGTACGCAGAAAAGTACCGCCCATGTTATGTCATCATTGTATTTGTTATACATCCAATCAGATTTATTATTAGCCATGAAATTCTTATACATTACATCAAAGTCGGTTTTGTATTTCTCTTCTTTGGTAACTTCATACGCATCCAGAACGATTTCCATCATTTCGGCCTTGTCCCAAAAACCTTTACTGGTTTCCACTTTATAACCGGTAAGCCACGCCTCAAAGATCTTATCAGCTATAGCAGCAGGAGGTGAAGCTTGTAGTGCCTCTTTCTGGAATATCCATTTTTGTGTGTTTTCGGTAGAAGACCGGCTTAAATTAATATTAGTCCCATCGGCAGTACCGCCAGCATGTAAATTGAGTGAAAAATTAGGGCTGGCAACTGATTTTAAATTATACGAACCATTTCCGGCTTTCATAATAATCCATTTGATATCGTTGTCATCAGTATCGTTGGCCTGATCTACATTAACCGAGTCCGCGGGTGCAGCAGCTACATGCAATAATTTTCCGCTTAGCACATTTGTTAAGGTATATACGCCTTTGCCAATATCGGTTACTGTCCATCTTTGAGCATCTGATTTGGTGTCTGTCCAACAATCAACGTTGGCGCCATTTTCCAATGAAGCGTTGCTTACGTCCAGCAACTTGTTATTTAATTTCGATTTTAGTGAATAGATTGCTCCGGAGGATATGTCACTTTTTTGAGCAAAGCTGACCCCTGCATTTACAAAGAAAAACAGCAGTAAAATAATCCGTAAATAGAATGGTTTCATTTTAATATAAATTTTAAATTAAGGAGAACTTAACTCCATTATAAAGCTTTCAACTATTTTGTATAAATATCCAGTTCTTTACCCTTGAGCATATCATCGTAATTAACGAACCAGCCTTTGAGCGCTTCTCCGCCAATAGTAATCTTGTCAATATTTTTACCACTACCTTTTTTTACAATGGTAAATGTCTTGCCGTCGCCGAGCTGCATATCAACGTTGTCGAAAATAGGCATTGATACAATGTATTTGGGGTCTGCCGGGGAATAGGGGAATACCCCCATTGCATTAAATACATACCATCCGGTCAGGGAACCGTGGTCGTCCATTCCGGCCAGGGCAAGGCCTTCGGGTCCCATTCCGAAATAATCTGACAACAATTTGGTAAGGATGGCCTGCGACTTTTGTGGTTTGTTTACGAAATAATAGAGATAAGGATAGTTGAAGTCAGGCTGGTTACCCATGCAGAACTGCCCCAGGAAGCACGAAAGGTTGTCCTTTGCATATCCTCCCCAGGGAATCGAGAAGAGTGAATCCACTTTCAGCTCAAAATCTGCGGAGCTTTTGTAAAGGGCGATAAGTCCCTTAGTATCTTGTGGTACAAAGAACGATGCCTGCCAGGCGTTTGCCTCGCGGTACATGAATTCGTAGTAAGGATAATTTGGATAAAAAGGCGAGTACCATTTTCCATCCGCGAGCCGGCCTCTCATCAATTCAGTCTCGGGATCGAATACATTCTTATAATTCTTGCTGCGCTTCATCATCTTGTTGTATGTACCCATATCTCCAAGCTCTTTAGCCATCAATGCTATTGAGTAATCCGCATAAGCGAATTCAAGCGTTTTAGTGGTTCCTGCGGTAGATACAGTTTCGGTTACGGGATGTGGAATATCTACTTCGGGAACATACCCCAGTTCCAGGTATTGGGCGTTGTGAGGTCTTGCGCCACTTACGCTGCTACTGGTAGGCGTGTTGGCGTTGTTAAGCATTAGCTGGTATGCTTTCTCGACGTCGTAATCCTTTATACCGCGTAGATACGAACCGGAGATATAAGATGAAGCGAAATCGCCGTGGAAAGAAGTAGGCAGAAATCCCGAATGCTCACCGGTAAAAATTATGGATTTGATAATGTTGTTGCTCACATCTGGCAAAAGCATATCGAGAAGAACAAGTTTTGTACGGAAGACATCCCATAATCCCGGGCTTTGATACGTTTCGTATCCGGGGATCGTATCCTTTGATGCAGATACGCGAGCCGTAATTTCACCCGGAACCCGCCGTCTTCTTTCATAAAAAACTATTTTACCATCCGCATCGCTGGTAATACTCGGGTACCAAAACTGTCTGTACAGGCATGAGTAGAACATCACTTTTTGCTTTTCTGTTCCGCCCGTAACCTTGATCTTGTCAAGAAGTTTTTCCCAGCTCTCATCAGCATCCTTGTAAACCTGATCGAAACTCTTATTTGCAATTTCTGTATTGTAGTTAAGTTTTGCTCCATCGGGGCTAACTCTTGAAATACCAATTTTAACCTCCAATGGTTTGTTAGATTTTTCAAAACTTATAATAGGAATATCAATGTCGCCGGTAAGTTTTCTCTGACCGCCTGCACCCTGGCCGGTAGGCGGTATGTCGGGCTGTTTTGGATTACGTTTGTAAGTGTCAATACTTTTGATCTTATGATTCATTACTGCATAGAAATAAAGGTTACCCTGTTGTCCGGTAACGATGTTATCACCGGTCTTATTGAGTTCCCACGTACTGCTACCGCCGCCTGCGTGTACGAGATCAAATGCGAGTTTTTTATCCTGGCCGCCTGTATAAGTACATTTATAATATGCGCATCTTTTGGTGGCGGTAAGTTCTGCCCTGATATTGTAGCGGTCCAACAGAACCTTATAGTATCCGGGACGTGCCGTTTCGTTTGTGTGACTGTAAGTCGAAGCAAAATCATTGGCTGTGAATTTATCGCCTTCAAGAGGCATAATGGGAATGTTAAGTTCTCCCCAATCGGTTCCGCTCGTTTGAGCGAAAGCTTTGATCGTCTTCACTTCATACTCGTACCCACTGCCGCTGCCATAAGTAGTAACGGGAACTGCCTGTACCATCCCGAACGGTACCGTTGCAGCCGGCCCCACAAGGCCATTCCAGGTACGCCATGGCGGATTATATCCGAGTTCTGCGGAGTCGGTGAGAACTGTAGTTCCAATCAAAGGGTTTACGTACTTCGTGAGGTGGAGCCTTGACTGACTAAAGCTGAAGGCCGGAAAGATGATTCCGGCTAAAATAAGATTTCGGATTTTTTTCATAATTATTTTATTAAAACGAAACAGATATGGCTTAAAAATTTTGAAAATTTATAAATCATTATTTGTATCAAAATAAATAAGACGATTCTGTTATTATGAAATACTGAGTGCCAACTGGTATTATCATTGACCGACTTATATCGTTTGCAAACAATAAAACGAAAATAAAACTTTTGAAGATGGCTCTTTTACAATTTCATTTATTCTTTTCGGCTTATCTGTTTTCTTATTGATAATTTATTACGAAATCTTATTTAAGTGCTCACAAACGAATATTTTTAAAGGAATAAATTTAAAAGGTAACTTGTTCTGCAAAAACTATTTGTAGTCAACCACAGCAAGTGTTCTCGGTGAAATTCTAATTTTAACGCTTTTGCCACTCAATGAAAGTTCTACATTTCCACCATCTTCAGGCAGTATTAATGCCTTGCTGACACTGGTAACTTTTGGCAATTCAAGTATGACATCAACTGCTTCATCATTTATATTCTCAACAGCAAAAGTATCCTCTCCGAAAAGATACAATTCCACTTTATTCGGTGCATCGAATTTCATTCCAAAGGGTGCCATCAATTTATCCCTGAAGGGCTTAATCTCATCACGGGTCATTTTCAAAAGCGTTTTTGGTGATCCATTCACCGGAAGTACTGTAAGCTGTTTAACAATGTCCGGGTGGGCATCAAGTCTTTTTGAGAGGCCATCTGTAACAACAACTGGCGTCCCTTTTTCTAACATCCTTTGAAGTTTTGCGACGAAACCTGGGTCTTTAAGCACCTGAACAGGGAAAAAAGCAGCTGCAGCCTCTTCATTTATTTCACTTGCCGGTACAAACGGAAGTCCGAGGCTACCTATAAAACTGCAAATCCACCCTTCCTCAAAAGGATCACTGTTACCTGGTTTTAACAGGTGTATTCCTTTCACAGGTTTAACTTGTACTATATTAGCCAGTTTAATCAATCCGGGAAGTTCTTTACTCAGTGCATCAAGTTTATCAACAGCAGGAAAGTTGTTGCTATAGCACCACAGTATCATTTCTTTCCCTTCTCCAAGCACTGTGTGCCGGGCCTGCTCAAGATATGTAGTCACTTTAGTTTTTTCGTCGCCGGTATCGAACCAACCTCCACCGACGTTGCCAAAATTGGCAAGCCACCTCATATTGAAGTAAGCATTATATGGTGTTTCATAACCAGTGCTGGCATTATAATCAAACTCACGATCTTCTGTGCCAGCCCAGATTCCATCAAATATTTTGGACTGACGGACAACATCGTACCCGCGCAACTGGTACTCGTCATTCCACTGCGGAAATTTTATGATGACTTTTACCTTCGGGTTGATTGTGTGTGCAGGAATCATAACACGTTCCTGGCTCATTTTTACCATTAAATCAGTATTATACTGCGACCATGTCTGATTCCCAAGAGCCGAGATACTTTCTTCGTTTTCGCAATTTGTAAAAAACCAATCGTCTATTATGATTTCATCGAATATCGAGGCCGCATATTCAAACATCCGCTGGAGCTCTTCCTGATCCGTTTTACTGGTATAGCAATGATATATATTGAAATTATCAGGTCCGCTTGCGGTGAGAACGCCGCCCTGAACCTCTAATCCCTCTTTCAAAAATTTTTCTTTTGCATTTACCAAAATATTGCGATTTGCATATAGACCCCTACCGTAAGCTTCAAGATAAACTTTCGTAGCGCCATGTTGTTTACACCAGCTGATTGCTTTGTCCAAACCGGATCGGGTTGATAGGAGTTCTTCAGCATCCTGAGCCCTAAACCAAACTGATAGCTTTAAAACTTCTTTGTTAAGTTTTGTCAGATCCCACAAGGGGGACTTGAAATTATTGTCGTGAATATTATCCTGGCCTAATGCATTACCTGACAAAATGCTATTTGAAATTGCAACCACCGCAGCAGCTCTCAGGAAATGGCGGCGGCTCATTACTAAATTCTTCATAAAATATGCTCCTTTTTTTTATTGTTTTGAATGATGCGAAACTTTCATCTGCCATCTGCTTCAGCAATATAGTAACATCGTATGATACATCTTTTAGCATTTGCTTACAACAAGTAAAGTTAAAATAAGTATGATTAAAGATTTCAGTAAAAAAATTAGAGTGGACCTATAACTTTTGAATCTTAGTTTTTACAAAATGACGGTTTTCTTAAAAACAATTGTAGTTCTTAAAGTTTATTTATACAAATTGTGCAATATACTTTCTCATTTGAGTTCCATTTTTTTATTAGATTTAAACCAGTGTTTCTCAACATGAATATTTTCCCCTGTAAAGCAGCATCACATTTTCCTTTGTATTTAAATGAAAAAAAATAATCATGAATCTCAGAACGTGTAAAACATTCAACTAAAATATTTATCTATCGCCTTTTTTATCGGATAATAATTCTCTAATTTTTTTAATTGTTTTCCTTTTCGATAGGTTGCGTACAGAGTTACTTACAATTGTTTTCAATTGCAATAACTCCTTAAAAAGAATCATTAAATAAGACCTGCATTTATTAAATCTCAAAACAGAAAGATTGAAATTGTCTTCCAGTTATTCAAAAATAATTTTTATGTGTTACGCCTGATTGCAAATATTGGAGCTGTCAGAAATCTTAACGCACTAGTGGCTTACAAATTTTCCATAAACAGTTTTCATTTCAGAGTTAATAGACGTCTCTAACTTGATTTTAGTTTTTTACTTTTCCAAGATCAATGATCCATAGAGTAGAAGGTTCTATCACATGATCATGTTGGAAGAAAGGAGTTTGATTTTAGTTTTAGTGTTATAATCTTCATTCTTTAATGAATAAATGAATTCTTCCGGTAAGATTTTACGCCTCCCTTGTTTCGGCAAAACTTTTAAACGATTGAGGTAAGCTTTCACAATAAATACATTACCGTTTTTATATTTTTTTTTGAAGACCGGTTCGTAAAAGCAATATGCAATATACCAGTCGCATTTATTAGAAACTCCGTGCTTTTTAAATTAGTTGGTAAATGAAAGGTTCGGAACAGCCATTAAGATTAGCATCATTAACTGTTTTATTAACTGTATAATAATACTACAGAGCAAGGAGATTTTAAATATGCTGAAATGCTTATCAGATGAGGATTTCAGCATTGTATCGGGAAGCGGACTTGAACCGCCGACCTTCGGGTTATGAATCCGATGCTCTAACCAGCTGAGCTATCCCGACATTTTGGGCGGCGAAGATAATACATTGCCCAAAAATGGCAATACGAAAATCAGATGTCATGGAGATTATTTCAAGTGTTGCCGCGCGGGATAATTTTCCAACGCTTTTTCCAGGCAATCCATTGCATTATTGATGGCTTGCACATTTAAAACATAGGCAAGCCTGACTTCTTTTTTCCCCAATCCATTTGTTCCGTAAAATCCTGAGGCTGGTGCAAGCATTACTGTTCCTCCATTATAATTGAATGATTCTAACAACCATTGGCAAAATACATCTGCATCATCAACAGGCAAAGAAGCCATTGCATAAAATGCGCCACCCGGATTAGGGCAAAAAACTCCGGAAATATTATTCAATCTTTTCACAATGGTATCTCTTCTTAACTGGTATTCTGCTTTCGTTTTTTCAAAATAATCTGAAGGAAGATCTACTGCTGCCTGTCCCAGTATCTGGCCAAATTCAGGCGGGCTCAACCTTGCCTGAGCAAATTTCATGGCCGTTTGCAATATCTCTTTATTATGGGTGACCAATGCGCCGATTCTTGCCCCGCAAGCACTGTAACGTTTACTGATGGTATCCATCAATATTACATTTTCTTCCGCGCCTTCCAGCTGCATAGCACTGAAATGCTCGCCTTCATAGCAAAATTCACGATAGGCTTCATCTGAAAAAAGATAAAGGTCATGTTTTTTGATAATTGTTTTCAACACATCCATTTCTCTCTTGCTATACAAGTATCCTGTCGGATTATTGGGATTACAAATTACTATCGCTTTTGTTTTGGCCGTAATTACTTTTTCAAATTCTTCAATTGGAGGCAGGGCAAAACCTGTTTCAATGTTGGAAGTAATTGGTTTTATAACAACACCCGCGGCGACTGCAAAGCCATTATAATTGGCGTAAAACGGCTCAGGTATAATTACTTCATCTCCCGCATCAAGGCAACTCATAAAGCCAAAAAGAATTGCTTCACTACCGCCTGTTGTTACTATAATTTCATTATGATCTACCTCGATATTTACTGAACGATAATATTCTACCAGTTTCCGCCTGTAACTTTCGTTGCCCGCGCTATGGCTGTATTCCAGAACTTTAAATTTAGATTTTCTTACAGCATCCAAAATCTGTGGAGGAGTTTCTATATCAGGCTGGCCAATATTCAGATGATAAATTTTTATTCCTTTGGTCTTTGCAGCTTCTGCAAAAGGTACCAATTTTCTGATAGGAGAAGCGGGCATTATTTTACCGCGATTGCTTACTGATAACATGTTGCAAATATAAGATTGTTCATCTTTGATTGAATTTGACACAACTGGATATCGTAAATATTTTTGCTAAGTGCAATGAATATTTTTTACATCAAAATTTTGTCTGGAAAAAGAAAAAATTTGGCAACAAAACTGCGTGAGGCTATCTTTGCCGTCCTTCAAAATCAAATGGCGCGTTGGTCAAGGGGTTAAGACGCCTCCCTTTCACGGAGGAATCACGGGTTCGAATCCCGTACGTGCTACATTAACCTGTTAGAAATAGCAGGTTTTTTTGTTTTATACTATTTTGAATATTTAATGTTACTTCCCGCTCAATAATGCTGCGATTGCATTCTAAAAGTGCATGCTGAAATTAGAATAATAAAAGATACTTTTTAACTTGTCCTGATAGCAATTGCAAAAAACTATTTTTTGAGTTGTTTAAAGAAAAAATGTTTTATTTATTTAGCCAATTAAAATAAATAATTTTGTTTCCTAAAAATAAATTCATGAGCACAACAAAAGCATACGCAGCGCAATCTGCCACAACTCCTTTAGCCGATTGGTCAATTGAAAGAAGAACACCCAAACCAAATGACGTACAAATAGATATTTTATTTTGTGGCGTTTGCCATAGTGATTTGCATACTGCGCGTAATGAGTGGGGAAATACAAAATATCCTGTGGTGCCCGGCCATGAAATTGTAGGCCGCGTTTCTGCTGTGGGCGATGATGTAAAGAAATTTAAAGTGGGTGACCTGGCTGGTATCGGTTGCCTTGTGGATAGCTGCCGCGAATGTGATAATTGTAAAGATGGGCTTGAACAATATTGCAGCAAAGGAATGATAGGCACTTACAATACGCAGGAAAGAGATGGCAGCGGAATTACATATGGTGGCTACAGCAAGCAGATTTTAGCTCATGAAGATTTTGTATTGCACATTTCTGATAAACAGCCGCTGGAAGGCATAGCCCCATTGCTCTGCGCCGGTATTACCACTTATTCTCCTCTAAAGCATTGGAAGGTAGGCAAAGGTGATAAAGTAGGCGTCGTAGGCCTTGGCGGCCTGGGGCACATGGCTGTAAAGCTTGCGGCTTCTATGGGGGCAGAAGTTACCATGCTAAGCCACTCTCCTTCCAAGGAATCGGATGCGAAAAGATTAGGCGCACACAAATTTGTGCTAACTAACGATGAAGCACAAACGAAAACTGTATCAAAATATTTTGATTTTATTTTGAATACGGTATCAGCGGATCATGATTATAATTTTTACCTGGGAATGTTAAATACAAATGGCGTTATGATTTGTGTCGGAGCCCCTCCAACACCGGCGCAGATTCCGGCTTTCAATTTGATTGGCGCAAGAAGAAGCGTTGCAGGATCGCTTATTGGCGGACTTCCGGAAACCCAGGAAATGCTTGATTATTGCGCTGAACATAATATAGTGAGCGATGTGGAAGTGATTAAAATGAGCCAGATAAATGAAGCTTATGAACGCATGCTGAAAGGTGATGTAAAGTATAGGTTTGTAATTGACATGGCGAGTTTATAATGCTGAAGGATAAAGCAAAATATGTATGAAGCATTTTTTCGGTCGCTAAAAGTAATTTTCTATATTTTGGCTTTCCAGGCTTTATTCTCAAATTAGCATTTTTATCAAAGTAGAATTTGTATAACAACCATGGTTAAACGAAGTGGGGAATAAATATTATTGTTCAACTCCGTTTTTATTATAAACACAGGCGGAGAGCCTATAAATTAAAAAAACTAAATTTCTACTTTCTTACTTTCCACGCTTTCAAATTTTAATTAAGTTTTTTCTACGCGGAATTTCTTCCGGCGTTGATAATCCCAAATGAGCAGCGCATTACTAATTTTTCGTAGGTTTCTTTCAAAGGATCTTTCATTTTTTCTTTTTCTATTTCACGAATATTTGCCATAGCATATTGCTGGATGGTCACTAACGGCAAAACAATCTTTTCTCTCATGCTCACTGATAATTGCTCAACAGGATACTCCGCCATCAGTTCGTTGTTTCCGCTTAATTTAAAAAGATATCTTTCAGTGATTACATATTCATGGTAGATCATATTCCATATCTCTCCAAATTTTTCATCTTTTGATAAATATTCTGTGATCGGGAAAAAGCATTTCTTCATGGCCATTTCACAGTTATCAATAAGCGTTTTGAAAAATAAAGAATTTTGATAAAGGGTTCTCAGGCGATTTAATTTCCCAAGTTTTTCCATTTTCTCTAAGGCCGCGCCGACGCCATAGTAACCGGTTACGTTTTGCTTAAGCTGGCTCCATGAACCCACGAAAGGAATGGCACGCAGATCTTCCATATTTAATTTACCTGATCCACGCTTCGTAGGCCGGCTGCCGATATTTGTTTCACTGTAATATTTTAACGGGCTCACTTCAATTAAATAATCCATGAATTCCGGATGATTTTTTAGCGCAGTATATGAATCAAAACTTTCATCTGCTAATTCCTGCAAGAGTTTTTCTTCATCTTCCGCAAGCGTAATATGGCGATTGGAAAAAAGATCATTTGAGATGCCCGCATGAATCAATTGTTCAATATTATATTGGGCCGAATCAACTGTTCCAAAATTTGAACTTACCGTTTGCCCCTGGATGGTTAATTGTATTTCCTTGTTCGAAATATTTTTGCCCATTGATGCATAAAACTTATGTGTTTTGCCTCCGCCTCTTGCCGGCGGCCCGCCGCGGCCATCGAAAAAAACCACATCTATATTATTCTCTTTTGAAATTTTTGTGAGCTGTTCTTTAGCTTTATAAATGCTCCAGTTTCCCATCAGATAACCACCATCTTTTGTGCCATCGGAAAAGCCAAGCATCACGGTTTGCGTATTATTTCTTCTTTTTAAATGTTGCCTGTATTCTTCATTTTTATATAACGTTCCAAGGATAGTAGCTGAATTTTGCAGGTCTTCAATTGTTTCGATCAGAGGAACAATATCCACTTTCATTTCCTCTTTTTTCCAGCCGCATAAAATAAATAATCCATACACTTCCAAAATATTCAACGCGGTGCGGCTGTGGCTGATGATGTACCTGTTGCAGCCGGGTTCACCATTATATTCCTGGATTTTTTTTATTGCTTTTATACTTTCCAGCGTGTCATTTATAACAGGATTTTCATAATCTTTTTCCGGGAGGATCTCAGTATTTTTAGTGAGAAAATCAATCTTTTTATTTTCGCTCAATTTTAAATAATCTGTTGGAAAAATTTTATTTTCTGATGAGATAGCTGAAAAAACTTTTTCATGAATTGAGCTGTCCTGCCTGATATCAAGCGAAGCGAAATGCAACCCGAAAACATGCACCTTATTGATCAGTTTATTTATAAGATGAAGGAACAATCCGTTGTGCTGGTAAATAATGGTTTCCCGGATGGTATTTAATATTTCCAGGATACTTTCTTTGGTGATATCGGTGCGGTTTCCGGGAATAAAAATATTATTATACAATTGTTTTTCAAGGTCGGCAAGAAGAACATCAACTCCTTTAAAAGTGAGCCTGCGCCTAAGTCTGCGTATCTCCAGATAATAGCACTTTATAATTCCGCCTCTTAAAGCATCCGCCACTTTTAAAGTAATTTCAGAATTTACGAAAGGATTCCCGTCACGGTCGCCGCCGGGCCAAAAACCCATTTTAATAACCGGGTTAATTTCATTAACGGCATCAGGAAATTGATTTTTAAAAAAAGAAATAATTCTGCCTGCGGCGATAAAAAATACATTTTCCAAATACCAAATTAAACTCATCGCTTCATCGTAAGGTGTCGGCTTTTCTTTTTTGAAAAAAGGCGTTTTACCAAGTTGCTGCAGATACATGTTTACCTGCGCGGCGTTATTTTCTGAAAGTGATTTTGAAAGATCATTGATGATGCCTAACACCGGGCCGGGATAAAATTGAGTTGGATGCGCCGTGAGGACGAGCTCGACAGAAAAATCTTCCAGCTTTTTTGCAAGCGCGCTTTCTTTATTATTCTCAACTACCTGCATTTCCAGTTGCTTCAGCGTGCCCGCGCCGCCCGTATCATGCACTTCTTTGAAAGCGGCATCTTCGAGCGCGTCGAAGAGAACTACCTGTCTTTCTACAAATTGTATAAAACGAAAAAGCAGATCAAGTTTTTCGGGCTGAGTGGTGAAAGAAGTATCCTTTAAAAAAAAGTCTTCAATAATTTCTGAAGGGCTGAGCTTTTTTTTATAACCTTCTTCGCAAATATTAATGAACAGTGATAAAAGAATTCCTGTTTTTTCGATCCTGTGAAATGGCAACGAAGTGAATAGACTATTATAAAGCTGAAATTTTATTCCAACGAAATTTTTGAAATGCTGCAAGCTTCGTGATGCGTGGTTATCCATGTACGTTTAAAATTAAATAATAAAAAGAAACTAAATCTGCAGCAATCGTAATTTGGTGAAAATACGTTAAAACTACTTTTTGGCTTATCTTTGTTCAATATTTTTTATGAAGAAATTGTTACTGATATTATTTTTCACACTTTGCTTTGTAATAATCAATTCTTCTTTGCGGGCACAATGCTCTATTTGCAGCCGAACAGTGCAACAAATGGGACAAAAGCCTGCTGAAGGCTTCAATACAGGGATTATTTATTTAATGCTGGTTCCTTATGCGGCAATTGGCATTATTGGCTACAAATGGTGGAAGAGCGATCATGAAAAATCTTAATGGAATTTTATTCCTTTTTCACAATTCACTATTCACGTTTTATCATTCATCATGAACATCGAAGAATTGAGAGATTATGCCTTATCATTAAAAGATGTTACAGAAGGGTTTCCGTTTGGTGAAGAAACGCTCGTGTTTAAAACTAATAATAAAATATTTTTACTGGTCTCTTTATCATCACAACCGCTGCAATTCAATGTAAAATGCGACCCTGAATATGCGATTCAATTAAGAGAACAATATTCGTCTATATTGCCGGGCTATCACATGAATAAAAAACATTGGAATACTATATTTGTTGATGGCTCTTTATCAAGCCTTCAATTAAAACATTTTATTCAGGAATCATATTTTTTAATTAGCTGATTGGCTAATTAGCTGAATAGCTAATTAAGTTTTTTATGAAAATCATTGACTGGTATATACTCAAAAAATTTTTTATAACATTTTTCTTTTGTCTTATTGCATTAACAGTATTGGTTGTAATTATTGATCTTAGTGAAAAGACAGATGATTTTACCAAAGCAAAGCTTTCGGTGAAAACGATTATCACTGATTATTATTTCGGTTTTGTTCCGCGTATCGATGCAATGCTTTTCCCGCTTTTTATTTTTATCGCGGTTATTTTTTTCACTTCTATTATGGCCAACCGTTCGGAAGTAATTGCTATCCTAAGCAGCGGAACTAGTTTTTTTCGTTTTTTAAGGCCATACATGATCGGAGGTTTTTTATTAACGGCTTTTTTATGGTGGTGCAATCAATATGTACTTCCGCCAGCCAACCAGAAGTGGGCAACTTTTAATTCAAAATATGTTGACTTTAATTACGGTAATTATGAAAATACTTCTACCATAAGTTTTAAATATTTTAAGCTCGATTCATTTTCTTACGCTGGTGTCAGGTATTACGATACGATCAGCCGCAGGGGAAATAATTTTTTTATACAGCGATTTAATAAGACCAATCTTATTTATAACTTAAGAGCTCAAACGATTTCATGGGACACGGCTTCAAGAAAATGGAGGCTTGATAATGTTGTTGAAAGAAACATAAATGGTCTCCATCAGCAGTTGAAAGAAACGCCAACATTATATATGAATTTCAATTTTAAGCCACGCGATCTGCAGCGGGATGAATATATGAAAGACAAATTAACCACACCGGACCTGAACGAATTTATCAAACTTGAAAAGATCCGAGGAACGGAAGACGTAAATTCTTTGATGCTTGAAAAAAATAATCGCAATGCCAATCCGGTTTCCATATTTATTTTAACTATTATCGGCGCCTCTATCGCATCCAAAAAAATCCGTGGTGGAAGCGGGTTTCACCTTGCCATCGGAGTAATGATCTGCGTTTTATATATTTTGGTTCAAAGGTTTGCCGCAGTATTCTCTTTGAAAGGAAATTTCAATCCTGTTATAGCGGCATGGTTGCCAAATGTTGCTTTTGGCTTTCTTGCGTGGTATTTATACCGGAAGGCTTCCAGGTAACGACGGTCGTTCTAATATTTCTTTTGTTTAACATTCACTCTATCATTAACTTTAGGGCTACCGCATTTTTTTTGAAAAGATCAAATAACAATATAAATTTTTTTCTATTATGGGAGTAGTAAAAGACAGGTTTAAAGCTAAGGCAGATTTAATTGCCGCAGAAGTAAAAGAGACCATTAAAGAGCACGGCGATAAGGTCATCGGGGAGGTAAAACTCTCACAGATTTACCAGGGAATGCGCGGAATTACCGGGTTAGTAACTGAAACTTCTCTTCTCGATTCGCAGGATGGAATACGCTTTCGTGGCTATTCTATTCCTGAATTGCAGAAAGCACTTCCTAAAGCGGATGGCGGAAATGAACCTTTACCTGAAGGCTTATTTTATCTGATGCTTGTCGGCGACCTGCCTGATGATGAAGCCGCCCACCACATGAGCAGTGTGTGGCAACGAAGAAGCCATGTGCCTAATTATGTTTTTGATACAATAGAGGCTTTGCCTGAAACGGCACATCCGATGACGCAATTTGTGGTAGGGATTATGGCGCTTCAAACAGAAAGTGAATTTGCAAAAAGATATGCAGCCGGCATGAGCAAAAAAGATTATTGGTCTGCAACATTTGATGATTCAATGGATTTGATTGCGCGACTACCCCGTATTGCAGCATACGTTTATCGCCGGAAATATAAAAAAGGAAAACATATACAACCTAACGGGCTGCTGGATTGGGCCGGAAATTTTGCTCACATGCTTGGTTATGAAGATGAGAGCTTCCGTGAGCTGATGCGTTTATATATGACCATACATTCAGATCATGAAGGTGGAAATGTTTCTGCCCATGCTACACATTTAGTAGGCTCTGCATTGAGCGACCCTTACCTTGCTTTCGCAGCCGGAATGAATGGCCTGGCGGGACCCTTACATGGGCTTGCCAACCAGGAAGTGATCAAATGGATTTTTGAAATGCGCAAAACTATTGGTAGCGACCTTCCTACAAAAGAGCAGATAGCAGACTATGTACATAAAACACTTTCGGAAGGAAAAGTAGTTCCCGGTTATGGACACGCGGTGCTAAGAAAAACTGATCCTCGGTTTGAAGCGCAAATGGCATTTGGCAAAAAACATATGCCTGATGACCCGTTGGTGCAAACTGTGTGGAATATTTATGAAACAGTACCTCCCATTTTACAATCTGTTGCAAAGATAAAAAACCCGTGGCCCAATGTAGATGCACACAGCGGTGCATTGCTTGAGCATTATGGAATGGTGGAATATGAATTTTATACCGTTCTCTTTGGCGTATCCAGGGCATTAGGTGTGTTGGCAAGCCTTTGCTGGGATAGGGCTTTAGGCTATCCACTCGAAAGGCCGAAATCCGTTTCGAACCGCTTGATAAAACTTTGGATAGAGGGCAAAGAAGAAATCTGGGGCGAATAATAAATTGTCTTCAACTTATTTTTCATCTTTATATTTGCGGTCGTTTAAGGGGGATTAGCTCATCTGGTAGAGCGCAAGCATGGCATGTTTGAGGTGATCGGTTCGAGTCCGATATCCTCCACTTCAACCTCAGTTTTATTGCACGTTAGTTTATTTTTATTGAATTTATATTTCTGTAAAAATGTGAAAAACTATAAAATAGCTTATGTTGCTTTCTCCAGATAAATGATTTTGAGAAATTAATCTTTTTACTGTTCTTCAGAATTTTTTGGATTAAACTCTCTTAAAAAAATTCCATCTAAAAAATAAAGCACATGAAAAAAATTATTTTCTTTTTGAGTATCTTATTTTTTATTTCAATTTTTATAGCCGGATGTGGCCCTTCCCAAATTATTGTTAGTCAAAGGCCTGCAATTCCTGCATATGTTCGCCCGGCGCCTCCTTCTCCATTTTATGTTTGGGTAGGTGGAGATTGGGTGTGGAATGGCCGTGGGTATGTATATCGTAATGGATATTGGGCTCCTCCCAGGCCAGGACATGGCCATTACGTTCCCGGTCATTGGAGACAAAAAAGGCAGGGTTGGGTCTGGACACGCGGACATTGGTGATTACTGGCTACCTATTGATTAGGTTTAAAATATTCAAGACAGATTTATACAATAATTTGCAATAGTCAAAAATCGACCCGTTTAAAGAACGGGTTTTTTTGTAAATTTATTTATCAAAACAAAGATGTTTATGCAGCAGATAGCCATTGAAAATTTATTTCTGATTGATATTGAAACGGTTTCTGAAAAGGAACATTTTCATTTCCTTGATGATGAATGGAAAGATCTATGGAAAGAAAAAAACATTAAAAATCTTCCGCTAAACACTAGTGCTGAAGAGTATTACCCAATGCGAGCTGCAATTCTCGCTGAGTTTGCGAAAATAGTCTGTATCAGTTTTGGCTATTTCAAAAAAGAAAATAATGAATGGCAGCTAAGAATAAAATCTGTATGCTCAGAAAATGAATCAGATATCTTAAGTCAATTTATTGCGACCCTTAAACAACTTCATAGTAATAACCAGCAATGGATTTTTACCGGCCATAATATCAAAGAGTTTGACGTACCATTTTTATGCAGGCGAATGTTAGTGAATGGGATTTCTATTCCACCATACATTGATTTTCAAAACATGAAGCCGTGGGAAACACCGGTGCTTGACACATTGCATTTATGGCGCTTTGGCGATTATAAACATTATACTTCTTTAAAATTATTGGCTGCTGCACTTGGCGTTCCTTCACCGAAAGATGATATAGACGGGAGCATGGTGGGAGATGTTTTCTGGAAAGAAAAAAATTTGAAACGCATTTCTGATTATTGCCAGAAAGATGTGGTAACTGTGGCAAATGTTATGCTGCGTTTTAAAGGCCTGCCGTTATTGAAAGACGAACAAATTATTTTCGTAGATAAGACATAAGATGTTCTTAAAGATAACTTTCCACCGGCTCACAAGTGCAAATCAAATTCCTGTCTCCATAAGTATTGTTGACCCTGCTTACCGTAGGCCAAAATTTATTTTCTCTTAAATAATCTAATGGGAACGCGGCTTTGCTGCGTGAATAAGAGTGCTTCCATTCGTCTGCAGTAATCACGGATAAAGTATGAGGCGCGTTTTTTAGCACATTATCTTTCTTATCTGCCTGTCCATTCTCTAAATTTTTAATTTCTTCAAAAATAGAATTCATGGCATCACAAAATTTATCAAGTTCCGCTTTATTTTCACTTTCTGTCGGCTCGATCATAATTGTTCCGGGAACCGGGAAACTCAATGTAGGCGCATGGAAGCCATAATCCATCAATCTTTTGGCCAAATCTTCTGCTTCTATTCCGGCGCTGGCTTTGAAAGGACGAAGGTCAACAATAAATTCATGAGCGCATGTGCCACCTTTCCCGCTGAACAGGATCTTAAAATTATTTTTCAATCTCGCCTTCATATAATTCGCATTAAGGATAGCAAATTCTGTTGCTTTTTTCAATCCACTTTCTCCAAGCATTTTTATATAAGCATAGCTGATCAGTAGAATGCTTGCCGAGCCAAATTGCGCGGCGCTTACAGAGAACCGACCACCGACCATCGAAGACTGGCCATCACGGTTGTCGGTCGTCTGTCGTCTGTCGTCTGAATTTCTTTTTCCTGGTAAAAAAGGAGCTAGTTTTTCATTCACACAAATAGGCCCCATGCCCGGCCCACCGCCGCCATGCGGTATTGCAAAGGTTTTATGCAAATTCAAATGGCAAACATCTGCTCCGATAAATCCGGGAGAAGTTAAACCAACCTGTGCATTCATATTGGCTCCGTCCATATAAACCAGCCCGCCATTTTCATGAATGATGTTGCAAATTTCTTTAATGCCTTCTTCAAACACGCCGTGAGTTGAAGGATAAGTAACCATTAGCCCTGCAAGTGAATCTTTATTTTTTTCGGCCTGCAATTTTAGATCTTTTATATCAATATTTCCCTCTTCATCACATTTGGTAACTATTACTTTGAAGCCCGCCATTACTGCGCTTGCAGGGTTCGTTCCATGCGCCGAAATAGGAATAAGAATTACATTTCTATGAGTTTCATTTTTGCTTTCATGATATCCCTTCATTGCGAGCAAACCAGCAAACTCGCCCTGGGCGCCACTATTAGGCTGCAGGCTGCAAGCGTTGAAACCAGTGATGACGCTTAACAGTTTTTCAAGGTCTTTGATAATATACTGGTAACCTTGAGTTTGATTTGCGGGAGCGAATGGATGAATTTTGCTAAAATGGACCCAACTGACCGGAATTAATTCCGATGCTGCATTTAATTTCATGGTGCAGGAGCCCAACGCAATCATAGAATGAGTGAGCGACAAATCTTTATTCTCCAGCATTTTTAAATAACGCATCATTTCTGTTTCGCTGTGATATTTATTAAAAACAGGATGATGCAAGAAAGCAGAAGTTCTTTTTAGTGTATCCGGAATATTTATTAAATCAGTTTCATTGTCAAAAGTAATAATCGAAGTATCTACATCGTTTGCAGAATTGAATACATTTAAAATATTTAGCACATCACTTTTGGTAGTTGTTTCATCCAAAGAAACTGTAACCAGATTGACAGAAGGGAAATGAAAATTCATTTCATGCAGTTGCGAAATTTCTTTGATCTTTTCTTCATTATCTATTTTGAAAGTGATCGTATCGAAGTAATTTGCATTGACTAATTCGTAACCACTCTCCTGAAGATGCTCAGCAAGGACAGAAGTTAATAATGAAATTCTTTCAGCAATATCTTTCAGCCCTTTCGCACCATGATAAACAGCATACATTGCGGCCATATTAGCCAGTAATGCCTGTGCGGTACAAATATTCGAAGTGGCTTTTTCCCGCCGGATATGTTGCTCTCTTGTTTGCAATGCCATACGAAGGGCGCGATTATTTTGCGCATCTACACTTACCCCAATTATTCTTCCCGGAATATTTCTTTTAAATTCATCTTTTGTTGAAAAAAAAGCTGCGTGCGGACCGCCAAATCCCATTGGCACACCAAAACGTTGTGAAGATCCAACCGCCACATCAGCGCCCAATTCGCCGGGCGGAATTAATAAAGTAAGCGCCAGCAAATCGGTGGCCATTATTACATGTGCATTTACATTATGAGTATTTTCAATAAAAGTTTGATGATCTCTAATGTTGCCTTCACTATCCGGATATTGAACTATCGCTCCAAAAAAAGTCTCATCCAATTGTACATTCTTAAAATCTCCAAAAACCGGTTCTATTCCCACAGGTTTTGCCCTTGTGACTAAAATATCTTTGGTCTGCTGAAATATTTTTTCATCTATAAAAAATTTGCCTGCAGTGATGTGGTCATGATCTTTATTTTTATAATTAAAAAGCATTGCCATCGCTTCGGCGGCGGCAGTTCCTTCGTCAAGTAAACTTGCATTGGCAATTGGTAAAGCGGTCAAATCGCTCACCATAGTTTGAAAATTCAATAAACTTTCCAAACGGCCTTGCGCAATTTCTGCCTGGTAGGGCGTGTATTGCGTATACCATCCCGGGTTTTCAAAAAGATTTCTTAAAATAACAGAAGGAGTTATCGTATCGTAATATCCCTGCCCGATGTAAGATTTATAGACTTTGTTTTGGTTTGCGACATTTTTGAGTTCTGACAGATATTCAAATTCACTCATTGGTTCGGGAACATTTAGTTTTTCGTTTAATCTTATTCCGGCCGGAATTGTTTTATCAATTAGCTCGTTCAACGTTTCAACCCCAATCGCAGCAAGCATTTCCCTTGTTTCTTTTTCATCCGGGCCTATGTGTCTTGTAGAAAATCCAGCGGATTGTTTTTCAAAAAAATTCATATTGTTTCTATTAATTTACGGAAAAGGATTTTTATTTAAAATTTTTCGCCTTGTAAATAAAAAAGCAGGCGCGAAGTTACAATTGAAAATGTAATTGAAAGTTGACGAGAATTGACAAGTTTAATCCAAAATGTATCTTTGCAAAATGAAGGAAGACGTTTTGCATAATTGGGAAAAAAAAACAACAGATAATCAGAAAAAATATAAAAATTTTTTAAATCGGGCTGATAAAAATAAAGTGCTGAAACAACTTCCGGATTTGCATGAAGAAGCTTTCGAAAAGATCGATTGTCTGAAATGCGCTAATTGCTGCAGGAATTTTTCTCCACGCTTCAAAACTCCGGATATCAAGCGCATATCTAAACATTTAAAAATGAAAGAAGGCGCTTTTATTGAAACTTATTTGCGGGTTGATGAAGATGGAGATTATGTAACAAAGTCTTCGCCATGCCCTTTTTTGGGAGAAGATAATTATTGCAATATTTATGATAACCGCCCATCTGATTGCCATCGTTTTCCTTATACCGATGAAGACGTATTCTTGAAAAGGCCGGCAATTACTTTGAAGAATTCCACCTTCTGCCCGATTGTTTATTACGTGCTTGAGAGATTAATTTAATTGCTAATTTCTATATTTTGGCTTATAACATCTTCTTTGGCACTTTGGTTGATTACCAATTTTCTAATCATTCCATAATCGCAAAACCACTCAATATGCTCACCTGGCAAATTCTTGGTCCCTGGTACAAATTGATTTACGATTTCCCCCGCCTGTAATTTGAGTGCCATATTTTCAAGTCAAATTAAGTTCTAATGTATATAATTACAACCAGAATACTGGCACGATTTTTCTGCTCTGCCCAAGTATGGGATTTAATGACGAAATATTAAAAGTTGATCAAAATTCACAAGAAAATATTGCAAATGACAAAAACGTCAAATCTTTAGAAGTAATAGAAGAAGAAGTAGTTATAAGTAAAAAGTTAATTGAAACAGGTAAAGTAAAAATATCAAAAAAAGTAAATGAGTACCAGCAATTAGTTAATACTTCACTTATTCATGAAGAAATAGATATTAAAACTATTCCCATTAATAAATACATAGAAACCGCGCCGGAGCCCATAAGACATGAAGGGGATACAATGATAATACCTGTAATAAAGGAAGTTGTGGTAGTACGTATTATGTTAGTTGAAGAAATTCATATTACAAAAAAGAAAGTGCCAACTAATGATTCACAAACTATTTCTTTAAGTAAAGAAGAAATAGTGATCGAACGTGAGATTTCCGGAGAAAAATAAAAAAATGTGCAAAAATTAACATTAATCATAATTTAAAAAACAAAAAAATGAAAACAGTTATCGGTTTATTCAAAAGCGCTGACGAAGCAAAGCAAGCAGCGCAAAAATTATACAGCAGTGGCTTTACAAAAGATAATGTAGATGTTTCTGTGAGGGATAGTAACAGTTCCTACTATTCAGACGCGGATATGGATAGTGAAAGTACAAATACTGATACTTCCAATACTGTAACAGATTCGATGTATGGCAAACGTCCAGATGACATTAAAAGCAATGTAACAAAAACTGCCACTGGAGATTATAGTAATGATGACGATGAAGGTATTGGCGCTAAAGTGTCCAAATTTTTTAAGAATTTATTTGGTGACGATGATAATGCTGCGGATCGTTATTCTCATGTAGCTAACAAGACAGGCAATTTAGTAACCGTCCATGCCACTTCTGATGAAGAAGCTAATAGAGCTTCAGATATTCTTGATGAAAATGGCGCAATAAATATTGATGATAGCGCTGAAGAGTATGGTTATTCAAATGCAAATATAAATTCTTCTTCAGATACTGACAGCAACACTCTTAATGTTATTAAGGAGGATGTAAATATCGGTAAAAAAGAAGTGAAAACCGGTGGAGTGAGACTTCGCAGCCGAATTATTGAACGTCCTGTAGAGGAGGAACTTCGCCTGAAGGAAGAAACCGTAACGGTAGAAAGGAAAAATGTCAATAGGCCGGCATCAAATGTCGATATGCAAAATTTTAAAGAAGGTGTAATTGAAATGACAGAAAATGCTGAAATACCTGTGATACAAAAAACAGCGCGCGTGGTTGAAGAAGTAAAATTATCAAAGGATGTAAATGAACGCACTCAAACAGTAAAAGAAACTGCAAAAGATACTGAAGTAGATGTAGAAAATCTTTCCAAGGATGATATGACAAAATATAAAGGCAAGAATAAAGATTATTAATTTTTTAAAATGCCCTTTGTAAAAGCGATCAGTAATGATCGCTTTTTTTATTGAATGATAACCGGTCATAGCAGTTTCATTTACCATTAAATTTATACGGGTACAAAAATCACCATTAAGGTATGGAATGAAATAACCACAATGCTTTGCATTTCGTAAATTTGCCGCATTTAAATTTACGAAAATATAAATGGCGTTTAAGACATTCAGGAAAATATTAAAAAGAGCTTTTGACAGGATACGTAATGAAAAACTTAAACAAAATCTACTGCAGGCATTACCTTTCTGGGTTGCTTCTTTAATTTCCGGGTTGCTTGCCGTTTTTTATTCCCGCATTTTCGCCTTATTAGAGAGCCAGACTTTTTTGATTATCCATTATCATTCATGGCAGATATTTATTTTGACTCCTGTTTGCTTTTTGATTGCGTGGTGGCTGGTAGCCAGGTTTGCTCCTTATGCAGGAGGAAGCGGAATTCCGCAGGTAATGGCTGCTATTGAACTTGCCAATTCACGTGATGATAAAAAGGTTACCAAATTATTGAGCATTAAGGTATTTATAGTTAAGATTTTTTCAAGCTTTTTGATGATATTGGGTGGTGGCCTGATTGGAAAGGAAGGGCCTACCATTCAACTTGCAGGTACTGTTTTTAGAAAAATTAATGAGTGGCTGCCTTCATGGTGGCCTAAAATTTCCAGGCGTAATATGATTATGACTGGAGCTGCGGCCGGTCTTGCAGCAGCTTTCAACACGCCGCTCGGAGGAATCGTATTCGCTGTTGAAGAGCTTACAAAAACACACATTAGCTATTTTAAAACTGCATTATTTACTGCCGTAATTATCGCGGGGCTAACAGCACAAGGTATACTGGGGCCCTATTTATATTTGGGTTATCCTGATGTTACTAATCTTTCAAAATTTATTTTTATTCCATTAATACTTGTGGCAATCATTACCGGTTTATTAGGAAGCATTATGTCCAAAATTATTTTATGGATTTTCCAGTGGAAAAAAAGCTTTAAATTTCGTTATCAGCATTTACTATATGTTTTATTCTGTGCATTAGCAATAGCGTCCATCGCCTTTTTTTCGGATTCTCGAATCTTGGGTTCCGGAAAAGAAATTATGACCACTACTCTGTTTTCCAATGAAAAAAGCGTGCACTGGTACACCGCTATATATAGAATTTTGGGTACGATTATGAGCTTTACTACTGGGGCTGCAGGAGGTATATTTGCGCCTTCCCTGGGTGCAGGTGCAGCTATTGGTTCCCTCATTGCGGGATGGTTAGAAGTTACAGCAACCAATGCCAACTTACTTATACTGTGTGGAATGGTAGGGTTTTTAACAGGCGTAACCCGCACGCCATTTACTTCTGCAATCCTTGTTCTTGAAATGACAGACCGTCATAATGTTATTTTTCATTTAATGATTGCGGGTTTACTGGCAGGTATGGTTTCAATGATAGTTGATAAACATTCGTTGTATGACCATCTGAAAGTTGGAAATATGAAGGGACTCTTGCATGAAGATTTAGTCGAAAAAAATGAAAATGAAAAGACGGATACCTGATCTGTCCGTCACTGTATAATTAATGCAACACTATCATTTTGCAATCTTATTTTTAACCAGCTTTCCAATTTTGATTTTTCTTTGTCAAACTGGATAGTATTGCTCGCCAGGACAAAACCGGCTCGCAGGTTTACTCGGAGTTAAAGGTTCAATATCCAAAAATAAAGAGCGCCATCATTCAGTCTTCGACGGTTTTAAGTGATAGCTCACATTCAAAAAATGTAATTTTAGTATTACCCCAAAAAAGTTCTTAGAGAAAATTTCTAATGGCGGTTATTAGAAAAAATGTTGATAAAAACGTGTCTGGTGTTGAGTTTTAATTTAAAAAACTGTCGTAAAATTGAGTTAGAAAATCTTACTTCAA
>JALYVO010000013.1 GCA_030853195.1 Bacteroidota bacterium | reverse complement strand
CTCATGCAGTTTTATGCACAAAAAAAGGATAGTATTGAAACCGGTTTCAATACTATCCTCTGAAATCAAATACTGTTATGACTTATTGATGAATTTTTGCACCATTTTTGACCACATTGTCAAAAAATATATATTGTAATTTATTTGCCTTGTGGCGGCCCTTGCGGTTGTTGCTGGCGTTGCTGTTGCTGCTGCATCATCTGTTGCATCATTTGCTGTTGTTGCATTTTCTTTTGTTGTTCTGCCATTTCTTTTTGATACTGATCTTTAGTCAAAATATTTTCAATGGAAATTTCAAACATGATCGGCGTATTGGGTTTGATATCAGCTCCGGCGCCACGTGAGCCATAAGCCCTCGCAGAAGGAATGAATAAACGCCCTTTACCACCTTTTTTGAAATAAACCATACCATCGCTCCAGCCTTCAATAGCACCACGCTGGCCCACCATCAATGTAAATGGCTTAACTGGTTTTCCTGCAGAATCATAACTTTGGTCAAAAACTTTTCCATCGAGCGTCATTCCTTTATAATTTACAGAAACCGCTTTGCCTGTGTCCACCTGCTCTCCTGTTCCGGGGTTTTGAACTTCCACATAAGTACCTTGTGGAGATTTTATTGCCTTAATATTATTTTTTGTCAAATAATCATTGATTGTTTTGTCATCAATCCCTTTCTGCTTTTCCATAGAAAGTGAATCAGCGTTTCTCATGTTTTGCATTGTAGTTGCTTTCAACGCCGCTACTTGTGAAGGATCAGTAATCACATCGAGTACTTTAAAACGATATCCAAAAAAATTGCCCTTTTTTGCGAACGGTGGCAATTGATTAAACTTCATAATGGTATCCGTTGAAATACGGGTTACGATGCTGTCGCCTTTTTTTGCAGACTTAAAAATATTAACATATTCGGCAGGCAATTTTGTTGAATCTATTTCTATTACCTGCGCAATTCCATCGTATGGGGTTGACATTAAAGAATCATTGTAAAACTGTTCCACCCTGAATTGTATGGCATTACCATATTTTATTTCCTTGTCGCCACTTCCTTTTACGATTTTATATTCCAATCCTCCTTTCAATTTCGTGAATCTCGGATTGTTACATCCTGAAGCCAATACTAAAAATGCTGCGGCTGCCAGGTAAAGTGTTTTGTTCATGTTTGTTTTTTTATAATTGTTTACTGTTTAATTGCTCTTTATTTTCTTTGATAGCTTCTTTAAATTTTTTTACTACTTCTTCCAGCGGCTCAGTATTTTTCCCGCCTGCGGCATTAAAATGCCCGCCACCATTGAAATATTTCCTTGCAAATGTGTTCACATCAAATCCGCCTTTGCTTCTGAAACTACTTTTTCTTTCATCGCCGCGATCAATAATTACAGCAGCGAGCTTGATTCCTTTTATGCTTAATGGAAAATTCACAAGGCCTTCTGTATCGCCGGTTTTCACATTGTATTTTATCAGGTCTTGCTGCGGAATGGAGATAAGCGCCGTATTGTATTCATAAAAAACTTCCATCCGGTTCAATAAAATATTACCAAAAAATCGAAACCTGTTTTCCAAAAAATTATCAAAAAGATTTTCGTGGATCTTACTGTGATTTAAACCGGTATCTTTTAATGTCGCCACCATCCGGTGAACATCGGCGGAAGTGGAATTAAACCTGAATGAGCCTGTATCCGTCATTACTCCGGCATACAAGCATTCAGCTACTGAAATATTGATTTTTTCTACATTTTGGCTTTTCACAATAAAATCAAAAATCATTTCCGCAGTGGAGCTTTTGGAAGGTTCACTGATGCCATAATCAAAAGCTTCAACCTGTGGCTGCTGGTGATGATCTATTAATATTTTGGTACAATTTAATTCCTTAAGAACTGGTTCCATATTCCTCGTTCGGTTCAGCACATTGAAATCAAGGCAAAAAAGCCATTGTGCATTTTTCAATGCCTTCTTTGCTTTGTCGGTATGCATTTCAAAATCAATCACTTCTTTTGCGCCGGGCATCCAGCTTAAAAAAGCAGCCCAGTTGGTGGGAGAAATTACGGAGACCGTATGCCCGAATTGTATCAAAAAATTATATAACCCAAGGCCGGAGCCCATTGCATCCGCATCAGGCTTTTGGTGAAAAGTGATTACTATATTTTTTGGCTCTTCTAAAAATGGAAATATATCGCTGACAGGCTTCATAAAAGGTGGCAAAAGTAAATTTAATTAGCCAATTAGCCAATTAGCTAATTCCCCAATCAGGCTCAATTACTTTTCCAGCTATTATTATCTTCATTTACATCAGGAAAAATATGTTGCGGATCTATTGTTACTGATTTTAATTTTTCATTAGTATTTAGTTTTTCAATCCATGTATTTCCATTTTGCCAGACTTCTACAGGAATTTTTACCATGCCGGTTTTTCCACTCACTGTTTCGTATTGAAGATAAACGGGCATTGCCAGCTTATCCAGATTTTCAATTGTAACCAAAGCGCCTTTTGTAGAGTCACCATTTACATATTTTACATCAGAAACTGCCTGGTCAAGTTTATAATTTTCTAAAAACATTCCTCTCCAGAACCAGCCCAGGTCTTCACCCGTTACATTTTCCATTGTTCTGAAAAAATCCCACGGAGTTGGATGCTTGTAGGCCCATCTTTTTATGTAAGACCTGAATGCATAATCAAATCTTTTTTGCCCAAGGATTTCATCGCGCAGCAAATCAAGCGCATAGCCTGGCTTGAAATAAAGCGCAACGCCAATATTCCTTTCCTGCAGCGCATCAGGCTCACTCATAACTGTTTCACTTTTATTATTAAAAATAAATTTATACATAGGCCCTTTATCCTGGTTCTTGGCTTTGTATTCGCCATTATTGAAATCACCTGTGGAAGGGCCGTTGATAAATGTATTAAATCCTTCATCCATCCATCCATATTTTCTTTCATTGCTTCCGACGATCATTGGAAACCAGGTATGGCCAAATTCATGATCCGTAACGCCCCAAAGGCCGCCAGCTTTTGATTTTGAATTACAAAAAACAATTGCAGGATATTCCATACCGTTGATGTTGCATGCTACATTTACAGCAGAGTTATAAGGATATTCAAACCATCTTTTAGAATAGCCTTCAAGAGCTGCTTTTACATATTCCGTTGATCTTTCCCATCCATTATTGCCATTGGATTCTACAGGATACACACTCATTGCCAAACCTTTTCTTCCTGAAGGAAAATTGATTTTTGCCCCGTCCCAGATGAATGCAGTAGATGCCGCCCAGGAAACGTCTCTTGCATTTTTTAATTTAAAATGCCATGTAAGATTGGTTTTTTGAGGGCGCGATGATGGCGATGTCACTTCTTCTGCGCTCCGGATAATTACCGTTTTATCACTTTTTTTTGCCAGCTCATATCTTTTAAATTGCTCCGGTGTAAGCACTTCCTGCGGATTTTGAAGATCACCCGAGCCTACAACAATCATTTTAGCAGGCGCTGTTATAGAAAAATCATAATCACCATAATCCAGGTAAAATTCACCCGCTCCTAAATAGGGCAATGTATTCCATCCTTCAATATCATCATACACGCACATACGCGGATACCATTGGGCCACAGCATAAATTTTGCCGTTCTTGGTATCCAGTACTCCTGTGCGGTCACTTCCATCTTTGGGGATATTATAAGAATAATCAATTTTGAACTGAATCGTGCCGCCGTGCGCGGCTAAAGGTTTTGGCAGCCTTATCTGCATCCGTGTATCAGTTACAACTGTATCAGCATTTGAAGAGATAACTTTTCCTTTTTCAGTTGATAAAACTTTTATAGAATTGAGTTTATAACCACCTTCAAAAGTTGAATTTACATCACCATAGCGGCTTCTTCCGGTGGCAGGCATTTTTGCCTGGCCACGCGAGTCTTGACTAAAAAGATTTTGATCGAGATAAAGCCAAACAAAATCCATCGCTTCCGTGCTATTATTAGTGTAGGTAATAGTCACGCTTCCTGTTACTTCATCTTTAGTATCATCCAATGTTGCAGCAATTTTATAGCTTGCTTTATTGGTCCAGTATTTCTGCCCGGGCTCTCCATCGGCCGACCTGAATTCGTTTACTGATGATGGATAAAAGTTGGGTGAAAAAAGATCATGATGATCATAAACTGAACTGTCTTTTTGTGCAAATGAAAATGATGAAATGAAAAACAACGAAATAGCAAAGAGAAATTTTCTTTTGATCATGAGAGAATAATTTAAGCTTTAGAATTTTTTAATTAAAGTTTCCAAAGGTATATATTAGGAAATAAAAAAAATTACCATTGAAATAATAAATCATGAGTTTATTTGTAATGTTGATATTGTTGTACGACACTCAACGTTGTGATAAGCCAAAAAGTAGTAATTACAGAATTACAATGGGGAACAGATAAAGATAAAATTGCGAACTGGCCTTCTTAATTACACCTATTTTCTTAAATTTGTCTGTATTAGATTTACCATAGTTAATTAAAAAGTAATGAAAGTATTATTAGAGATAAATGATAATAAAGCCAGGTTTGTCCTTGAACTTTTAAAAAACTTTTCCTTTGTACGAACGAAAACCCTTACTCCTTACAAAGCACAAATATTAGAAGATATAAAGGAAGCTGTAGATGAAATGAATTTGATTAAAGCTGGTAAATTAAAAGCACGTAATGCAGAAGAATTATTCACGGAGCTATAGTGTAAAAACCATTCCTAAATTTGAGATAGAGCTAAAGCGATTATCGAAAAAATTTCCCTCACTGAAATATGAATATTTTGAGCTTGTTGAAGCATTGAAAAATCATCCTGATAAAGGTACTCCTTTAGGAAATAATTGTTACAAAATAAGATTTTCTATTTCTTCTTAGGGAAAGGGGAAATCGGGTGGGGCAAGAATTATTACTTATGTGCAGGTGCTGGAAACATCAGTTTATTTGCTCACAATTTTTGACAAATCTGAAAAAGAAAATATCAATGATAGTGAACTCAAAGAACTGCTCAGGCTAATAGATTAGGTGTAAATCTTCTAATCATATTCTATTTTCTTTCAAAATTGTTTTTCCCATGATACTCCCGCTGCGCCCTGTATTCCTTCAATCGGAGGATGTAATTTTTTTATAGAAATATTTATTGATTTTAGCATAGGGTATTCAGCATGAATTTCATTTCCTATTTCCATAACAATTGTTTCCAGAAGCGGAGTCGGGATACTCATCCTTTTCTTTATAAAATTATAAATCGGCTCATAATTAATTGTATCGTCAATGTGAGTGATTACTTCGGCGCTTTCATGAAATTCCAAAGAAGCATCTATAATATATTCGTTCCCGAGAATTCTTTCTTCTTCATGAATGCCATGAAAGCCATTGAAAAGTAGATTGTGCAGTTGAACCGTTATCATAAAGGAAAATAATTATTTTTTTTCATTTTTTTCTTCATCAGCGTGTATCATAAAATGATCAGATGAGACAGGATGCTCGATCATACTCAAAAATCTTTCAGCATCTAATGCCGCCATGCATCCGGAACCCGCGGCAGTTACTGCCTGCCTGTAAATTTTATCCTGCAGATCGCCTGCGGCAAACACACCTTCAATATTGGTTTTCGTAGTTCCGGGTAAAGTTTTAATGTATCCGGATTCATCCATATCAAGCCAGCCTTTGAATATTTCAGAATTAGGCTGGTGGCCAATCGCAGCAAAATAAGCACTAACCTGAATTATCTGTTTTTCTCCGGTTTTGTTATTGACCACTCTCACTGAATCTGTTTTTTCTTCTCCCAATATTTCTTCTATTTCTGTGTTCCAATATACTTTTATGTTAGAAGTGTTCAACACTCTTTGCTGCATTATTTTGCTTGCCCGCATAGAATCGCGGCGTACAAACATATGTACAAAGCTGCAAATTTTACTCAGGTACAATGCTTCCTCTGCGGCCGTGTCGCCAGCGCCCACAATGCAAATTTCTTTTCCTTTGAAGAAAAATCCGTCACAGACAGCACATGCGCTTACTCCATGCCCGTTAAGCCTTTGCTCACTTTCTAATCCAAGCCATTTTGCACTTGCCCCTGTAGCTAAGATGATTGTATCAGCACTTATCCATTTTTCTTCGTCTATCAAAATTTTTAAAGGACATGCGGAAAAATCTACTTCTGTGGCAAGGCCATACCGGATATCTGTTCCCATTCGTTTTGCCTGGTTTTCAAAATCGGTCATCATATCAGGGCCCTGAATTCCGTTGGGATATCCTGGATAATTCTCTACATCGGTAGTAATAGTAAGCTGGCCTCCGGGCTGAATTCCCTGGTACAAAACGGGTTTCAGGTTTGCTCTTGCAGCATAGATAGCCGCTGTGTAGCCGGCCGGCCCTGATCCGATTATCAGGCATTCAACGTGTTCTGTTTTTTTATCCATAATTTTTTTTAAATATTTTCAAAAATAATTCTTTTCATCATCAAAATGTGAAAAGTGAAATCAGGAAAATTATCCGGGAGATAAGTGAAAATGTAGTTTTTCTTTATTTTTAAAAATGAGAAGATGATTTCTCTATAAAAATATAATGAAAAAAAATCTTCATTGGTCTTTGCTTTGTACAACATACTAAAGTTAAATTTTTTAATTTAGATTAATCCTTTCAGTCTTACTTTTGTGCAAATCAAAAAGATTCTACATGAAAAAAATTATTGCTTTGACAATTGTTGCTTTATTAACCGCTTCTGTATCCATGGCTCAAAGAAATGGAAAAACCAGGTTTAATATCGGACCGGAGTTAGGAATTGCAACTTCCAATCCTTACAAAAGCGAGGTAAATAATAAAGGCTGGGGTTTAGGAATCGGTGCCAGTGCAGAAGTCGAGCATTTTTTCAAACAAAATGTAAGCGGAGTTTTTCATATTGGTCTGGTTGGCTACAATGGCAGATCGACAGGGAGCGCCTCAAAAAATAAATCCTATACATTAATCCCGGTTACCATCGGGGTTAATGCTTATGCAGTAAGTAATTTGCATGTAGGGGCTCAATTTGGAATTGGATTTAATAATATTGGCGGTGTGAACCAGACAGCTTTTGCGTACTCACCACAAATTGGTTATAACTTTAGCAGGAGAGAAAAGCCTCTTGATCTTACTTTGAAATACGATGGATATGCGGGGCATGGCAATTTCAGCGCTTTGGCATTGAGGTTATCATTATTTTTGTAAAAAAAGTAATTAAATGTGTTTCCTATTAATTTTTTTTTAAAGTGCTTATTTTAATAAACTATAAAAACGTCTATTAGATTTAATTTCTTCATTTAATTCAAAATATATATTTAAACATCTATTTTCACATAAAAATTCTTAAATGAAAATATTTAAACTTTGTCTTGTACTTTTTCTGCTTGCAGGATTTTCTGCTTGTGAAAATCACATGGATATTCGCGATATTACGAAAGGAACACCAACCAGGGCTGATACAGTTTTGCCTCATAGGTTCAGCCCGGCTAAAACAGAAGCGGAGATTTCAGCGCATAACGAAAAGCTTCCACGCGTTTTTCTAAGATAGTTAATAACAAATAAAAATGCCCCGATAAATCAGGGCATTTTAAAAAATTATAGAGAAATCAAATTATCCTAAATAAGCTTTCAGGGCGCTGCTGTATCTTGCTTTTTGTAAGCGTTTGATAGCTCTTTCTTTTATCTGGCGAATGCGTTCTTTTGTAAGATCATATTTTTGGCCGATCTGTTCAATGGTTACTCCATTTTCCCCATCGAGGCCAAAATAAGCATTTACAATTTCAGCTTCGCGAGGGCTGAGAGATTTTAATACACGGCGAATTTCATTTTTTAATGAATCGTGCATCACATCTTCATCAGTTTCGCCAGGGCCTTTTAAAAGATCGCCCATTGCTACATCTTCCGCTTCATGCACCGGCGCATCCAACGAAGTATGGCGGGTATTGCTTTGAAAAATGTTGTTGATCTCTGTCTCGCTCATTTCAAGAATTTCTGAAAGCTCTTCTGTAGAAGGCTCTCTTTCATGTTCCTGTTCGAAAGCCATGTAAGCCTTATTAGCTTTGTTATACGTGCCAATTTTGTTTTGAGGCAAGCGGACTAATCTGCCCTGCTCTGCCAACGCCTGTAGTATAGATTGGCGAATCCACCACACAGCGTAAGAAATAAATTTGAAACCTTTTGTTTCATCAAAGCGTTGTGCCGCTTTTATTAAGCCGAGGTTGCCCTCGTTAATAAGATCACTCAATGATAAACCCTGGTGTTGATACTGTTTTGCAACTGAAACTACGAAACGTAGATTGGCTGTTGTGAGACGCTCTAAGGCTCTCTGGTCGCCCATTTTAATTTTCTGTGCTAAAATAGTTTCTTCTTCCGGAGTGATCATTCCGATTTTAGAAATTTCCTGCAGGTATTTTTCTACCGCCTGGGAATCTCTGTTGGTAATCTGCGTAGCAATTTTAAGTTGCCTCATGTTTATGTATTATATTTATTATACGATTTAAAGACAAAAACAGCCGGGAAATGCTTCAAAAAATATGTTAAGTATCATAAATCTTTAAAAACATTTGCAAATTTACAACTCAAAACCCGAACTTCATAGCTTTTGTCTTATTATATCAATTATAAATAACATTTTGTGATGAATGGTACAATAATTTCGTCAAATTGAAAACGTAAACTTTCTCTAAAGAGAGTTGCACTGCGTCATCTTAACTAAATACTTCAAAAAATGATTGAATACAGGTCAGATACATTCACCAAGCCCTCGCCCGGCATGTTGAGCGTCATGATGAATGCGGCTGTCGGAGACGACGTTTTCGGAGAGGATCCGTCAGTGAATAAATTAGAAAATCTATTGGCTGAAACTTTTGGAATGGAAGCAGGGATATTTTGTCCGAGCGGAACAATGACTAATCAGATAGCTATAAAATGCCATACACAACCTGGCGATGAAGTGATCTGTGAAAAAATGAGCCATATTTATATTTATGAAGGCGGTGGCATCGCTTTCAATTCAGGTTGCCAGGTAAAATCTATAGAAGGTGACCGTGGAAGGATTACGGACATTCAGGTTGCGGAAGCTATCAACCCAAATGATATTCATAAGGCAAGAACTCAGCTGGTAAGCCTTGAACACACGGCAAATAGAGGTGGCGGAAGTTGTTATGAATTTATTGATATTCAGCGTATTAAAACTGTTTGTTTACAAAATAACTTAAAGTTACATTTAGACGGCGCAAGATTATTCAACGCAATAATAGAAAAACAAGAAAAACCAATAGAATACGGTGAAATATTCGACAGTATTTCTATTTGCCTGAGCAAAGGTTTGGGTGCGCCGGTAGGCAGCGTTTTAATAGGAAAAAAAGATTTTATTCAAAAAGCGCGAAGAGTAAGAAAAGTTTTTGGCGGAGGAATGAGACAAGCCGGTTATCTCGCAGCCGCTGGAATTTATGCCTTGGAAAATAATATTCAACTCCTGGCAATAGATCATTTGCATGCAAAGCAAATTGCTGAAGCTTTATTAAAAAAAGATTTTACCGGAAAGATGATGCCGGTTGAAACCAATATTATAATTTTTGAAGTGGTAGGAAGTTACACAGCCAAAACGCTCACGGAAGCATTCAGGGGATATGATATTTTAGTAACTGCTATTTCTCCGACACAGATAAGGATGGTGCTTCACTTGGACGTGACTGAGGAAATGGTGAAAGAAACAATTGAAGTGATTGAAGAATTATAATCGTCTGACTAATATAAAATGCTGATTTCTAATTTTTTACTTATCTCAGTTAATAGATGTTTTTTGTTTCTAAAAAAGAATTTATGGTCATAAAATTTCCTTCCTCTTTGAGATCAATAATAAATCTTTTTAATTTTTTCAGCAGTTCGTCTCCTGATTTTCTTTTTAAAATGCCTGGCAAATTGTAATGAGATAAATCCGTAAATTCCCAGGGATGAAAATACAATGATAAATAACCGTCTTTTTTAAGTGTTTGTAAAGCGATTCTTTTAAAATATGTGTAAGGAAAATTTTTGAAAGCCAGCCAGAATAAAGGAATACGAAAATTGGCGGAAACTGAAACGGGAATTTTTATAATGCCATTTTCAATATAATAAGTCCGGGGTGTCCGTATATTATTATATCGCCCCGGAATCCATGTTGGATTGATTGATGAATCGTAGGTGTAACTGGCTTTTTTTATAATCCCCGCATTTATTTTCTTCATGCGTGGCATTCTCAGGCCAAAAACTTTTTTAGAAATAATATTTTCTAATACCTGCCGCGAATTTTTTAAATCCTCTTCTTTGAAAGAAGAATGAAAAAATGTGTGAGAAGCAATTTCATGTTTCAAAGAAAGAGCGACAATAGTTGCCGGAAATTTTAATGCAAAATTAGCAGTAGTAAACAATGTACAATTGATTTTATCATCATCTAAAATTTCATTGAGAACATCAAGCCCTTTTTTTCCAACAGCCATTTGTTCATCCATTGAAATAGGAATCTTATGTTCGAGTGGAAGATCAAATTCTTCTACATCAAAAGTGAGTAATATAGGATAGGCATGATTCATTGATTCTATTTGAGTTCAGATGGCAGATATTTCATTTTTATTTGAAGCAAATTTCAATTTATTATCGTGATCTATCAATTTAATTATTTATTTCCCAGGAATTTAATTTATACTTTTATCGCACCCATTACAAAAAAATGAACCTGCTTACAAAAGATTTGCGGATTTTTAAATTCCCTGTTTCGTTGGCTGCAATAATATGGTTTTTGCTGCCCTCATTGGTGTCGTTTTAAAGATAAGGCTTAGGTATGATAAAATTTGAAATTACCTTTTTCTTACAACTCTTGAAACACTCCCTGTAATGATAAGTCTATCAGCCCTTTCAAATCTGATGCAGTAAACTGTTTTGAAGCGCAAAATTCGTTCAAATTCTTTTGATTTTGATTCTCTGGCATGAAAGATCAAAAAGTACTTAAATTTCATCTGAGGCAAAACAATGTTCAGGAAAACTTATTATGAATTTTTTTTGTAACCAAAGTGTAACTTCGTTCCTCTGAATAACCCTTAAAATAACTCAATCAATGTTGCCAAAAATAAATCCAACGAAAACGGAAGCCTGGAAAAAACTACAGGACCATTTTAAAGAGATGAAAAACATGCAGATCAAAGAACTCTTTAAAGATGATTCGGATCGGTTCAACAAATATTGCTTTTCATTAACCGAAATAGTGTGTGATTTTTCCAAAAATATTATCAGCGATAAAACGACGCAATTATTGATAGAGCTCGCTTATGAATGTGAGTTGCAAAAAGCTATAAAAGCGATGTTCACCGGAGAGGTGATCAATGGAACCGAAGGCCGGTCTGTATTGCATACGGCGTTAAGAAACTTTTCCGGAAAACCAGTTTATTCTGAAGGAATAGATGTGATGCCGGAAGTAAGAAAAGAATTGGAACATATGAAAGGTTTTTGTAAAAAAATTCATGAAGGCGAATGGAAAGGTTACAGCGGGCAAAAAATAAAATACATTGTAAACATCGGAATTGGTGGCAGCGACCTCGGCCCCGTAATGGTTACCCAAGCGCTGAAGCCTTATTGGAAAAAAGATATTCAACCCTATTTCGTAAGCAATATTGACGGTACTGATCTTGCGGAGGTATTGAAAAAAATAACACCCGAAGAAACGCTTTTTCTGATCGCTTCAAAAACATTCACAACACAGGAAACCATGACCAATGCTCATTCTGCGAGAGATTGGTTTCTTAAAACAGCGAAGGATGAAAAAGCCGTTGCCAAACATTTTGTCGCGCTAAGCACTAATGAAAAAGGCGTGGAGGAATTTGGAATCGATAAAGAAAATATGTTTGTTTTCTGGGATTGGGTTGGCGGACGCTACAGCCTTTGGAGTGCGATTGGTTTATCAATTGCATTATCTATCGGTTACGATAATTTCGAAGAATTATTAAAAGGTGGTTATGAAACAGACACTCATTTCAAAGAAAAAACTTTTGAGAAAAATATCCCGGTGTTGATGGCGCTCATCAGTCTTTGGTACATTAATTTTTTTGGCGCTCAATCAGAAGCCATACTGCCTTATGATCAATACCTGCACAGGTTTCCCGCTTATTTTCAACAGGGAAATATGGAAAGTAATGGAAAGCATACAGATAGAAATGGGAAAAAAGTAAATTATCATACAGGCCCTGTGATCTGGGGCGAACCCGGAACTAACGGTCAGCATGCGTTCTACCAATTATTACACCAGGGAACTTTAATGATCCCGTGCGATTTTATCGCTCCGGTCGTGAGCCACAACCCAATGGGTGAGCATCATAAAATTTTATTGTCGAATTTCTTTGCTCAAACGGAAGCCTTGATGAATGGAAAATCGAAGAAGGAATTGCAGGCGGAAAAGGTGCCGGAGGATTTAATTCCTTTCAAAGAATTTGAAGGCAACAAGCCTACGAATTCATTTTTGGTAACCAAGATCACGCCTTTTACTTTAGGTGAAATGATCGCCATGTATGAGCATAAAATTTTTGTGCAGGGAATTATCTGGGACATTTATAGTTTCGATCAATGGGGCGTGGAGCTTGGGAAGCAGCTTGCTAAAAAAATCTTACCTGAGTTAGAAAACAATAACGAGATTACTACACATGATTCATCTACGAATGGATTGATCAATATGTATAAGAAATTAAGTGTTTGATGATTGGATGAGTGGTTTGGTTATTTGTTTGGTAGAATAATTCCGGTGAATCTTTCAAATTAACACCTAAAAGATTACGCTTTATTTTCGTTTTATTTTGTGAAAAGTCAAAAAGTAGTTTTGTAATTTTTGCTGCCGCCGAAAGAAAAAATATGGGAACTTGAGTAATTTGTTTCTGATAATATTCTGTAAACTAAATTCAAGGTTATGAAAAAGATCCTATTGTTTTCGTTTCTCTCATTTATTACCTTATTTGCAAATGCACAGGCCATTGATGCTATTCCAAAAGATTATTTAAAATTGATGAAAAAATATAAAATCAATGATCAAAAGTTTCCAAAAGATTCTTTATTATTTGCACAGATGTTAACACTAAATCCGAAAGCAAAATTTCTTTATAAAACTGATAAAGGAAGCGTCTATGCATTACCGTTAGATAGAATGAGTTGCCTTGTTCCGGATTTTCATTTAAAAAGACAGGATTATAAAAGGTATCACCAGGAAATTACCCAGGGTGAAAGACCTGTCCCTATACCAAATCCAATGCCTAAGACTGAAGTAATTCCAATTCCGGATAAATAATGACTCAATCCTCCCCTCCCTATTACAGGAAGGGACAGTAAAAAAAAATCCTCCCAAAAAATTGAGAGGATTTATCAATAAAATATCAAAAATCTACATTACCACTTATCTACTTCTTCATGTTCAGTATTTTTGTTTTCCTGGCTTTCTTCCTTTTTCTCTTCTGGTTCCGTGTCAATTTCAGGAGTGGCAGCTACAGCAATTCCGGTCGGCGCCTCATCTGATTTTTTATCTGCAATGATTTCTTTATTTTCTTCACCTTCTTTCTTTGCTTCATAAGAATTGCCTTCATAATTTTCTGAATTTTCATGATTGAAAGCATCAAAATCAAAATCAGGCATCAGGTCAGTTTTTACATAATCAATAGCTTCAGTCATACCTTTCAGGAATTTATTAAAATCCTCTTTATAAAGAAAAATTTTATGCCTGTCGTATCCATCTTCATTGAACTTTTTCCGGCTTTCGGTGATAGTTAAATAATAATCGTTGCCTCTTGTTTCCCTTACATCAAAGAAATAAGTTCTGCGTTTACCTGCTCTTATCCTCTGGCTGTAAACACTTTCCATCTTTTTGTCATTATTTTCGTACGCCACTTGTGAAAATTTTAATTTTATTTATAAAATATTTTAGCAGAGGCAAAGATAAAATTGTTTTTGGATTGGCAAAATAAATGGGTGCATTTCAAATTGTCGCCGGTTGGTGGGGACACTAATCGCGGCAGCGTGCCGTGGGCGGTGAAATGATTATTGATGTAAGCTTTTTTCCTGTTTTTGCTGATGGCGATACATTTCAGCGTAGAGGCCATTCAATTCCAACAATGATTGATGGGTTCCCTGTTCCGCGATGGCGCCATCTTTCAGCAAGATGATCTTATCAAAATTGAAAAGCGAAAATATGCGGTGTGTTATGATCACTGCAGTCCTGGTATTAAGATAATTGTACAGATTAGAAATGATCTCATTTTCTGTTTTGGCATCTACGGCGCTCAGGCAATCATCGAAAATTACGATTTCGTGATCTTTTATCAAGGCGCGTGCTATGGATATCCTTTGCTTCTGGCCGCCACTTAGTGTCACTCCACGTTCCCCGATCATTGTCTGATAATTTTGCGGAAAAATGTTGATCTCTCTTTCCACTGCAGCATTTTTTGCGGCCTGAACCACTTTATGTTTCTCAACTTTTTCCAATGAAAACCCAATATTATTTTCCACCGTATCACTAAATAAAAAAACATCCTGCGGCACATAACTTATTTGTGAGCGGAGGGCTTTAACATCAATATTTTTTATATCAATTCCATCATAAAGAATTTTTCCATTCATAGGATCATACATTCTTAGCATCAGTTGGGCGATCGTTGATTTTCCCGATCCCGTTTTACCGATGATTGCTACTTTTTGGCTTTTATGAATATTGAGCGAGAAATTTTTTATGGCATGAATACCGGTATGGGGATAAATAAAATCCACATGCTTAAATTCGATATTCCCTTTCAGGATAATTTCTTTTGCCTCCATTTCATTTTGAATCGTTGGCGCGGTGTGTAAAAATTCGTTTATGCGTCTCTGTGAGGTTGCCGCTCTTTGTATCATGCTCGCAGTCCACCCAATGGCGCTCACAGGAAATGTAAGCAAAAGGAGATACATGATAAATTCGCCGATAACGCCTATGGTGATACTTCCATCTATCACATAAAAGCCGCCGATCATTATTGTAAGCAATGTGCTAAGCCCGATCATCAAACCCATCGATGGAAAATAAATGGCTTCTGTTTTTGCAAGGGAAATGGCATTGTTCCTGTATTCTTCACTGTTCTTTTCAAAAAAACCAAGCATAGATTTTTCCTGGACAAAAGATTTTATTACACGAATTCCGGAATAAGATTCCTGCGCATTTGTCGTAAGGTCTGATAGCAATGATTGGATTTTATCAGCTTTCCGGTTGATGATTGTGTTTACATAATAAATTGTTATTGCAAGGATTGGTAATGGCGCGAGTACATAAAAAGTAAGCACCTTATTTTCATTGAACATATAGTAAACAGAAAAACCAATGGTGGCCGCAAGATTGATCAGGTACATGATCGCCGGCCCGGTATACATTCGGACCCGGCTTACATCTTCTGAAATGCGGCTCATCAGGTCGCCGGTGTTGTGTGTTTTGTAAAAGTTAGTATCTAATTTCTGATAATGGCCGAAAACTTCGTTCTTCTGCTCAAACTCAATGTGGCGGCTCATTACAATGATGGTCTGCCGCATCAGGAACATAAAAAGACCGCTGATGAGGGCGAGCACCAGGAGAATAATTCCGGAATACAAGATCTTCCTTTTGTATGGCGTTTCCTTTTTATTGAGCGTTTGAATAAACCCGTTGATGAGCGGATCGTAATGGGTAGTTGCCTTATCGTGTATCAAAGCCGGAGATTTTTTCAAACTTATCTCAACCGTATTTAAAACATATTTTGTTACCTGCGGGGCAAGAATCCGGAAATAGTTGGAGAGAATAATAAAGACCATTCCCATCAAAAACAACCATTTGTATTTCCAGAAATATTTATTGAGAGATTGGAGAGATTTCATGAATTATCAATGACTGATTCGAAAGTAATTATTGTTGGATTGTTTTATTGGTGAATTGTTGCAACAAATTTCGGTAATCATTTACTTCTTCTTAAATAAAGTTTTTTATACGATTCTGCTGATTCCGTTTTCGGTTAATCGGTAGCTACAAAAACTGATTAAAAACTTTATGACCCAAATACTTTTCAAATGTTTCAATAGATTTTGAATCAGTTAAAACTTTGAGATGATTAAAATGATGCAGATCAGTTCCAACAAAATCTACCAAACCCTTTTCAAGAAGAAACTTTGCCGCTTTGGCTACATTCTTTCCATAATATCCGGTGAGAGAAAGGATATTCATCTGTAGCGCAAATCCTAATTCTTTCAGGCGGTAATAGGCATCATAATTTTTATGATAATAATGATATCTTTCGGGATGCGCCATCAATGGCAGGTAATTGCTGGTATTGATTTCAAAAGATATTTGCTCCAGGTTTCCGGGTGAAGCCGAATAGGAAAGCTCGGTAAGAATATAATTTTTTCTAAGTGTTAACAGCGGTTCTTTTCTCCGGATCAGTTCCATGAAATGATCGTCGAGCATATATTCGGCAGCCGCACTCAATTCGATCTTCATACCATTTTGAGCTACAGCCTTTTTTAAAACAGCCAGCGCATTATTGATCGTTTCGGGAGTGTTGCGAAACATATCGCTAATGATATGCGGAGTGCAGATAAATTTATTGATACCAGCATCTGACAAGGCTTTCAGGAGTTGCAAAGAAGTTTCAAGGTCGGGGGAGCCATCATCAATGCCGGGCAAAATATGAGAATGTATATCCTGCGCCAGCCAGGAGAATTGGGGATACGCAGGTAAATGTTTTTTATTATTGAAGAAGTTCAGCATGGGCGCTCAAAGGTTTTCCGTCCGCAGGAAAATAAGAAACAGAAGAATTGAAATAATCGGGATCATTGTTCTTTTTTACGGTCTTTTGGCGGAATGAACCTTTAAACTGTGGGATTTTGATCAGTGGTTTTAGTATTGAAACTAAAAAAGCGAAAGGGATTTTATTCTTTTTCATAGCAAGATAATCACGCCGGTTAGCACGCAACCTGTCTTTCCAATTGCCATTGCTTGCGCCGCCCATTCTCATTTTTACGATCATTTCTTCAAGATAAGTTGAGCTAATCTTGTGAAGGTAAAGATATCTTGCCATAAATTCATAATCTGCGGCGGTATGATAATGATTTTCATACATGCCATACTTTTGAATTAATTCGCGGCGCATAAAAAAAGTAGGATGCGCGGGCATCCATCCATAACGAAAACGATAATGTTTATAGGAAATACCTTTCCAGAAACGAAGTACTCTTTGTGTATTTTCAGGAGCTACATAAATAAGATCGCCATAAACTGAATCTGTTTTATGAGTTTGAAAACAATCGGCTATACTCCTGATTACATCAGCTGACGCAAGCATGTCATCACTATTCAAAATGCCTACGATATCACCGGTTGCCAGTTGTAATCCTTTATTGATGGCGTCATACATCCCACGGTCGGTTTCGGAAAGCCAATGAGTAATGTGCTCATTGTTGTCTTCAATAATTTTTATTGTACCATCTGTTGATTTACCATCAATGATAATATGCTCAATGTTTTTATAATTCTGCTTATGAACAGACCGGATGCAGTCTACAAGATATTTTTCAGAATTAAGTGTTACGGTAATTATTGAAAACCTCAATGGATAGCTTTTTATAAAATCAGTTGTTTTAAATATCATAATAATAGTATCAATAAAAACTATGAAAAAACTATAAAAAGAGTTTCCAGGTAACCAAGCAGTTTTAAAAGGATCATAAAAATAAATAAAAAATCTAATACAAGAAATTTAAATCTTAACTTCTATATAATTCAATTCATTACCAGATATGAAATTCCTTATTTGAGCACAACTATCTCTTATTTTATTACGGAATTTATTTTACAACGGTTTTAGGTAACGCTTTTGTGACTGATAAAATTGCCGGAAGTTTAATTTTTTATTTTGACAGGAAAAATAAAGAATGCTGTATCCATGCATTATCTATGCCTTATCCATACACCATTCATGCAGATTGTATTGCCGGTAAAAGGCTACACAAGCGGATTTCTGCATTTCAAAGAAATAGAGGCCAAAAATTCTATTGGATTAAAAATTGGCTTGCGATTTTCTTTCTCTTAATTTTATTGCGGGATTTCCGGCATAGATCGTATTTGGCTCCAAACTTTGCGTTGCGACTGAACCGACAGACAAAACTGAATGATTTTTACAAATAACGCCACCGCAAACTATTGCTCCGGCCGCGATCCAAACTCCATCTTCAATAATTATATCTTTAACGATCAGATCAAAAGTGGATTTTGTGTAATCATGATTTCCCGAAAGCAACATGGATTTCTGTGATAAGCACACATTATTTCCAATAGAAACGCGTCCTAAATTATCAATCCATACATTCTCCCCAATCCATACATTATCCCCGATCTCTAAAAACCACGGGTATTTTATATTGACATTCGGTTTAATCAGGATATTTTTTCCGGTTTTTGCCCCAAACAAATGCAAAAGAAAAACCTTCAATTTATAAAAGGGGAAAAAAGAGCTTTTAAAAATAAGCAGATTAATTGAGTACCAGCATAATCGCTTTACAGATGATCCCGGGTGATACCATGAGTTATCGTAGCTAGATAGATCCGTGTTCATGTTTTTCGGCCTCTTTTATTTTTTCCAAATTCTTTTTCTTCATACTCTGTTTTGACGATTTATCAAATAGCCAGATCATAAAAAAGATCAAAAGATAAGCGAATATAGTAAACCAGGTATGATGGTCAATTCCAAGTGGCATAGGCCAGTTTTTATTGATTGCGGTGAGAAATAAAGTAATGCGTATCACATTTATAAACCAAAGAGCCAGCAAGCCAAAAATGATCCACAAACTTTTCTTTGCCAGCGTTCCTTTGTTGGCGGCTACAAAAGCAATCCAGAAACTATAGACTCCGTAGCCAACGCAGCTCATGGCAATAATCACACCTCTTCCCCCTGTAAATCTGATCACAAATCCGGGCTGTGTTTGTGTTTGAATATGAAATGCAGATAAAATAAATCCCGTGGCCTGCATCAATGAAATCTTTATCCATTTCACATAATCAAAATATTTAGCAATAAAAGGACTGTAAAGCCCTCCCGGCGACGCAATCCCGATCACGGCAAGGGTACCAAAATAACACAGGCAAAAAATTCCTGCGAATTTTAAGAGATAAATGAGGAACTGGTTTAAAGATTTGATAGATTAGATTATTGAATGAATAATTGATTATTTGGCTAACCGGGCGTTATCAATTCTCTGCCGCGGAAAAGAAGAAGATATCTGAAACATCTTTCTATATTCTTGTTTTATCTTTTCGATGTCAATTGCTTTAGCTGCGTAGCGCGACGCTCTCTGCTGCCACAATGATAAAGTATCTTTGTCCATCAAAGCAAAAAAATCAATCGCGGTAGTCAATTCATTATTATTTTCTAAAGAGACATTGATGCCCGCGTCAGATTCTCTTAAATAATTCCAGGGAGTGTGATTGCTTGTGATCACCGGACGCTCCGCCGATAAGGCTTCATAAATGGCATGGCCAAAATTCTCACTCTTGCTTGGTAAAATAAAAACATGTGCAGATGATAAAGCAGCCGGTATTTTTTGTGGCTCTATCTCTTTATGGTAATTGACACGAATATTTTCCGGCAAGGTTTTAATTTTTTGCTTACACAAATCCCAATAGTCTTCATCTTTTATTGGCCCATAAATATCATATATAATCTTACAGGCTGATCTTTCCAATGCTTCCAATACCAAGAAAATATTTTTCATCGGACTGATCAGGGCGATACTAATTAAATTCAAAGCGCCTGGCCTTTTATCAGGAATTCCGGGTGGTGAAATTTTATTAGGAAAATTTCCGGCTACATGCACTTCAGGAACTTGATTGAAATAAGTCAAAATATAGTTTTTCTCTTCTTCATCCGTAGCATGAAAATGAACTTTATGATGATATTCCAATAATTTAAAAAGCTGCAGGTAAATTTTCTTTTTCCACTTTTTTTGTGTCAGAGCGCCAGGGTGCAGCATTCCTCTTGTTGAGAGAATTTTCTCAGGCACTTTACAAAACATCATGGGAACAATATTAAAATGCCAGGAAAACAATCCGATGATAAATAGAATATCAGGCTTTTGAGCTTCCGTTTCTTTAACGATCGTATCACTGATCTTGCCTGGCGTTGAATACAAAACCTTTGTATGATCGTTATATTGAACCCAATGGTCGGGCACAATATTTTCCAATACCGCCCCATTTAAATCTACATCCTGGCAAATGATAAAGTATTCTACACCTTCATGAAACTCTTTGACCAGGTTAGCTACAGATTGAACCGGCCCTCCAGCTCTGAATGCGGGAACAAACCATGGAATAGTGATGAAGATTTTAGTCATAAGGGGATTTATGAAAGTTATGTTTTCAGCAACGTCATTGCGCGGCGCACGAATGAACCTCAAATTAAAAGAACTTCCCGCGCCGAGGCAATCTCACAAATTGAAAGAAGATCACTCTTCAGCATAACGTCTTTGTGAGGTGCCATGTGAACTTTAAGTCAAACAGAACTTCCCGCGCCGTGGCAATCTCATCAATTGGAAGAAGAAGCCTTGAGCCATGATGTATCCATTCCTTTAACCAAGAGATGCGGGCGGCGACTAATAAGATCCTGAAAAATAAAAAAATTCATCCAGACTCCTCCAATAACGTTCCAGGTTAGGCGTCTCTCGGTAAGTAAAAAACGCACACAAATCCGCTATCTCTTCCCATAAATCTTTCCATCCAGGATTCATTGCGTTTATTAGCGCTTATTTCTTTTTTCTTCTACTGCCTTTATTTGATTCTCTCTGTCAATAGCTTCCATTAGAGCAGGGAAAACCTGGTACCAAACAATTTTATTACAGTTGTACTTTGCAGTAAAACTTTTCGGGTAAAATTTTGTTTTATGTTCCCTAATTCTTCCATTTAATTCGGAGGAAACACTTGTTACTATGTTTGTACATACTCCCTGTTTCGTAATAGAAATTTTATGAGTTAAGCAGCTTGGTAAGTCACAAAATTTATTAATGTCATTTCCTCATTTAAATCGAAAATTGGACTAACAACCTTGAACTGAAACCACCTACCCCTATTTTTTATAAATAAAAAAATCGCAAAAATGCTCTCCAGGCTTTCCTTTTATGGTTTCAATCAATTGAAAATCCCGAATATTGCTTTCGATCCATTGGGTGAAATTACGATGGCGCACATGATACTTTTTCTCTTCCTCTACATCCCAGGCGTAAATGATGACGAATTGCGTTGATGCCGAAAATAAAGAGTGCATATAGTTTTCAAATACCTCGTCTTCTACCAAATGATAAATTACATCGAGTGATAATGCCAGCTCTGCAATAAAAGCACATCCATTATCTGCAAATGCCTTTTCATTATAAAGGAAAAAACTTTTGGACACATCCTCTTTAAAAATGTCCCCACATTTTTGAATGGCTGTTGGAGAAACATCCAATCCAATGTAAAAGGGAAACATGAATTGCTTTAATTGATTTCCATCTCCACAGCCAAGTTCTATGACTTTTGAGATATTATTTTCAGCAACAAATTGATTTAGAACTAATGCCTTATATTGTGCATTTGCTCCATAAGAACCCTTGCCGGAATTGCCGTTTTTAAGGTAACGATTTTCCCAATATTTTGCAGATCCGGGGAAAAAATAATTCACACTTTTCTTTACAATGTATTTGCCTAATTGATTACCGGTTAGTAAGCGATGAACAATTTGTTTGATTGGTTTCATTACTTGTTATCGTCATTGCGGTTCGCCCGGATAAATTCCAGATCAAAAAGATTCATTGAGCCGGGGCGATCTCATTAATGGGAGCCTTAGATGGCTTACCAGCCGCTCCCTCCAGTCTTCTTACTCTGAATTTAACTTTCCAAACCTGTATCATCACAAAAATCAAAAAGCAGGATTTTACTATATGCCCAAGGATGGTTTGCAATTCACAATCCGGACGAATCGGGTAGTAAAAAACAAGTGGTATGAATAAAATTAATACCGGATAGGTAAAAGAATTTTTATAAAAAACATTTAATACCTCACTAAATAATAAGCCATAAAAAAACATAAAAATGCATCCGCCAAAAACTCCAAAGTTGATATAGCCATCGCCCATTGAACTTAATCCCATTGAAGTACCTCTTTGTAAGGGCATTCCTGAATATTTTTTAAAAATCTCCTGATCTCCGGCATTTAATTTGTTGGGCGCTAATATTCTCGGTAGAATCGCGGCTTCTAATATTCTCATCAATTCTGATCCATTTTCAAAAGGTACTTTATCAGGGACCGTTTGCATGATGTTAGTAACAATAAATCCCTGGTTAATTCTAATATTACTTGCTCCCAGGCTGGCACTGTTAAATATCTTACCCTCTTGCTGATTTTCCTCATAAGTTTTATTAAATACTTCTATTCCACCTGAATTACCGCTTTCCAAAGTTTTTCTATAATCCCCCTTTAGTTGCTGAATTACTATTGCCAGCAATACAAAACCCCCAATAAAAAGTGCTTTGGTATTTAACGTTGGCTTATATTTAATGGCAAAAACAGCCCCGAGGAAAATTAACCATGTCAGCAAATCATGAAACATAGCGCCCCTTAATGAAGATACTATAATTGAAGTGTAGACCAAAACCAGGTAAATAGGTTTTAATTGCTTGCTCCCAAGTATAATTAAAAAGACACCAATAAATTTAAAACTACCCAGAAGTACAAAAACAAACGCTAATTCAGTGCTAAAAAAAGGAGCAATAACACTTGATAAAAAACCAATTCCAACAAACCAATAAGGTATTGTTTCATTTTGAGTCACAAAGTCTTTTATTTTCTGCTCATTGACAAACTCTCCTTTTAGATTGCCCGCAGTTATATGTAGCCCTAAAATAAAACAAACCATAGCAGGGATGGCGTAAGAAAAATATTCAAATTCCGGTATCTGCATTTTTAAATATCCCCGCTGGTATTGATCCAGTCCATTATAGGCTAATGCAGGACCAATTAACATCTGCAGGCACATCAATGATCCCGCGAGATAGCGTAACGGAATTACATAACCAATAGAATAAAAAAATAATAAAAACTGGTACAATGCAATTAAGATCGCCGCATAAGAAAACCACGTAATATCAAAAAAAAGTATCCTGACCGCGATTGCAGCAACCAGGTAAACTCCCCAATCAAATTTAGCTTTAAATAAAGAATTCAATTTTTTAAAATATTATATTTAAGATTACTCCGCCGCAAGCCTTTCAACAGCAGCAGCCAGGTTTTCCATCGAAAATTGTTTTATTTTTTCACCCGAACTTTTTTGCATGTTTCCCAAATTACCCCGCTTGTCATAAATCGCCTTCATTTTATTTTGCAAATCTATTATGTTTCCTGCTTTAAATATATAACCGTTCATACCATCATCTACCAAATCTACCGCACAGCCGCATTTATCACTTACAATAATTGCTTTTCCATTTGCCATAGCTTCATTTACCGATAAACCCCAGGTTTCCCCCGGGCCTTTTGATGGCAATACAAAAGCATTGGCCATTTCATAAACCGCCGGCATCTTCATTTGATTTTGAAAATCCAGGAAAACTATATTTTGGCTTTCCAGGTATTGCTTTTTTAATTCATCTTCTAACTCACCATTTCCCACAATGATAAGATGCGCCTGATTATTAAAATTCATACCTAAGAAGGCTTTTAGTAGTATTTCCGGGTTTTTTTTAGACTCCAGCTTTCCGGCAAATAAAAAAATAAAATCACCGGCCGCAATATTTAATTTCTTACGATATCCAATTGCTTCTTCTTTGCAGGTATTGGATTCACAATTGAAACGGGCATTATCAATAGCATGAGGCGCAAAAACCAATTGATCTTTTTTAATTCCTGCTTTCCTGAAATAATCATAATTATTTTTACCAACATACAAAGCAATATCAACGTGCCTGTACACCCATTTTAAAAAAAGATATCTCTTTAATGATGATAAAAATCCCTGTTCATCCAATAATGTAGAATCGCCACGAAACAAGACAGGAATTTTATTTTTAAAATATCTTAGTACTTTTAAATGGCTTTTAAATGCCCAGCCATAAACCAAAATCGTATCTGGATTATATATTTCTATAGATCCAATTATATATGGATTTTCGATTCCCCGAAAATGATGCGACCCTTTATCTTTTGCTATATTCTCTAAAAATTCATAATCATAGCCTTGTAATAACGGTATATCCCATTCAATTATCTTTCCAAAACCAGGATCATATTTTCCATCTAAAACTGATTCGCCCCAGGTATAAAAAACTTTTATCCCAATTTTATGCCTCTTTGTAAGCAATTCAAAAAATGGAGCATTGTATTGAATGGGGTGAGTAGTAATAATAGCAAGCCGCTTCATATTACCATTTCACTATTATCATTGGAAATATGAGCTAAAATTTCAGGATAAATATTTTCATAAAAATAAATTCCGGGATCATAAGAAAGGCCTTCTCTCGCAATAGCTCTTCCAGGATCAAATGAATCGAATTCCATAAAATTTACAGGCAATAATTTAGGAAAAACATCCTTCCTTACGTAATTAAAAGTATACGTCATGTCAATTGAAAACCAGACATCCAAGCCGCAGGCCAGGTATTCAAATACTTTATTGGAAACAGCATGAATCGTATTTTGAGAAAAGGGTTTATAGATAACTATCCCTATATCATAATTACTTAAAACCGTTGGTAAAGACTGGTAATCCCGGCCACCACAATACCGGATATTTTTGAAATTATTAATTTCCAAAACCTCTTTTGCTTTATCATCAATATTATAAGAATATACATCAAGACTAAAATCATCCGTGTGCTTCCCGAGCCAATCAATTACTTCCTGCAGGTACATATTTTCATACCCTAATGAACCCACAAATACCAATCTTTTCTTTCCTGGTTTTAGCCCATTTTTTTTCACACTGTGGAGCCATGATTTTGAAGGATAATTGGGTATGATGTGAAAGATATTTTCAGGCATTTTCTCCAGGCTATTATCTTTTTTGAACATCTGCATCCGCACGGGATTGGTATGTGAGATCCATGAGAAATGGTGATACATTTTATTTTCAAATCCATACATCCATTTTGATAGAAACATACCCTCTTCATACAATTTTGGTTCGGTATATTCATGATAATGAACCATTAACCTGATGCGCTTCCCTTTCATCTTTTTATACATTAAAGCAGGCCATGAAGAAAGTGTCTCAAAATAGAGCACAATTTCAGGGCGGTGTATTATTAAAGAAAATAAACTTCCTATATAAAATAACATGTAATTTACATAACGTAGTAGTATCAAACTCTTTTGTGAAGTGGGCCGGTATATTTTTACACCTGCAGGTGGAATATAGGCCGCCAGCAGGTTATTTGATAATTTTCTGTTACTCACCACAATCAGCTCAATACCTTTTTCTTTTCCCAGGTAGTCTATCATATTCATTACCGGTGGATATAACTCCAATGGATGAAAATGAATGATAAAAATTTTTTTCTTTTTTCCCATAAATTACAGGTCCACTATCAGACTGATTAACTCTTCTAAGTTTACGGCATGTTAATAACTATTTCCCCCTCACCTTGCGATCCCGGCTTTGAACGAACTTTTTCATCTGTACGGGTTAAACTATACCCTTTTCTTAGCCTTTTTATTAATTCTGCTAAGTAATCTATTGGCCAAAAAATATGCTATACCACAATACGTAACTTAACGTTCGCCAAAAGATTCTAAGGTCTCCTTTCCCGTTATAAAAATCAATACCCAGTTTTTCTGTTTCTTTTTGTTTCAGGAATGGTGCGTTACGATAAAGATCAAAAAATAATTCCTTACCTCTTTTATCCGTTGCTAACACATGATCGAGTGGTGACGGAAAGCCGTACTTTCCTTTTTGGGACAATACTTTTTCAGGCACAATTCCATTAAATGAATTCCGTAAAATACTTTTACTGCTGCCACTGATAACTTGATCTGGTGAAAATTGAAATATAAAATCCATTAATTGGTGGTCATAAAAAGGAACCCTTATTTCTATGCCAAATGCCATGGAATTCCTGTCCTCATAATGCAGGAAGGGAGGCACAGTCCAGCTTTTATAATTATTCAATAAGTTAGCATAATACCTGTTTTCATCTTCATAATAATAATGCTCAATAAAAGGATGTATTTCCAGGTGTTTATTCTTTCTTTGTATCTGCCTGTTTTTAAAATTTCGTCTGGTACTAAATGGTAAGCTCTCAAATAAACTTTTAATTACCAGGTCGCTGTAAGAATGAGAGGAGTTATTGGCTACTTTTTTTACATCCGTTAGGTATTTTTTTATTTTAAGATTTGATAATAAATTAGAATGATGGGCATTGATATAAGAACTGTAGCCCCCAAATAATTCATCACCGCCTGAGCCTGACAATAGCACTTTTATTCCATTCTGGCCGGCAATTTTGCACAATTTATAATGAGAATACATGGAGCCATCCAGGATAGGCTCATCATGATGATAAATTACATCTTCTACATCTTCAAAAAAAGATGCTCCATCCAATTGGAATTTATGCGGAATCAATCTTTTACTGATTGATAATACGTCATCAATTAAAGCATTTTCCGGATGATGATAGGGAAGAATTCCGGAAAAAGTATGCAGGTATGGCTGGTGTATATTACGTAATGCAAAACACGTGACTGACGAAGAATCAATGCCGCCGGATAAGAACGATCCTACTTCCACATCAGACCTTAAATGTATTGCAATGGTTTCATTAAATATTTCCAGGAATTCCTGTTTTGCCTTTTCATCAAATTGCCGTGTTCCGAGTTCAGGATAATTCCAGAATGAGATGGTGTTTTCTGCGCTTCCGTCAATATTCACCCATAAATAATGTGCCGGCGGCAATTGATTTACATTTTTAAAAAATGTTTCATGATTGGTATCTAATTGCCTGTTGGCCAAAAATTCATATACTTTTATTTCATTCAGGCTTTCGGTTTCTTTACCTAAATTGATGATGGCTTTGATCTCTGAGGCAAAAACAAAGGATTGATCTACCTTCCTGTAATAAAGTGGTTTAATGCCCAAACGATCTCTTGCCAATAAGATTTTATCGAGTGCTTTATCATACAGCGCAAAGGCAAACATCCCTCTTAACTTTGTGAAAAAGGCAATGCCGTACACCTTATAAGCGGCCAGGATAACTTCTGTATCTGAATCAGTTCTAAAATCGTATTTTGCACCTATTTCTTTTTTTATCTCCAGGTAATTATAGATCTCCCCATTGAAGATGATGACATTACCTGTGGAATTATCCACCATGGGTTGATTTGCATTTGCAGTAAGGTCAATAATTTTTAACCTTGCATGGCCGAAAGCGATCATTTCATTTTTCCAGTAAAATAATCCATCGGGCCCCCGATAGCGAATCTTCTGCAGGATATCTTCTACCTGTATGTTTACTTTATCAGTACCAATAATACCAGCTATTCCACACATATTATAGATCCTATTTTATTACTTTGACAGATTTACGCACCTAATATCCTGAATCCCTAAGTAAAATTTCGTTTTAATCTTTCGCAAACTATTCTAAAACTCCTGGTTTAGAATTTTAAATTTTTGCGCAGTTTCCAATCTCTGCTGCACAAAAACAAAGTCCCGAATATAAATGGTATTGTACTTACCAAAAGAATCAACTGAACTTAATTTTCTCGTTTGAGGATCATAGGTAAATGCCTGGAAATTTAAGTTTATTAAAGATTCATGTATTTTGTTTTCTTCATATCCATAACTTTTACCTGATCCATTTAGTTCAATAATAATGGCTTTTAATCCATTTTGCTGCAAAATATTAGATGCACCTTTAATCACTTCTGTTTCAAAACCTTCCACATCAATTTTTAATAATGAAGGAATTAGACCATCCTTTAATATTTCATCTAATGTTTCTATAGCAACTTTTGCGGTTCCCGGTTCTTCATTTTGAACTGCATGGTTTAATGTGTCTAATGAAGTTGTAAAATTGATATTCCCTTTTGCACTTCCTACTGCAATGTTATGAGCTACTACCTTATCCTGGATTTGATTGAGAGAAATATTTCTCATCAAATGCGAAAAAGTAACAGGAGCAGGTTCTATCGAAATTGTTTTTGCCCCAACATGTGCACTTGCCAGGATGGTATAGCTTCCGATGTTAGCTCCTATATCAACAAAACAATCTTCCTTTCTTAAAAAGTGTAAAAGAAATCCCATGTCCTCATAGTCATGCAGCCCACAATACAAATTACCTGTAGCGCCTGTCATCCCTTTCTGAACGATCAATTTTGCTTTTTGAGTAAATGGATAAATGATTGGATGAGGATTTAATTTTGTATTCACCTGCCATTTTACAAAACGAAAAAATGCTTTGGCCTTATGATTCCTGTTTAAAGGATGGTTGAGAATGAATTTAATATTTGATAGAACATTCATTATAAATCCATGATGGTATTGACAACATTTTGCAACCTGTCTTTGTGGGAATAGCCACTCGTTTTGCATCTTTGCAAACCGGCGAGGGCGATACTTTTTCTTTCATCAGCATGGGCTAAATAATAGTTCACTTGCTGTAATAATTCTTCCTTAGTTTCAAAAAAGACAGCTTCCTTCCTATCTTCAAAAAGAGATAAATGGGCGCTACTTTTTTCTGCCAGCATAAACACACCACATGAAGGTATTTCGAAGGTTCTGCTATCCTGCTCATCCCTGTTTGCATGGCGCAAAAAATGCAAACAGATATCCATTCCACATAAAGCTTTTATATAATCATCCCCATAAACAAAGGGCGCTTTATAAAAAGGTTTTATCACCTCCCAATATTGTTGATTTTCCCATCCGGCACCTGTCACCGTTACGGGAATGCCATTTTGAATCAGGTAGGCAATGAACGATGCTCTTACGTCTTCATAAGACCCAACAAAACTCACTTTTGTATAATGATTTTTTAAGTCAATAGAATTTAAATGTATAGGCCTGTTATATTCAGGATCATAAGAGCGATAGCATACCTCAACATTTTTGACGCCGATATTTTTCAGCTCTTCAATGTTAACTTGTCTCTGCACAAAGAAAATATCATACAACTTAGCGGTACTTTTCAACAAATGCCATGATTTAGCAAATCTTCCAAAAGGATCATCCGTGAGTAAATCGACAATCCGGGTATCAGGCTGCTGCTGTTTTATGTGGCGTAAAGTTTTTAAGGCTACATACGGTTTGTTATCAACCAAAAAAATATCGTATTTGTTTTGCGTGGCTGCCTTTCTTATTCGCTTGTTTAGTAAATAGATTCCCGGACCGATATTAAAATGATGCTGAACACTGATCAAATATTTATTAAGAATGTATGGGTCGGTATTAATCGCTTTCGTTTTAGGGCAAAGTTCCAGCAATGCCTTATACCTCCGGAACGAATTGGAACGCTTATCTAAACTACCAATATAAAGTACAGAAAGTTCCTTTATCATGCTTCGGCGGCCGAATGCATTTTAGCTAATGAATAATAGGAAATAATCTCTTCAATATCTTTATCCGGATTTTCGGGATACTTAAATTCAGGCTTCCATCCTTCCGTTTTCAACCGATAAGTTTTATCAATAGTTTTTGCCAAATCACCTGCATCATCGTACTCAAACAGGAAACCATTTACTCCATTAATTATAACATCTTTATTGCCTTTTGCAGTAGAAGCAATAACGGGCAAATGCCGGTGTAAAGCATCCAGGATAACCAAGGGGTACATTTCTGTAAACACGCTTGGAAGTACTAAAAAATCATAGGTCTTTATTTGAGCCATAAGATTATCGCGCGTAACGCTTCCTTTATACTTAAATGCATATTCTTGAAGGCACTTATCAAAATAACCTTCATCTACTTTGTTCCCATACACGTCTAATTCTAAATTTTTAGAATGAATTAAATTCATTGCTCCACAAAGTAAATGCAATCCTTTTTGATACTGAATTCTGCCAATGAAAAGAATTTTGTTTTTCAATGTGCTATTATCTGTAATTGAATTTTCTGCAATATCTCCAGCAGGTTTATTAGGTATTTTATGAATGTTGCTATTTATGTAGCCATTGTCAAAAAGTATTTTTTTAAACCAATCAGCAATTACGAAAACTTGATCACAGGTGGCAATGAGGTCCTCAAGGTAATGGTATTTTAACGCTACTTTATTTTCGAATCTATTTTTTACACGCGGAACATGCATCAATACGCCTGCTCCGAGGGTAGAAAATTTGGTACCGATTGCCCGATTCATCTTTTCCGTTATTATACATTTAGCACATCTTGCCGAATCATTAAAAGTGTTACAATCTTCCAAACCCTTATACCGGAAATCATTCTTGTAACACGTTAAATAAGGAAGATGAAAAGTAAAAAATACTTTATTACAATACTCTTTAGCTTTCTTAAACCAGGGAATTTCTATGCCCCCATATTCTGAATATTCGTGAAAATGGCAAATGTCAAATGTCCCATTCTTTAAGAGAGTTTCAAAAGTGGAAAAACTACTTTTAAGGTTATGTAGCTTTACTCTTTCATAAATGTAGTTATCAATTTCTCCCAGATTTAAAGAAGCTACTTCTACTTCGAAATGATGTTGCAAAAGTAGGGTTGCTAACCAATGAGTGTAATTTTCAATCCCTCCATTTTTGCCTGGAAGATAATTTCCTGTTACTAATAAGATTTTCAATAAAACAAATTTAAAATAACCAATCTTTTAATCCTTTGAATTATTTAAACTATTAAATTTCATTTTTGGGGAAAGATAAAGCGCACCGGATTTAAGAAAACAACCCAAATTATAATAGATATCACTTAGCTTTAAATTAGTCCACAAATAGGACCGGATTTTATTAAACTGGCCATCGCTTGAGAATCTGACAACTTTTGCATAATGCCATTTCACTAAACTCTTTTTCACATAAACTCTTTCTTGTTTTGAAAGTTCTTCATTCATTAAGCAGTTTAACACCGCAATATTTGTGTTGATAAAATTTTCGGGGCCATTCAATGAAAATACCCCACCCGTGTGTTGCCTGTAAACCGCAGTCTCCTCATTTAGGAAATAAGCATAACCTGGCCTAAGTAAGAAAAGGTAGAGCGGATAATCTCCGACTTTGAATTTCAAAAGGTAATTTGAAATTTCTTCATTTCTATTAGGATTACGAAATAGCACAGTACAGGTAGTGATCACATTTCTTTCAACCAGTTCTTTAAATTCATATTTTTCCCTGTTGACGTTTGCCCAGTTTGGTAGAAATTCCCTGGTAATTTCATTCCAAACTTTTACATCGGTAAAAACAAGATTACAATCCTTATGTCTAGAAATATAGTCAATTTGTTTTTGCAACTTTAAAGGATCTGTCCAATAATCATCGCCTTCGCAAAGAGCAATGTAGTTCCCGTTACATTGATTCAAAGCAAAAATAAAATTGGGCATCATACCAAGATTGCGCACGTTGTTAAAATATTTTATCCTGATATGTCCTTTATAATGATCGATACACTTTTGTATCGTCTCATGAGTATTATCTGTTGAACAATCATTAGAAATAATTAATTCAACATCAAAATTTGTTTGCTGCATTAAAACTCCCTCTATCGCCTCGCGTGTATATGCCTCATGGTTATACGCGATCATGCAAACACTTATCAGCATATTTTAAAATTCAAGTTTAGGTAGCTTTTTCTTGATGATTGCAGGCATTCCTGCAATCATGCAATTATCCGGAACATCATATTTCACAACAGACCCTGCAGCTACCACCACGTTTGACCCGATTTTTATATTAGGAAGTATCGTGGCATTAGAACCGATGAAGCTGTAATCCCCAATCTCACAATAGCCGGAAACAACTACTCCGGGACAAATTTCCACGAAACAACCTACATTAACATCGTGGCCAATTATACTATTTGTATTTATCAGGCATCCTTTACCAATTGTAACACTGTTATCAATAACTGCACCCGTGATAATATTGCAGCCAATTCCAATTTCATTTCCAAAATGTCCAATAACTGCTTTTGGACTTATCGTTGAAACCAAACTTCCACCAAGTTTAATAAATGTATCGTGCATCCTCCTTCGTAAATTCGGATTACCAATTCCTATTGTAAATTCAGGACTCACATTTTCAAAATAGTTTTTTACTTGTTTAGTATTTTTTAATATTTCAAATCGATCGTACATTTTTTGCGATAAATCATGACTTACATCATCAAAAAAAACTACTTTTTCCAAAGAGCCCAATTGATATAGGATTTCTAAAACTTCTTTCGCAAAACCATTTGCTCCGATAATAATCATTTTGATGTGTTTATGACTTTGCAAATTCCTTCTAACTCCTCTGGCTTCAGACCTACATACAAGGGTAAACACATGATGCGTAAAGCAATAGACTCTGATACTGCCATGGATTGATACTTGACGTAATCAAGCGTGTTGAGGGAAGGATAAAAATATCTTCTCGGGAAGATGTTCTGTGCATTTAATCCGGACTGGATCTTTAATAATTGTTGTTCATCATTAAATACTACCGGGTAATAACTATAATTCCAATCTGTACCCCGCCGGATCTGTATCTTTTGAACTATATGATCTGATAGGTGATCATTATAATAATCCACTACTTTCTTCCTTTCGGTCAAAATGTTTTCAAAATAGGGAAGCAGGGCAAGACCCATTGCTGCCTGTAGCTCAGAAATTTTTCCGTTAATCCCTAAGCCATGAAATTCCAAGGGCCCATTATGACCAAAGTTGTGGCTATAATAGATTTTACGCATTAATTCTTCATCCCTGCAAAAAATAGCTCCGCCTTCTCCAGTGTGAAATAATTTGGTAGCATGAAAACTAGAAGTGCTTACATTTCCATAATTGAAAATGGATTCATTTTTATACTTCACTCCAAATGAATGTGCGCCATCATATATCACACTCAGGTGATGCTTTTTTGCAATTGACTCAATCGCTTCCACATTGCAGGGATTTCCGAAAACATGAGTAGCCAATATCGCTGTCGTTTTTTCTGTTATAGCTGCTTCAATTTTTTTTTCATCTATTGTCAAATATTCAGGATCTATATCCACAAAAACCGGGACGCAATGTTGCCATTTTATGGAAGCTGTAGTAGCTACATAAGAAAATGGAGTGGTAATAATCTCACCTTGATTCCCTAATAGCTTTAAGGCTATTTGTAGGGGAACTGTCCCATTACTAGTCAGGAGAATATTTGAAACGGATAAAAAATTCCTCAATTTATTTTCCAGTTCCAATACCAACTCTCCCCTGTTGGTCAACCATTGTTTATCATAAGCCCGCTGAACAAATGCCTGGTATTCTTCAATGGGTGGGAGAAATGTTTGGGTTACCTGGATCATACTTTATTGTAAAAAATCATTCTATTGAATTGCCCCTTTGATAAAACCTGTAATCCCAATTTTTGAAAGTTGATAAGCCTTTATAGCTTTTTTAATATTCCCGGTATCTTTTAAATAAATCAAAAAGGATCTCACAAAAGATCTTTTTGCTTTTTTCAGCAATATATTTTTTTGTTGAATGGATAAAGGAAATCCCCTGATATTTAAAGCATCGTGCAAATATTTATAATTGTAACACACATAACTGTATTTATTTTTGAACTCCTGGCCGTTATGTTCCCTGTAAAAGAAAAATATTTTATCTAATAATACTATTGGATATGAAGAAGCCATGTTTAAATTAAAATACATATCAGAAGGAACTCCATAATCTGGATTATAGTAACCTATCTTTTCAAATGCTTCTCTTTTTAATATTGTTCCGGATGGGCCAATATTTAGAATTGCTTTTTGAAAAAAATTCTTTTGAATGGCATCTTTTGATTCCAGGTATTCTTCAGGAACATCTTTATTTAAATTCAAAATGCCCATCCCTGCATCCGGATATTTTTCCATCATCCCCACACAATATTCGAGACTCCAATCAAATAATTTATCATCAGAATCGCAGTATTTTATGTACTTGCCTTTTGCATAAGAAGCCGCTTTATTTCTATTAGGAAACTGATCTAAATTTTTCTCGTTTACATACACTTTAATACGACCATCTTTAGCCTCATATTCCTTTGCAATTTTTACTGTATTATCATTGGACGCATCATCTACAATAATAAGCTCTAAGTTTTTATAGGAAGATGAAAGCACACTTTCTATCGCTTCTGCAATAAACATTTCGCGATTGTAGGCGGTCATTAAAACGCTCACTAATGGCGGCTCATTTATAATATTCAAACCTTAATTTTTAATGTCATCAATAAGCACTTCATGTAAATGCGGGATTGTTTAAAGTTTAGTATAGCGATACCAGACAATACAAAACCACTATATCTTTTAATCCTCATTTTACGAATTTGCTTTATTTGTTCGTTTACCAAAGGGCAAGCGGGATTAACTAAATATTTCCATTTTATTTTGGCGCCTTCCACAATATAATTCTGCACGTCGTTCAGTTCTTGTTCCGCATGCCTTCTTTGCCATACGATTCCATCTGGCATTAATACAACGGGAAATTGTAAGGCCATCCGGTGCCACATATCCGTATCACTGATCATTCTGTCTTCTTTGAATCCTCCCATTTTATCAAAAGCTGATTTTAAGAAGATTGCAGTAAGTGGCCCTTTGTGAAATAAACCGGGTCCAAAGAAATGATACTCATAAGCTTCTTTTGGCTGAAGCATGAAAGGAAATGGCCTTTCTGCATCTGGTTTCAAAGAGCACAAACCAAATCCTGCCTCCGGAAGATCTTCCATACTCTTAACCATTATTTCCAAACCATTCGGATAAATATAATCGTCGCTATCCACGTATTTTAGGTACTTTCCTTTTGCGAGGCTTGCGGCTTTATTCCTGTTTGGATAATCTCCAAAATTTTTATCATTAATAAACACTTTTACCCTATCATCTTTCGCAGCATATTCTTTGGCAATTTTTACGGTTTCATCTGTGGAACTATCATCCACTATAAGCAATTCAAAATCTTTATAAGCAGATGCAAGAACACTTTCTATTGCAGATGCGATATATTTTTCACGGTTAAATGCGGTCATTAAAACACTCACTAATGGCAAACCGATATATTATTTTTTATAAATATTTTTTGAAGCCACGACTGATAACTTATTTAACACCCTCTGCTGCCTGAATCTCTCAATAGGTTTAGATACAAAATAGTTCAGTAAAAAAGAAACAATAATGGTAAATAGTGCAATTACCCATCCTTGTTTTACAAAGTTGCTATGTACAGAAAATAAAATCATCCCGACAAAAATGTGTGAAATATATACAGGATAAGATAATTCTCCAATTTGATTGTCGAATTTGCTTTTCCTCAAAAATTTAAATAATAATGGAATGGAAAATATAACTCCTGAAAAATAAATTATCTCTTTAATTGAAAATGGAAGAATATCAAATTTTAACGAAGGCAGGTAATAAAAAAAACATGTGAAGAGGCCTAAACCTAAAAAATCTATCAAAAAAATATACCTGTGAATCGAATAATTTCTGATTTTTACGAAAATCCGGTATGATAGGTTTCCTGACAAAAAAAAGCAAATTTCGGTAGGGAAAAACCTATAAGACCATGGATCATTTTGGAAATGCAAAAAGTTATAAATGAATAACCTTAGTAAAATGGATAGTAAAATTATTAGCATTATTACTTTTAAACTCTTTTTTACTATAAAAGGGGCTATTAGATAAAACATCAGTTCAAGGCCCAGAGTCCATGCCTGGGGAATAAAAAGAAAATGCCAAAATGGAGGTGAGGTATTCGCGAAATTGCTTGTAAAAAATAAATGCCCGTTCTGAGCATTTATACCAAGGAACATAACCATATCCTGGCCGAAAATGAAGATATTGGAAAAAATTAAAAAAGTGATGGAAAAAATATTTAAATGAACAGAGGAATAATTGCTCAATATCATGGCAGGTTGATTAGTTACTATTCCGATTACAACCCATGTTGTTATAGTCAAAATTAAAATTGTCCAATAAATCGGAAACAATCTCAGAAACCTATTTGTTATAAATAATCTATATGAGCCATTTGTGCCTACATATTTTTCATTCAGAATTAAAGACATGTAAAAACCTGAAATAATATAAAAAGATTGAACGGCAATTTGTCCGCCCACAAAATTACATTTCCAAATGCCACCAAAATGAACTGCTAAAACGGATAATGCTAATAACAATCTGATTAATCCCATAAACAAAATAAATTGACTGCGGACATTATTTTTATCTAAGAAGCATACTATTTAGGTGGATTTATTATTTTTCTTTTTGCACTTCTCCAAAGCAGGATAATATAATTCTTTATTTTACTGATTCTCCATTGAAGCATCAGGCCATACCTTTTTGACTGATGTTCATATACTTCATCTGCACCTAGCCTTGAAATAAGATTATATCCTTTTGCTGATAAGAAATTCCTGATTGTTTTAGTTCTATAATTATTTTCAATTGTAAAAACTTTTATTTTCACTTTAGAGAAATCTATAGAATTTAATACATTTATTTCCCCGCCTTCTACATCTATATTGCAATAATCAATTTCTATTATTGAGTATTGTTGAAAAATATCTTTCAAGGGAAAAGCCGGAATATTAATTATGCTTTTTTCTCCGCCATGTTCTATAATTATCTTATCAATTCGTTCCAAATGCCGCTTATCAAAACAATCCATTAATCCACTTAGCATCACTCCATAACCCGAAACTGAAAGAAATTTAAAAACACCTTTTTTATCGTTTACGCAATAATTAAGACAATTACAGTTCCTGTTATTCTTTAATTCTTTAAACACTTCAGGATTAGGTTCTATGCAGATTCCAGTCCAATTTAAATATTTTTCAAAATAAATAGTATTACTAAGATTTAACCCATCGTAGGCACCGATGTCCACAAAAACACCACCTTTTTTGTTCCTGAATAAAGATGCGATAAACTTATCTTGTCCGTTCTGTGAATAAAAATTCATATGAATTATTTGATTTTTCTTTTAAATTTTGATTCGTCAATTTTTACCTTTTAATCTCCAAAGAATTTTATTTTTGGAAAAGTTGGCATTGTGAGCATATCTATGATATAAAGATTGCGCTACAGGTTTTTTTGTCTTGCTATCTTTAATTATAAAATCGAAAAAATCCAGGAAACTTTGTTCTGTAAATGCATCAGCAACCCGGTTGCCGTTTAACCATGGCTCTGCAGCCATTTCAAGATATTTATCTTCGTTTTTATCAAGTTCAATAATATATTCAATAGCCTCATCATAAGATTTAAAATCACTGACATTAATGAAACTTTTTGTATTAAAATCTATTTGTACAAGAGGATTACCCCAATAAACAGGAATAGAATTAACATGCATCGGTTCTATTAATTTTTCTGAGGTATAACCGGGATATGAAGAGTTTTCAAAAGAAATCACGAACTTATAGTCTTTGATAAATTGCATTTTATAATCAACAAGATAACCGACATTATTTAAGTATCTACCGGCAGAATCCACTTTTTTATAGGCAGACAATTTGTGAAAAAATTCAATCCTTTCTTTTGCTTTCGGATTGGATACCAGCATGCAACAAAATTTTTTCTTTTCTTTAAAAGCATTACTCTCTTTTGCAAATGCAAAGGCTTCTACTCCCCATGCCGCCCATATCGGATAGCGCTTATGCCGCGGATTGTTCGCATAAAAATCCGAATCCAAAACATAATCACAACTATGCCAGTCGGCTCTCACATTTTCCCAACCAAAGAAAATCCGGTGACATTTATATTTCAAATAAGTCCTCTTGCCATCATAAGGCTGCGTAAAAAGATAAAAGTCCGGATCATCGGATATTTCAACCCGATATCGCTTAGACAATTGTTCTGTTATAAAATTATTTTGATTATCAAACCCATTCCAGAAAAATCCAAAATTTATTTTTAAAATTTCCATATTTTTAATGATCAGGAGTTTATGAAATTTTTCAATCTTTCTCCAATAACATTCCACTCATAATTTTCTTCCACCAGTTTTTTGGCATTCCGTGAAATTGTTAACCTCTTCTGTTTGTCTTTTAATAAATAAATAATTTTCTCTGCGAAATGATTTTCATTATCTGCAATTAAAATATCCGAACCATCAGAATAAGTAATTCCTTCTGCCCCTATCGTTGTAGAAATAACAGGCACACCCAATCCCATGGCTTCCAATATTTTTAATCTGGTACCACTTCCCGTTAATAAAGGAACAACCGAAATTGATGCCTTATTATAAAATGATTTTACATCAGCTACGGCCCCGGTAAATTCAATTGAAGGGGTATCATAACCATCTGAATATTTTTCAGGAAGTTCGCCATTACCCACCACTAATAATTTTAAATCCGGAAATTCATTTAAAACCAGGGGCCATATTTTTTTACAAAACCAATGCAAACCTTCAGCATTAGGCAACGACCAAAGGCTTCCACAAAATAAAATATATTCAGCCTTATCTTTTTGAACGGCCGCATTATAAAACTTTTCCGGAATGTTTACTCCGTTCGGAACTACCTCAATTTTTAATTTTCCTTTATTCAGTCCTAAAAATCCTTTTTTATCATCGGGGCTACAGGTGAATATTGCATTTACTTGTTGATACAATGTGGCTTCAGCTTTATAAATTTGTTCTGCCCTGATTAGCTTTATTTCACTTTTCTCTAAAGCTGCTTTTGCCAGGTTGGTATCCACATTATGAGCATCATAAATAATCTTTACAGATTTGTCATATTTTCTTATTAAGCTAATTGCATTTAATGTCGCAAGATTTTCAAGAATGACTACATCAAATTTTTGTGTTTTTAAAAGATTCTTTAAAATAGGATAATACAATATAACATTTCCGTCTGCTGAACCGAAGATTTGCTTTTTATACCATCGATATCTCAATGCCTTTTCAAATTTTGAAGGTAGAATACTGAATACATCTTTGGAATTGAAATCCCTGGTGCTGAAAATTTTGGCAGATGTAATTGCAGGGAATTCATTCAACGATTGTAAAAATTCATTTTTATCCTGGTGAATAATTGCGGTAAGTTCAAAATGTTTTGCCAATTGGTGAAGTATATTAAAACATCTTTGCATGCCACCGTTCATAGGGGGATAGATGGAATAATATGGCACTATAGCTAAAACTTTTTCCATCAAATATTTTCAGGACTTATTTGTTGGTTTTCAGGACTTCCTCCAGAAAATGATCCTGCTTGATTATATAACATATTCCTTCTGGTGAGCGTAAAATTCTACTACTCGATTTTATTGAAGATAAGAAATCATGAACAGCTCTGCTACATCCGTCCCAAGTGTAATAATCATCTAATATAATGATACCCCCTAAGTTTACATATTGATAAAGATTTTTAAAACAATCTAATGTAGATTCATACCAATCACCATCGAGACGTAATAAAGCAATTGGCCTTTCGGGTTTAAACGCTGGCAATGTTTCAGAAAACCATCCTTTATGCAAAGAGTAATTGTTATCTGTTTTATTCATTGCTTTTTCTGCAAACTCAATCTCTGCTTTGCAATTATCATAATAGTTGTATCCGCTTGTGTTCTTCTGCCATTCAAGAGCAGCTGTTCCATCTATTTCTGTAGCGGAAGGAAGCCCCTCAAAACTATCAAATAGATAATAATTTCTATTATTACCTAATAGCTTCGAAATTCCTGCAATCATCCCTCCACGCCAAACTCCACATTCAACCACATCTCCATCAATCTTTGGTATCAAGGACTCTACTATTTTAAGATTCCCATAATAAAGACTTTCAGGAATCATTGTAAAATCTTTAAAATCCGAATAAATTTTCACAAATCGTTTGTCCGTTGAGGTTTTTAAAATTACATAGCCAGATAATCTAATCAATTTTTGGATCATTTTTTTCATACGCTCATTCTTTCGTGATATTTCAATAAAACAGTCATGATTCAGGTATTCTTAAGATTATTCAAAACTCTCAATAATTCATTTTCATTCCCATAATAAAATGAAGGGTAGGTTTTTATTAAACACTGAAAAATTAATTGTGGCGTATTTATTAGATCATATTGATCTTTAAAAGAGACTAGTTTTTTTACAAGATCTTCTTCATCATTATAAACCGTAAAACATTCAGGCAGCGTTCCTTTACTATAAAGTGTCGGATTCTTATCCAACCGCCAAGATAAGGGCCAATTCGAGTCAGGGGTAAAAATTTGATTCCCGGTACATAAACATTCTAAAGTTGAGATCCCAAATGCTTCTGGAAATTGCAGAAAAAAAAGGGCTCCGTTTTTATATATTTCTCGAATCCCACTGATATCATATTCTTTCTCCAATATAATATATTTTATGCCAGCTTTATTCAATGCATTTATTTGAACTTGTCTATAATTTTCAAACCCTTTTTGTATGAAATCAACTATCGCAATAAATTCCTTTTTAGGTAAAGGGAATAAGTTCCAAGATTTTGCATAAAGCCCAATTCCAAACCATTTATCTGAAGGTTTCTGTCTTATCTCTGTAACTTCTGATACTGCAAGATGAAGATCGTACCTGTCAATTAGAGGTTCATCATTATCCGTTAATTTTTTGATTTGATAAGGTGCATTTCCTAAATAATAAACCTCGTAAAATAAAACGGGCTTTTGAAAAATTTTTTTTAATTTTTCTATGTTATATAACTTCTTCCAAAAGGCATTTGGACAACACTCACTTATTATAATTGCATCGTATTGTTTAAGTTTTTTTATCCTTTGCTTATCTCGTATATAATTTAGCAGTTTCTTTTTCAACCAAAAATGAAAATTTAGTTTACTATTCTTATAGCTTACTAAGCGGTTTAAAATATTTAACTCATAATAAATTTCAACAGTTGCCTTCTTTAGCTCTAATTGAGATTTTAACGCCTCCGCTAAAATTCGTGGGCTTCTATAATTGGCCCTTGTAAGTATGGCAATTTTCACAAACGAATTATTGTTTTTTTTCTATATCCTACTAAACACTTAACGATAAAAAATAAAGTAAGTTTCCATCCAAGATATTGTTGGGGTTTGTATTTTTCTTTAATAAATTGATATATTAATAATGGGCTATAGTTCCTCCGGTTATAATATTTTATAAAGAAATATTTATAAAAATTCTGCTGAGTTTTTGATCGAAATAGTTCAGTAACAGCTTCTGCCAAAATTTGCTGTGGATAAACCTGGAGTTTTTGATTATCTCTTACTATTTTTTCATTGTAATACGCTACATTTTTAATCCAGTTTTCATCAGGAATACTCATCTCCTCAAAAAAGATCTTCAACCAAATAAAATCATTCACAGTAGCACTATCTAAAGCATTATAAAATAACTTAGCCTGAATATTACTTTTTACAATAAACTGCTCTTTCCATTTTGCACTCCCTATCTGTTGGTCATGGATTCTATATTTAAGTAGTACTAAGGGTAAATTCACGATTTTAAAATGAAAAGATGCTTCGGCAAAAAAATAGTGATCTTCGGCGTAATAATATTCCTGTCTATATTTGAGATTATATTTTCGGATTAAATCGGTTCTCATCATAATTGTTGGATGCGTAAGTGGGCAACCAAAAAATAATGCAGATTGAATTTGTTCAAAAGTTACAGGCCTTTCAACAATGCCGGTTAGATTCCCGATAACCTCAACCCAACTGCCGCAGATTCCAACCTCCGGATTATTTTCAAGATAATTAAATTGTTCTTCAAATCTATTGGGAAATGCAATATCATCGGCATCCATTCTTGCAATGTATTTCCCTTTGGCTAATGCAAGACCCCCGTTTAACAGGTTAAGATAGCCTGCATTTTTTTCTATTCTTTTATAAATTATTCGGTCATCATTAAATGAACTGATGATATGATGAGTATTGTCAGTGGATCCGTCATTGTAAATTAATAATTCAAAGTCGCTAAGAGTTTGATTTAGTATACTTTCTATCGCATCTTTGATATATAATTCAACGTTAAATGCAGGAAGAATTACTGATATTTTTGGGAAGCAATTTGACATTATTTTCTACTCCGTAAAGAATTTCGAAAAGACTTATAAAAAATTTTGAGACCTTGGATAATTGGAATCTTCCCACCATAAACATTCCTTTTTTCTAGCTTTAGATATTCGATTTCTTCCAGTTTTTTTTTATACAACTCAGGATGGATATAAACATTTAATTCGGTACTTTGGTTGGAGATGTTCTGTTTTCTGTATACAATCATATTTTGCCTATACCACCATTCAACCTTATTATTATTCCAAAACATTTGGCTATAATTACCTGTTATTCCATATCCGTATTTTAAAAATATTTTTCCCCAATAATCAGGATATTGTTCATTAACGTGATTTTGGCCACCTTGCCCTGGAATCGCCGCGGAAAAAAAAACCGTATCGCTTAAATTTGTAAGTGTTTTGATAAAAATATCTGCACATTCTTCAGGCAGATGTTCCGCAACTTCTAAAGATATTGCTATATCAAACCTTCTTTGAAAATTAAGAGGATGACTCAAATCCACTGAAAGAAAATTTTCATCTTCAATCATCAATAAATTTCTATTTACATTTTCTCCATCAATACCAAGAAAGTCTTGTATCCCATATGTCTTAAATACTTTTAGCCAAGTTCCTATTCCACATCCTACATCAACGACACTTTGTGGCCTAAAATCTTTAATAAGTTGAGGAACTATTTGTTCTGCAGCATTTGTATTATGTACTAGTGTGTCATGAATATATTTAATTTCCATAAAGTTGTTTAACAGTTAATATTCTTCCTAACTAATTTTCAGATTATTGAAAAAAAATAATCTTTAAGAATTTTTAAAAAAATCTTACCCATTCAGCCATTTTACAACATTAAAATATTTCCTGTATAACCAAGGGCAGCTATAGAGATCTCCAACTTTTCCCTGGGATTCAAACTGTTTTAGCCATACCAAAGAATTGACACCAGTAATATCTTTTGCAGAAAAAAATACTTTTTTAAAGGGAAGTTTATCAAACACTTCTATCTCTTTTAATGTGCACAAATCATTATCAGTTAATGAGAAAAATAGATTTTTGTAATTGATTCTTTCTTTCCTTCTTACCCATTTTTCCAGAGCTTTTTCTTTTGTTTCATAGTGCATAAAATGAATTTCTATTTCATTATTTAATAACCCTATCGGATATGGATTAGATTTCCTAAGATCATTGCCAAGAGGGTATTTAGAATATTCAATGAATTTAACTTCACTCTCCAAGTTTCTTTTAAGGTTTTGAATAAACTGAATATAACATGGAGTAAAAAAAAATAGACCCACAGTCGGCGTAGTATAAGGTAAACCTAAATCTTCATAAATCCTTCCACCCCAGCAATTATTAGAAATAATGGTAAAGTCATGATTATTTAATTGCTTCCTTATTTTTGCTTTATATCTGGTTTCTTTAGCTTTCAGAAATTTAATTTTAAATAGATTTTTAAATGCAATTAATTTTCTCCAATATGCCTTTAATTTATTTATCATATAAATTGTGTCCCTCTTGAAGTATAAATTTTAAAACTTATCCGAAACATATAAATAATGATAAGGGATTATCTTTACAAATTTGCTGTAAAGACTCTTCTTAATTTTATGATAGCCCGTTCTTTTATTTCTATAAACCTGTTTTAGCATTTCAATTAAATCTGAACGCTTTTCTTTCTTAATCGGATCATTTGCTGGAATCAAAATTGTATCTTTTTTAATTTCATTTGGATGCCCACGCTCGCCCCCAATAAGTGAAAACTTATCCATCTCGCTTGGCCAAATTCGAGGTTTATTTGCAACACCCAATCGTACTTTATATTTCGGGCTGTTCGCCGTCAAAAAATCAGCAGGCATTCTTGGTAATGAGCCTTGTGCCAATAATTTTTTTGCTGCGGAATCTGAAATCAAATATCCAATTGTTGACCAGTACCATACTGTAGGAATTCTAAAAGAAATATGATCACTCATCTTGCGTTCTCCAAACCAGGATGCGTCTGCAGCCTTCCTGTAATCAATGCCATTGGCGCTATATCCTAATAGAACCAGGTCGAATTTATTTTTTAAAACTTCCCTAGTTTTAATATTACTTACTATCAATTGCAATTGCTCATCAAAATCTATATCATCTTCCAGTATCAATGCATATTCAATTTCATCCCGGATGATCTTTTGGTACAAATTAAGATGTGACATAGCACAACCAATTTCCCCTGCTGTCATTTCCCTGTTAAAAGCTTTCTTAAAGGAATAGGGCTGGGCCTTTATTTTGTCTAATGTTTCCTGCGGTAAATTCTTTCCATCAATAGCTTCGAAAAATTCATATTCCAAACCTAAGATATCCAGTTTCCTGATCATCTCAGATCTTCTTTCTGTGCTTCTTTTTAGATTAATAATGTAGATCTTAATTATTTGTCCTGTATTGTTCATAAACAATTACTGTTTCCTCATTTTCCTATATAAAGAAGATTGTATTATTTTTTCTACCAATTTATGTGCTCTTGAATTTTTATAATTATATAGTTCAGCTTTTATTTGCAAATATTCAAGATACTCATTTATGTATAAGCCATATTGACTATTTAAAATCTGGTGCCTTTCATTTAATGAAGACTCGGTAAATACAGGATTTGTACTGACACCGCCCATGGAGAAAACCGTAATAATTTCGTTTACATATTTATAGGTAGCGTTATGCATACATATTGCCTTCATAAAAAATTCCCAATCAGCCGCGATCTTTAATTTTTCGTTATATAGACCAATCGTTTTGAAAAGATCTGCATTTATTAATGTTGACTGATGGGGTAAACTATGCCTATAAAAATAACCGAATGAAAGTTCTGAAGGATAATCAAGAATCCATTGTTTCCCATCTTCTTCATTTACCATTAGAATTCCATAAATGATATCTTCATGATGGCTATGTTCAAAAAGCTTACTTATACTTTCAGGAGTATAAAAATAATCTCCGGAATTTAAAAATAGTAGGTATTCCCCGTTCGCCTTTGCAATCCCCTTATTCATTGCATGATAAATACCTTCATCTTTTTCGGAGGCCCAATAGCTTAATTTACCAGCATGCTCTTCTATGTATGCTTTACTGCCATCTGCTGAGCCGCCATCAACAACAATATATTCAAAATCCGTAAAAGCCTGTGCGGACACCGATTCCATTGTTTTTTGCAAACCCGCCAGGTTATTATAGTTCACCGTGATAATGGAAAGTTTAGGGTTCACCATTAATATTTTTCCATGCATTCGGCTACATACCTGATATCTTCTTCGGTATGAAAATAAGATACAGGAAGGCTAAGTACCGTGTCATGTAGTTTTTCCGAAACCGGGAATGTACCGGGCAACAACTGCGTATAGGCTTCCTGTTTATGAGGCGCAACGGGGTAATGTACCTCTGTTGTAACGCCACATCCCGCAAGGTATTTTTTCAGATCATTCCTTGTATCGCAGGTGATACAAAAGATATGATATACATCAAAAAATCTTCTATCGGTAACAGGCAGCCTGAATTTATTGTTCTTAATACTATCAAAGTAAACGGATGCTAATTTTCGTTTATGCGCATTAATAGCATCGAGGCTTTTTAATTTAATTCTTAAAAAGGCAGCCTGCATTTCATCCAGCCTGGAGTTGTAGCCGATGTATTTATTATGATATTTTTCCCGTGAACCGTAGTTTCTCAGGTACAATAGTTTTTCAGCAACCGTCTCATCATTGGTAGTAATCGCTCCGGCATCGCCTAAAGCGCCCAGGTTTTTGGTAGGGTAAAAGCTGAACGCTCCGATATCGCCGAAGCTTCCTGCCTGCTGTTCATCGACCATAGCTCCATGGGCCTGTGCGCAATCCTCGATCACTTTTAACCCATGCCGCTTTGCAACGGTCATAATAGCCGGCATATCGCAGCATTTGCCATACAAATGCACGGGGATAATAGCCCTCGTATTGCTGTTTATTTTCTCTTCGATCAATGCAGGGGCCAGGTTGAAAGTAGCGGGATCCGGTTCCACCAATACCGGCGTGAACCCACATTGAACCACCGCCAGTATCGTTGCTATGTAGGTGTTGGAAGGGACAATTATTTCGGACCCCCGAGGAAAGTCAAACACTTTCATTCCAAGTATCAGCGCATCCAGCCCTGACGCAACGCCTACTGCATACTTAACGCCTGTATAAGCCGCAAACTCTTTTTCAAACTGTTGCACATTTTCACCCAATATATACCATCCCTTACGCATGGTACGGTCAAACTCTTGCAGGTATTCCTCAAAAAAAGGTGCATTCACCTTCCCCAGGTTTTCATACTCAATTGTTCTCATCGTATGGGTCAAATATATAATCAGCCTGGTCAAAATACTCTGATGCAAGAACCATTAATATAGCATCTTCGGAGAAATCATACATTTTATGCCAGTCTTTTTGCTCAAGCAGAAGGCACTTGTTGGGTTTGTCCAAAACAAATGTTTCGCTTTTTTCAGAATCATTACTAAAAATAACGCAGCTCCCTTTTATGCAAATAGCAGCCTGCATGGTTTTGCGATGGCGGTGCCCGCCCCGCTCGGAATGGTCAACGCCAAAGATGTAAAAAATTCTTTTTATATCAAAAGGAATTGTTTTTTCAATAACGGTGAGGTTTCCCCTCTTATCGGTAAAAGTTTGTAAGTCTATTAAGTAAGCCATAAGCTTTTCCTTTTTTTAGTTTAAGTTGATACAGCCTGTCCAGGTTTATTAATCCCTTCCCCTGTTTATAAAACATTCCTAATCCACTGATGTGCGCTATTAAGTTTTTTTGTTTGGCGTGAGCATTTCGATTAATATTATCAACTACAGGCTTGTCCCGGAACTGAATGATAGCATTAACTATGGGCGCTAATATATTTGTAACAAAAGAAGATGAGGGCGTAACGTTATATTTTGCCAACCCGGAATTAATTAAATTCTTATATACAATTCTTAACCCCTGGTAATGATAAACCACCAACATTTTATCATCCACATATACCTTTTTATTGCGAATCTTTATTTTTTTATCCCTGAGGTTCCAGGGAGCTAACCCGATACCAATGTAATTTATAGCTTGCACGGAATTACCGAAATGCTCCTGCCATTTATCAAGATATTTCTGGTCTGCAAAACGATCTTCTTCAAGTACGTCACTGCACCATTCCAGGCACTGGCTTCTCCATAAAGCAAGGCATCGGTTGCCCATATCGTCATTTTTAAAAACCTGGAAGCTTACATTGTACTTCCCAAATACTTCAAGATGTTTAAGATCTTTTGTAAACCGGTGCGGCAGGATCAACACCGAATATTTTTCCAGGGCTTTAAAGAGAAATTCCACATTATTAAAAAAATACTGGTCGCAATCAAGAGAGCAAATGAAAGGGATATGAGTAAATTTTTGTAAAATATAACTTGGATAAAAAGGGCTTAATGTGAAAATATAATCAATAGCATTTCGTGTACTCTTTATCGTTTCGAGCTCTTTGTACTTTTCTTCAATTTCTTTTAGTGTTATTAAAACAATATTATCCTGGCCATTTTTTTTAAAGTAGTCATATACTTCACCATCAAGGCATACGATATACAACACAAAATTATTATGGTGGCGTTTAATAGATTCATACATTGCCTGGGTGCGGGACAGGTAATTGATGTCTAATAAGGTTGCGAAGTACAACATCAATCTTTGTTCTTAAAATAAAAACCTTTCCAATACATTAACCTCCCATCTTCAGCCTTTTGAACTTGATCGGCATAACTATCAAAATCTGCAATTAACCTATATTGATTTAAAAATTTTCCAACAAATTTCTTTTCGTTAAAAAACCAACACGGATAGGAAGCTGCATAAATTGATTCCGGCACCGTTTGAACAGTAAGTAAATCGTCTCCCGGGCTGTCTATGAAACTGGTTCTGTCAACTATTATATAAGAAAAATTATACTTCATTAAACTTTCTACAAACTCATAAGGATTGGGGAGGTATTGTAACACGCTGGACATAACTAAAACATGCGGTGCGTATTGTTCAATGCTCTCTTCTATTGTATAAAAGAATTTAAGCCTATCATCTTCAAAATATTTTCTTCCTTCTTCCACGAAATTATCTTGCTCAACAATATGCCAGCTCATATTTGAAAGGTTCTTCAGAAAATCTTTATTTTGAAAATAACTACTCCCCAGCGAGCCTCCAAAATCGAGTACATGAAGTTTGCTCTTATTTTCTAACGCGCATTGCTGTAATGCAGAGAGCAATGGCCACGAGTATTGTATTTCATCAAACAATACACTGTCCCTTTCATACACGAATTCACCATTTTTTACTTTTAGCAACGCACCTTTACATTTTTCCAAAATAATTTTATCATCGTAACCGGTTGCGTGATCTTTAGCTTCCTGCCAGGAGGCATAATTACCTGTCCATGTAACAAGATTGCTCTTAATATCAATTCCATTTTCTCTTTTGGCTGAAAATAATTTCCTGTAATTCTTTGTAATGAAAGGCGGCGATAATTGTTTTAAAATACTTTTCATTTATAACATTGAATGCTACTTTAACGGCTTTATCTCTCCTTTTATCTTTGCATATATTTTCCTGGCCCTTGAATGGTACCGCGTCAATAAATTCCTTTTTGCTTTTTTGCCATTGTTTAAATCTGTTAAATAATCTTTCCATCGTTTCAAGGCAACCGGATTGGTTGCAATTTTTTGTGGTTCAATTTTCACAGGCTTTTTATTATTCCAATTTTTATTATTAAAATGATCAGTCGATGCTTTATGAGTTCCGCTACTGTCAAATCCAATATTAAATACAATGGACTCTTTAGGGTAAAGGGTATATTTATTATTAAGAAATGCGGATGCGTACCATCGGATTGCCCATGAATCAATTTTGTTATCAGCCTGATCTTTCAGCATCTTGGTATAGGGGTGGCTGCTTTGTATATCGAATTCGCCCTGTAAATTTCTACTGACTATTTCTCTCCATAATTTCTCTGCATCTTTTTCAAGCAACTCCCATCTATCTCGCCATGTAGCCCAGCCCCAACAGTCAGCCCCTTTCATAAAAAACGTATCGGGTAAACCTGTAGAATCTACCGGATAATTGTAACCGTGAATGCTTATAACTTTAGGCTCATTTTCGTAAACATTCAAACCGTCGTTCATGTACTGAAGAAAATATGGTGATACAATAATGTCATCCTCAAGCACAATAATTTTGCCGTACTCATTTAGCACTTTTGTTACACCAGAAATGACCGATTCAGCAAGGCCGTAATTTTTTTCCTTTTCAATAATGATAACTTCTTTACACCATTGCCTGCTCTTTATAAATTTCCTGGTTTCATTTATTTTTTCGTCTAAAATATTTTCATTGGGGCCATCTGCGAAAATGTATAGTACTGAATCTGCCGCAAGATCATTTTTTATAAGAGATTCCAAAGCTTGTTGTGTATGCCATGGGCGATTATAAACAAAAAGAACTATAGGTGCTAAATTCATATTATTATAGAGAACAGAGGTATCCAAATTTTTTACAGGTAATAATAGACTGAGTTTTATCACCACTATAGAAGCTTGTTTTAAAATCGCCTTTATGTTTTGCAAGGACCTGTTTTAAATCTTCAAAGGTTTGTTGTTCACCTTCCCTGTTATAGTCGTCGACGATAATAATAAATTCATCATCGATTAACTGCCTATCAACAAGGTCTATTACATTATACCTGGAAAAGTTATCTGATCCCCAAGGGCCATCAATAACAACGAGGTTAAATTTTTTTCCTTCAGGTGCAAGCAGTCCGGCTAAATCTTTATAAAGCAAAGAAGAAAATCCTTTGATATTTTTCTCCTCTAAATTTACCTGCATAATATTTACATACTCCTTTGAAATTCCACTTTTTAATTTTATTTCAATCCATTCATTACTTTGTTCTATTGTCGTACAAGAAGCATTTTTGTTGTGAAATTGCTTGTAAGCCTGGATCATTTTAGTGGTTTCGCCCAATCCTAATTCTAATATATTTTCCGGTTTCACTTCATCAAGGATTCTGTACAGAATGTAAAACAGTGAATAATTCGCTGCCCATCTTCCTACATTCAAAGGAATATTATTAAACCATGTACTACCGCTGATGGCCGAGTTAAAAATGTTGGCCCAGTTACTTTCTCTTAATAAACCCTCGATTATTTTATTCTGTTGTTCGATTAACGAGAGCCTGTTCTTATTTTCGATTATTGCCCCGGCAAGATTTCTAATTTTTTTAATCATCAGCAGTTAGTTTTATAATCCATAAATAAGTAGCCTTGCCCCGCCGGTATTTTTTTCCCGGTGGAATAAAAATCCGATTCTGCTATTTCAAATGAATAAACATTTTCTAACCAATCCGCGACCTCACCTTCCACTTCACAAAAAATATTAAGAGTGTAGGAACCAGGCGCCAGTGATAATTTATTAATTTGAAACATTAACCCTTCTTCGCTTACATTAATGAAATCATCAAAGATAGAAGTGCTTAACCAAGCCACTCTTGTATCATACTGATCGTTAATTCCAATATCCACCCTTCCCTTTATTTTTATGAAGCTTTCTTTTTTCTCAAAGAGTATTTTAAGATGAATATTTTCACCGCATAAGAAAATATCTGAAATTTCACTTTTGGAATTGTAGCCAATTATCTCTAACAGTTTAAGCCTTCCTGATCCCCGCCTGTCTTTGATTTCATGCAATTTCCTTATGGAATTATTTTTTATGTCATTTAAATAAAACCTTATCGTGCTATCAGTATCATTGGAATAAGCAACTGAACCGTTTTTCAAATAGATTCCTTTATTGCATAAGTTTTGAACTGCCGCCATATTATGGCTTACGAATATCACCGTTCTTCCTTCCTTGTTACTCACGTCTTTCATCTTCCCTAGTGCCTTTTTCTGGAACTCGGCATCGCCTACCGCCAATACCTCATCCACAATTAAGATTTCAGGTTCAAGGTGTGCAGCAACGCCAAATGCTAAACGCACATACATGCCGCTGCTGTATCTTTTTACAGGAGTGTCAATGTATCTTTCCACACCGGCAAAATCAACTATCTCATCAAACTTATTTTTTATTTCCTGCCGCGTCATTCCAAGAATAGCACCGTTTAAAAAAATGTTCTCACGCCCGCTTAAATCCGGGTGAAACCCTGTGCCCACTTCCAGCAAACTTGCTACCCTTCCTTTAATTTTTACTGAACCTGTTGTGGGAGTGGTTGTCCGGCTCAATATCTTTAATAAGGTGCTTTTGCCGGCGCCATTGCGGCCAATTATTCCCAGAACTTCGCCCTGCTGCACTTCAAAATTAATATCCTGTAAAGCCCACACATAATCACTGCTGCCTTTTGTGCTGCGGTCGTTAACTTCGCCTATTTTTAAATAAGGGTCTTCCTTACCCCGTATACGCTGCCAGGTGCGGTTTACGTCATGCACCAGCGAGCCAGTGCCTACCTGCCCCAGGCGGTATTGCTTGGAAATATTTTCTACTTTTATAACGGTAGACATGAATAATGAACAATTGAAAATTGATAATTGAAAATGGAGAACACTTAATCTTTATAAGGTATTGTCATATAAGCTAAAATGTAGAAAATGGTAATTCTTAATTAAATTGATAAGTTATTGAATGGTTTACTACCATTTTTAAAAGTTCAAACATAACTTTAAAACGGTATTGTCATATAAGCCAAAGAATAGTTTTTTGTATTTCTTTTTTCAAACTGGTAATTCGTATGAATAAGATCCATATCGGCTCTTAGACATGAATCAAAAAAGTGCAACTGAGAACCGGGAATTTAAAATTTAATTCATAATTAAAACCTGCTTTGTATCTTTCTTTTATTTTTATCAAAATTTAAAAGATGCATCAGCTCTCTTCCACTATTTTATCATTTTTATTATCGCCATTCAATTGGATCATTATATTACTTTTGGCAGCCTTTTTTTTTCGAAAACATTCATTCAAAAAAATGTCTGTCATACTCGCTTTGAGCCTTTTTCTCGTGTTTGGCAATCAATGGCTTTTAAACCTGTATGCAAAAAGCTGGCAGCCTGCACCCATTCCTCTCAATCCGGCCATAGCATACAGTTGTGGCATTGTTCCCGGTGGATTTGCCAGTCCTGATGCTGACGCAAAGGGTTATTTCAACTCGGCAGCTGACAGGTTTATACAAGCCGTAAAACTATACAGGCTGGGCGAAATAAAACACATATTGATCAGCGGCGGCAATGGTAAAGACAATGAAAAGACCTTCCGTGAGGGAGCCTGGGTAAAGGGTGAGCTCAAGGCCTTCGGCATTCCGGATTCAGTTAGTTTTATTGAAGACAGGTCAAACAATACACAGGACAACGCCATTAATTCCAAACAGATCCTCGATTCCCTGAATTTGAAACCTCCTTACCTATTGATCACTTCTGCATTCCATATACCAAGGGCGGCACTTATTTTTAAAAGATCCGGAATCAATGTCGTTCCATTTCCCTGCAATTATACCGCCGGACGTGGGAGCTTCAGCTTTGGCGATCTGGTACCCAGGCCTTCTGTCCTGCTGAGCTGGGATATTTATTTAAAAGAAGCTGTTGGATATTTTTGGTATAAGATGAAAAGGTAAATGGTCAATAGTGAGATCACATTAAACCAAACCAGGAAGATTTTTTTGTATCTCAATCAAATCAGGAAGGTTTTTAAACCTCTGTTTAGGATAAGTACTTCAATAAACCTTCTTGTGTTTCTTAAGATCTCCATCAAACCAGGAAGGTTTTTTCCAGTCTCCCATTCAAAGTAAGCAATCCAATAAACCTTCTTGGTTTTCTTCAAGTTATTTTCCGGTTTCCAATTTTTTGAACTTTATCAATAAAAGTCCGTTCCACTTTATAAAATTAATAACTACATGCACATCAAACCAAAAGTTTTTTTAGGCTTCATTTCACAATAAACTTCCCATTATCAATTTTCAATTATCAATTATCAATTTTCACACCGTGTCCATAAAAGTCCGCTCCACTTTACTAAAGATCAATAACCCCACAAACAAGATCAGTACAATAACCCCGCCGCTGTATAACAGGCCAGTTACATCAAAACTTCCTTTACCGAACAAGGCATAGCGCCATGATTCTATAATGGGTGTCAGTGGATTTCTCTCAATCCATTTACCATAAGATTTATCTTTTACAAATGATAAGGGATAGACGATCGGTGTTACATACATTGCTAATTGTACCGCAAAGCCTATCAGGACTGTGAGATCCCGGTACTTGGTGGTTAAGGAAGAAATGATGATTCCCAGGCCAAGCCCCAATCCGGCCATCATGAGCATTAATACCGGGATCCATAACCAGCTAATGCCAAAATGAATAGGAAACCCTTTGAATGAATAAAAGATCATCATAACCAGCAATAATAAAAACTGGATCCCAAATTTTACCATATTGGACAATACATTTGACAAGGGTATTACAAGCCTTGGAAAATAAACTTTTCCAAAGATTGCCGCGTTGGCTACGAAAGTGCCTGATGTAGTGGTCAGGCAGCTTGAGAAATAATTCCAGATAGTAATACCGGCCATATAAAACAAAACCGGATGAACCGCATCGGTGGGTATGTTGGCGATCTTTCCAAACACCAGCAGGAACATGATGGTAGTGAAAATGGGTTGGATCAGGTGCCAAAGTGGGCCAAGGATAGTTTGCTTATACTGGGCAATGAAATCTCTTTTTACAAACAGTAACAGCAAGTCGCGGTAACGCCATACTTCCTTTAAATTCAGATCAAAGAGATGGGCTTTAGGCTGGATGACCAGGTCCCAGTGATCGTCATGGAGTTCTGTAGTTTGGAATGTAGTATCAATTTTATTCAATGCGGGATGTTCAATATTTGATGTTATTTGTGCAATTGCTTAAACTGCCAGCCTGAATGAAGCAAATTTTTGTTATGGTTACCGTACCATTTCTATTATTGTTTAATGGGATATTTTAGTTCAAAAAAAACAGGTATTGGCTAATGCCGGATTATTAAACTAAACTCTTCAGAATCTTTCTCCACTTTTCCTTATATACTGGATAACTAAAATTATCCATCAACAATTTTCGGTCGGGTAAATATTGTGCTTTATTGCTGATCATGCTGGTGATAGCAACCGTAACTTCCTCAAGGCTTTTTGGGTTTACGAGCAATCCCAATCTGCCATCCAACAACGCATCAGTAGATCCATCTGTATTACCCGCAATCACGGGTTTATTATAATACATTGCTTCAATAAAAACGATTCCGAAACCTTCTTTTTCACTGGGCATAATATAGATATCAGCAAGTTTAAAATGACCGGCCAATTCTTCATCGGGTACAAACCCGGTAAAAATAACATGATCCTTTAACCCGGATTCTTCGATCATATTATCGAGCCTTGACTTTTCTTCATTGTCATATTTCCCTACTATCAAATACTTTAAGTGAGGATGGGTTTCAATCAATTTTTGAACGCTTTCGATCACAATATCATAACCTTTATATCTTTCTCTTGTTGCCAGGCGTGTCAGTGTCATTAAAACGATGTCCTCAGGTTGTAAGCCATACCTTTTCAAAAGATGATAATTCTTTTCTTGTTTATCAGGTTCGTCTAAAAAAGGATCCAGGCAATTATTGATCACCTGTATTTTATCTTCCGGAAAGCTGTTTAGTTTTGTTATCACCCCTTTTGTATATTTACTGACAGATAGAATTTTATCGCATTTAAAAAGCATGTCCTTTCTTAAACCGGTCATAGGCTCCCAGGCTTCGATACCATGAGTTATGAGCAATAATTTTGTTTTTGGTGACAATAACTTGATCAAATATCCGACTGGCAAAAGATTGACATGGCTTAAAATGACGGTATCGTTCTTAATTCCCTTATACACACATTGGCGGGTGAATTTGAATCTTTTAATTCCGAATCCTGTAAAGTTTTTTGCCGGAAAATATTTTTCGTCTGCATCACTTTGCTCATCATACATGGAGCAAACACTCAATTCATTTCGGGATTCCCTGCACAATTCATACAAGGCTTTCCCGGCTACTTTACTTACCTTTTCGATACCGCCCGTAACGGAAAATGTTCTTAGTGTAAGGAAGAGAATTTTGTTAGCCTCTTTATTATTTTCTCTTACTTCCTGATGGGGGGTTCCTTTAATTGAAAGGAGGTTTTTTTGCCCGTTTTCTTTCCAATTTCCGGTTTCTGTTACACCTACATCATACGAAGTAGACTGCATCCGGTTTTTAATAAGGGCTAATGACAGAAACTTGGACCAATGCATATTTCCGGAGACAAACTGTTTATAGTCACTGCTATCAGGACTAATAATGCTCTGAACAAAATGATCATTGGCCAGCCATTTTTTAAAGGGAAATCCGAAACCCATTTTTGGCCTGTTCCAGGTGGCCTCAGGTAGCATATTCTTGAAAGTATCAATAAGCAGTTGTTTAGGAAATCGTCCTTCAGATTTTACATTATCACTTATGTGCATGGACAGATCAACAAATTCTTTATCCAGAAAAGGCACCCTGATCTCAATTCCATGAGCCATGCTCATTACATCCACATCACGAAGCAACTGGTTTTGCATAAACATATTGAGTTCGATCCAGCTAGACTGGTTATACGAACTTAAATTTTCTATATTTTCGCAAACAGGTTGTTCTCCCAATATTTTCCACACCTGCTCTTCAGCAATATTTAGCTGCCTGGCGATCTCAAAAGGTATAAACTGCCCACGTAAGAAAAGATATTTTCCAACTGCGCCGCCTAGACTTAAATATCCTAATCTTCTTAATTTTTTAAGTCCGGTATATTTCCCGGAATTTAATAACTGCCGGGGTATATTTTCTAAAAGATTGACCTTTTGCATCCTGTTGAAGGATGGATAACCTCCGTACAACTCATCTCCTCCAATTCCGGATAATACTGCCTTCAGGCCATTCTCTCTTGCGTATTTACTGATGAACCAGGTATTGATCCCATCACAGCTTGGCTGATCCATGGCTTCGATAATACCCGGCAGATGTTCATGAAATTCTTCTTCTTTTAAAAGATGCTGGTTTCTTTTACAAAACATATTCTGTAGTAAAAGATCCTGGTATTTTTTCTCGGAAAATTCATCCTCTTCAAAAAATAGAGAAAGCGTATTGAGCCTGGTTTGCTGGTCAGCATTCGCAAGCAAGGCAATAATACCGGAATCCAATCCACCACTCAGGAAAACTCCTATAGGAGCATCTGAGATCAGGTGCCTCTGTACCGACTTTTGAAGGCTTTCTTTTAAAAGAAAGATGGCTTCTCGCTTGTTGGATATGGTTTCTGCAAAATGAAATTGCCTGAAGGGTTCAGTTCTACTTTTTCCGCTATGTGCATCATAACATAAAAAGCTTCCTTTTTGCAAGGGCTGCACCTTTTTTAAAACAGTAACCGGTTCCGGCAGATGCCCGTAAGCCATCAGGTAAACCGGCCATACCTCATTCTCTTCCTGCAAATAAGGAATGGGCCTGAATCCTTTTATTTCGGATGAAAATGCCAGGCCTTCTGAGGTAGCGGCATAATAAAGCGGCTTGATGCCCGATGCATCCCGTACGAGATAACATCTTGCATTCACATGATCCCAGAGTGCGAAGGCAAACATTCCGTTGAGTTTCGCAAATGCCTCCGTTCCCCAGGCCGCAAAAGCAGCCAGGATCACTTCTGTGTCGCTTCCTGTTTTGAAGGGGTAGCCTGCTTTTATAAGTTCTGCCTTTAATTCGCGGTAATTATAAATTTCTCCGTTAAAACTGATTTGATACCTGCCTTCCGCATATCCCATAGGCTGATGGCCGGAAGCAGAGAGGTCGATCAATGATAGCCTGCGATGGCCAAGCACCACATGCTGTTCCTCATCCGCATAGATCCCTTCATCATCCGGGCCGCCATGCTTCATGATGGTGCACATTTCCTTTACCATTGATCTTAAAGAATGAATGGACAGGGAAGGGTTTATTATGCCGGAAATTCTACACAAAGTGTATTTCGTTTAGGCATGCCTGTTGATGATGGAATATCCCGGTCATTGTCTGTGTTTCACGAGCCAAAGAATAACTGAACAGCTGTTCACTTGTGAAATATTAATTATAAGGCTATTCCAAAATGCCATTAATTTTGAGCTTCCAGTTGATCAACTTTTTTAAATTCCTCATATGTTTTTCTCATGCCTTCTTCCAGGTTGATTTCGGCCTGCCAGCCCAGGCTATTGATCTTGTCAACATTCAGTAATTTCCTGTAGGTTCCATCAGGCATGGAAGTATCAAATACCAATTCGCCGACATAGCCTGTAATGTTTTTTATCATGGCAGCGAGCTCTGCTATGGAGCAATCTTTCCCCACGCCAATATTTAAAATATCCGGCTCATTATAATTTTCCATTAGAAAATAACAGGCTGCTGCGGCATCATCTACATGCAGAAATTCACGGCGTGGTTTTCCGGTACCCCAGATCGTTACCTTGTCAGTATGATTCATTTTTGCCTCGTGAAACTTGCGGATCAGTGCCGGAAGCACATGCGAGTTTTTGAGATCATAATTATCACCGGGCCCGTACAGATTCGTTGGCATGGCGCTGATGAAATTACTACCATATTGTTTGTGATAAGACTGGCACATTTTGATGCCTGCAATTTTTGCTATGGCGTACGCATCATTGGTGGGCTCCAGGTAGCCACTCAATAAATACTCTTCTTTGATAGGCTGTTCCGCATTTTTTGGATAAATGCAACTGCTTCCGAGAAACAATAATTTTTTTACGCCATTCTTATATGACTGATGGATAACGTTATTCTGAATGCATAAATTATCATAAATAAATGTTGCCGGGTAAATATTGTTTGCATTGATGCCGCCTACTTTTGCTGCAGCCAAAAAAACATATTCGGGTTTTTCCTTTTCGAAGAAATCTTTTACATCCTCCTGATTCCTAAGATCCAATTCTGCTGAAGTCCGGAGAACAAGATTTTCATGACCTTTCTTTTTCAACAAACGGGTAATAGCGCTACCTGCGAGGCCACGATGGCCGGCGATATATATTTTTGAGTTTTTTTCCATTATGTTTTTTATTTTTAGCTACGAATTACACCAATTAATACAAAATTTTTTTCAATGATTACATGGATTTCTCGGATATTTTATGAGTTTATGAGAGTTGGTAGGCAATTTAAAAAAAATCAAAAAACTATGTAATCATTTATCTGCAAAACCAACTTTATCACATCAGTTCATTCGTTAACGACAATCATTCAGATTTTCTTATCGCTTTTTATGAGGCCGGAGGTCAATCCCTTAATCAACTCCCTCATGATAAATACCTGTTAGATAATATCGCATATTTACATCAGTTCCAGGTTTTTTTTATCGAAATGCGCACTCAATTGCAAATCCATGTTATCAATTTTTACAACAGCGCGGCTTCCTAAAACTTCGATAACAATTCCATTATAATTCATGAGCACGCCCTGTTTGATACGCACTTCGCTATTAACTACAAACCCTTTTTGTTCTACCTGTACATCGTCAAATTCATTTAAAAATTTTCGGATAATGTCAATTTCTTCGTCGCGTATTTGCGCAGGTTTTCCAAGCCAGTAAACGAAGTTCAGAATTCCGGAAATCTTTTTCACATCCCATTTTTTTTCTTCTTCAAGATTCACAAAAACGTAGCCTTTAAAAAGAGGCTCAAGAACAATTTTTTTTCTATCACTCCATTGCTTAACTGTCCTGTTAATGGGGCAATAGTGTTCAATCCCTTTTTCAAGAAGAAGTGAGGCAACTTTTTTTTCCCAACGCGGCCGCGTGTATACAGCATACCAGGTTTTCTTTATTATTTCCAATTAGGTATTAGGGATGAGGCATTAGATAGTAGTCAAAGCTTCGCTATCCCTCAGTTACATTGAATTAACCGGGGTAAGAATTCGCATTGCATGATTATTTAGTTTCTATTTACGGAAAAGCTTTTTTATTGTTGGTAAAATTCCTTTCTTTTCTTCAAGGTAATAACCGCCGCCATATTCTCCACCATATCCGTAACCATATCCATATCCATAGCCATATCCATTTCCATAGCCTCCAAAACCGTAGCCATAAATATGAAAACCACGCGGTTTTATTCCGTTGAAAACGAGGCACATATTTTTAAATTTCTTTTGCTTATGCAAAGCATTGATCATCGTAAGAAAAACCCGGGGAGTAACCGCATGGCGAATTACAAACAAATTGATATCTGCGAATTCCTGTAATAACTGTGCGTCTGTAACCGGTGAAACCGGCGCTGTGTCCATAAGAACGTAATCAAATCTGGTTTTTAATTCTGTGATCAGCTCCCGGAATTTTTGACCCTGGATCAGCTCTGTAGGATTGGGCGGGATTGGGCCGGCCGAAATAATGTATAGGTTGGGTATCTCCGTTTCTTTAATAATTTCATCAACGCTGGCTTTTCCAGCCAGGTGGGTTGAAATACCCGGCGTTTTTTTCACATTCAATATTTTACTCAGCTTAGGCTTACGTAGGTCCATTTCCATTAGTGCCACCCTTTTGCCGGTAAGCGTAAAGCTGATGGCAAGATTAATGGCCACAAAGCTTTTCCCTTCTCCAGATACACTGGAAGTGATCATTAAAGTATTACGTTGCTCATTCAAACCCATAAAAGCCAGGTTCGTTCTAATGGACCTGAATTGTTCTGCTATTACAGTCCTTTTACCTTCCATAATTACGATGGGTTCTTTGCCCGAAACCTGCACCAATTCGCCCAAAATCGGAATTTCCATTTTGCTTTCGATCTCCGAGCGGAATAAAACTTTTTTACTGAATATTTCTTTCAGCAGAACGAGGAAAGCGGCCGAAAGCAACCCAATAATAAGACCTGACATATAAAAACTATTGCCGACAGGCCTTATCGGGCCATAAGAGGTAGGCGATTCAACAACCTTAGCGTCAGGAGTAGTAGATGCTGAAGAAATAGAGGTCTCTTCTCTTTTTTGCAATAAAAAAGTATAGATATTATTTTTGATGGCCTGCTGCCTGCTGATATCAAGAAAGGCCCTTTGCTGTTCGGGGACTTGCTTCAATAAATAATTATTGGCTGCAATTTCAGCATTTAGCTGGCTTTTCACCGTCATCAGGCTGCTTTTGATGCTGCCCATATTGTCTGTGATGTCATTTTTTATTTTGGCCACCTGCACCTTGGCAAGAAGTGCTGCATCGTTACTTTCACCTGTAACACTTCTTAGGGCTTCTGCCTGCGTTTCAGCAGTATACAGCTTATCAAGTAAAGCAGACAAACTGGGATCACCTACCAGCGTTAATGAAGGTACAACTCCCGGTTTTTGTCCTTTGTTATGGATATAGGTGTTGACATCCTTTAGCCCTTCCAATTTTAGGTCCACCTCGGTATTTTGCTTGTCAAGATCAGTCACTTTGGAAAAATAGGCTGACGCCTGGGCATCCAGATTAACTGCGGAATTCTTCGACTGGAAATGGGCTATATTTCTTTCTACACTATCCAACTGTCCTGAGACCATCTCAAGGCGATCGTCAATAAAACGAACGGTCCTGCCTGCCATCTCGTTTTTATCGGCAACGGCATTAATATTATATATCTGGAGTAGTTTATCAAGTATATCCTGACCTTTTTCGGGAACAGGAGTTTCAAGAGTTAAATTTAGTATAGTAGAGGAATACGAATAGGGGACAATTTTTAATCCTCCGACTATAGTACCTGCAGCCGCACCCAAGGGCAGGAATTGTACATAATAATTTTTGCCGGTTACATTAGGGTTGTAATCAGGATTAACAACGAGCCGGATTACATTATTTCCAAGTGTAACGGTTGAATCAAAAGGAACCATTTTTTGGTCAATTTCCACCTCTCTTTTTTTCCAGTTTACATCAAAGAAATAACTTCCCCAAAAATTGAATTTTTTTTTATCTATAGCAACAAACTGAATGGGTGAATTGGATTTATACAATTCTTCCGTGCGTACATTACCTTTATTATAGACCATTGCGTACAGGTCCAATTCTTTCACCACCTCTTGCATCAGGTCAGGAGAACGAAGTACCACAATTTCATTATCCACGATCTTTTTTTCGCCAAAAATATTTAAGGCATCCAATACCTTGGTATCGCTACTGCCTTTGTTAGGGTCTTTTAATAAAGCTTTGGCTGAAGCTACGTATACAGGTACCTGGGAACGTAAGTCAACAAAAGCAATGAACATGGACACAGAAACTGTAATGAGAAACAAAGGCCAGAAAGGGAGGTATTTGTAAATGATCTGCTTAAAAATATTTGAATCTGTTTTTTCCTTAAAAAATTGCTCTTCGTCCATCTTTTTGCTTATTTAATAAAACGGCCCAGAATAAGTGTAACAATAGAAATTCCAAAAGTTACATAGGAAAAAATCCGGTTGGCGTTATCCACTTTAATCTTAATAGGCTGTACATAAATAATATCATTCGGCTGCAGGTAAAAATAAGGTGAATAAAATACAGACTGATCGGTAAGATTTAGCCGTTTAAATATTTTAGAATTGTCTTTTTCCCTGATTACTAAAATATTATCTGATCTGCCTTTAGTCGCAACATCGCCACTTGCCGCCAGTGCGTCTAAGATGGTCATATTATCAGTAATCATTGGCAGCACCTGGGGTGAAATGCCACCCATCATCGTTACATGCCTGTTCATAAACCCAACCGAAACTACTGTTTCTTTCAAATAAGGAGACAAGTCGTTTTGCAGTTTAGTTTTCAATTCCTTTCTGGTCATTCCCGCTGCATGAATGCTACCGAGTTTAATAAATTGGATATTTCCATTTTCGTCAACAAGGTGCCCGGCCAACGTTCCTACCGTATTTTGTGGGGCATTATAGATCAGAGTATTTTCGGGGCTAAGGCTTGCTACGGTTATTCCCAAAAGGTCTCCCTTTTGAATTGTAGACTCAAAATCCTTAGACACGAGGTTGTTTAACGTAGTATCTTTTTGAAGGTTTTGAAAATAGGTGGTATTTTTTGTAGTGGTGCAGGAAGAAAGAAAAACTACCAGAAGAATTAAAAATGAAATAAATTGAAAATATATTGCACTAACCACTGATCGACGTACACTATCATCTGAATTCCTGAATGTTGGGGGAAAATTGATAAAGAATTTTAGCATACACTTTTTCGGTACAATGAAATTTTTTAAAGCCCAGTTTAAAAACTTTGAGTGAGTGTAATTTAGCCGTTTTCTGATATAAAGTTTTGAGAAAGAAACAGAGAATCATATTTATTAAAAAGTTCCGGTAATTATTGACTAGTAAATCTTATAAATAGTTTGTCAACTTAACTTTTTTCTTTATCAATAAGTGCTTTTCTCGCTTCCCCTATTTTTTTTATTCCATAACCTACACCTATAACAAGTAAAGTGGAAAGGCCACCATCAATTGGGCAATAATCAAAAGGGTCTCTACATGGATCGGGTTGCGCATGAACGGTACCTGGCAAACAAATAAAAACCACTAGCAATAAACTAAGCATTAAAATCCATTTCGGGAATCGTTTCATAAAAGGTATTTATTGGGTGCTAAGTTAAATAAAATTATTAATTATTTACAGGATAATAACTGTTTAAAAAGATTTTTATTGCTTTCTTTAGGGGGAGTTGTCCAACCTTTATCTACGAAATTCTTTTTGAAGCGGTTCATATCATTAAAACATAGTTAATTAGGATTAAGTAGACAAGTACAAGCAGGGTTGATTAAGGAATTCACCCGGCCTCATAAAAAAAGCGTTAAGAAAATATGAATGATTGTCGTTAAGAAATGAAATTGATGTTACTAACGCTGGGTTTTGCAAATGGCTGGTAAGTCCTACTATAGCTGGGATATATTCTATCGCCCGAACTAATTTCATTTTAGACAACATTCAAATTTTTAGCTTTTTTTATGCAGCCTTGATTTTTTTTGTTATCTTTTTTGTGTCAAGACAAAAAAGTAAATATAGAGTAACCCAATACAGGAAAGCCTATAGGATTTGAATATTTAATCCTGTAAATCATTGTTTTTTCTGATTTGAAAAATTTTCTATAAAATAAATCCTTGTAAGTGAAAATATAGTTTTTCCATTTTCGCGTGGATAAGTTTATAAATATTTATCTCAATTAAATAAAAAAAATCACAGATTACCTGTGCATAAAAAAACTTCCAAAGCTATAGCTCCGGAAGTTCAAATTGATTATTTGCTAATATTTAAAATACCACCCGTATTATTTTCCTTTGGCCATCCTGGGTTTTGATTTCTAATTGATAGATGCCCCTGGAAAGGGTTTGAGTTGGATTTATATTTTGAATTGCACTGCCGCCCGGATGTTGGATTGATTTCGACATGAGCATTTGCCCCGATGAATTCGACAGCGTAATCTCATAACGGCCTGCCGGCTGATCTACCATTTGCAGGTTTATATTGTTTCCAATAACAGGATTTGGGAATACATATATGCTCTTCTTTCTTTTTTCAATATTTATTTTCAGAATATCAGAGAATTGATCATTCCCATTTGTTTCCACACTTCGAATGCGATAATAGTTGTTGCCCTGTGCAGGCGAAGCATCGGTCCATTGATAATTATTAAAAGATGAATTATCAGCGCTTATCACGCCGGCTTTTTCAAAAAGCTTTCCATCGACTGAGCTTTCTACATTATATTCTTTCAGATTGTTTTCATTGGCTGTTTTCCATTCTAAATTAACGGAGTTATTTTGTTCAGAGGCTTTCACTGAAGTGAAGGTAAAAGGCAAAGTAAAAAATATTACTGTGAACCTGTCTGGCGCTTTAGATGCCGGATCTTTGGTAACTGAAAAACGAATTCGAGAGGTGCCGTTGAGGTCGACCGTGGTGGATGTATGAAGAAATTTATCCTCCAAAACTCCTACTCTGCCAGGTTTATTCAGGTTGGATGCTATAAGCTCCAACTGGTAAGTAATCACGCGCATATTCCACATTTTAAAAAATATAGAATCGCTGGCGCGAATGGTTTGCCTTCTTTCAACGATCAAAATCGTATTGCCGCGCAGCATTCCGAAATTCTCAGAGCCGTTGAACAATTTTCTCGCATCCATTCCATCTACAGCATTGCTATAACCATCATCATATTGAGTGAGCGTTCCATCCATTAAAACGGTGGAATCGCGCGGCGTTACAATGTATAAATTGGAACGAAACTGCGCAAAATCCGCTGTAGGTGGAAAGGAAAAATCCGGCAAACTGCTTGCTGAAAACTGGCTCAAAAGCCCGGCAAGGAATAAGATAATAGTATTTTTCATTTGGTTTTTAGGGTTGGGATTAGTTGGATTTTTTATTGCTTTAAAGCCTTATTGGGAAAACGTTTGTGGTAATTTTTGTAATTCCTTCTTAATAAATTTTTTACTAAAAAACTCAATTGATGAACGCCGGGAGGCCAACTGCTGGTAAGGATTTGGATTCATATATAGATTTTTCAACTGGATTATAACATTAAGAAACGCACCTATATATTTAATTATTGTATTCCTGATCGAATTTAAAAATCTTAATGCAGCTTGTTCTGCTATTTTACCTTCGGGCCGGAGATGGCTTACATAGAAGTTGTAAAAAATTCAATAAACTACTTTTTCGTTTATAACGATATTTGAAAGAGGTTCATAAAGTAAGGGAAGCGTGTCAGAAAAAATTTTGATGATGAAAGATAATTTATAGAATATAGATGAGCAAAATAACTGAACGTTATTATTAACTCTTTTCAATCTATAATATAACAGGCAAGCATAAACGAAATTGAAAGATTACAGGTAGTCCAATTTTTTTACTAACAGACAACTGCTGCGTGAAGCAGGAGAATATTAAAGCAATAATCTACTTTTTCGTTTATGAGTTATTAAAAAAACAATAGTTTATTACCATCATTTTTTAAGGATAATCATTTTGACAATCATATCACGGATGTCAATGCTTTTACGGATGATCTTTTCTTTGATACGGCAGGAATTTTATTTTGTCGAATTTAAGTTAGGGTTGTTGTTTCACTTTCTGCTATGCACCCCCTTTTTTTAATGCAATAATATCGGAAATCAACATATAATATTTCGGTATTTTCTTCTTGAATAAAGGCCTGGTATTGACAATGTATAATTTTGAAATTACGCAAATTATATAAGTTATTATTAATTACAAAACAAGGAAAATAGCAATCTGTTTCCCGCTTTGAATATCTGCCAAATAAAATGTTTATCTTACTATTGAAAATCATAATTATTTAACTATGGAAGCATCTCAACAAATAGATTATTACAGGCTAATATCTTTAAGCAATGCAGATATAACTAAAGAAGATTGGCAGCCTGACCTGGGCTATATCCAAAATAAGCCAATTATTCAAAAAGTATATGAATATTATAAGTCTCTTTTCAATAATAGCATTGTGCCTGACAGGTTTTTATGGGCAGGTTTAGGAAGGCTTGCCGGTTCGGCTGTGTTAGGTGGCCTTGATAATGATGCATCTTTTGATGCTGACCCTTCCGACGTTACCATTGGTATGGTTAATATCGGAAAAAATATATTTATGGATTTAGCCTGGCAGCATGAGGCCTATCTGGATTTAGTAATTACAAATACTGATGTGAATACATTTCTGTCAGTTCTTGATTTTTACGACCAAAACTTTCCTGCAAAAAATAAGTATAAAGATGCATGGAATACAATTATATCGGGAGACATTATAAATGGAAACCTTGCTTTACTTGAAAACGAGCAGGCTTCGATAATTCAGCCTGTTTACGACAGCATAATGGGTCAAAGTAATAATGCAATGTTTCAAAACCCAAGTCCTTTTATCAACCAGGTTCACCCTTATCACCTTGATTTTTTAATTTCCAAACCCACAGGAAGCATTTTAAATTTCAATGACCGGTGGGATTGGATCGTAAATGGAAAAGGAAATGGGGATGGCATGTGGCAAAAATGGATAACCATTCCTGCAAATGAAAGAATAAGATTAATTAATATTGATATGGACAAACTGATTAATCATGACTGGTCTCCTGTTCTTGACGAATTTTTACCTACTGGCGCACCGGGCGATGATAGCTGATAATTCTATAAAATTTAAAAAAAAGTTAAGTAAAATATTCTAATATATAAGGCAGTGAACAACCTATTTTCAGCCAAATTATAAATTTATGATCTCAAAATGAATTTATTATTGACTTGGAAAAAATGTAATTTTTGTCCATATTGTCTATCCTACTATCCTTTTCTCCACATTGCCAAAAATTTGATCTCAAATAATTCAGGAATATTCACGACCTTTCGGCATCATTACTCATGCACAGCAGCCCGTATCCTATCACATTTCCACATCATTTCACATCCCACCACATCCTGCTGGTTATTTTATCTCCGCCAGATAATGCTGCAACCGCAGCGTTGTAATTAGCAGAATTGACCTGCTTATCAACCGTGGAATAAGCCATTCTTCTTGGTATTGCTCCGGGAGACTGACTGCCCGGATAGGTAACAGGCACCAAAGCAGGATAGCCTGTGCGGCGATAATTACTCCAGGCTTCATACTCATTAAAAAATGTAGTGGCCCAAAACTGGGTATTGATCATTTCCAACCCTTTGGCATCATCATAAGGATGTGCATCTAAATAAGCCAGTGCATCATCATTGCTTATAACACCCGCATCGCCAAAAGCTGACAGTTCTGTAATTGCTGCCAATACACCATTATTATAATGTGTTAGTGCATTGCCAATGCCCCAGCGCTTTGCGGCATCTGCTAATAACAACTCAGATTCTGCATAAGTTAATACCAACGTTGGCGCAGTAGCATTAAATATAATCGGACTGGGACGTGAATATAAATTAGTGTTTCCTAAATAACCGGGATAATGTATAATACCATGTGCAGTATTTCCGGCATCATAGCCATTCGGTAGCCCAACCTGGTCCGCAGGGGCAGCCGATCCTGGTGGGTTGTATGGGTCGTTTCCTGCTGCAAAGCTCGTATCATAAACGTATGCAAGCACCGGCAACCGGGGGTCATTATTATTCTTCAAAAAGTCTATAAAGGTTTTACTTATTTGCCCGGATAATTGCACGGCGCCATCTTCCCCTATTCCACGGTAAATCCTGTTTATGGTAAGCGGGTCATTGGTGCCATGAGGAACAATCGCATTATCAGCATTACTTGTCATGGTAAGATCCTGAACTTTCTTTACATACACCTGCGCCGTAGCAGGATCTACTTTGGTCAGGCGCATGGCCATACGAAGCAACAGCGTATTTCCGAATTTTTTCCATTCGCCTATCTGGTCGGCTGAGGTGGAATAAAACATATCACCTACAGGTTTATCTCCAGCTTCGCTGAGACTGTCAACTGCTTGCGAAACTTCTTTCAGCAAATCAGTATAAATATCTTTTTGTTTATCATACACAGGAAAATAGACGGAACCATGATAAGCAAGGCCTGCATTAAAATAAGGCACATCACCATATACATCTGTGATACGTTCAAATATGAGCGCTTTCATTATTCTTGATATCTGATGCAGATTGGCGTATTGAGATTTGCCTGTGGTGGTGGTATAAAGATCTACTACGTTCTTTACCTGATCGAGATATACATGATCAAAAAATGACCCCCAGCCGCCAGGGCTAAAAAGGTATTTATCGCCAAAGAAATAAGCGGAGGTAGATGCCCAGTGTTGAATAAAGGCACCGGCGCCCTGTATTTCAGTTTCTTCAACTTCTATCGCGTTATCCGTGCTGCCAGTGTAGTAAAGCTGGGCTGCTGTAAGGATATTATTGGGATCAAATACGTCAACAGATACAGAGTTAGGATCGGTATTTATCTTTAATAAATCTTTCTTGCACGAAGCAAAGGTTATTAGAATAACGACAACCGGGAGTATGTATTTAGATGGTAGTTTCATGTCAAAAGGCTTTTTAATAATCATTAAAATTTTGCATTAAGGTTAAGTCCAAATGTCCTGGTATAAGGCACTCCTGCTTGTTCAATACCTTGAGGGCCGTTAGAATAATTAGACTCCGGATCAATATTCTGCGTATGTTTCATGATGGTAAAAACATTCCTGGCAACAAAACTCAATGTTATGCCCTGGATTTTATTGTTAAACATATTTGCAGGGAAAGTGTAGCCAAATATGATCTGCCTGAATTTTATAAACCCGGCATTATAAACAAAAATATCAGGATGAGTATTACTTACCAGGCTATAATAATCCTGTGGGTAAATTTGCCCGGTTCCATATTTCAGATCCCTGCCCGGAAGTGTTAATTTTGAAAGCCCGAACTGGTAAGCATAATAGTTAGTTCCGGAAAATATCTTTCCACCAAATTTTCCATCGATCAGGAAAGAAAAATTAAAATGCCTGTACCTGAATTCACTTGTAATGCCTGCTGACCATGGATCAATGCCTGATCCAACATCTACATAATTAGTACCACCAACCGGAGCGCCTGTTTGAGGATCTATAACGATCGCGCCCTTATCATCACGTGCCGGATCTGCAACAAATATCTGGTAAGCGGATTTGCCCAATGCCTGTGACATATAAGCTACTCCTATTCCCTCGTCTTCACCCGCGCGGGAATATCCTAAAGGATAATTGGTTGAGCCTGTGGAAAGTGAAAGCACTTTATTATCATTGTAGGTTACATTAACAGTCTCTGTCCAGCTAAATGTTTTTGTTTTAACCAGCACACCTGACACCAGGGTTTCAATGCCATTATTTTGTATAGTGCCTGAGTTGAGCAAAACGGCATTATATCCTGATGATGAAGAAGTAACGGCCGGGATAACTTCCCTGCTTTCTTTTTTGTTGTACCATGAAATATCAAAATGCAGCCTGCTGCCAAAAAAGTCCAATTCGGTACCTGCTTCAATTTCCTTAGCTGAAGAAGGTTGTAATTCAGCATTGGGAACCGTACCTCCATTAGAGATATTACCAATAGGATATCCATTTAAGTTGCCGATATTATTATAGCCTAATAAAGTCTGGTAAGGAGCATCAGCCTCACCACCCACATCAGCATAACCTAATCTGACTTTGCCCATATCCAATCCGTGAATATGGATAACCTCGGAGAAAACAAATGAGCCACTTAGTGAAGGATAAAAATAATTTGTCTTCCCCGGCGCCAGGGTTGAATACCAGTCGTTGCGTGCGGTAGCGCTCAGGTATAAATAATTTTTATAAGAAAAATCCAGCGTTCCATAAATGGACTTATTGACTACTACTGGATTGCTGGTATATTCAGTTGGACTGGCAAGGTTGCCAATAGTGTATAAATAGGGAGTTTGAAATGTATTACCCTGGGCATCTATCTGATCTGTAACCGCTTTCCTGGTGTTAACGCCTAACAAAGCTGATAGATTAAAATCTTTTGTCACTTTAAATTCTTTCCCGATGATCGCATCCACATTTAGTTCAGTTGACTTAACATTTTCTTCCGTCATAGCGCCGCCGGTCTGATAAGCAGTGCCGTTAGGGGTTACAATTGTATTTCTATCAGCAAAATAATCTTCGCCGGCTCTTAATTGAAGGTATAATCCATCATCGAAAGTATATCTGAGATCAGCAGAGCCTATAAATCGGCTGCGACGGGTATTATTGATAAATTTATATGCCGCGAAATAGGGATTGGTAGTATATGCATCATTTAAAAACTGATTTTCGGAACCATCTTTCTTATATCCCGGAGCAAGAGATGTAATGTTAACATTTGGAGGAAGAAATAAAGTAGCAAAATTAACGCTGCCTGGAGCATCCGACACGCTTGGCCGGTTGTGTGTGTATGCAGTAATATATCCGCCTTTTAACTGCAAGTCCAGATGCTTATCCAGCTTATAATTGGCAGACAATGAAAAAGATTGCTGATGAAAACCGGCATTGGGTATGATACTGCTGTTATCCAGGTTGCTCGCGGAAAAACGCACACTGCCTTCATCTCCAAGGTTTTTACTGAAAGAAATCGTATTAGTCGCCGCACCACCATTTTTATAAAAACGCCCTATATTGCCAGAAACAGCGCTATACGGCCTTTCAACACCATCAAATTGCCAAACTTTTGATCCATCAAGTTTGGCACCCCAGCTCGATAATCCTGTTTCAAAGGCATCACTTCCACTTACAGGTTTATTCCCATCAGATCCCTGGCCATAAGTCTTTTGCCAATCCGTATTATCTATTACATTTTGCACAACATAATTAGAATTTAATTCCACCCCCGATCCTTTGGCGCTTTTACCCGATTTTGTTGTGATCAATATAACGCCTTTGCTACCGCGATAACCATATAAAGCAGTAGCGGCAGATCCCTTTAATACGGTAATTGTTTCCACATCATCAGGATTGATATTGATAGTGCCATCGCCTCCATCTGAACCGCCATATCCCCCTGCCACATCGGTTTGCCTGTACGTGCTGTTTTGCATCGGGATACCATCTATTACATATAAAGGCTGATTAGAACCTGTAATATCTGAAATGCCACGTATCACCACATTTGCCGAGCCTCCAACGCCGGTAGCCACATTGCTCACATTTACACCGGCAACTTTCCCTACAAGCCCGTTTACAAAATTTGTTTCACGGGCTTCTGTAAGAGTAGAGCCAGCAACCGTAGTTACTGAATATCCGAGCGAACGTCTTTCTCTTCGTATACCTAACGCTGTTACCACTACGTTTTCAAGGCTTTTTTCTTGGGTACTCAAAGCGATATTTATTGTTGAGCGGTTGTTTACTTTTACTTCCTGCGTTTGATATCCTACGGAAGTAACAACAAGAATATCATTCGCTCCGGCATTAACAGAAAAACTTCCATTACTTTCTGTACCGGTTGATGTATTTTTTCCTTTAACGCTTATGGTAACACCTGCAATGCTTTTGCCTGAAGCATCACTAATATGTCCGGTAACAGTATGTGCCTGTTGCGCAAAACCATGCACGCTCAAAAACAATAATCCAATAAAAAAAAATTTTCTTAAACAGGCTGAGGCTAATGTTAGTTTCATTTGTTAGAATTTAATTTAGGTTAAAATTTAAGAGCAGGCATTAAGTCAGGAGAGGAAGTATATAGTCTATAAGTGTGATTCAAATCCTGAAGTTATGAAAACCTCACGTGAAAGGTTTCTGATGTTGAAATGATTAATTAAGTTGGCAACATTTGCAATCCAATAAAATACATATGATCTGTGGTTGGCACTAACTACTAATAAGGGACAATATAAAGAAACTGTATCAGTAAGAGTTTCAGAAGATTTAAAAAAGGGTATAAGTTACTTACATTATGAAGTTGAAGAAAATAAAGATAGAATTACGGTTGAGTATGATAATGAAAATCAAAATACATCTTACGCTAATCTTTTGAGAGAAATTATAAACAGATTTAAAGGAATTGTTCCAGCAGGCCAAATACTTCATTCATTACCTTACCAAACTAAATAAAACTATTTCTCATGCTTATTTATTTCCTTAACTATTTGGTTCAATATTTTTTCTGTCTTATCACTTGTGCTAAGAAATTCTACGTGGTCATTCCTGAGAAAGAAACTGGAAGGAATATACTTTTGAATTTCATTATCTTCTACAATAACATCAAATCTATTACCTGTCTTTTCGTATTTAATAGCGTATTCTTTACCGTCAATCATAACTTTTAAATCTTTTTTCATAATTATATTTTTTTTATTTTAAGAGTTGTTTTGAGATTACTAATTATTAAAATTACACAATATGTTTAAGAACCTTCACGAATTAATCGCTACAATGCCGGATGAAAAAAGTTGTAGAGATTATCTTATTAAAGAGCGTTGGAACGGTGTTATTACCTGTCCTTATTGCCAACATAATAAGTGTTATGTTATTGAAGGCGGTAAGCGTTTTAGATGTGCTTCTAAATCTTGCTATAAGAACTTTTCAGTAACAGTAGGCACAATGATGGAAGCATCTAATATTCCGCTTAATAAATGGCTTACTGGCATCTACATTGTAAATGCACATAAGAAAGGAATTAGCTCTTATCAATTAGGTAAAGATTTAGGAATTGCACAAAAGTCTGCGTGGTTTATGCTTCATAGAATTAGACAGGTTATGGCTAATATAAATGATAGTAAATTATCGGGAATTGTTGAAATAGATGAGACGTACATGAGTAGAAAATATGCAAGTGATTACAAAGGAATGTCGCCGGAAGCAATAGCAAGAATGGAACAATCGGATGAATATAAAAAGAAAATTAAAAAAGGTGCTGCTATTGGAATGAAGGAAAGAAACGGCAATATAATTATAAAGGCTTCCTTAGATGCCAAAGCCAAATCAATAGAGATCGCAGTTAAAGAAAATGTAGCTACAAATGCCTTATTAATGACAGATGAAAGTTATAAGTATAGGAATGTATTAAGTAGTTACAAAAGAGAGACTGTAAACCATAGCAAATATGAATGGGTAAGAGGCAATGTTCATACTAATGGCGTAGAAAACTTTTGGAGCGTTATGAAACGGGGCGTATATGGTATCTATCATCAAATAAGTTATAAGCATTTACAAAACTACTGTGATGAATTTAGCTATCGTTACAACACAAGGGAATTAAAAGATCACGAAAGATTTACTAACGTATTACAGAATATTGAAAGAAGATTAGATTATAAAACTTTGACAGGTAAAAAATAGATTAACTGTGCAAACTTTTTAGAGACTCTGTTATGTCGTTTAAAATTGGACTCAATTTTTCGTTTCTTTTTTCCACCACAGCCTTTTCCACTATTTCGTATAAGTTTTTTAATAACTCAAATTCACTATCTAAACCATCTACTTTACATGATACTAATTCATCTAAAATTTTATTTGAATCAAATATTGTTAAACTAAAACAAACATTTGTTTGATTACTAAAAAAAGAATAATACTTATCAACCAAAAATTTTCTATTATTGCTTGTAAAATAGTACGCAAATTGTCCCTCCCCTTTATCCCATTGGATTAACTTCTTTGAAGTGGAAGATTCCAACTCATTAATTAAACCCTGGTAAACCTTGTCTATCATTTGAATTTATTTTCGCAAGACAATATGTTTTTATTTATCTCACTTATTTTTTCTATAACACTCTGTCTTTTAAACACCAAAAAAGATTTTTCGTCAATTACTTTAAACAAATCATTTATTAATTCAGATATTGAAGTTAGACAATTATTGCATACTTCAAAAGGCTCTTCCGTTAAATTTTGCCTTTCAATTAATATAGCATCCCACACATCTTTAAAGGCATATAATTCATTTATATACCCATTTATAACTGAATCATCAAAATTGTCATTCAATATTCTTTTTCGTAATTGTTCTAATCCGCCTTTTACTCTTTCGCAATTTATTAACGATTCTTGTTTAAATTTTGTTGTTTTAACTTCGATAGTAGTTGCATTTTTTATTTCATTTTCGTTCCTTAATTCTACTATTTGATAAATAGCCATTACCAATCCAGCCATCCCAAAAGTTGCAAAAAGAGTATTAAAAAAATCTACTTCTAAAAGCCCAAAAGATATATTATAATTTTTGCCAAACCATTTCCATATGATCATTGAAAAGAAAAAACTTCCTGCAAATAATAGTACCAGAATATTTCTGAATCGCCTTTTATTTTTAGCAGTCATCGGGTGTAATATACAAAATTTAGTATCTTGTATATATGTCAAATCAACCGAATAAGAAAATAAAAAAACTTACTGTAAAGGAAAAGCCCACAAAGATCAATATACCTGTAGATGATTTTTTAAAACTGGCTCTAAATACTCCTATTAAAAATAGTAAGGTTAATAAAAAGTAAAGAGTATGACAGCAGATGAACAACAAGATTTATTCGTGCTTAGTATTTTTATAAATCATGATAAGGCTTTCACATACGACCAAATTAAAGAAATTGAAAAAAATACAGGTACAGATATAAGCTATTGTATATTTAATCTGAAAGAAAGATATTTATTAGATATAGGCGATTATCCAATGGATTCCGGTTATATTCAGCACCGATATAGCATTACCTCATTAGGTAAATTAAGATATAAAAACCTTGTAGCTAATAAACAAAAGGAAATTGAGGAAGAAATAAGAAGCAATAAAAATCTTAAATTTTCAAAAAGAGCCTCTATTGCCTCAATAGTAGGAATAGCAGTAGCGATATTAGGAATAGCAGTAGCGATATTAATATTTTACTTGCAACGTAGTAAATAGATATAAACTTATCTGTTTTTATTGTATCTTTTAATTTAGCAATACGCCGCCTTTCATGCTCCTTAGGTATATCATTAAATCTTTTGACTACTTCTTCTAAAGTACAATACGATAATTCTGTATGGTCATAGTTAGGAGTAAGATATAATTCTTCTTTATTTTTAATATTCCTTCACCTTTTACGAGAGAGGTTAAATACTAAGTTTTTAACCTTCATCCTCAAAAAACTTTCAATAACAGGTCTTAGTACTTGTCCCTTATTAGTTATTGCTGCCCTGTGGTTTAGATATTTGCGTTTTGAAAGACAAACTAAATTTAAAAAAAAAACACTCATTTGTTTTCTTTAATTTAACACGATGTTCCAAAAATTACATTAAACAGACAAATAGCGATTAATGGTAATTCAAAGAATGGTTCGTTTTTCACTAAACACATTATTTAATTGAATTCCTATAAGCGAAAAAGTAGTTTATTCTCTTTTCTAAAATGAATTCTTTCGGGGATAATTAAGCATCAAAACCTCCAGGTTTTGCAAGCCTGGAAGGTTTGATGCTAAAAAAAAACTCACTGCTTCCAGTGAGGTGATAATAAAGTGGAGCCGCAGGGATTCGAACATATAATATAAATTAGTTTCATAATGTATAATTAAGTGTTAATAACCAATGTATTATGATTATGTAATTTAACAAAATACTGTAAACTATCAAGTGCTATCTATAAAACTGGGTGTAAAATTGGGTGTAGATTTGTGTAAATTAAATGTATCCCCAAATGATAATTAAAAGAAACATCATTTTCTCATTAGAAAACAGAAAAAAAAATGATAAGCAAATTATTGAGAACATTCCCATCAGGCTGCGATTGATCTATAACGGCAATAGAATCGATTTCTCAACAGGATACCGGATTGATTTGGCCAAATGGGACGATGGAAAGCAAAGGGTAAAAAATGGATGCACTAATAAGTTAAAACAAACATCCTCGGAGATAAACGCTCATCTACTCAAGTATTTCACCGACCTGCAAACCACCTTTAAAGAGTTTGAGATAAAGAATATTTTGCCAGCTCCTGCACAAATAAAAAAAGGCTTTATTCTTAAAACTAAAAAACAAGATATTGAAGGAGCCGGAGAAACTTTTTCATTCTTTATGGCCCTCGATGAATTTATCAGGGAAAACGGCCGGCAGAATGATTGGACAGAATCTACCTTCAAAAAGTTCCATGCAGTAAAAAACCATTTGACAGAATTCAACCCGATACTCACCTTCCATGAACTGGATGAAAAAGGGCTTACAGATTATGTTATATTTCTTCAAGTCAAAAAAGGCATGCGCAACAGTACAGTCGGCAAACAACTTGGTTTCCTAAAATGGTTCCTCCGTTGGGGATTCAACAAAAGCCATCACAACAACAATGCTTTTTTAACCTTCCGGCCAAAATTGAAATCCACCCAGAAAAAAGTTATATTTCTTACATGGCAGGAACTGAACCTAATAAAGGACTATGCAGTCCCCAAAAACAAAGCCCACCTGGAAAGAATTAAGGATGTATTCCTGTTTTGTTGCTTTACAGGATTAAGGTATTCGGATGTTTTCAACCTTAAAAGAAGCGATATAAAAGAGAATCACATTGAAATAACCACGGTGAAAACTTCAGACAGCCTGGTAATTGAACTTAATAACCATAGCCGCGCGATATTAAAGAAATATGAACAGGTGGCATTCGAACACGATAAAGCACTTCCTGTTATATCAAACCAAAAAATGAACGACCAGTTAAAAGAACTGGCTGAACTGGCAGAAATAAAAGAACCGATAAGGGAAACATATTTTAAGGGGAACAAAAGAATGGATGAAGTAAAGCCAAAGTTTAAACTCATCAGCACACATGCAGGGAGAAGGACTTTTATCTGCAACGCCCTTTCACTGGGCATACAACCGCAGGTCGTCATGAAATGGACAGGCCACAGCGATTACAAAGCCATGAAACCCTATATTGATATCGCAGATGATATTAAAGCCAGCGCCATGGAAAAATTCAATTCCCTATAAATAAACTTACGTACTGTGGAAGATAATTATAGCCTGCAAGAATTGATACCCTTTTATAGGGAACTGAACGTTGTTTATAAAAACATTGTTGAAAGACAGCAGCTCGTGTTCACCGATCAAAAGCACATTACCAATTTCTACAGGCACAACAACGATAAGCTGCTGTTTGAACAAATGGTCATAGAGAGTTTACAGCAAATTGATAAAGGAATATTTTGGAAGGCCACGACAGTTTTAAAAGAGCTGATAACAGAGAACATCAGTTATTACAATACACACAACCGTTTCCTGTTGAAACTCGATATTATCAAAGTATGCCAGGGGGAAGAAAAAAAATATGACTCCATCCTGGAAAGGCAACTTAAATCGATACGATATTACAGTGACCAATTGAAGGAACTTGACGGCTCATATGAATCGGCAAGTTGGAACAACGACATAGAAAAAATGAGTACAGTTGAACAAAGGATAGAAAAATTGAAGCCGCTTTATGAGAAAGAAAAAAAAGGGCTTGATGAACTATATACCCGGAAGAATGCCTTGCAAAAAGAAATGGCCAATTTTAGTGCAAACTTTTTTGAGGATATATTTTCCTTAGGCAAGTCTTATATAGATATCCTGAATTCATATTTGCAAAAAGAAGACCCTGCAATTGCAAATGACAATACTGGTCGACCTGCCTCAAAACAGAAGGACAATATTATTTATTTTGACATGGGACTGATAGCAAAAGTTCATGCGATGTGCAATAATAATCAATTTGCGAATGTAGATGAAATTGGCTTTTTTAATTTTTTCAACCTCCGGGATAATCACAGCGTAAAAATAAAAGATCAGGAAAGGGTAAGAGTATACTATCTCCTTCACAAGCTGTCCGAAATTTTAGAGAAGGAAACGAAAAAGGTGTGGCTTGAATGCATATTGATGAATTTACAGATACCAAGAAATGATTATAATTCAAAATACCGGCACTGTGTTTCTGATATGCCCGGTATGAAGAATGCAAAATTTGCGAAAAACCTGGATGTTTTGTTTGATACCCTATAAGCTTCCTCCATCTTTCCTCCTGATTTTTTAAAATAAATTTTCAAATCACTGAATATCAATGGCATTAAATATTATCTTTTGCAAACCTCCACTTTGACTCCCCTTTTTCCCCCTTATATTTTTGTTTTTGAAAATCATGTCTAACAAAAACAAAATTCTTTACAATGAACCAGGATCTTTTTAACAAGCCCCTCTGGCAAATGACCGCCGCAGAATTCCTATCGCTCCAAAAAGAAAAAGAGGATGTCAAAACAACAATCGCCAGAGACCATTCAAAAAAATATGTCTACGGTATAGCTGGAATAGCTCAGCTCTTCGGTTGCAGTATCCCGACTGCAAACCGAATCAAAAAAAGCGGCAAAATAAAAAAGGCGATCACCCAGATAGGAAGAAAAATTATCGTGGATGCCGACCTGGCCATGGAGCTGGCAGGCAATCAGCTTGGCGGGAGAAAATAATTTTATAAACCATTTTAAAATTATTTATGGATTCAACAGCTTATATCCGGATAGGCACTGTCTATTTTAAGCATATTTCCCGGCCACTGGCATCCGGCGACAAGGTTGATGGACTTATTCCCTGGTCTTTGGAATGTATCAGGCAAGATCACGGAAAAAGTTTTTTATCTCAAATCCCCCGCTACGATGGGTTCTGCCTGGTACCAGGTCATTTGAACTATCAAAGAAAGGTTGATAATTTCTATAACCGGTATCATCCTTTCATGCATGAGCCAAAGCCGGGCTACCCTAAACAGATACTCGCTTTTCTCAGCCATGTTTTTGGAGAGCAGTTACAAACAGGACTTGATTATTTTAAGATCCTGTTATTATACCCAACGCAAATACTCCCGATACTTTGTTTAGTTAGTAAGGAAAGAAATACCGGCAAGACAACTTTCCTGAATTTTCTCAAAGCGGTTTTCGGAGACAATATGACGATCAATAGCAATGAGGACTTTAGGAGCAATTTTAATGCAGAGTGGGCAAACAAACTGATTATAGGCGTTGATGAAACTTTTCTTGACAGGAAGGAAGATAGTGAACGGATAAAATCCCTATCCACCTCAAAATACTATAAGGTAGAGGCTAAAGGCGTTGACAGGCAGGAAATAGAATTCTTCGGCAAGTTTGTACTGTGCAGCAACAACGAGGATAATTTTATTCATGTTGATGCTACAGAAATACGTTATTGGATAAGACGGCTGCCTTCTTTACAAAATGATGATCGCAACCTGCTCGCCGGATTACAAATAGAAATACCCTTCTTCATTCATTACCTGATTGAGCGGCCATTTACTACACAACCAGCCACCAGGATGTGGTTCAGGGCTGAACAAATCGCCACAGCTGCCCTGCAGCATATTAAACGCTCCAACCGTAACAGGCTGGAATCAGAAATGGCACAGATACTCTTGCATATAATGGATGCCAGGGAAGGCATCCATGAAATATGTTTTTGTACACCGGACATGCAGGATTGGTTACAACGCAAAGGCTTTAGTAACCGGGACTTTACTGCCATCAGAAAGGTATTGCAGGGAGAGTGGAAATTAAAGCCTTCAGACAACTCCAATGCATACCTGCAATACAAAATTGGTACTGATGGAATGATCTATGAATACAACCAGAAGGGAAGATTTTATACCATCAAAAAAAATGAGGTATTGAAGCTCAATTATATTGATGATTTTGATGAAAACCTTATAAATCATTAATAATTAAAATATTACCGTCATCAAAATATTCATCAAAGGGTCATCAGAAAAACGGCGTTGATGAAAAATATTTTCTGTTGATGACAAACTGATGAACCCTGAAACACTTTACCATAAGGCATTACAGCGATTTATTCATCAGATCATCAAAATTTAAGCAACATGATCCCCCATAAAATAACCATAGCAGAAGCGAAGAAAATTGACCCGATAGAATACCTGGCCAGCCCGGGATTGCAACCAAAAAAAATATCTGTTATTTTTTCTTTTCACCAGCAACCTTCCAGATCCCATGTAAAAGAAACTTCAAAGATTCTAATAAATGTGGTCACGGGATTTCAATGCGATGGATTAAAAATTAACATGAAAGCCGCTGTATATCTTTTGAAACAGCGCGGCAATACCTGCTGGTGAAAGAAAAAATATAAATCAACAAGAACCTATTCACAAAAAAAATAAAATTAAAATCAGATGAAACAATTTCAATTTAATATCCAGGCCAAGGGCGGCAGTGGAAAATCCATGTTAACTTATTTGCAGGCGCTTAAAAACGAAACCAATCAAGTAACCTTTTTTGTTGATCTTGACAGTTCGGTACAAACCAGCAGACAGCAATTAAAATTTCTCCAGGGGAAAAAAACCGGCAAGATTTGCCATAATGAACCTCCTCGATGGCCGGGATAAACTGGACAGACAACTCCTCTTTGAAAACCTGCTGGAATTGTGTGGAAAAGATTATGATGCATTTTATCTCGATTTTGGTGCGCCGGAAAGCGACCAGTTACCCTCGTTGTTTTCCAAAGATTATTCGATTGAAGAATTTAAACAAATCGAAACGGAGTTATCAGCAAAGTTCATTTTCAATATCGTAGTAGCGGGGGGTGGTGCGTATGAAGGCTGCACACGTTACCTGCAGCGATTGTCTGCATTGATTGCCGGGCGTTTTGAGATCAATATTTATATTAACGAGAGCACGTTCACCAATCATCCCCTTTTAGTTGAAGAAATCAAATTGTTTGCAAATGGCAATAAGCACGAAATATACGACGTCAGATTTTTTGGTGATTTTGATATTACTACTTCCCCACACAAAAATATTCTGAGAAGCATTGAGCAGGGAAGAGGAATGGAAGCATTTGCCTTTATTGAAAAGATTAAAATTTTAAAAGAACTCTCTAAAATATGATATTATGGCACCGACAGGTTTTGATTATAAAAAAGAACGTGCAGGCTTATCCCTCACATATGGTATCGAACTCGACGAAACCTCAAGCAGCATTCTATTTATACTCCGGGAAGAGCAGAAGAATTTTTTTGCGGGTCAAAACAGGAAGCTGGAGGAAGCTACCAGCAAAATAAGTAATGCAAATAATTCATTGCAGGTAGATCCTCAAAGTCCCCGGCAACAGGCTTTTTGGTTCGGCATGGGAAAATGGGGCTTTGCGCTGATTTTCGCAATTAGTATTGCCAGCTGCTTTTATATGTATTATTTGAGTAAGGAAGAACAAATGGCAAAAACGCCTGCACTTTTAAACTGGTACAAGGCCTATTACAATATTTCACAAAAAGGATCAAAAAAGCCGGCTGCTGATTTTTTAAAAAAACATCCGCAACCTGAATGATTTGCTGGCAACAACTAAAGATTATATCAAAGTTCAATCGTTCTCTTTTTGGCGCTTGTATTTTCAACTGATGAAAATGTAATGGGTTCTTCTACTGGTGATCTATTGACGGGCTGAACAGCGTAACCTTTGTCTTTTCCCTTTGATTCTTTTTTCCTTTGCCGCACTAAAGCTGAATTGAGACTGCTGAGATTGACCTTTTCTTCAGGAACATCAATTTCTTTTGCCAACCATTTTCTAAAAAGGGTGGGCTTTAATTCTTCCAGCTTTTGGCGGTAGGTGCTGACAATAACACTATATACCCTGGACTGATTATTTAATAGCCACTCTTTAATAAAGCTTTCATACATGAGATAAGGTTTTTACAAGAAAATATCCATTGAATAATAAATGACTAGCAAATGAATATTTTTCAACTACAATTTAAATTAAAATGAGCCTTGGATAAGCTTTTATGAGCTTTTTTAACATTGTTGATTGTTTATCAGTTAATCCCGCTCACAAATAGTTTATCCGGCACTTCAGGCAAGATGTGAAACCGCAAGCGGATTTCAATCTTGTTTTTGAGGCTGTGCCTCAAAAAAGAGTTTCCGCCCGGGCGGAAACGCATGATGGCTAAGGCCATCATCCAAGAAAACAATTTTTTAAACTATGCTAATTATGAATAAAAAGAAAAATCCTGGTGACGTATTAAATAAGCGAACGACGGTACGGTATACACTTTCGGAATATAAAAAAGTTAAAGAAAAGGCAAATGGAGCAGGTGTAAGTTTTTCTGATTTTTGCCGCCAGATCACTATAGAAGGATTTGTACAAGCCATTCCCCTGGCATACGAAATAAATGAAATAAGGCTGTTTAAAAATCTGTTGATAGAATACCGGACAAATTTTAGCAGGATCAGCAATCTGATAAAAACTTCAGACCCTGGCCTTCATCTTGAAATCAGCCTTTTAAAAGACTCCATTCAAACCGTTATCAAAAAAATTAGGTTATGATCGGCAAGGCGAAAAGCAATAAAAGCCTGAAGGCTACAATTGCATACAATGAAAAAGAAAAGGCAACCCTTATATATGCTAATAAATTAGAGGGGATATCGCTGGATGACTACTATATGCAAATGGAAGACCTGCAAAAATGTTATAAAGGCTATGGCAGGCGACTCACCATTCATGCCATTTTATCGCCAGCCATTGAGGACGGCAAAGCTTTAGCAACCGCACAATGGCAGAAAATAGCGGACGATTACCTTTCGAAAATCAATATGCAGGATTTGCAAGCGATAGGATTTCTTCATGCCGACAAAGAACACCGGCACCTTCACCTGGTGATTAATAAAGTGAAAGAGAAAGACTTTAAATTAGTTCATGACAGCTACATTGGCAAGAAGTCCCAAAAAGCAGCCGATGATATTGCGAGGGAAATGAATTTGGTCCGCGCCTCAGAAATAAGGCAGGCCAGGATTAATGAAGCTTCACGGGTAACTGATGCACTAAAAATTGGTATTCTTCCTACGAAGGAAAAACCTTTGTTAGGAATTAAACAGCATTTTAAAGCTGCTTTGGAAGTCTTATTAAAAGACACTTATCATTCCACAGTGGCATATTTTAAAGCTTTGGAAAAAGCAGGTTTTAAGGTACATACTTACAGTGATAAAGAAACCGGTGAACTTCGCGGGTACGGTATTGAAAAGGAAGGAACTAAAATGGATGCGTCCGCTATCAGCAAAAAATTTACGTTAAAGGCTTTAAATATACCTGGAGATAATATGATCCAGATTAAACGTGCAAACGATCTGAAGAAATCATTAAACCAACTGGAACCTGTAATGCCTTTAAAGGATATTCTCAAAATTAATGTTTTGGGAAACTATGCCAGTTCAATGGGTATTGCGAAAAAGACTTTAGAAAAGAACAGGCATATTGAAATGGTTGAACAGGGCAAAAGATTCTTCTTAGCCATGAAAAATGATAGCGGTGGTTATTCCTTGAACAATGTGTATTCAAAACAATATAATGGCAAAGATGATATTAGCACAAGATTTATAAATAAAGATTTTCAAACTGTTGTGGTAGAAGACATGTTTGCGTATTTACTTCACAAGCAGAAAAACCAAAATTCAAATTTTAATTACATCGTTTTACACTCTGTAGCCAATAAAGAAATGGCGATAAATAAAATGAAGGCACTACATTTAAATGACGTGCGATTTCAATTAAAAAATGACTCCATTGGAAAACTGTTGACCCATGAGATTTCAAGTGCCCTTAAAAATATAACGGATAAAAAGAATTTAGAAATAAAGGGAAATAAAAGACAAGTGGCTCATGAAAAAAAAATTTAGTGGCCCCAATGGATACAAGTTGTAACACCATTGTAATTTCCTTCAGCCAGTTTATTGCGATAAGGAAGTATTGCCATTGAAATTGAACCATACAAAATTCTGGCATTTCATACCATTTTCTATCGCACATTTTAAGGCAAATAAATACAGTCAGGCTGTTAAACAAGTTATTCCAATTTTTCTTTGTGATATATAAATTCTATGTACACTTTAAAAGAATACAACAATTTTGAGATTACAATTTTATTCTCACTGCTACATTAAAAACCCTTCCATCTAATGGCGCATATATTTGCCTGAATGTTGGGTTGCTGATTGGTTGAATTACAATATTTTCAAATCGTGTTTGTCTTACATCGAAGAGATTCTCGCAATTGGCAATTAAATCAAAATGTTTAAAATGTTTTTGGGCTATCAATCCTGCCGTGAAATAACTCTTGGTCATTGTGTCAAAATCACGAAACATTGATGAGACATAATATCCTTCAAAAGCAACTGAAAAATTATCTTCCTTTTCATAAATAATGTCAATATTTATTTTATTTTTAGGGGTTAGTGGAACAAATGATTGGAGAGCATTGTATTTTCTCCGGGCATCGACAAAACTGTAACCAACAAAAAAGTGCAGATCATTTATCGTTAAGTGGATATCAGTTTCAAAACCTTTAGCTAATAGCGGGCGGCTTTTATTTACAAAGTAAAATGAATCCAACACCAGGGGATCATTGATTTGCGTGACAAAGAATGATTGATTAATGGTTATCAAACTTTCATCACCCAATTCTTTTTTGTAATTAAAATCTAAATTTCCTCCTGTAGATTTTTCAGCTTTAATATTATTTGATAACGGCTTTATGTTGTTGATGCCTGCCTGCTCTGCATCTGTCGAAAAAATAGTGGGAAGCTGGTATCCTAAACCACTGCCTGCCCTTATATAAAACCCGTTACTGAAATTATATTTTACTGCCAAACGGGGCAAGAAAAAATAACCAAATTGGTTTTGATAGTCGGTGCGCAAACCGGCTTCAAGGGAAAGTTTTTCGGTTGGCTTCCAATCGTCCTGTAAAAATAAACCGGTCGTTATATAATTATAATTCCTTTGCAAATGGCTTACGCTGCTGTCTTCCAAAAATTTTTCTGTAGTCACGTTTAGCCCTGTTACAAATTGTTGTTTTGCTATTATAAAATTAAATGCCGCTTCAGTGTAACTGCTTTTTTGATTGCCTTTAAAAGAATAATTTGTTTGATTAATTCCTCTTTTAAAATAGGAAACACTGTTTTTGATGGTCAGTGATTTATCCTTATCAAATTGTTTTTCAAATTCGAATTGAGATGAAAGCCGGTGAGAAATATTTTCTTCGAAGTATTGATGTAAACTGTCTGGATGATTATTCAAAACAACCATATCGCCCCCTTTGCGGTCATCGTAAGTCCCGTTCAATCCAAAACGTAAAGTAGTTTTAGGATTGATGTAATAATAAAACGTGGGAGCAATGTTAAAGGTTTTTACTTTTGGCACATTCGAAAAGCCATTTTTGCTTACGTCTCTTGCCTTTTGAAAATTATTTGCAGAAAGAAAAGTAAAGCCAAATTTTTTCCATCTCTGAGAAAAATATACATCTGCATCCGTACCCGCCAATGAAGTCCGGTTTATTAAAAATGTCAGTTCTCTTTTTTTATGCGGTTGTTTTGAAATTAAATTAATGATACCCGCTATAGCACCGCTTCCGTAAAGTGAAGAGGAAGAACCTTTTATTATTTCAACTTGTTTTAAATCAAGCGGTGGAATTTGCATAATGCTCAGCCCTTGTGCAAATCCACCGTATAGCGGAAAACCGTCTTTGAGTATTTGGGTATATTTCCCGTCAAGTCCCTGCAAACGAATACTTACATTTCCATTTATTGCTGATGTTTGCTGCGCCTGGATACTTGGAGATTCTAATAAAAGTTTTGAAATATTGGTGGGCTTAATATTGGTTTCTTCGCTTACTTCGTCTTTACTAATTACTTCCACGCGGATAGGAACGTCTTCTATTCGCGAATTGGTTCGTGTGGTGGTAACAATCACATCGGCTAATTCCCCACTTTCTTTTTGAAGAAAAATGGTAACAGGTTGCTTTTGCGATAATGGAAATGAAAATTCCATTTCTTTTTTTTCATAACCGATAGATGAAAAACCAATTTCGTAGGTTCCGTTTGGGATGTTTTTGATGATTAATTCTCCACTTGAATCCGAGATGGAACCGAGTTTCAGTTTATTAATATATGCTGATACAGAAACCAGGTTCTCTTTTTCTGTATTGTCTTTAATAACCGCTTTAAAACTATTTTGAGCAATAGCAACAACCGGAAGTATAACTATAAATAGCGTGATTAACTTTTTCATTTGATAACAAAAATTTTGTGAATAAAATAATAACTATCCTTGCTAATGAAGGGATAAGAAACAAAATTTATAACGCTATCAAATACGGAGGTTACGAAGAAGGAGGTACGTTTTTACAGAAGGTGTTAAGGAGGTATTACTTTGAAAAGTATTTTTATAAACCGGGAAATTGCTATACCGGAATGTTACTTCTGAATGGCTTGAAATTTCCACGCATTTACCAACAGTTTCTTTAGAAATGCCATTATTAGAAACCTGTTCTGTACGGTTGGTATTAATGTTATTGAACCCTTTTTCTTTCGTCCATTCAAGTGATGACAATAAAAATAAAAGAGAAGCAATTACAAGCAAACTCTGCTTAATATATTTTTTCCTTAACAGGGTAGCCATACGAAAAACTCCATGCTCAAAGCCATCCAGCCTTTCTATTACGCCAATAAAAAAAATTAATAAACTGGATAAAAGATTGCCTTTTCTCCGTTTACCTGGCAAAATAATTTCCTTACCGGTTTTATAAGCAAAAAGAAAAACATCAATAATGAGAATAAATACTTCGCCGATTATTTTTTTAATTTCATTCATATCCGCCCGGGAGAGTTGCAAAAGTAATTTGTTTCTGCTAAAGCCAATCGCTTGTTTCAATGTTTGTTATTAGCTGGTTATAGGTGATGCCACCCGTTATTAGCTGCTGCTCCTATCCATTTCTTAAGAATGTATTAGTGAAGTATGATAAATCAATAACCGGGCAGGATTACCATATTCTGCCCGCTCGGCAAGCACAAAAAGTTGTAACTGCGGAATAAACAAAGACGTTCTTGCCCCACTTCGGGTAGGCATGTTCGTTATTTGCTTAAAAGTATTGAGAGCATTCCGCTGAAATATGTTGATATAACCCCCACCGCCACTTATGTAGATTCTCTTTTTTTCTTTATCGAAATATAAATCATCCACATCACTCACCATATTATTTGAGTTAATCTCTTTACCTGTTTTGATATCTAACACCACCAGTTTTGCAGGGTGGCGATAGCCAATAAAAGCATAATTATTTTGCGCATCAATTGCCATCGGAAAATTAGCTGAAGGGGAATTTCTTTTCCATGAGTTCGTCAATTTCAATTGCGCTAAATCAATTATTCCAATCATGTTTTTATCGGGCACATTTACCAATATAATATTGGCTTTGTTGTCTATTTGAAATCCTTCAGGATGTGAAGACAACTTTACGTCTCCTGTTTGCTTGTGAGTATTTGCATCTATAATTGCGATTCCTCCTTCGCCATAACCTACATAAATGCTATGGCTTGCCGAATCATATCTTACATCATCCGCATCTGAAGATAAATGGATGGCCGCCGTTTTTGCGAAAGTAGATGCGCTATAAAAATAGCAATCGCCGCTACCTCCATTGGCTACAAAGATTTCATTGGTTTGAGGAATATACCCTACACCCTGCGGCTCATCAAGTCCGTGGATACTATGAATTACTTTTCCATTCATAAGATCAACTACTTCCAAAGTGTTATTACCTAACGCTGCCACGTACACGATCTTTTCTTTTACATTAACATCGATATGGTCAATGCGCCCTTTTACATTTGGCAATACAATTGTTTTATTTAATTGTAAATATTTTTCACCATATGTTGATTGACTTTTACAGCTTGTAAAAGAATACATAGAGATAAAAAGAATAAGCAGAAAATTATTTTTCATGATTTAAAAGTTTTTATTATGCTATTTTAAAAAGAAGGCTAAAATAAAGATAGCAACGAAGTGGTATGGTCATGCCCGCGTTCATGTGCGTAGCAAGTTATTATTCATACGATGCAGGTGGTTTAACTGATGACAAGAAATAAATTATAATTAGTAATGTTGAAACACCTGTAATTATAAAAGTTGCAGGTGCTCCAAAGTAATACCAAATAAGGCCGGCAAATGTGCTAGCCAGCATAGTGCAAATACTTTGAAAAGCTGAATAGGTTCCGATGGCAGTTGCGATGTCTTTTTTATCACTGATATTACTAATCCACGCTTTTGATATCCCTTCTGTAGCTGCGGCATACACACCATACACGGCGAATAAGGTAAAAAAGAGAAACCGGTTGATATTTACCGACATTCCAAAATACACCAATGCAAATAAAGTCAGGCCAATAAGAAATATTTTTTTCAGCCCAAACTTGTCGGCAATTATTCCTAATGGAAAAGCAAACATGGCGTAAATAAGATTGTAGAAAATATAAACGCCGATAATTATGGTGTCGCTTAACCCTGATTGTTTTGCTTTAAGCAAAAGAAATACATCGGAACTATTGAACAAAGCGAAAGCCAAAAGCCCAATCAACAATTTGCGGTAAGCAGCAGGGCTTTCTTTCCAGTAAGATAAAAATGAAAAAAATGATCCTGTTATTTTTTTCGGACGGTCAATTGCTTTTTTATCTTTTAGGAGGAAAGAAGCAAATACAGCAAGTAATCCGGGAATAAAAGCAATGAAAAATAAATTTCTATAATCGTGTGGATGATAATAGAGATAAAGTAATGCGAAAGAAGGGCCCAGCACCGCACCTAACGTGTCCATTGAGCGATGAAAGCCAAAAACTTTAGCCTTTGTTTGCGGCGTTGCTTCATCAGAAAGTATGGCGTCTCTTGCTCCTGTCCGTATGCCTTTTCCAAAACGGTCAATTGTCCGTGACAGGAATATCCAAAGCGGATAAATAAAAATGGCCATCATAGGTTTTGAAACAGCGCTAAAAGCATATCCTGCCCGCACAAATGGAACCCGCTTACCCGAGCTGTCAGAAAGCTTTCCAAAATATCCCTTGCTAAGCCCTGCGGTGGCTTCGGCAACGCCTTCTAAAATTCCGATAAGCACAATTGAAAATCCGATTGATTTTAAGTATATCGGCATAATAGGATAAAGCATTTCGCTTGCTGTATCAGTAAACAAACTTATAAAAGATAAAATCCAAATTGTCCGTTTAATATATTTCAATGGCTTTCTATTTTTTGACAGGAAAATTAATCAGGGCTATTTCCTTGAAAGGCTCTACATAAACCAAAACGTTTGTTACTCTTAAACTACTTCAAGAAGCGTATCTTTTACCAGGTGAGCAATACGGTGGCCCTCTGTAACGCTTAACTTTCCATCAACCTCGATATGAATGTCAACATGATAATCAAACCCCATCTTTCTTAAATAACATTTCTCTATACCTTTTACTTCGTGCACTGAAGCCGATAAATCTTTTACTTTCTCAACAATTTCAGTAGATGGAGCGGCATCCAATCATCGGCACCTTCGTAACCTTTGCCCCCGATTAAAGCAATAGAGATACCGATAAATGCTGCTATAGATGTTATGGCATCGCTTCGGTGATGATGTGCATCTGCCTTTACTGCCTGGCTGTTTATTTTATTACCAAGGTTCATAACATATCGAAACATAGTTTCTTTAATGGCAATTACAATCAATAAAACAAATAAAGTAAAACTTTTGGGTAAAGTATGAGGTGTATTAATGAACTTAATAGGCTGGTAGCCTATCCAAATAGCAGCTGTAATTAAAAAAAGAGCAACGGCTACTGCCGCTAAAGGTTCTGCCTTTTCATGCCCGTAAGGATGTTCTTTATCCGGCTCTTTCATGGCGATACGTAACCCGAGCCATAATAAACCGGAGCTTAAAATATCGGCACCCGATTCGGTAGCATCAGCAATTAATGCATAGGAATGGCCTAGGTAACCGGAAATTCCTTTTACAAAAATCAACACAATATGATTCATACAATTTTTTATGCTATTTTATTGATTAAGATTTTTTGTTCAGGAGAAAGCAAAAGTAAATTATAATAGTAGAGAATAACTGGAATGTGGGCAAATTCAAATATTCCAAAATCTCTTCGTTTGCTATAAATTAAAACCAAGATGAAGCGCAAACGAAACAAGCGAAATGAAGGAACTTTATATATGGAATAAATGAATCAGATTAATTTATAAGGTACTTCCATTAAAATTATATTGACAACCAGGATATTTATTGCGAATGCAAATTTTCGTTCACAATACCAACTTATAGCCTCTGAAGTAAAAGAAATGTATGACAAAGGAGATAGAAGCACATACGCCCAAATCGTATAATTCCATCCATTTGTAACGAGAACCTCGAAATCTTCTGCAAAATTTATCACCGCTTGGATGGAGCATATTGGACTGACCGACGATTATCTTTGGAAACAAAACAGACAACCCCCATAAATGGAAATAAAGACCGCTTAACCCTTTTGCAAAAGTATAATTTAAACTCAGCATACTGCTCGGAAAAACAAACTAATGAATTCTCAGGCCTTTCGCCGTTTAATAAATCCCTTAACGCGCTAACTTTTCCGTTTCGAGAGGCGACTCCTGGATGCCTTATTGTCCTTTGGTCAGCCTAAAGAAGTAAAACTTTGTGTGCTCATCAACCAGCGTTACAGTCGCCAGCTCCCCATCCAGTCGGATTACTGCGGCAAATCAATTGATTCAATTATTTCCCAAAAAGTAAAAGTGGAGTGGGATAAAGAGGAGGTGAATTTATATTAAACTCTTTCTTTCATAAAACTTTTTCAGTAAACAAACTTTTATCGGCTTTTTCTAATTTAATTTATGCAATTTGCCTATTCACAACACACTTCCTTTCACAGACAGTCATTATTGCTTTATTAACTGGCCTCTTATTTCACCCCCGGGATATGCTTGTGTATGCAGATTTACATACATAGAATCATTAAGAAGTGCAGTGATCTGCTCATCGGTAAGCATAGGACTGTTTAAAGTAATAGGTGATGTAAGATCGGTGAAAGGGAAAATAACAGGCCCTGCTTCGCCAACAGCTCCTTTATGTATGTGACCCGCAACGGGTGTTAATCCGCTATAGGAAGTAACGTCAGTGAAAGTTTTTGTAGAGCTGTTATACGTTAAAGTACTGGTACCAGTCGCCGTTGAAGGATTCGGTGGTGTTTCGCTGGCCCCCATTAACGTGGCTTTAAAAATAGTGATGTCCACATTGGATACGACTTTTTTATGGCAGGATAGTAGCGCAGTAAGGAACAGGGCTGATGTTAATAATTTGATTGTCTTAAACATAATTTAAATTTTTACAGGCTTTAAGAAATATCGGATGAACGATTAAATCTTTTTTATTAATTCATTAATTAGCCTCAAAAAAAGTGCCAGTCATTTGCTGTTCTTGCTCTTGGTTTCTACGATAAAATCGAGCATCAGTGGTCTGTGAAATTTCCTTGCCACACTCAATGCTTCATAGTAATCAAAATAAGTCGTCATGCCATATTTGGTAACTACATCTGGTTCGTACATTTTCATCCGGTCGTAATATTTTACAGGCCGTGGCAATGTGGCTGTTGAAGAATCAGTTGAAATGGAATGAGCATTTTGTGAAACAGAAGCCGAAGTAAAATCCTGTGTACCCATAGGTGGAAGAAATGCGCTGATCGCCTTTAACGGTGCGCCCCACAAGCCGGGAATCATATATACCACAAACGAAAAAGAAGCAATAGCGAAGAATAATCTTGTTACACTTAAATAAGGAACATCAAAATCATTTTTCGGCAACTCATCATCGTGGCTGAATTTTATTTTTCCCAGCAAATACACACCAAGCAAAGCGAAGATTACTACCCATAAACTGATGAACACTTCACGATCGAGAATGCGCCAACCTTTTGATAGATCGGCGTTGGATAAAAATTTTAAAGCAAGTGCCAGTTCGAGAAAACCAATTGTAACTTTTACCACATTCAGCCAACCGCCTGCTTTTCCCAATACATTTAATTTTCCGGGAAAAAAAGCAAACAAAGCAAAGGGCAATGCCAACGCTAAAGAAAATCCAAACATGCCGATAAGCGGCCCCCAAAAGCTTCCCCTCGAGGCGATCACCAATAAATTTCGGATGATAGGGCCCGTACAAGAAAATGAAACGACCACTAAAGTAAGCGCCATAAAAAAGATGCCCATAAAGCTTCCGGAACTTGCTTTACTATCGGCTTTATTTCCCCATGAACTTGGAAGAGAAATTTCAAAAGCACCGAGAAAAGAAATACCAAACAATAAAAATATCGCGAAGAAAATAAGATTGGCAATCCAGTTCGTAGCCAAATTATTTAAAGCCGTCGGGCCAAAAATAACCGTTATCAAAAATCCCAGTAAAGTGAAAATAAAAACGATCGAAGAAGAATAAAGAAAAGCATTTTTTATTCCTTCAGATTTGTTCTTACTTCTTTTGGTAAAAAAACTTACGGTAACGGGAATCATTGAATAAACGCAAGGTGTTATCAACGCCAGCAAGCCGCCGGCGAAGGCTGTAAAAAAAATCCATGTTAATGAACGTGTTGCTACAGAACCAGCTTTTGGAGCAGCTGTCAATTCAGGTGTTTCTACACCTCCGGTTTTTCGTTGTGGCAAAATAAAAGTTTTGAATTTACTTTCCCCCGGCAGATAGTCAGCGCCTTTCTGGTACATATAACTTACCGTTCCTTTCAGTAGAAAACTATCTGATAACAAAGCCGCGACTTTTTGTTTCCATACAACAGAATCAATATAATAATGAACTTCACTGTTTAGTGAATTGTCCATTGCTTTTTGTTCATCGCCTTTATGGAAAACAGAATCCTGTAATTTATTTTTTTGGGAGGAATCGAAATGAATAGAAGAATACAAAACATCATTTGGTGAATGTCGCAATGCGAACAGTTTTATGCCCGGATCTATTTTAGCAGCCATATTAAGCACCACTTCACTGTCATTTAGCCGCTGGTAGTTATAATTAAATTTAACTACAGAATTTTCCTGGGCAAAAGCTTTGGCTGAAAGAAAAATGCAAAATAATAAGGCCAGGAGGCTGGTGAAAAACCTTTTCATTAAAAACTTTTTTATTTAAACTCTTTTATCAGAGTGCAACTGCAAATTTTCTGGTAGATGGGGGCAAACATTGTTTATCGTTGCACACCATAAATTCTACCGCCACATTCATAGACGTTTTTACAGGCGCTTTTAATTTAACCAACTGAACAAAATCAACAGTATTGGAAAACTGTTTTACATCCACACCAAAAAGCGGTTCATGATGCTGTTCAAGTTTTCCCACTTCTTTAGCGTTGCCTTCTACCTCAACCAGTGGATTTTTAGTAAAGGTTATGCTTGTCGCAATCGGGCCTCCATGGCAAAAGAGTTTTTAATTAAACGGCCGTTTTCTTAAAAGAACCTCTCCCCCACTTTCCTGAAAGACTTTGTGAACTTTATAATTATTTTACTACTTTTCTTTATAATTATTTTGCTCATTGGAGCGTATGCCCCGCTTATTAACTTGAAAACGTTTTCTTGAAGATCCGTATGAATCGAGAGGTTCACGTACGGTTCTGTGTGGAGCAGGGGGTGAAAGATCCCTTGCTTACTCGACTGTGTGTTCAGCTTGTTATTCGATTCAAATACTTAACAACTTGTTTCAAAGAATCTGAATAGGCGTCAAAGTTTTCTGCACTTGTCTTGCCGTGCCAAATTCTTGCAACATGTTTTCTAAATTTTTAATGTTCCTCACCTTTATAAATCCACATTGGCTCGGTGTGTCCTGCCCGAACAAAGCCAGCTTTTTTATAAAAGTCAATTGCCTTTCCGTCTGCAGTGAGCATTTGCATATGAAAGTCTCCGTACTTTTCTTGCATTTTATCTACAATCATTTGTCCAACTCCTTTACCTTGGTAGTCTGGATGAACAAGCAAATGAGGATAGTAAACAACCAAATATCCGTCTGAAATGGCGTTGCCAATACCAATTAATTTATCATTGTGCCAAGCTGAATATAATGAATGGGAATTTGTCAAAGCATTATAAAGTTCTTTGGGTTTGTCCGCCGAACTCCATTTGTTTGCTCTGTACAATTCTAAAATATCTTCGAGTTCAATATCTCGTCTGTCGGAAATTATTATTGTCATACGGAAGGCGTGTTAGCTGACACACAACGTTTGTATTTATTAATAAGATGCAATAGTCAAATCTGTAAAATCTTCATTTTTAACGGTCATTTTCTTCGTTTTTTTTATTGCTGGTTGCGTCAAGCAATCAGAATGTTTTCCGATTAACAATCTAAAATCTAAAGTAATTGATTTGTTTAACTCATCCAAGACATTTTAAAATATTTGAATTTTTAGTAGTTTCTATGTTTTTAAGAAAACGACCGTTTTCTTAAAAAATAATTCGCACCATAATATTCAATCATAATCTTTGAATTTTAGAATTATTTTGCCTCTTTTCTTTAGAATTATTTTGTCGGATTATAAGGGGACGACCAAAAGGATTATCATCACAATACCAACTTATGGGGGTCGCTCACGAAACGGAAATGGATATTTTGATTGGAAGCTTGCTTTCAGACTTTACGATAAGGTAACAAACTTTTCAAATTAATGATTACTTTATTTTATTTAACTTTAAAAAAGCAGAAATGTTTTTCAACCCTTCTTCACCCCTGTTCACTAAGTAATATTTTATCATTAAGGTTCTTTATTTTTTTCATCATTTATTATTAGACTTAGATCATTTACCTCATTGCCCATAAACACCATGTTCCCCTTTTTATCAATAACAAATTTCGCAGGAATGTATTCTATTTTGTAATCATTTACCACTTTATCTTGTGTATCAAATAAGATGTTAAAGCTATAGCTATTGTCCTTGATAAATTTCGTGACTGTTTCTCGTGTTTTTTCAGGGTCATTCTTTTCCCAAACATCTATGAAAAGAAAAAAGACCGTTGTATCTTTTTTATATTTATCTATCAGTTCCTGCATTGCAGGAAAAGACGCCCTGCACGGGCCACACCATGTTGCCCAGAAATCTAAGACTATCACTTTATTCTTTAAAGATGATAGTGAGACATTTTTTCCCTGAATATTTTTCAAGGTAAAATCTGGCGCTTTAATTGTTCCGAACTGCGATTTAATTAGTTTCGCAGTCTTTTGTCTTGCGAGAATAGCTGTTTTTTCACTAAGCTTATCAAACTCATCTTCAGGAATTCCCATTTTTTTGTAAATGGATTTTAATTGCTCAAGCATTGTTGGTGAATTTATCCCACCTAACAATTCTTTTTCAATAACTGCTTCAGCAAACTTCAAGCCTTTTACCTTTTCAGCATAGACTGAATATCGCTCCAAGGCCGCCACATCCATTTCTTTTCCTTGTTTATAAATATTGTTCTGATAATAAAAAGCGGAATCATATTGACCAAGCTTATATAAAATTAACGCGTAAGTATCTGCATAATCATTGAAGGTACTTTGTAAGTATTCGGTATTGTCATCAGGTGCAATTTTCCTTAGTGTATCGGCGACATAATTCAATGCTTTCTTGGCAAGCATTTTGGCAAAAAGCATTTGTTCGCCTTGTTTGTTCAATTGTTCACCGCACAAATGCGAAGCTGAGGAGTTATAAAGACTAGCCAAGGTTAACTTATCGTTCATCAACTGCTCATAAAGAGGCAGTCGTTGCCAATAGTTCTTGCCAAGAAGATAGTCTATCATGGTGATATAAAAAGTATATTTCATTTGCGCAGAGGTATCCTTAAAACGAGTTGTATAATCCTTCATATCCGCTAATATTCCTTGTTCACTAATGTCCGGTTTTTTATAAAATTCAGCCAAAAATTTACTCTTAGCCACCTCACCGTCAGGATAATTTTGCATAGCCTTTTTCTCAATATCTTTTTGTTGTTTATCCATATTTAGCAAGCGGTAGATTTTTATTGCATTGTATCCCTCCGGCTAACCACATCCAAATTAATTCAAAATTAAATTCTATACAAGTGGCTTCCAATTGTGCGGCAGCAGTTCTTCAATTTTATTGATGGAATGATCACTGATTCGGCGCAAAACATC
>JALYVO010000037.1 GCA_030853195.1 Bacteroidota bacterium | reverse complement strand
CGCATCCCCAGCATGATTTTTTTTGACATAATAATTGAAATTGAAAAGGGTTTCAATTTACTTCATTGAAACCCTTACCTGAATTATATCTCAAAAGATTTTACCAACTATTTTTGTCCTCTTTGTCGAAATAAATAATGTCATCTAATCTCTTGTATGGAAGCGAAAACAATTCATTTCGTGTCCTTTTCTTTAATTGAATTTGACAAAATAAAGTTCAACTAAATGCAAATAGCAAATCAAGTATGAAAAGCCGTTGAGGCAAACCTACGCCCAACAAAAGTATTGAACGATAGATGAATAATTTGATTTAGTTTTTTTTCAATAAAAGGACAAGCGATAGACGCTTGCATTTATAAAGCGGAAAATCTAAAAAGTAGTTTTCAATATTTTCTAGGAACAAATCATTCTTGGTAAAGTTCAAAAATTCAGAAATCTATATTTTGGCTTACACAAATTAAAAAAGCTGAATCACAATTCTCCACAAAGTTGAAAAACTTGTTAGAATTACCAACGCTCCAACCAAAACAAAAATCGTTTTTAATGGCAATTTTCCTACAAGCCTCGCGGCTATAGGCGCGGCGATGAGGCCACCAATAATAAGACCGGCAACGTCAATAAATGGAATACTTTTTAAGAAGATAAAAAATGTAATGGAGCTCGCCAGTACAACAAAAAATTCTGCCAGGCAAACAGAGCCCACGACATAACGCGGACTTTTTCTTTTTGAAATAAGTGTGCTGGTGACCAGCGAACCCCAGCCGCCACCGGCAAACGCATCCATGAATCCTCCGGCTGAAGCAAGCCACCCTGCCCTCTTTACTTTATCATGAATGTTTTGTTTTTTAAAAGCTTTTCTAATGATAAAAATGCCAAGATAAATAGTATAGAAAGAAAGCGGAATGCGCACCCATGTAGAATATTTTTGCGCATAAAATGCAAGAGAGGCACCGATGATTGCACCAACAACTCCCGGAATTACCAATGCTTTGAATAATTTTTTATTGATGTTGCCAAAGCGGTGATGGCTGTATCCTGAAACGCCGCTGGAAAATACTCTTGCAGAATGTACACGGCTGCTTACTATCGCAGGGTTTACTCCATTAGCGAGAAGAAAAGTTGTTGAAATAGTTCCGTAACCCATTCCCAAAGAACCATCTGCCATTTGGGCCAGAAAACCGCAAAGGAGCATCATCAAGAATGATTTAGTGTCAATTACTGATGGAATTTTTTTTATCCCATCAAACATTTCTTCAAAAGGAATAAATGAAAGAACCGTGTGACCTAAAATCATAAAGAAAAATGCCAGCAAGCTCCATTTTACAATCCGTTGCCATTTTTTTGCACCAGGAATGGAAGCATCATTCAATGTGGTTCGTTTTGCTACCAGCACTTTGGTAATATCATTAAGCTGTCTTACTTTTTCGTCAAAATTCCCATTCATTTCATTACGCAGGGTTTGCATATTTTCTAAAACATTTTCCATTTCATCCGGTATCATTTCGTTGATAACTTCTTTCAATCTCTTTGCAATTGTAGGAGACTTTCCATTGGTGGAAATCGCGATTTTTACACTTCCTTTTTTTACAATTGAGCCCAAATAAAAATCACACAATTCCGGCTTGTCCGCTACATTTACCAATTTTCCCTTTAGCTCAGTATCTTTTTTTATTTGTTCACTAACATCAAGATCATTTACCGCGGCAATTACAATATCGGCATCATCAAAATCATCAATAACATAAGCTCTTTCAATCAATTCAATATTATTTTTTTCTTCAGCAATTTGTTTAATGGCATCACTGATATGAATGGAAACCAACCTGATCTTTGTCTGTGACGAATTACTCAAAACAGCATTTAATTTTTCCAATGCCACATTTCCACCGCCGATGATGAGTAATGAAAGATTTTCAAGTTTAAGAAAAACAGGAAACAGGTTGTTGTCCTTCGCAAGCATTATATCTTCTTTTACTGCAATCACACAAACCGTTTTTTATTTTTTATGTTCTTTTTGGAACTCAATTGTTGGAAAACGTTTACACGAATTACGTCCTGGTTTTCCAGCACACGGGTAGTGCTATGCCACTGAAATATTTTTACATATTGAAATTGCAAAGCTGTGTTAGGCTGCATTTTAATATTTATTCCGGCAAAAGATCTGTTCTGATCAAAAAATAAAGTATTGTTGATGTGTCCCGGATTAACCATGATTTCATTTGCAACAAGAAATGCAATTATGTTTGAGCGTAATGGAAACTGCGCTTCAAATCGATATCGCAAGCGAAAAATATATTGATATGTTTTACTTATTTGATCGTTGATAATTTGTTGCTGAAAACGTTGTTCAGTTCTGAGACGTTGTGTGAGATTGATTTTCTTTAATTTAGACTGGTAAAAAAATTCCTGCCACGGACGATATTCATTCTTTAAAAACAATTCCTTATTAGCATATTGTGCGTTTTTAAAAAAAGCAAATCCACCGGTAACCGCAATCTGTTCATTGACTTTATAACTCAATCCCGAACGAACTAACATTTGTGACCAATGCTGCGACCATTCACGGGTTCTTATTTGTGCATCACTCAATAAAGAAAATTTTTTATCTATAGGAAAAGAATTATAATATCCTTCCCAAAGCATATTAGTATGAACTGTTTTGTGTTGAGATTTTATTGAAAAAGGCATAGTCGCCAAAATAAGAAGTATGGATAATTTTAAATTCAATCTTTTTCTCTTTTGAATAATTTTCTAAAAGTAAAATCACCAAAACATTCATTACTGATTCTTTCATTTTTGAAGACACCGAACAACTCATCAAGTTCAGTAAGAATCGATGTTTCATCAAGACTTTCTTTATAAAGACGATTCAGCCTGTATCCTTCATGATCACCGCCAAGATGAAGATTGTATTTTCCTAAAGCAGTTCCTACGAAACCAATTTCTGAAACCTGAGAGCGCGCGCAGCCATTCGGGCAGCCCGTCATGCGGGTAATAATATTTTCATTTCCAAGTTCATATTTTTCAAGCAACGATTCAATTTTTGAAAGCAATGATGGAAAGTATCGCTGAGACTCTGCAAGCGCCAAAGGGCAAGTTGGCAGCGCAACACAGGCCATCGCATTTTTTCGTAAGGCCGATGCATTATCGGTATGTTCGATAATTTTGAATTTTTCCAAAATTTCATGAATAGCATTTTTATCTTTTGAATCTACATCACTTACAATTACATTCTGATTAGCGGTAAACCGAAAAGTAGTTTTTCCGGTTTTTGCAATTTCCAGTAAAGCTGATTTCAATGACACCTGCTCATCATCGAGCACTCTCCCATTCTCAACAAAAATGGTATAATACCAATTGCCTTTATTACTTTGCTGCCATCCATAAAAGTCTCCGCGCCGGTTAAAAGTAAAAGGCATTATCTCTTCAAACTTAAAACCCACGCGGTTTTCAACTTCTGCTTTGAATCTATTGACCCCCATTTTATCAACAGTATATTTTAATCTCGCTAATTTCCTATCAGTTCTGTTTCCAAAATCTCTTTGCACGGTTAGCACTTCATAAATTGCTTTAAAAGTTTTTTCACCAGCTTCTACAAAACCAATTACAGTTCCTAATCGCGCGTAAGTTTCGGGGTTGCCAAACGTAGCAGATAAGCCGCCGCCAATTGCGAAATTGAATCCCAGTAATTTTTCATTTTCTACAATCGCGATCAGCCCGAGATCATTCCCAAAAACATCAATATCATTGTTAGGAGGAATTCCTATTCCTATTTTAAATTTTCGAGGCATGTACGTGTCATGGTACAATGGATCCTCTTCATCTTTTTTATCTAAAATTTTTTCTTCATCAAGCCATATTTCGTAATAAGCCCTGGTCTTGGGTTTCAGCATGGTGCTGATCTTATCCGCATAAGAAAAAATTTCTTCATGAATGGGCGATTGCATTGGATTTGAGCTGCAGGTAACATTCCGGTTAATATCACCGCATGTTGCGATTGAATCCAGTTTAGCCCTGTTGAAAGCCTGAATAGTTGGTTTTATTTTTGGTTTAAATAAGCCGTGTAACTGAATAGTTTCCCTGGTAGTAATTTTAATTACGCCTGTAGTATTTTCTCCGGCAATTTCATGCAGGGCAATCCACTGTTCAGATGTCAAAAAACCGCCAGGCAGCCGCAGACGTATCATGAACGAGATCAAACGATCTAATTTTTTTCTGGCTCTTTCTTCACGGCGGTCACGATCGTCCTGCTGATACATCCCATGAAATTTGATGAGTGCCTGGTCATCTTCCCGAATGGCTCCGGTCAATTCATCTTTTAAACTTTCTGCAATAGTGCCCCGAAGACCATCGCTTACTACTTTTACCTTTTCTAACGGCGATAAATTTAGCTCCCTGTCCCCCGGCGGCGGGGGAATAATAGTCTGAAAATTATTTGATTCTTCTTTCATAAAAAATTTTAAGTCTCTTTCCTTCAAGGACATTTAGCGGGGCTTTTAATATACATCTGTTACGTATCTGCCATCTTCTTTTAAATTATCTAAATATTCTTTCGCTTCTTCTTTTGAGCGTTCGCCAAATTGTTCTATGATTTGTAATACAGTTTGCTCAACGTCAATGCTCATCGGCTCTTTAGCGCCGCACACAAATACATAACTTCCGGCTTCCAGCCATTGAAAAAATTCATCGGCATGCTGGAGCATTTTGTGTTGCACATAAATTTTTTCAGATTGGTCTCTTGAAAACGCAACATTCACATTTGTTAGAACACCGGTTCCAAACCAGTTTTGTATTTCTTCCTGGTAAAGAAAATCTGTAGTGAAATGTTGGTCACCAAAGAAGAGCCAGTTTTTCCCTGAAGCGCCTGATGCATCTCTCTCCGCGATAAAAGAACGAAATGGTGCAATGCCGGTTCCCGGCCCGATCATAATAATGTTTTTATCTTCTTCGGGCAAACGAAACTGGTTGTTTGGATGAACATAAAACTTAAGCTCATTATCTTCATCAAGCAATGATAAAAATTCAGAAGCCAAACCATATTTGAGCTCATCATTTTCTGTGAAACGATTTTTAGCAACGGTTATGTGAATTTCTCCGGGATGGGCTTCAGGAGAAGATGCGATAGAATATAATCTTGGTGTAATTGTCTCTAATATTTTAAGAATTTCAGAAAACTCGTGCTCGTTTTTTACCGGATAAATTTTCATCAATTCCAACAAATCAATTTTTGTAACCTTAATTTCCTGCTGTAAAACTGATGCATATTTTTTTATCACACGTTCAGGCAGATGTGTGATGTTTAATTTTTTCTGCAACAAATCAAACACGGAAATTAATTCATCCTTGTAATCAATATTTTTAGCAGGATCAATTACTGTTAATTCAATAATTTTTTCTACAATATCTTTTTTATTTTCAGGAACAATGCCAATAGAATCACCTGGTTTGTAGCTAACATCTTCCGCTTCAATTTCTATGTGATACGTTTCTTTATCGCTACCTGTATCATTCAGGTTTATGTGAGCTAATAATTTTCCTGCGAAGATTTTCTTAACGGAAGTTTTTTTAATAAACGGCTGAGGTAAAATTGCATCGGAGCCCGAAGTGCTGTTTTTTAAATTATTGAAAACATTGTCAAGCCATTCATTTGCTTCTATGTCATAATCAAGATCGCATTTCTGCAAAGGCATGATACGAGAGGCTCCCAGCTTATTCAATTGCTCATCTACATCTTCACCAGCTTTGCAAAATAATGGATATGAAGTGTCGCCTAAAGCCAAAATACTATATCTTAACTTGTCTAGCCTAAATCCATTCTGATGCACATGATCATAAAATTTTTTTGCAGCAATAGGCGGCTCACCATCACCATGGGTACTGATTATTCCTAAAAAGTATTCTTCTTTCACCAAATCATTCAGCTTATATTGATCAAGGCTTTGAACCTTTGCATGAATACCATGTTTCTTAGCTTTAGCCGCAAATTCGGTAGCAAGTTTTTTTGAATTACCGGTTTCAGTTCCAAACGCAATGGTAATTTTATTCACGCCATTCTTCGCAGCCGGCTGTATTTCTTTTCCATTTTTTTGTGAAAGAATACCATTAAGATAACCGTTTATCCATATCAATTCCTCATGGGTTGAAGTGCTTATGAAATCTTGCAGGGTTTTTAATTTTTGCTCAACTAACATGGCAACGCAATTTTTTCTTCTTGATGAATAGAGGCGATCGGTTTAAAATAATATTCGCTGGTATTATGGTTTTGAAGCCATTTATATTTTTCATGAAGTGAAACCACTTCGCCAATGATTACTAAAGAAGGTGAGATAAATATTTTTTCGCCAAAATTATTTTTATAATCATATAAATTAGTGACATGAATATTTTGAAACGGCGTGGTAGCCTGCTCAATGATAGCAAGCAATTTATTTTCATCTATATTATTGTCAGTTAAATTTTTTACAATCATTGGCAAAGTTTCTGCCGACATGTAAAAAACTATAGTATCACTTGTTTGGGCAAGTTCTTTCCAATATTCATCAGAAACAATTTCTGATTTATAACATGTAAGAAAACGAACGGAAGTTGCGTAACCTCTCGCCGTAAGTGGAATACCTGCAAATGCAGCTGCCCCAAGGGCTGCGGTAACTCCAGGAATTATTTCATAAGGAATATTATGAGCGGCCAAAGTTTCCAGCTCATCAAGGATATTAGAGAAAATGGAAACATCGCCGCCTTTTAAACGAACCACCAGTTTGCCCAATAATGCATGATGAACCATTAAATCATTGATCGTTTCCTGCGGAGTCGAAATGCCGCGCCGGCATTGCTTTCCAACATGAATAATTTCAGCATCGGGAGATACATATTGATTAAGTATTTCATTACTTACCAGGCGATCAACAAGAACCACATCAGCCTTCTGTAAATAGCGTGTAGTCTTTACTGTTACTAATTCCGGATCACCGGGGCCAGCGCCTGCAATAATTACTTTTCCTGTTTTTAATAATTGATTCATAAAAGTCTACTAAATCAGTAGGATTAAAATTTAAAAAAATAAGATTTTATTGTATCATACACGCTCCTACCGTAACACAACTTGTTTCATCAATTAAGATCGCTCCGCCGTTTTGCCTTAATTTTTTATAAGAATCAAATGCTACAGGCGATGCTGTTTTAATCGTTGCTTTAATAATATCGTTCAATACAGCTTTTTCGGGTGAATAATTTTTCTCCAGCGTGTTTACATCCAGCTTATATTTTATGTCTTTTACAACGCTTCTTACAACGCCGCCATTAGTTTGCAAAAAATATTTATTCCCGGGTTTTAATGGTTTATTATCCATCCAGCATAAAAGCACTTCAAATTCTCGTTCGAGATTTGGCTGGTTATTTACAGGAACAATCATATCTCCGCGGCTGACATCTATATCATCTTCAAGATGCAGCACAACACTTTGCAAGGCATAAGCTTCTTCAACTTCTTTGCCGTCAATTTCGATTGCTTTAATAGAGCTTTCGATGCCTGAAGGAAGTACAATTACTTTATCGCCTTTACGATAAATACCACTGATCACTTTACCAGCATAACCTCTGTAATCGTGTAGTTCCGGAGCTTGCGGGCGAATTACAAATTGAACTGAAAATCTTGAATCAGTAAGATTGATATCAGAATCGAGCTGAACATTTTCTAAATAATGCAATAAAGATTCACCTTCATACCACGAAAAATTTTCAGATCTTTCTACGATGTTATCACCATTCAATGCGCTGATGGGAATATATTTAACTTGTTTCAGCCCAAGAGATTTTGCTACTTTCTGATAATCGATTACAATATTATTATAAACATCTTCTGAATAATTTACCAAGTCCATTTTGTTGACAGCGACCACCACATGTGGGAGATTTAATAAAGAAGCTATGATGGAATGACGGCGGGTTTGCTCCACAACTCCATTTCTTGCATCAACCAGGATAATTGCCATTTCTGAATTGGAAGCGCCAGTAACCATGTTACGGGTATATTGAATGTGGCCGGGCGCATCAGCGATAATAAATTTGCGTTTGGGAGTTGAAAAATATTTGTAAGCCACGTCAATCGTAATTCCCTGCTCACGCTCTGCGCGTAGGCCATCTGTCAAAAGCGCCAAATCAATTTCACCATCCGCTTTATTCTTACTTTGTTTTTCAATTGCCTCAAGCTGATCAATTAATATCGATTTGCTGTCGTACAATAATCTTCCGATCAAAGTGCTTTTTCCATCATCTACGCTTCCGGCGGTTATAAATCGTAAAATGTCCATTTTTTTAATTATGAGTTTTGAGTTATAAGTTATAAGTTTTGAGTTTTAAAAGTCTTTTCCAACTCTTGATTTATCACTTTCAACTTATCACTTTCAACTTCCTAAAAATATCCCCCCTTTTTCCTATCTTCCATTGCCGCTTCTGAAACTTTATCATCAATTCTTGTTTCGCCTCTCTCGCTGGTTTTAGCTGCAATAATTTCTTTAATGATGCCGTCAATATCTGTTGCGTTTGATTCTACCGCGGCCGTACAAGTCATGTCACCAACGGTTCTATAACGAACTTTCTTTTTAGATACTACATCGGTAGCATCGAGTTTTATAAACTCTGAAACCGATACCAACTGGCCTTCATGTTGGGTAACTTCTCTTTCATGAGCGAAATAAATTGAAGGCAAGTCAATCTGTTCTCTTTTGATGTAATTCCAGATATCAAGTTCAGTCCAGTTGCTTATCGGGAAGGCGCGAACGTTTTCTCCTTTATGGATTTTCCCATTGTAAATGTTCCATAATTCAGGCCTTTGTAATTTTGGATTCCATTGCCCGAACTCATCTCTCACCGAAAATATTCTTTCTTTAGCGCGGGCTTTTTCTTCATCTCTTCTTGCCCCGCCAATGAGCGCATCAAATTTGAACTCTTCAATAATATCAAGCAGCGTATGGGTTTGCAAAGAATTCCTGCTGGCAAATTTCCCTTTTTGTTCTGTAAGATTTTTTTGTTTGATGGTATCTTCCACTTTGCGCACGATAAGATTTTCGTCAATTTTATTTACCAGATGATCACGAAAATCCAAAGCCTCCGGAAAATTATGCCCTGTATCAATATGCACCAAAGGAAAAGGGAATTTCCCGGGGCGAAAGGCTTTTAATGCAAGGTGGACAAGGGTTATAGAATCTTTGCCGCCTGAAAATAATAATGCAGGGCGCTCAAATTGTCCGGCTACTTCGCGCATAATGTGGATAGCTTCCGATTCAAGTTGTCCTAAATAATCTAAATGATATTTACTCATTTTATTTTTTTATAAAATCAAATCTCACGCCTGCTGATGTACATGCAGGCCGCATTCTTTTTTTGTATTGTCTTCCCACCACCAGCGTCCCGCGCGAAAATCTTCTCCGGACTTAATCGCCCTTGTACATGGCGCGCATCCGATGCTCACAAAACCCCGGTCGTGCAAAGGGTTATAAGGAATGTCATTCTGATTGATATAACCTTTTATTTCTGTTGTTGTCCAATTTAATAATGGATGAAATTTTATGATGTTATTACTTTCATCCCATTCAACAAGCGGCATATTGTGTCTGTCTGTTGAATGCTCTGCGCGAAGGCCGGTAATCCAAATGGAATTTCCTTTCAATGCTCTTTTCAGCGGATCCACTTTTCGTATATAACAACAAGCTTTCCTGTTCTCTACTGATTCATAAAATGAATTAGGGCCTTTTTCCGCAACAAAATTTTCAAGTAATAAATGATCCGGGTAATATGCTTTCGTGTGTGATTGATACTTTTCGTTTGTCGCACTCCAGACAGAATAAGTTTCAGGAAAAAGCCTGCCGGTATCTAATGTGAAAATGCTAATTGGAAATTGGTTGCTTAAAATTTTATGGGTAATGACCTGATCTTCATAACTAAAACTTGTCGAAAAAGTAACCTTTCCCGGAAATTGATCAGCAAGAAAGGCCAGCATTTCATCAATGCCGTAAACCTGTGCCTGGCCTGATATTGAAGAGATATGATTTTTTAGGGAAAAAAACATGTGTTACGAAAAAATAAAAAATTATAGAAGGATGATGAATGTTGCATTTAATTAAATAAGATTACAACAACAGCGCATTGAGTGGAAGGAAGTGCGCATATACATTAAAGAAGAAGATGTCATCGTGTTAATAATTTGAATAGTCTACTGCAAAGGTAGGGTAATCATTTTTATAAAAAACATTTTTTTTAAAAAGATTTTTTTTCTGCAAACAGAATCTATAGAATCTATCTTTTGGCTTTTCACATCAATACCCGCATTGCAATATTGCTGGGCTTCAACAAAAAGAAATTGAAACAATACGTCAGGCTTTAATACGTTTTGGTTGTAGCTATAGAAATTTGTTTATCGAGCGTTAATTAAAAAACATGAAAAGAATTAAGTGGCAAAACAAGCAATATTGTTTTCCATTTTCTTTTTTGATCAAATGAAAAATCCTTTGAAAAATCATTTATTGATTTTAATCGTACTCCTGTTTTTAAACCTTCAACTGAAAAGCCAGGAAAGAATAAGGCAGGTTTCATGTATGGATCCCACCTTGAAAAGGCAGGCGGATAGTTTGAAAGAAAACTTAACTCACCAGGGTTTTATAATAGTAAAGGAAGCAATGATGATAATGGAAAGTGAATTTGAAATACCAGTGATCGTGCCACTCAACCAGGGAAGCTGCTATCAGTTTGTTTTTATTGGCGACTTGTCTTCTAAATTATACGAATTGAAAATGTATGACCAGGATGAAAAACAAGTTGTTTATCAAAAACATTCTGGAGGCGGAATGCAAAGGAATATTATTAGTTATTCATACATTCCAAAATTCACCGAATACCATATTATAAAACCTCTTCAGATCAATAAGAAAAAGAAAAATATTTGCGGATATATTATTTTGTTTAAAAAAGTAAAGTAAAGTTTCTTGTGATGTTTTTGATAACTCACCCGATGTTATTGTCTCCGGTTTTTTAAATTATCCAGTCATTGCAACTTCAGTCCCGAACACCACTTCTCTTCACGAGCCTAAATTTTGCATGCATTAGTAAAAAATCATTTTTCTACATTTTGGTTTATTTGGCAGAATTTAAATGAAATTATCTACCGTCCGGAGTTTGCGCTTACGGCTACTTTGCCAGTGAAATCCTAATTTGTGCTCCTGCACGCGTGTCTACCGTTGGCGCAGATGATGAAATATATGGATTTACGCGCCGCTGATCGAAATACAATTTCACATTTATCCGGTTGCTGATGTAATAATCTATAGTCGGGCTTATGGTAATCTCTTTGCTACCGTTTGTTGCAAAAGCGCTGTTCTGATCAAGGCGGCTGTTGGACGTTACATTATCTCTTATTCTAAAATCAATCCGGAAATTGATCTCATTGTCCAATTTTTTTGTGTCCTGTTTACTGAAAGGAATTTTGAATGGAAGCTTCAATCCGCGCTTGCGGAAGCCGCCGCCAAATGTGATCTCTGTAGAGCGTACTTCACTTAATTGATAATCTATAAGGCTAAGGCTTAATGTGCGCTGTTTTGTGTAATCAAACTTGAGACTTAGCTTGTTGGTAAACGTCATGTCAATTCCAATAAGGGGTGCGAATTGTTCCTGGATTGTAATATTTGGCACTAAGAAAAAAGGAATATAATTATTAGAAACCGTATCAATAAATGACGGATAATTGTAACGGGAAACATCCTGGTACAATAACGCAGAAGTAAAGCTATTCATTCCAAGGCTTGCGGAGTATGCATGCGTTAAAGAAAAATTGGTAAATATTTTATCAAATCCCGGAACTCTGCTTAACCCATTGTAGGTTATGCGCCAGTTTGGTTTAGGGATAATTCCACTGAACGGATTAGATTTAATATTTGCATTGTTTTGTTTGATTAATGAAACTTTATTAGGATCTTGCCCTGTATAAGCCGCAAGAAATGCAGGTACCAATACGTCAACCGCATATCTTCCATAACCTATTGCGTAACCATCAGTGCCAACAGGATTACCCTGTATCTTATTATATTTATTTTGAGTACCCAATCTGTTTGACAAAATCTGCCTGTAGTCCTGGAATTTTAAGAAAGTTGCAGAAACACGGTTGGGATCATACTTCTCAAATAATGTGCTGAAGGCAATGTAGCTGACACTGAAGCTTCCGGTTACATAAGGGCTCAAATGTGAAAAATGATCTCCGGTGCCGGTGGTATCTTTAAATGTCTCTGAATAATTTTTACTGAAAGTTTTGTCAAGATTTATATCAATTGATAAATCTCTTACTGGTTCTAATTGTGCGGAAATGGTAAATTTCTGATCAAAATTCTGAACAAAAAGATCATTGAACATTGAATCTTTTGTAATGAGACCACGTTTGGCTGCACGATTTAGCCAATTGGTATCCGGCTGACGCCCTAAAATAAAATCAAATCCCGGCGCCATGCTTTTGAAATTTTCACCTAATATTTTTGTACTGTCTGTGTAGCCCGGTAATCTTGTATTGCTGATTTGAGAAATAGTGGCATTTACAGATTTAATGCTCGTGAATAACTTCCCAAAAACACGCATGATCCCATTTACTTCTGGCAACCCATTTGTTGGTTTTGGTGACAGCGACATCTGAGGTTTTTTTGAGGCCAACGAGTCTCGGGGATTTAATTTTGGCGCAGGCCGCCTTGGCTGATCGATAGCTCTTAGCCATTTTGATTTGTTATACAATCTTGTAAAATCAAGTTGGAGATTGGCTTGTTCCTGCTGTCCGTTTTCCAGGAAATTACCAAGATCTACAGCAAGCCTGGAAGCACCTATCCACCGGTAGTTTGCCGTATATTGTAAACGTAATGTTGTCCAGTCGGTTAATGGAAATTTATTCAGCGGAACATTATAAGAAAGATTGATCGTTTGAGTGAAAGCTATATTTCTTCCTCCTGAAAAGAAATTTTGCCGCACAGTATCTCTTTTCGCTTTCGTGTCTAGCCGCCCGTAAGGTTCATCAATTCTCGCATTATTCAATGCAGAATAATCAAGATTCAGTGAATGGGTAAAATCCCATCGTAAAATATAATTCCTGTCAAAGGTAAAATACTTATTATAAGTTTCAGGTGTGACGTATTTTTCCCCTCCAAGATCACGTGGTTTTGTAACTCCAAACTGCCTGAAAACATCTGCTTTAAAAGTAAGCTGTGAAGGTATCGGGTTAAAATTAAAATCTTTGACCAGATCGAACCAATGTGTTTTCCGTCTTTTAAATAACTTTTTTAAGGGCTCATAAAATTTTGGCCGTGGTGCAAAATTGTATGCAAGGCTCCCCTGCTGTTTGGTAACATTATTATATTCTATGAGGGGATTATGGGCTTTGGCACTTGTATATGTATAACTAACATCCAGGTTTTCTACATCCCACAACTGTGGTTTTTTATTACCTGTTCTGTTTTTATGAACATTGGTAAAGCTGACGGTTTTTATAGATGCAAAATCGATGGCATTATTGCGAATAGAATCGTGCTGGCTCTTTGTTGGCGCCTGCTTCAATTTCTGCTTCAATGTAATATCCATATCAAACGGATCCCATTCGGGAGTGCTGATCGAGTTGGAAATACTTGCATAAAACGGAATGGAGAGCGCCGCTTTTTTTGGTAAAAGCCTTCCAAGTTCGAGGTTGGCTGCGGCATCAAATTGCACAAAATTATCTTTAAATCTTTCATTTACTCTTTGCTCAAGGGTACCAAATCCGTTACTATGCGTATTTGCAGAAACAGAAATAGTTCCAAGGTCTGAAAGATTTGCATCAAGCCGTGCAAGCGAAGCCCAACCTCCCTTTTCATCCAAAGAGGATAGCCGAAGCTCATCGAACCAAAGTTCTCCGCATGCAGAAACAGCATTGGTATTTTGAACACCCATCAGCATTCCGGTTATTTGCGCCAGGTTTGGATTTCCCATTATGGCGAACGTTTGGCCACTGGATTGAAGCTGTGAAAACAACACATTCGTGGGCGAACTGGAAAGATTTCTCTTTGTTTTGATTTGTGTAAGCACACCAAGATCAAGATCCAGGCTATTTTCCTTTATCCATAAAGTATCATTATAAGCATTGCTGTTAGGATCCAGGCCCGAATTTAACGGGGTTAATTTTAATGGGATTCTTATTTCATAATAATTATTTACAAAATCACTCCCCATTCTGATTACAGCGGTGAGCGAATTGTCATTTAGTGTAGTTTCACTATTTTTTTCGGCATGAATATACATTTGCAATTTCCTGAACTGGCGAAGATCCTTGTTGGCGAAAGTTTGAAAGATCGCCTTGCCGTCATTTTTTGCAAGATTACAAAACTTGAGTGTGAGAGATTGCTCATTTTGCAAAAGAGAAACACCATTATTACTTAAAGTTTGTACTCTTTCAATATCTCGTGGAGTGCGATAAGGCAAAGGCAAACGTTTATCATTTTCTTCAATGTTTACTGCGCCTACATCAAATTCTGTTGAAGATGTTGGTTTATAATTTCCTGTAGAATCTATTTGATATTTAAATTTTCTCCAGGTATTTCTCACCAGGCTAAGCTCACCAAACCTGACAGTTGCACTGTCTTCAAATCCTGTCAAAAACATTCTTACAAATCTTATGGATTTGAAATCTGGAATGTTACCAATCTTTTTATTATAAGAATTAATGGGAATCCTTAGCTGATACCATGTTTCCGGTCTAGAATTTCCATCAACCGTTTTTACGGTGACTACTTTTTTATCTACAATGTAATTCTGGCCAATAGTCATTTCAGCATCTGATGGTGGCTTCAGGTCTATAATGTATTGAAAATATTCTTCTGTTTCATTCAGTGTATTATCATGATTCAGATCTTCCTGATCCGGATATAAAGTAGCTGCAGAAGAAAACTGAGAATTATTGTCCGCGATTGGCGAGTTTCCCTGGGGATTATTAAAATATTTATAACGGCTGAGAATACCCGCACTCTGCGCATCAAGATTACTGCCCCTGTAATATTGATAATTATCTGAAGATGGATCGGCCAATGCATCCTGATAAACTTTTGAACCGGATCCAAAATTAGTTGCAAGAACATTCAGATAATCTATCCTCCGGAATGACCTCTCCGCGCTATCAGTCAATCCATCAAAACCAACATCCTGGTAAGGCCTGTCTGTCGGATCATTGCTGAATGCATTTGTTACCTGGATCGGATTACGGGGAACAACTCCCCAAATTGATGTATCTACTTGTGCGGGTAATTTGGGCGTGGGCAATCCATTTTCATAAAAGCGTCGGGAATCTTTCAATACATCTTCCGAAATGTTTCCAAGATTGATATAAAATTTGCCCCCTGTACTATTAGGCTTTAAAATAAAAGGATCCTGGACCCAGCATTCTATATACTCGACATTGGCGGTTTCAAAATCTGTTTGGTCAATGCTTCTCATCAGTCCGCCCCACTTGGTTTTAGGATTGCGAAACTTACCATTGGCAGTTAAATTAGCTGACGACGCATCATAATTATAAGGTCCCCGATCTGTAGGATAATAAGAAAGATCAAAAGTGATCAATTGATTCTGGCCGAAATCGGTTGTTCTTTGTGGAAATAATTCTGATTGGGAAACAGCTCTTACACGGGGATCAGAAAGAGCGGTTTTATTGCCCTTGAGCGGATTGTTGATATTTGAAGGATCCTGCAAAGTAGGTTCTATCTGGTACCATGACAGCCTCGCCCTGTTTTTTCCATAATCAAGATTATTGCTCAATGTGGCTTCAGGAAAAAGTATAGCTCCGTTTACATCTGTCGCTCCCAAAGGAGTGGATGCCAATGCCCAGCTTATAGGGGGAAACCGTAGGTCTATGTTACTTAAGCTCCCTTCAAAATCGTCGATATAAACTACCCCGCTGCTTCCTTTACCTATCTGTGGAGCATGGCCCGGTTTCAAATAAGCCGCTTCTGCATAAGCTGTGATTGATGAAGGTGCGGTGGACCTGTAAAAGGGTAGTTTGTTTAAAATCTTAGTTAAACGGGGCAAGCCTCTTTTATAATTTGCGTCTAAGCCATACATAGTATTCTTTATCGGATCTTCACCATAATTTACTTTGGTAAAAAAAGGTCTTTCGCTTAGCCTTACAATTGTGCCCCCAACAGCCAGTTGTTCTTTAGCTGTATTTTTTGCAAGATAATCCAGCCGCAACCCCAGGTAACTTTTTTGCTGTAAGCCAAATGTTGCATTGTTTTCAAAATTCACCTGAATCGGCAGGCCTGCATTGATAATTGCCTGGTTGATTACTTTGATAGTTCCGAGATCGTAATTAATCGTATAATCTATATTTTCGCTTAGCTGTTGTCCGCCAGCCGTCACTTTCACCGACCCACGCGGAATATTGTATCCTATACTGATATCTGAAGTGGAGGATGTTTTTGCCATTCCCTGCAATACAAATCTATCGAGATTAGGAAATTGCTGTTGAGCAGTGGCTTTTATTGAATCATATAAAGGATAATATAAACTGTCTGCACCAATAACCGGATTACTAAATAATTTCGGAGCAATATCCCGCCCAAAAGGTTGTAACAGAGGAAAAATGACCCTGCTATATTGAGAGAGCACTGTATATCCCTCCACAAAATCAAAAATCCCGTCTGGCTGGGGATCATTTTGATTGTTAAGCCTATCAAGGTTTACTAAAGTTAAAAGCGGCGTTCCCTGGTTAAGGTCACCAAAGGGAACATATCTTTTTGCCCCTAAGCCAGGTTGTTGATATAAAACATTCAGTTGAAAATCCTGCCTGTCTAAGGCTCCAAAGCCTACACTATACACGTTTTTCATCATCAGGTTCCATATTGGAAGATTCGGGCGCTGCGAAGTAGCTTTCAATAATTTAAGAAAAAGGACTTTCTGGTTGCTTGACGTAGAATCAGGCGGCACATCCTGTGAGAATTCACCAACCTGGTAAATTCTTCCATTGTATGAATATTGAAATGCCACTGCAAGCACTTCATCTGGCTGCAAAGGCTGGCTTAATGAAAGAAAACCAACCCTGCGATTATATATATATTGAGAAGAATCTAATTTTCTCGCAAAAGTTTTTTCAAAATCCTGCACAGGATTTAATCCCATCCCCATCAGTTGACTGTTAATCAGCGCTGCATTTCTGCTGCCCGGATTACTGATAATTGAGCTGTATTCGTTATTCGTGCTGTTTGCTGGTAAAGTACCGTTTACAATAAAATTATGAAAAGGATTGGCTTCGCCAATATCCATTAGCCCGACAATCTCTCTTGCATCTGTAGTTGCGCCATTTCTATTAGTAACCCACACTTCCATTCTCAATATCTGCACGGGTGTGGTTACCGCCGGGATATTGCTCATTACTTTATTATAATTATTCTTGAAATATTGAGATAATAAAAAATGCCTGTTTTCTTCATATTCATCAGCTTTGAATTCAAAACGCTGAGCAGCGGAGCCTCCTTGCAAATTCACTGTTTGGCGCTGGGATTTTTGATTTGCCAGCACAGCAGTAACATATAATTTACCAAACTGCAATTGTGTTTTTAAACCAAACAAAGATTGCGCACCGGGAATTAAAGTGCTTTTTGATGAAAAAGAAACGTTTCCCGCTTCGAAGCGCTTTAGGATTTCATCATCTGTTCCGGTATAATCAAGTTTTAACTGGTTGGTAAAATCAAAATTTGCAAGAGTGTTATAGCTAATCGGAAATTTCAATTTGTCACCAATGTTGGCATTCACGTTCAATTGCGCAGCCATATTGAAATCTAATCCACCGCTTTTACGCGCTCTTTCAGCAAGTGTTGGATTTTTTATATTTTGGCCTTGGTAGCCTGCGGTAACATCTACATTTCCCTGTGGCTGAATATCTATTTTTCCGTTTCCGAAAAGCCTGTTGAACAGATTATCATAAAGGCTGAGTTTTGGTTTTATGAGGCCGCGGTTAAGGATGTTAAGCGTGTTAGCTCTTTTCTTAAAATAATCCATCTCGGCTTTTTGCGCCTGCAATGCACGGAATTCCTCAGCGGTATAATAAGTGGGTGTTCTATAAAAATGGTTGCCTACTTTTTCATAAACTATATAAGTTTGGGAAGCCGGATCATAAACTACAGAATCACTGATGTTAGAAGGAAGCTTAAAATCATAAATGGCTGGATTACCGGAAATAAAATCTCCCCTGCGATCATGAAGAGGAAAATGTAAGCTATCATTCCGGATTGCTGATGAATCCTGCGCTTTGGTTGAAATTCCTGCAAATAAAAATAGAACAGATAGAATACTACCTACCATTAACGCCACGCGATCCGGTGTCAATTTTCTTTTGAGCAACATCCAACAAATTAATTAAGGTAGATTTCTATCAAATCGCTTTTAAGGCTTTTTTTATTAATGTTTCCAGGGAATTTATCGAGGGCTCCGAAATTACAATCTTTTTAATCGCCTGCTCTCCTACAGGCCTTGAAATTCCTAATGCCACCAAAGCATTTAACGCATCTTGCTCCAAAGTATTGCCATGAATTACAGATCCGGGTAAAGAAGAAGGCAATTTAGACACTTTATCTCTCAATTCAAGAACTAATCTCTGTGCAGTTTTTTTTCCTATTCCTTTTACACCTTCCAAAACCGCGGCATTATTCATTACGATAGCGTTGCTTATTTCGGCGGGCTTCATGTTAGACAACATCATCCGTGCAGTAGCTGCACCAACTCCTGAAACACTGATCAATAAAATAAACATTTCTTTTTCCATCACATCAAAAAAGCCAAACAAGGTGTGTGAATCTTCTTTCACCTGCAGGTAAGTATATAATTTGCCTTCCGTCAGGTGTTGAATATGCGAATAAGTATTCAGGCTGATATTTACCTCATAAGCCACGCCCTGCACATCTACGTAAACCACTGCGGGGTTTTTATAAGAATATTTTCCAGATAAATAGGCTATCATATTTTTGAAAGTGCGCCAAAAATAAGTAATTCGGTTTAATGAAAAAGATTAATCTTGAAAGAGTTGGGGATTGAGGAATTTTTAAATGTTTGGCATGTTTTAATGGTTTAGATAGTTTAGAAGTTTGCATGAATTATGTAATTATATTTGTGTTTCTGAATAAATAAAAATTATGGAAACAATTACCATTCATCCGAAAGATAAAGAACAATCAGATCTTTTTGAGCATTTAGCAAACACATTGAAAATCCCTTTTGAAAAAAACAAAAAGGAACCAAAGCAGTATAATGAAGAGTTTGTGACAAAAATTCAAGGGAGTAGAAAAAATTATAAAGAAGGAAAAGGAGTTGAAATAAATATTAAAGAACTCAAAGATCTATGCAAATAATATTTAACCAGATGCAAGAGCAGATCTTGATTTCTTTATAAAAGCGGGAAATAAAACCATTCTTAAAAAAATTACTCAGTTAAATCCTCAAAATATACATTTACACTTGTTACAAAACTGTACATTAATTTAGCTTCATTAAAAAAAATTTCAAAACATACATGAGTCAAAAAATTTCCGCTGCCATTACAGCCGTCGGCGCTTTCGTGCCCGAATACAGACTTACCAATGCCGAACTTGAAACAATGGTAGAAACTTCCGATGAATGGATAAAAACCCGCACCGGCGTAGAAGAAAGGAGAATTTTGAAAGGGGAAAATATGGGCGTTTCTAAAATGGCTATACCTGCAGTTTTAGAGCTTTGCAAAAAAAGAGGAATAGATCCTGTAGAAATTGATTGTATTATTTGTTGCACGGTCACGCCGGATATGACTTTCCCTGCGACGGCAAATATTATTTCTTATGAAGTAGGCGCAACAAATGCATTTGGCTTCGATCTTTCAGCAGCATGTTCCGGATTTTTATTTGGAGTTACAACAGGAGCAGCGATTATTGAAAGTGGGCGTTACAAAAAAGTAGTGGTTGTAGGAACCGATAAAATGAGCGGTATTGTGGATTACAGCGATCGCAAAACCTGCGTGCTTTTTGGCGATGCAGCAGGAGCTATTTTATTAGAACCGAACGAAGAAGGCTATGGAATACAGGACAGTCTTTTAAAATCTGATGGAATTGGCTGTGAATATTTGAAAATGGTTGCCGGCGGTTCTGCAAAGCCTGCTTCTATAGAAACGGTGCTGGCGAAGGAGCATTATATTTTTCAGGAAGGGCCGACGGTTTTTAAATTCGCAGTGAAGGGAATGGCAGACGTATCTTATCAATTATTAGAAAGAAATAAATTAACCGGCGCGGATATTGCGTGGCTCGTCCCGCACCAGGCCAATAAAAGAATTATTGATGCCACCGCCAACCGCATGGGATTGAGTATGGATAAAGTAATGATCAATATTCAACGCTATGGCAACACCACTTCAGCGACCATTCCTCTTTGCCTATGGGAATGGGAAAAACAATTAAAAAAAGATGATCTTATTGTTCTTGCTGCGTTCGGCGGCGGATTTACATGGGGCGCTACTTTGGTGAAGTGGGCGTATGATACGAAATAATAAAAATGTTGTTTTTCTACTTTTGGGGCTTCACTTGTTTTGGATATCAAACACTTCTTCTGCATAATTATTATAATTCCTTAGAATTCAATAAAATCAATAAACTACATTTTGAGTTATAACAGTACAATTTTATAAGAATTTCATTCAAAGTTTTTATCCCATAATCAAATCCTATTTTATTGTAAGTTCGCAACCTCTATTTTCACCTTATCATGATCAGGAATTTCTATTCTTTTATCAAAAACAAGCCAGCTTTTGCAGTAGGTTTTTTATTTTCTACATCAAGCCTGCTATTCGGCATTTGGGTGGCTTCGATACCCTGCATAAAATCACGGCTTGGCTTTACGGACGGCGGCCTTGGCCTCTCCTTGTTGCTTTCACCATTGGGTGCCATCACGGGGATGCTGCTTTCTACAAGGGTTTTCAGCAAGGTATCTGTGGGCAGATGGATGTTTTCCGGGTATCTTATTTTGTGCGGAATTATGACCTTACAAATTAATTCTGTAAACCGGCTTATGTTCTGGGTGTGCTTATATTGCTTTGGCTCTATAAGTTTCTTAAATGGCGTATCTGCCAACGCCACGGTAAACCTTATAGAGAAAAAGTATGACAAGCTATTTATGAGTACTTGCCATGGCATGTATAGCCTCGGAGGCGCTGTGAGCGCGGGGATTGCCGCTTTGTTATTTTCAGTTCACGTTCCCTCCCACTTGCAAATTTTGATAGTGGCCGCTGTTCTTGTCGTTATTATTCTTTCTAATAAAAAACATTTATTGGCTAACGTGGATATCATTCATTCCAGGTCTGGCTTTAAACTGCCTTCTTCTTCCATCCTTGGGATTTCTTTCATTTGTATGGTTAGTTTTATGGCAGAAGGTTGCGTGGCCGACTGGAGCGCGATTTATTTTAAAGAAATATTGTTTGCGCCCAAAGCTTTGATAAGCCTTGGATACGCGGGTTTTTCTGTGGCCATGACTGTGGGAAGATTGAACGGCGATGCCCTGATCAAAAAGCTCGGCAGCAAAAATGTAGTGATTGCCGGAAGCCTGTTGGCAGCCACTGGATTCTTAGTGGTAGTAACTGCGCCAGTGATAATAATGGCCATCGTGGGTTATATCATGGTTGGTTTGGGGAGTTGTTGTATTGTGCCTGTTTTATTCAGGGCATCTGCTAATATCCCCGGAGTAAGCACGGTTGAAGGATACGCGATGGTGACTACCGGCGGATTGATCGGGTTTCTTACGGGTCCTTCTGTTATTGGTTTTATCGCTGAAAAAGCAAATCTTTCAAAGGGATTATCGCTATTGATATTAATGGGTTTGCTGGCGGCTTTTGCTGCTTGGCGCAATCCGTTTTTATTGAACAAAGAAAGTGTTGCAGAAAAGCATTTGCTTTATGATGAACAAATTTATTAAGCGCTCATTTTTCAATATTGAAAATCATAATTCAGAAAAAATGTAAGCATAAATATTAATGATAAAAAATCAAAATACTATATTATGAATTGTTTAGACTTATGATAAACTGCGTGAAAAAATGAAATTATACATGTTACTATTAGGCTGCAAGCCAGCTGGAAGAAATATAGAACAGCACGATATATTTTTTGGCATTGCAAGCAGTCTCAAAGAACTGATTCCGGATATTCTTAATGCCTGGCCCGAAGCTGAGAATAAAATCCATATTGACGCATGGAGAGAAATAGATTATGTGGATGGCTATAGAGTGCAGGTTTACCCAAAAAATGAAATAGTTTCATTTTCAAAAGAAGAAAAAGTAAAATTGTTTTTTATAAACCTGGGTGGCTACAAAGAAAATGAATTTGAGGAATTTCATTATAAAATGATCATAGCCTGCGAAAATAAATCTGTAGCCATTCAGCGGGCCAAACAATCTGCTTTTTACAAACATACCGGCTTCAAAGGCGCCACTTCGCATATTGATGATAAGTATGGCGTGGATTTGGATGATATTTTTGAAATTGAGGATATCTTATCGCCACAATTGAAAGAAAAATATGGGCTTATATTTTCTGCTGCAGTAAATGTAAATGAGGATAAATTGAACATGGGTTATTTTCGCCTGGATAAGTTATAGAATGATTCTTTTTATCTTATGATCTTTAATGATCTTTTGCAAAACAGGAATAGTTTTTGATTCAACAATTTCCAATTAAAAATAAAAACTTCAACCATGGACAAAAGAGAAAAATTGCATGTGATGGAAAAAATGCTTCGTGAACTGGATGACATCGTAAACAGCCAAACCTCACTATTAAAAAAAGTCGCGCAGTTAGAAGCGGAAAATATTAACCTTGGTGACAGGCTTCTTGAAAAACAATTGCCCGAAATTCATTCAAAGGCAGATGAAACTCTAAATGTAGCGTCTGCTTTGCAGGAGGAATTTTCCACCGCAAAAGACAAATTCGTTAAGGATAATAAACTGGACGAAGTTCTTCCGGAGGCGCAGTAGTTGCTGAATGTGGAGCATAGTAATTCTTTCTTATCCCCTTTTTGAAAGGGGATTTTTTCTGCTGAAAACAATGAAATCTGTCGCTGGAATTTTATCGATATTATTTTGGCGAAGCATCATAACTATTTGTCCGCGATGATATGTTTGATGATTAAATAAATGTAGCATCATTTCATAAACAGGTTGTTTAAAAAATTCCTTCTTTGAATTTTGATATCCGAAAACATGAATAATATTTTTTTCATTCGTTTCAGTTACCCAATCACTCCATTGTTTTGAAAGTGACATTAACTGTTTGGATAGTTCATCGAAATTTTCACCAATATTTTTTCCAGGCCATTGAACATGTTCCAGTAAAAGTAAGCGCTGCCACCAAATGCTTTCCACATCCATTAAATGAACAAGCGTCAGGAAAATGCTTGGGAAGCTGCCGCCCATTTCTTTATATAAAATCTCTTTAGGAATTTGTGCAAGCTTTTCCAATAAAATTTTATTTGCCCAAAAATTATACCTGGCATATTGCTCAAGAAGTTGCTTCATAATTTTTATGTAAAGAAAGTAAGTATTTGAATCGCTTGTTTGATTTCCTTTCTATGAATCAAAAAAAATGAAATGTTCTTATAAACTATTTTATAGTTTTTTTACATTTTGCATCGCAGAAATTTTTAAATAAAACTATTTCAAACCGCAAGCAATACGGCTATATAATGACATACCGCTGCAGCGAGCACCATGAAATGCCAGATTGCATGATGCCATTTAAACCTGTTCCACAAATAAAAAAATATCCCGGCACTATATAATGCGCCTCCAATCATAATAAAAATCAAAACATCTTCCGGCAAAGCCGTAAAAAATCTTTTTCCACCTGAAATCAATATCCAGCCCATCGCTACATAAATGATAATAGAAATAATTTCGAACCGGCCAATGAAAAATATTTTGAAAAAAATTCCAAGGAATGTCAATCCCCACAACACTGATAACAGCGTAATTCCAAATGTATTGTTTAGATAAATCAGAAGGAAAGGCGTGTAGGTTCCTGCAATAAAAAAATAAATACTAATGTGGTCAAATATTTCCAATACTTTTTTAACCTGTGGCTGCTGAAAGCTATGATATAAAGTGGAAAAACTAAACAACATCAAAAAACAAAATCCATAGATACTGGCTCCGACAATGGCGGTAAAATTCCCGCTTCTGGCTGCAAGTGCCGTGAGAATGGGAATGCTGATAATGCCGAACAGAAGGCCAAAAGCATGAATCATGCTATGTACTATTTCCTGTTGCAGGGTAAACGGAGTAGCTTTTGAATTTGTATTCACAGTTCTATTCGAATAATTTTATTGAATGAGAGAGTAAAGATAAGAGGTATTGCGTTTTATTTTTTTGCAAAGCTCGTTGTACTATTTTTTTATCAGGCACTTATTTGTAAATTTTAAATAACATAACATACATGGATAAACGAAATTATAAAATACTTATTTCTGTTATTAAAGAAAATGAACATTGAAAAGCTACAAGCCTGCTTGTGAAGATTTCTATATTTTTATTTGAACAGGTTTATTACAAAAAACTATAAAATCGCTTACCAGGCGCCTTACAAGAGATTAAATCGTTGAGGAAACCATGACGATTTTTTTAATTAATTACCTGATAATATTTTTTTTGTATTTTAGACAAAACTTTCATTATGCAGGCAGAAAACGAAAAGTCTGGTAAGTTTATCGGTTTCCTGAAAGATTATTTAGCCATCGTAATCGTTATTTTTTCTTTTGCCGTTATTATTCTTTTGCTTGTAATGGCCTTTTCAAATCTTAAAGAAAAAGATGTTTTTCCAAATATAAAAGACCTTATGGGGCTTGTTCTTCCCATTATCGGCACATGGATGGGAACCATACTTGCATTTTATTTTTCGAAAGAAAACTTTGAGTCTGCAAGCCGTAGCATGCAGCAGACCATTTCCAAACTTACACCGGATGAAAAATTAAAAACCACAAAGGCAAAGGATGTAATGATACCAATAATGGCGATAGATTCGCCATTTAATGCGCAACAGACAAAAGAAAATATGACTATCCCGGATTTGATATATTTTCTAGATAAAAACAAAAGAAACCGCATCGTGGTGATGGATGAAAATAAAATAGTAACTGCAGTGATTCACCGCAGCATTTTTGATAGTTTTATGGCAAATCAGATCATGAATCAAAAAAAAGAAATTCAGGAAATTAAAGATACTAAAATAGAAGACATGCAAACTGATGGCAGTGAAGAAGTAAAAGATGTGCTGTCACATGGCGTAGAATTTATTCAGCAAGATGCGACACTTTATGAAGCCCAGCAACTGATGATAGCTAATAAAAATTGCCAGGATGTTTTTCTGACGGCAACAGGCAGGAAAGAAGAACCAGTTATTGGCTGGATCACCAACGTAATTATTACTGACAATGCAAGAGTATAAAAATTAATCACTATAAAATTTTATTATTATGGAAAAGAAAACATGTTTTGTTATTTCTCCAATTGGCGACGATGGATCTGATATAAGAAACAATGCGAATGCTTTATTTGATCTCATCATTCAACCAGCTATCGAAATATTTAATTTCAATATAGTTCGGGCGGATAAAATAATGACTACCTCGGCCATAACGGATGATATTGTAAAACTGGTGCAAAATTCGGAATTATGTATCATTGATGCTACAGGCAGAAACCCTAATGTTTTTTATGAAGCCGGGCGGCGGCATGAAACGGCCAAGCCTTTTATACAGATGAAAAAGAAGGGAGAAATCCTGCCTTTTGATATCCAGGGCATCAGGACCCTTGATTATGACATTTCTGATGTTTATAAGGTCAAGGAATCTGCTGACAGCCTACGAAATTTTGTTAAGGAACTGGAACAAACAGGTTATGGTGCTGAATCTTCAAGTGCATCACTTACCAGCATCGCCACAACGCTTACCAGGATAGAAAGAAAAATCGAAACGTTGTCTATTGGGAATGTTAGCGGCACCGGAACAACGACAGCAGCTATTTCAGGAAGCCCTACACAGGTTTTTTATGATGCTCTTAATAAAGGCGATAACCAACAGGCGATGTCGGCATTAAAAAAATTCATGCAAATAAATCATGATGTGAACCTTCATCTTAGCATGGCTAGTTCATTGGTTGATGTATACGAGCCTTCGGCTATCGTGCTTGTGCGCTCTATTCTTGACCAGGAATTTGATTCATTGACGCCCAACCAGATCAGCATAACACTATTCGGGCTTTATACTTACTACTTCGCAGCTCTTACATTAAAAGATGAATATTCCTACATTAAAGACCTGGTGGAAAAAACATTGAAAAAGGATATGTCAGATGTAGACAAAGCTGCTTTATATAATGTATCGGGCAGCCTGGAATATGGACTGGGCAACGATACAGAAGCATTAAAATACTGGAAGAAAACGATAGAATACAATCCTGCAGAGCCTGCTTATTATTTTAATATTTCCAAGATATACAATATCCTAAGCATGAAAGAAGATTTGATCAAAACACTTACCATATTGACCAATTTTTATCAAAACAAAAATCCCAAAACACCTACAGATATAAAATATCTGAATTATGCTCGGGATCTTTTCAGCAAGAATGGAAATACTGATAAAGTAAATGAGATAGATGCAATAACAGGCGATGTGAAAAAGTGAGATAATTAATCAAGAAAATTTTATTCTCATTTAATTTATACCATATAAACCATTTTATAGCTTTTGATATTTTTCTGAAATAATTATCTACCATTCATAAAAATATTATTTCTTTTCTCCATCATCTTTATTTACTTTGACCAAATCAGTTGAAAATTTATTTCTATGCGAATTCTCATTTTAATTATCACTTTATTTTTATTGACGGGCGAAAATTATGCGCAATCCCAGGAATTGTACATGCCGCGAAACATAACCAAAGCATTTGAAAAAGGAACACGCTCTTTGGATGGAAATCCGGGAAAAAATTATTGGCAAAACGAAGGAAAATATGATATGAATATAATCGTAACTCCCGAAACAAAGATCGTTTCAGGAGTTGAAAAAATCACTTATACCAACAACAGCCCGGATACACTCCGCATGATCGCTATACGTTTTGTAAATAATTTTCACAAACCGCTTGCTCCAAGAGGGGGCTATGCAAGTCCGGATATTATTACATCAGGCCTCGATATTCAAGCCTTTTCTATTGATAATGATGTTTATCAGATTGATGCCAAAGACTGGGGAACTGTATCCGGAGTCAGGTTAAAAAAACCAATTTTACCTCATTCATCAATTGAAATTAATATTACCTGGAGCTACCCTTTATCAAAACAAAGCGGCCGTGAAGGCCAGATAGACAGCACCACTTTTTATGTAGCTTATTCTTATCCGCGTGTTTCTGTGTACGATGATTATTATGGTTGGGATATGATACCGCACACTGGCAGGCAGGAGTTTTATAACGATTTTAACGATTACCAATTTGCGATAAAAGTTCCAAAAAATTATGTAGTATGGGCAACAGGCGACCTTTTAAATTCTGACGAAGTGCTGCAACCTGCTATAGCAGAGCGTTTGAAAAAGTCTTATACTTCTGAAGATCTAATTCATGTAGCCACTTTTGATGAAATGCAACAGCACAAAATAACCAGGCAAGATGAGTGGAACACATGGAAATTTGCTGCCAATCATATTACAGATGTTTGTTTTGCAACAAGTAAAAATTATATCTGGGATGCTGCAAGCGTTTTGGTTGATAAAAAAACTAATCGCCGGACAAGTGTTCAATCGGCTTATAATGACACAGCAAAAGATTTTCACAATTATACAAAATGGTCACAACATTCTTTAGCGTATTTTTCTACAGAATGGCCGGGTGTCTCTTACCCATTTTCAAAGATGACATCATTCCAGGGTTTTGCGGATATGGAATACCCGATGATGATCAATGACGGAACAACAAATGATTTTAAGTTTTCACAAATGGTACAGGATCATGAAATAGCGCACACGTATTTTCCATTTTATATGGGCATCAACGAAACCCGCTACGCGTATATGGATGAAGGCTGGGCTACTACTTTTGAATATTTAATTGGCCAGGAAGAATTTGGAAAAGCACACGCCGATTCTGTTTACAAAATGTTTCGCATTAACCGTTACATTCATGATCCCTCTGCAGAAGAAGACCAGCCAATTATTTCTATGTCAACACAGGTGAGCGGCGCCGGCTATGGAAATAATTCTTATGGAAAAGCATCATTAAGTTACCTTGCTTTAAAAGATCTTCTCGGCGATGCTTTATTCAAAAAAGCGTTACATTATTATATGAACGCATGGCATGGTAAACATCCGATTCCATGGGATTATTTTAATTCTATGAAAACCGGGTCGGAACAGGATTTAAATTGGTTTTTTCAGAATTGGTTTTTCTCTAACAATTATATTGATCTGAAACTAACTGATTTGAAAAAAGAAAATGGTTATTATAATTTGGCTATCAAAAACGTTGGCGGCTTCGCAATTCCTTTTGATATAAAAATTGTTTTTGAAGATGAAACTGCTTCTACAATGCATGAAACACCTGTGATCTGGAAAACAAATCAAAAAGAACAAATAATAAAAATTGCTACAAAGAAAAATATAAAATCCGTTGAACTGGACAATGGAATTTTTATGGATTATACACCAGAAGATAATAAGTGGAGCAAATAAATTCTATCATTGAAAAGTGATAATTGAGAATAAAAATAATCAAAAATTCTACTTTTTGGCTTACCACATAAAATTGAACTCTTTACATCAAAGATCATAAAACAAGCATTACTTTCCACTCTGCTTTTTCATACTTTTGCTTCATTGTTAATTTCGGATTTAATATATACAATGTCATCGCAAAAAAAACAACTAAAAGGATTTGGTTCCACCGCCATACATAGCGGCCACGAAACAGAAGGAAATAACGCACATCTAACCCCGATTTATGCAAGCAGTACTTATGTTTTTGAGACTGCAGAAGAAGGTATGCGCCGGTTTAGCGGCGAAGAAAATGGATATATATACAGCAGGTGGGGGAATCCGAGCATGAAGGAAGCTGAAGATAAAATCGCAGCACTTGAGAGTTTTGGGCTGGAAGAAAACGATAAACCGTTGCAATTAAAAGCCCGGTTGCATGCCAGCGGAATGGCTGCCATAACCACTTTGATGCTTGGAACTTTAAAAGCAGGAGATAAAATTCTATCACATTATTCTTTATATGGAGGCTCGCAGGAACTGATGAATAAAGTGTTGCCCGAGTTGGGCATCGAAGCAGTTATTGTTGACCTCAGAGATCAGAACAAAGCTGAAGAAGCATTAAAAAATGATTCCAAAATAAAAATGCTTTATTTGGAAACGCCCGCCAATCCTACTATTCAATGTGTGGATATAGATGCGCTTACAAAACTTGGCAAACAACATAATCTGATAGTAGCCGTAGACAACACTTTTGCCACACCTTACCTGCAGCGGCCCTTCAAATATGGTGTCGACTTCGTTGTTCATTCTACCACAAAATTTTTAAACGGCCATGGCACTGCGATAGGCGGAGCGCTTGTGGGCAGCGATATTGAACTAATGAACACACGCATGGAAAAAGTGCATCGTTTATTAGGCGGCAACAGTAATTCTTTTGATGCTTTTTTGCTTACACAAGGAATGAAAACTTTAGAAATAAGAATGGAGAGACACTGCGGAAATGCAATGAAAGTTGCGGAATTTCTTGAGCAAAATTCCGCTGTAAACAAAGTGAATTATTTGGGATTATCATCGCATCCCGATTATAAAACGGGGCAAAAACAAATGAAACATCCAGGCCCGATGCTGAGCTTCGAAATGAAAGGTGGATTGGAAGCAGGAAAGAAATTTATCAATAAATTACAGATGTGTGTGCGGGCAGTTTCACTAGGCAGTTGCGATACACTTCTTTCTCATCCCGCATCCATGACGCACTACGGCGTTCCGAAAGCTGACAGGGAAAAATATGGCATTACTGATGGCTTGATAAGAATGAGTGTAGGAATTGAAAACATTGAAGATATATTGAGTGATCTGGAACAAGCGGCAAGCAATACTTTGAAAGCGGTTTGAAAAGGTAAGTTTTAAAATTATATGAATAAAGAAAAGGACTTCGAAGAATTAGAAACCAGTTTCCCTCCTTTGGAGGGGTTAGGGGAGGCCACAATTAATATAAGACGAGCCACAAAAGAGGATTGTCAATCAATGATGCATCTCGTTCACGAACTGGCGGCTTATGAACAAGCACCGGATGAAGTAACAGTTGAGTTTGACCATTTTGTAGAGAGTGGTTTTGGTAAAAGTCCTGTATGGTGGGCATTTGTGGCTGAGACAGAAAATACCGTGATAGGATTTGCCTTGTATTATATTCGTTACTCTACCTGGAAAGGGCAGCGTATGTATTTGGAAGATATTTTGGTTACTGAACAATGGCGTGGCAAAGGGATTGGTAAATTATTATTTGATAAATTGATAAAAGAAGCCAAAGAAAAAAGACTTTCCGGAATAATCTGGCAGGTGCTGGAATGGAATAAACTGGCCATCAATTTTTATAAAAAATATGATGGTGTAAAGTTTAATAAAGAATGGATCGATTGCACCTTAGAATTTTAAACATAAGGTATTTCAGAAAGTAGATTGCAAATAATTCATTAAAGAAATTAATAACAATGGCAGAAAAAATTTCAATGGGCAATAATGGAAAATTAGTTGTACCTGATAATCCAACCATACCATTTATAGAAGGCGACGGCATAGGCCCGGATATTTGGAAAGCGAGTGTGCGCGTGTTTGATGCTGCGATCGAAAAGGCTTATCATGGAAAAAAGAAAATAGAATGGCTTAAAGTATTGGCCGGCGAAGAATCATTTACAAAAACCGGCGAATGGATGCCGCAAACCACAATGGATGCTTTCAGAAAATATTTACTATCTATAAAGGGGCCACTTACAACTCCTGTTGGAGGTGGCATCCGTAGCCTGAATGTAGCGCTGAGACAGGATTTGGATTTATATGTTTGCCTGCGTCCGATAAAATATTTTGAAGGAGTCCCCTCTCCTATGTGGCAACCCGAAAAAGTGAGTATGGTTATTTTCAGAGAAAACACGGAGGATATTTATGCGGGAATTGAATACATGACCGGAACGCCTGAAGCAAAAAAATTATTAGATTTTTTACAAAATGATCTGGGTGTAAAAAAAATCCGTTTTCCAGAAACAACTTCATTCGGTATAAAAGTGGTGAGCAAAGAAGGATCGGAAAGATTAATTCGCGCAGCGATAAAATACGCCATCGATAATAAATTGCCTTCGGTTACTCTTGTTCATAAAGGTAACATTATGAAATTTACAGAAGGCGCTTTCAAAAACTGGGGCTATGAACTTGCTGTCCGCGAATTTTCAAATAATGTGTATACCTGGAATCAATGGGAAGCCACTAAAAAAGAACGTGGCGAAGCGGTGGCTAATGAAGATATGCGCATTGCCGGCATCGGCGGAAAAGTAATTATCAAAGACGCTATTGCAGATAACTTTTTGCAACAGGCTTTGCTTGCCCCACAAGATTATTCTATCATAGCCACATTGAATTTGAATGGTGATTATATCAGCGATGCACTGGCGGCACAGGTTGGCGGAATAGGCATTGCGCCCGGCGCGAATATTAATTATTTAACCGGCCATGCGGTGTTTGAAGCAACGCATGGAACCGCGCCAAGATTCGCCAATACCAACAGTATGAATCCCTCTTCTTTAATTTTAAGCGGTGTAATGATGTTGGAATATATGGGCTGGAGGGATGCTGCGGAGATGATCACCAATGCGGTTGGAAAAACAATCCGTAATAAAAGCGTTACTATAGATTTTTACAATTTAATGAAAGGGGCAACATTGTTGAAGACAAGTGAATTTGGAGATGCAATTATTAAAAATTTGTGAGAAGCTAAAAAGTAGTTTTTCGAGATAAATTTAATGTGTATAAAAACCAATATATTTATGTATAAAATTTCAATATGAAAATCAATATTGAAATAGATGATGAGGCTAATGAAAAATCGCTTAAATATTCAAAATTAAAACCTAAAAAAGAAATAATTAATCAAGCACTCAATGAATATGTAAAATACCAAATGAGGCTCAAAATGGTATCATTGCAACGAAAAGTAAAGTGGGTTGGTGATTTAGATGAAATGAGAACTTATGATAAGCGGGGAAATCATTCTAAATAAAACTTTCAATAAAAAAACATGAGAACAAATATTGATATTGATGATAAATTAATGAAAAAAGCATTTAAAATTTCCAAGTTGAAAAGTAAAAAAGAACTGGTCAACCATGCTTTAGAAGAACTCATACGACTGAATAAAAGAAAAAAGATGTTGAGCTTATTCGGAAAAGTGAAATGGGAGGGAAACCTTGATGAAATGAGAAGAGGATGAATGAAAATATAATTGTTGATACAAGTATATGGATTGATTTTTATAACGGAATTTCAAACGAGGGGGTTGAAATTTTGAAAAGTATAATGCTGAGTGATGATATTGTTATTCCTGCAATTATTGTTCAGGAAATTCTGCAAGGAATAAAAGAAAAGAAATTATTGTCTTTTGTTGAAGATTCACTTTTAGGATTTCAATTTTTCAATTACGATATGTATGAAGCCGCCTTTGAGGCCGCGGCATTGTACCGCTTGCTCCGCACAAAAGGGGTTACTGTTAGAAGTTCAAACGATTGTTCAATTGCATGGTTATGCATTTCAAATAATTTCCCAATTCTCCACAATGACAAAGATTTCGATAATATTGCAAAACATACTTCACTAAAAATATACAAACCCGAGAAATGACAAAAATTAAAGTAGCCAACCCTGTAGTGGAACTGGATGGTGATGAAATGACCCGTATCATATGGAAATATATAAAAGAAAAACTGATTCTTCCTTACGTGGATGTGGAAATAAAGTATTTTGACCTGGGCATTCAACACCGCGACGCCACTGATGATCAGGTAACTATTGATGCCGCAATTGCGATTAAAGAACATGGCGTAGGGATTAAATGCGCCACTATCACTCCTGACGAAGCAAGAGTGAAAGAATTTGATCTGAAACACATGTGGAAAAGCCCTAACGGCACTATCAGAAACATCCTGGACGGCACTGTTTTCCGGGAACCGATTGTAATGCAAAATGTTCCCCGCCTTGTTCCAAACTGGACAGCCCCGATCATTATCGGACGCCATGCCTTTGGTGATCAATACCGCGCGACAGACGCTGTAATAAAAGGAAAAGGAAAACTTACTATGACTTTTACTCCTGATGAAGGAGAGCCACAAACTTTTGATGTGCATGATTTTAAGGGCGATGGCGTTGCGCTTTGCATGTACAATGTTGATGAAAGCATTGAAGGTTTTGCAAGAAGCTGTTTCAATATGGCACTGAATAAAAAATGGCCGCTTTATCTTTCTACAAAAAACACTATTCTAAAAAAATATGATGGCCGTTTTAAAGATATTTTCCAGGATATTTTTGAAAAAGAATTTAAAACACAATTTGAAAATGCACACATTACTTATGAGCATCGGCTTATAGACGACATGGTAGCCAGTGCATTGAAATGGCATGGTAATTTTATCTGGGCTTGCAAAAATTATGATGGCGATGTTCAAAGTGATACGGTAGCGCAGGGCTTTGGATCGCTGGGATTAATGACTTCTGTTTTGATAACTCCTGATGGCAAAACTATGGAAGCAGAAGCTGCACATGGCACAGTTACACGGCATTTCCGCGAATACGAGAAGGGAAATCCTACCTCAACTAATCCTATCGCTTCTATTTTTGCATGGACAAGAGGTTTGTCTTTCAGAGGAAAACTTGACAATAATCAACAATTAATCCGCTTTGCCGATTTGCTTGAAAAAGTTTGCATTGAAACCGTTGAAAGCGGAAAGATGACTAAAGATCTTGCTGTGTGTATCAGTGGCAATAAGGTTTTACATGGCAAAGACTACCTATATACAGAAGAATTTTTAGAATCTATCAATGAAAACCTGCAAAAAAAATTGAAAGAAAATACTGATTAAATCCCTTGTTCTGTTAATATCGTATAATTAGGAACAAAGTTTGATATAATTAATTGAAATCCTCAGAAAAATATTCTTCAAATAGAAAGGCTACTTTCTGCGCATTTGCTTGCTCTCTTTCAGGAGGCTTGTTTATTTTCTATAATTTTAAACAATGGCCATCAAAAAAATAAAGGAACCCAAATCAAAGTCGGATATATCATTCCCCCAGAATGAATTGCTTGATGAGCAATTTATGGCAATGGCCAATGCAGCCCCGGTACTCTTGTGGGTCGCAGATACCAATAAAGAATGCTTTTTTTTTAATAAGTTCTGGCTTCACTTTACTGGCCGCACACTGGAAGAGGAAACCGGGAATGGATGGGCAAATGGAGTTCATCCGAACGATATGAACAGATGCATGAAAATCTATACAGAATCGTTTGACAAAAGAGAAGAATTCAAAATGGAATATCGATTACTCAGATCTGACGGCGAATACCGCTGGTTATTAGATAACGGTATCCCACATTATTCAAAAGATAATATTTTTACTGGCTACATTGGTTCTTGTGTTGATATCCATGAATTAAAAGAAGTTGAATTACGCAAAGATCAGTTTATAACTGCTGCAAGCCATGAATTAAAAACACCTATTACATCACTCAGCGTTTATCTGCACCTCATTTTTGAATTCTTAAAAAATAAGCACGAAGATCAGTTTGCCGGATATGCTGACAGCGCAATCAATCAAGTCAATAAAATAACGGGTCTTATCAATCAGTTACTTGACTTGTCGCGCATTCAATCCAGTTCATTAAATTTTGATTGGTCTCATTTTTCTTTTTGCGAATTAGTAAATTCGGTAGTAAATAAGGTACAATCTACTACTAAGTCTCACAGGATCAATATTAACGGAAGCTGCAAGAGCACAATAAATGGTGACCAGGAAAGGCTTTCGCAGGCTATAGAAAATTTATTAAATAATGCAATCAAATATTCAAAGGGTCACGATAAGATCATCGTTGCACTTTCAGAAGATACGAAACATGTGAAACTAAACGTTATAGATTTCGGGATAGGAATTGATAAAGATCATCTTCAGAAAGTTTTTGATCGTTTTTACAGGATACCCGGCCAAAGGGAAGAAACGTTTCCGGGTTTCGGGATTGGTTTGTTCATTTCACAACAAATTATAAAAAAACATTCTGGAAAAATATGGGCAGAAAGCATCCCTGATAAAGAAACAAAATTTGTGTTCCAAATTCCAATTATTAAAGAAACCGCTTGATTGAAACCATGTCTAAAATCCTAGTAGTTGATGATGATATTGATATTTTATCTGTAATGGAAGTATTATTATCTATGAAAGGTTTCGATGTAGAAGTAACCGCCTGCGGCGAAAATACTTTTCCGAAAATTGATACTTTTCATCCTGATCTTATTCTTCTTGATGTTCTTATTTCCGGCCACGATGGGAGAACCATTTGCAAACAATTAAAAGCTAACGAGCACACCAAACATATCCCTGTTATAATGTTTTCCGCGCATCCCGGAGCAGCTGCAACTATTGCTGAGTATGGCGCGGATGATTTTATCGCGAAGCCTTTTGATGTGGCTCATCTTATGAGAAAAGTAAATGCTCAACTCGGAATAAATCACAATTGAATAATTTTTCCTAATTTGATTTTTCTACTTTTTCGCTTGTAAGATCTTGTATGATATGGTTCTAATGAAATTATTTCATATCATCAGCGCTAAATACCAGTGGAAGCAAGCTCTTTGCGCTTTCAATGATCTGTACTTTTCCTTCCATGCCTCCAAGAATGATCCGTATTGTTTGATGTGTTCTTTCCTGAAATTCTACCAATGACTGGCGACAAATGCCACACGGGCTGACAGGCCGGTCGCTAAGCCCATTCAGATTGCGATAGCTTATAGCGACAGCTTCTATTCCCACTCCAGGAAATAAAGAAGACGCTACAGATAGCAACGTTCTTTCCGCACAAATCCCTGCCGGATATGAAGCGTTTTCCTGGTTGGTACCACTAACTGTTTTTCCGTTTATTAATTTTGCAAAAGCTCCCACCATAAACCTGGAATACGGCGCGTAAGCAAATTGAGTAACAGCACGTGCTTCACGAAGAAGAAAAGCATCATCGGTGCTTAATTCCTCCAGCGAATCATAAACTTCAATATTAAATTTGAACTCCCCGTAAGTCATTTTATAGTTTTTTTAAATAAAATATATTTGGGGAAATTACAATAATGATTCTTAATAAAGCCATTCATAAAATTAATTTTTGAAGTTACGAGTAAAATCGTACTTTGCTTACGAACAAAGTCGTAAATATGAATTTATCTAAAAAAATTAAGCCTACGGAAAGTGAACTGGAAATTTTGCAAATCCTTTGGCAATGGGAATCTGCTACAGTCCGTGACGTGCATGAAGAACTTTTAAAAAATAAAACCGCGGGTTATACAACTACATTGAAACTGATGCAGATCATGTTTGAAAAAGGTATAGTAACCCGCGATGACAGCTCGAAAACCCACGTTTATCGTGCCGCACTTAACAGAAAAAAAACACAAAAACAATTTTTGGATAAAATGATCGCAGGCTTATTCGCAGGCTCTTCCACGCAATTGGTATTGCAGGCGCTGGGAAATCAAAAAGCCTCAAAAAGTGAATTGGATGAAATTCAAAAATATCTGGATGATCTAAAAAATAAATAAAATGGATCTTAACGCTTTCCAACATTCTCTTTTTTTAAGTGCATTAGGCAATGCCATACTCAATAGTTTGTGGCAGGCATTTTTACTTTGGCTTCTTTATCAGACGGTGATCATTTCTTATAAAAAACCAAACTCGAGATTCAAACACAACTTAAGTGTGGTTTTTATTTTTTGCTCATTTATCTGGTTTATTACTACATTCATTTTAAAATCACAGGCAAATCAAAAGGTAATTTCTTTTGTTTCTCAAACAAATAATTTTGGGATCCCTGAAAATGGGAAAAGTAGTTTTTTCAATTTTTTTCCATCATTAATTGCTCAAATTCTTCCCTACTTTTCGATTGCTTATATCTTCTTACTATTTTTCCTGGCAGCAAAGCTTTATCTAGCTTACAAGTATGTTCACTTCATCTCGAATAAAAATTTAATCAAGCCCCCTTTCAATCTTGAAACATTCGCTTCCAAAGTTGCCCTGCAATCCGGTATTTCAAAAAAGATAAAGATCTGGATATCGAGCCACATAGAAATTCCTGCGACCATTGGCTTCATAAAACCAGTCATTCTCATTCCATTCGCTTCAATCAACAATTTGACAGTTCTTCAATTAGAGGCAATAATTCTTCATGAATTATCGCATATAAAACGCAATGATTATCTCACAAACCTGCTACTATCCATCATTGAAACTGTTTTATTCTTCAATCCCTTTGTAGCCATTTTTATTAAAATCATCAAGCGCGAAAGAGAAAATTGCTGTGATGATTTTGTACTTCAATACCGTTACGATCCATATTCTTACGCATCAGCATTACTAAGATTGGAGCAATCGCGGAAAAGCAATATACAACTTGCTTTGGGCGCGGTTTCGGGCAAAAAACAATTATTGTCACGAATAAAAAGAATTACAGGAACCCATACAGAAACACAATTTAATTATGGGCAAAAGCTATTGGCGCTTTTGATCACAACAGGAATCTTTTGTTCGATCGCCTGGCTTTCACCTTCAGAAATTAAAAAAGAAGAAAAGCTTTTACCATCGAAAACAAATAATGAAATTTCACAGAATCGCCAAACTGAAACGATTCAAAAAAATATAAATCCAAAAAGTAAAAACGACCTGCAAAAAATAAATCCACAACCAGAAATCAAGCCATCAGAAATCGAAAAGCAAGAAGTAATTTCTAAAGAAAAGAATAATGATAATGTAGATAATAATTTTTCCGGAGAATTCTCTTCAATTTCAAAAAATGCACTGGCGTCATTGAACTCTGCTAAGCTTCACATTAAAATTCCGAAGCTTCAAATTGAAAATTTCAATCTTAATGATGAAATAAATAAGGGAATAGGCCAGGCATTCAAAGAAATAAATAAAATTAACTGGAAGAAAATTCAAAATAATATCGATAAAAGTCTTTCGGAAATAAACTTAGAGAAATTATCGGCAACACAAAAAGCTGAGATTATAAAAGCAAAAAAGTACATTTCACTAATAAATTTAAGTAAGCAATTTAATGCATCAAAGATTATAAAGGAAATACAGAAACAAAAAAAATTAATGGCTGATTCTCTCCAGGCAGCAGGAGTTACTTTAAGCAATCAACAGCCGGCGAGATTGGCAGAAAATGTTACTGAAAGTAAAGGACAAAGTCCGGCAAATTCCTCAAAAATTTACTATCAAGAACCGGAAAACGGCGCATACAAAAGAAATGCTTCTAATCCTAAAAATGATTTAAGCGGTGACGTAGACAGGAAGAAAATCCAAATCAAAACTCATATTACCATCTCACATAATCAGGATTCCAACCTCTTGTAAAAGCAAAAAAATCACAGCCTGCATATTTGCTTAATTAATTTCTACAGGGCAACTACAAAAAAAAGGTAATGTGGTCAAAAATGGTGCTTTTTCTAGTTATGAAATAAACGATTTTTGATCTGCTAAATGAAGAGTAACAAGCTCTGCTGGAGAGCAACTTGCGAGCAATAATTTGGTACATATACAA
>JALYVO010000012.1 GCA_030853195.1 Bacteroidota bacterium | reverse complement strand
TATTGTATATGTACCAAATTATTGCTCGCAAGTTGCTCTCCAGCAGAGCTTGTTACTCTTCATTTAGCAGATCAAAAATCGTTTATTTCATAACTAGAAAAAGCACCATTTTTGACCACATTACCATTTTTCAATTAATTGTATTCCTGTTTTGCTGAATGAAATTTTGTGTTGCTTATATAAATTTCCTGTAGTCATTTTGAAAGTTTTTTTACTCATTTCAAAAAATGAATAAATATCTTCAGGTGAAGATTTATCATGATAAGGAAGATAGCCGTCATTTTCTTTTAACAAGCGAATAATTTTTCCGGTCTCATCTTCTACCCTGTCATAACCTGGTTTACCTGCTGCTACATCTATTTTATTTTCAGCTAAAATATTTTTAATAAATCCTTTGAATTGATCCCCAATCGCGATATCGCGATAAATTTCATTGTTATGCAAAATACCTTTGTGAATATTGTTGATGATCATTTCAAAGCCAATATCAGTGCGGCGATACACGATAAGGTCTACTTCATCTTTCACTTTCACGGTAAGATTGGCGTTAGACAAAAAAAGCTCTAATTTTTGCGTTGCGGCTAATCTTCCTGTCTGTTCATCTTTTACAATCTTTACAAGATATTCTCCATTAGCAATCATAAAACCAATGATTTTTGATTTGGGAATAAAAAGATCTTTCATTAGTCCCCAATCTAAAAACGCACCTTGGTGCGTCACATTTACTGCTTTTAATTTTACTATATCTCCTAAAACACCAAAAGGCTTTTGAGTGGTGGCTATTGGCCTGTCTTCGCCATCATGATATAAAAAAACTTCAACCTCATCTCCTATTTTGATATTAGCCGGAACAAATCGCTTAGGTAATAATATTCCATCTTCTCCATCATCTAAAAAAACACCCATTGATTTTTCTTTGATCACTTTCAACACATTATATTCTCCCATTTTAACCATGATAATTATAACATTTTCAGAGTAAAGTTAGGAGAAGAAATGTACGAAAACTACATTTAAGGTTATCACACAGATGGAGAATTATTATATTTTTTATATACACTTATTGTTTTTATTGCTCCATTCAAGCTGCACATTATAGCCATCTAAAGTTTTAAATTTCCATGCGCAGATATCACCTATTTCACCATAAGTATCATCATACCAGCCGCTGCCGGGAATGGGATCGGTAATGGCTTCGCACAATTCGTGACTACTTGTGGCGGTCAATGCATCAAGTGGCTTGTTTCCACCAAGACAACCTGCACAATCCGGATAAGGCATAACTGCGTAAAATGTTGTGGTATCTGCATTGTTGTGGTATCCGCAAAAGGAACTGCACGAGCTGCTGCCACCCATCGACACAGAAATTCCTGTATCAAAGTAAATAAAATAAAGCGTGTTTGCGTTGGGTTTTGGAAATGATTTATTACTCTTGATCCAGCTTAACAATTGGGTTTGTATTTCTGTATCGGTAATAGTTTGCGCGGGCGCGTTTTCAGTGATGGTGATCGTGCCGGTTAATTTTCCTCTCCCGATTTTGTACTTAGGTGTATCATACTCACTTAATTCATCCATAAGTGTACTTTGCAAAATAGCTTGATAAAACTGGTTAAGTTGAGTAGCGGTATCCTTTAAACTAGTTTGCCAGTCTGCACCCCAGAAAATGGTAAATACTTCTACATTTGGAAGAAGAGCGCCCCCACGATAAGTGAGCTGTGTTGCGGCTTTTTTCTTCTTTTTTTTCTGTGTAAGCGTTCCTGGAATTATATGTTCGGCCTTAGGCTGATGCAAAGGAACTACGCGGATACTTTCGTGTGGTGGAAATGGTTTTTTTTGTTGCATGTTGGAAATTAATAAAGTGAGGAAACTTAGATGATTTTTTTATTTGTGTCCAAAATATGTGCCTCAAATATCAAAAATAATTTAAAACTTTTTGATCAACCAGTGATGTTATTTTTAAGAGAAAAAAAATATAATTTAGTTACCCGAAAAATTTAAATTCTCTGGATTAAGAAATTGTGCAAAGCGAAAATATAGAAATAAGTGATTTTATTTATTGAAAATTAAAAATGAAATGATAATTGAATTCATTACTGATCATATTTATTTCTTCCAAAAAATAAATTTAACTTTCACCTGATTTGTTAAAGCGGAAGTAGCTCACCTGGTAGAGCGACAGCTTCCCAAGCTGTAGGTAGCGGGTTCGAGTCCCGTCTTCCGCTCTCAGGCTTAAATTTTTTTTAAGCAAAGTATCTTCTAATAATATTATAAGCATCACAGTATCTATTTATACTTCTTAAACATTCCAATGTAATTTAGCTTTCAAAAAAATAACAAGGATACAATTGATCTTTTTAAAAATAATCTATTTATGGCAATGAAAATTTATACCAAAACCGGCGACACAGGAAGAACAAGCCTTATCGGAGGAAAGAAAGTGTTGAAGAACGATCCACGAATTGAAGCATATGGAACAGTTGATGAGTTGAATTCTTACATCGGTTTGGTTTCCGACTTTTGCAATGATGAACATGCTAAAATTATTTTGAAGGAGATTCAAGACCGCTTGTTTACTATTGGTTCAGAGCTTGCCTGCGATCCGCAAAAAAATATTAAAATGCATATTCCAGATCTGCATGAAAGCGATGTAGAATTAATGGAAAAGGAAATGGATGAAATGGAAGAGCAACTTCCGCCGATGAAGAATTTTATTTTGCCAGGTGGCATGCCTGCAATTTCATTTATGCATGTAGCGAGGTGCGTATGCCGCCGCGCAGAAAGATGTTGCGTAAATTTAAAAGAACTTAATAGCGTTGACCCGCCTCTTATCATTAAATATCTCAACCGCCTCAGTGATTATCTTTTCATGCTTTCCAGGTTTACCGGAATGAAAAATAATACTGCTGAAATAATATGGAAACCCCGGCTTTAGCACCTGGAAAAATATCAAAGGTTGTTATCTCTTGTACGTTTGTTTTGATTTTTTATCATCTTTCGATTAATTTGTTTCTCTTGCATTTTCTCCTTCGATACGGTTTTCAATTCTCTTATCTGGAATAAACCAAATCAGGGCGACTAATGAGTAAGAAATAATTCCGAGCCAGGCGTTTATAAAGCACAATCCAATTCCTGCGATATAAATAATCGTTGAGATCTTTCCTTTAAAGTCATTTCCTATTGAAACAGAAAGTAAGGAGTTTTTTCCCTGAAGTGCAAGAAGAGCCTGGAGTAAAAAATAATAAGCAATGGAATTCATCAAAAGAATGATACCATAAAGAATTACTGTATCAGAACTGAAGTGGTTTTCACCCATCCATGCGGTTGCAAAAGGAACTAATGAAAGCCAGAAAAGCAAATGAAGATTTCTCCACAAAACTTTTCCGTTTACAGAGTTTACTAATTGAAAAAGATGATGATGATTGTTCCAATAAATTCCGACGTAAATGAAACTTAAAATATAACTTAAAAACTTTGGCAACAAAATTTTCAATGCTGCAAAAGTATTTCCTTCCGGAAGTCTCAATTCGAGAACCATGATGGTGATTATTATGGCAAAAACTCCATCACTAAAGGCAAGTAATCTTTCTTTGCTCATAAAAAATGATTTAGAAACTCAACATTATTCTTTGCTATTTCACTAATTCCACTTCCGCAACAGGGCTAAATAAAAACATTTTTTGGGTCGTCATATCCTGGCATAAAAAGCGTTTTCGTATTCTATTCCCTTTGCTGAAAACTTTTCCGCTCTTCACTTTAAAAAAACTTTTTTCAGGCAGTTCCTCTAATAAAAAAACTCCTGGCTTATGCGGATCATATTTTCTCAATATCCTTAATAAAGAAGCCTCGGCGCAGGAGCTTGCGGCCGGATTTTTAAGTGTCTGTAATAACTCTTTTTCAATATCCTGTGGAAATATTTTTACGCTGATAAAGCCAGCGAGTATTTTTCCAAATTCATTTTTCCATTGTGCGCCATGCGCAGGAATTTTGTTTCCATATTTCTCAAATGTGAGAAGATGCCCCAATTCATGAAGCAGTGTGATCAAAAATGAATATTTATTGAGATTGCCATTTACACTTATTCTGTGATTTCTATTTAAATGCTTATTACGGTAATCACCTAAAACTGTTGTGCGTTCGCGGGTGATAGTTAGATGTACTTTATGCTCCGTAATATATTTCACAACGCCATCGAAAGCGCCGTCGGGCAAATAAGCATTCAATTGTTGCAGTGGGGATTCTTGTTTAGTCATTGGGTTTCTTCCGGGCGATTTTCATAAGCTGAATTACTTCTATCGAAGTGTATAACAAATAAAAACCCATAGAAGTAAATAAGGAAGGTTGATTTACTTTGCCGCCCGTAACAAAAATATATATAAAAACGGCCGCTACAATCACAAACATCTTTAATAGCAAAGATGAGTAAACGCCGCGAATAAAAGCATTGATGCTGGAAGAATTTACTCCTTTTGTTTGAATAAAAATTCCAAAAGAGCTGAGCAGAAATAAAATCGCATTGGCGCCCACAAGAAAATTTATTTCAAAACCTCTTTGGGCTAAAAAATTTTTATAAATCACTATTAATGCATTTATGAGAACAAAAAGACCAAAGACTGGTTGCAATGCCATTAAAAGTTTTTTCATTTTTTATTAGTGTCTTTAATAATCTTTATAATAATTCCAATTATGATCAGCAATGGCAAAAGCCACACCAGCAAAGGAAAAGATAATTTAAACCATCCATCCGCTTTTATACCAATAAAAATCCCCAAAGCGATACTTAGCAAAAATTGCATGCCAAGGCCCGCGTATTGCATCAGTTGCTTATTGCTTTCTTTTCGATTGATCAATGTTTAGAAGAATTGAGGGTTGAGAAGTTTCGAATGTTAGATGGTTTATATAGTTTTCCATTTCAAATTATCAAATTATCAAATTACCTCCTTCTTCGTTTTCTCTTTTTCGGAACCGGACTTTTATCAATATCTGATACTTTAAGCATTGTTGTATCAGCGGGCAATATATTGCCTTTTAATACTTTTTCAATGTCATTAATATATTGTTGTTTGATAACCAGATTTCGCTCTATGGAATCTGACTTGAGTTTAAGGGCTTCAAACTCCTGGGTTTTTCCTGCTGAGCCATAACCTGGAATATATAATTTCAATGGCGTAAATGCAATCAATGCTATGGTGAGTCCTACTAATAATATAAACAAAACGCTCATTGCAACATATACACTCCACCGGTTCAGTTTAAAAGCAACAACTTCTTCAAAAGTATCTTCATTTGTAACAACAAGCCTGTAGCGGTTTTTTAGCCGCTGCAAATAGGTGGTTCCCTCCAACAATGCCATAATTTCATTTTAGGTTGTTAAAAATAAATCACGCTCTTCACATAATGGCATATTAGCTTAAAATAACCGTATTTTTAAAATAATTTTGCAGAAATGAAGTTCTTATATTGAAAGAATTTTTTTTACATTTCCTGCTCTAAAATTTGATATTCATGAACCCTTGGGCCATAAGGTTTTTTTTTCTTATAATATTTTCTTGCTTTCTTTTACCGGAGGTTCATGCTCAATTGGATAAAATCACCTATGATCTGGAAAAGGATAAGCCCGAAAAATTTAAAACCAAAACCCTAAAATCTGAAAAAACAGGTGAAAAAAAATTTACCATTCCAAGAAGATTTATTCAGAATACAGTAAGCCATTATAATTATTTTTTTAATGCCAATAACAAGATAAACACAGTAATAGAAAGAGCGCGGATGTCTCGTAAAGATGATTACTCCGCTTTATTGCCTTTTTATAGTTTTTCGCTTACCACAACTGCGGCTCAAAAAAATGAGCTCGATTCAGTAATCTATAAATCCACTGCCGGAATTTTACTCCATGATCTTCGCAGCGATTGGGTTGATAATTTATATTTGTTGATTGGCGAAGCTTATTACCTGCGCAAAGATTTTGATTCCGCTTCAATGACCTTTCAATTTATTAACTACAATCTTTTTCCAAGAAAAAGAAAAAGAGAAGATGACCAGTTGATCGTTGGCTCAAATGACAATGGGAACAACAATGCATTAAGCATTTCGAGCAGGGAAAGCCAAAATATAGTAAAAAAGGTTTTTTCCCGGCCGCCAAGCCGCAATGATGCGTTGATCTGGCAAGTAAGGACTTTGATTGAAATGGGCGAATTCTCGGATGCTTCAGGTTTCATTAATACGTTGTTGAACGATCCTTTTTTTCCGAAACGATTGCGTACTCCTCTTGAAGAAATGCAAGGCTATTGGTTCTTCAAACAACAGATGTACGACAGCGCTGTAATACACATGGTAGAAGCGCTCCCCAACGCAATGGATGAGGAAGATAAAGCAAGAAGAGAATATCTTATCGCGCAGCTTTATGAGATGAATCATAAGCAGGATACTGCTTCTGAATATTATGATAAAGTGATCAGGCACACTACAAATCCGCTGATGGATATTTATGCCAATCTTAATAAAGCAAAAATGCTCAAAAGCAAGGATCCTTCAGAGATAGATAAAAGCATTGGAAGGCTTTTGCACATGGCGAAAAAAGATAAATTCGATCTTTACCGTGATATTATTTTTTATTCTGCTGCTCAGCTTGCTTTAGAAAAACCTGATACGAGCGCGGCAGTTTCTTTTTTCAAAAAAAGTGTTTTTTACAATACCGATAATATTTCCGGAAAAAATAAAGCTTTCCTCATCCTGGCAGAAATCAGCTATCAGCAAAAAAAATACAAAGACGCATTCGCTTTTTATGACAGCCTTCAGACCAGCGACACCACACTTGGTGACATTTCAAAAATAATCACAAGAAGAAATGCGCTTGCGCAGATAGTTAAAAATATAAATATTATTGAAAGAGAAGACAGCCTTCAGGCTATTGCTGCTTTATCACCAGCAGATAGAGAAGCTTTTTTAAAAAAATTATCGAAGAAATTAGAAAGTGACCGTGGTGCAAAAGATGAAAATGGCGATTACTCCAATTCAGCCTTTGATTATTTCAATACAAGAAATCAATCAGGTGATATTTTTGCAAATAATGTTACAAAAGGCGACTGGTATTTTTATAACACGTCTGTAAAATCTAAAGGCTTCACTGAATTTAAAAGAGTTTGGGGCAAAAGGCAGGATGTTGATAATTGGCGTCGTAATTCTAATTCTAATCAAATCATAAATAATAATACTGCTCCGGGAGGCAATCCTGATTCCGCACAAAATAATCCTGGGCTGGCTACAAGGGATGATGATCCGCTCACAGCAGCCGCCGGATCTGTCAATGCTAATAAAACCATGGCAGCAGTGTCTCAAAAAGATATTTCTGTGGCGGGACTTTTGGCAAATGTTCCTCTTTCAAAACCTTTAATGGATTCTTCTAACAGGAAAATTGCCGTTTCATTATTCCAGCTTGGCAAAAATTACCAGGATCTATTGGAAGATTATAATGCTGCGATCGAAACTTATTCAAAATCATTAAAACGTTTTCCTGACAGTCTTTACCAAGGCGAGCTTTATTTGAATCTTTCATATTGTTATCGGAAAACCGGCAATCTTGCCCAGGCTGATTATTACAAAAATCTATTGCTCAATAAATTCAGCAAAAGCAAATTCACTCAATATGCGCTTCACCCGGAAAGTTTTAATCCTTCAAAAAAAGATACCGCTTCTAATTTTCGTTACGATGACATATATAATTTATTTATTGAAGGGAATTTTGACAAGGCGATCAAAGAAAAACAAAGGGCAGACAGTCTTTATGGCAATAGTTACTGGACTCCGCAATTATTATACATTCAATCAGTTTATTACATCAGGCAGCGGCAAGATAGCATGGCAACTAATGTTTTAAACCAGATACTTGTTCAATTTCCTCATTCTCCAATGAGGAATAAAGCCGCCACAATGATCAGCGTTTTAAACCGGAGAGACAGCATCGAAAAATACCTCACTAATCTTCATGTGGAACGCCTAAAAGAAGATTCAGAAATTGTGGTTTTTGATGACACTAAAATCAGCAAGAACGTTCCTCTTCCTTCCAATAGTAATAATATTGAGAAAAAAACAGCACCTGCAATTGTTGAAAAAGCGGTTATCAATCCTGACAAACAATTACCGGCTGCCATCAAGAATAAAACATTCACATTTGATCCAAATGTGTCGCAATATGTTGTAATGGTCTTAAAAAAAGTTGATCCTGTTTACAGCAGCGAAGCACGAAATGCTTTTGTGAGGTATAACCGGGAGAAATTTTATTCCCTGAATCTTCAAATCACTAAAGATACTTTGGACAATGATCGCACATTATTGATTTTTTCAGAATTCATTAATGCTGATGCCGCCATTAAATATCGCGATAGAATAAAAAATGATGCGCGTGTGGAAATATCATGGTTGCCGGCCGATAAATATTCTTTTTATATTATTTCCAATACCAATCTCGAACTTTTAAAAGAAAATAAGAACTTACAGAGCTATATTGATCTTTTGAATATAAAATATCCCGGAAAATTTTAAAGAATCTTAAAATTAATGGTTCAATATAGTTTTGATTTTAAATAAAAATAAAATGCAGCAAAGAAAATCGAATAAAAAATCGGATAAAAACGCCAGGCCCAGCGTCAAAATTTTGTGGATGATCGTATGGATCGGTTTTGCTCTTTTTACGCTAACTCTTGCTGCTGCTAATTTCGGGCTATTTGGAAAATTGCCTTCGCTTCAGGAATTAGAAAATCCGCAAGCCAATCTCGCTTCAGAAATTTATGCAAACGATGGAACCACTCTGATGGGGAAAATTTATGCAGAAAATCGTGTGTCAGTGGACTATAAAAATATTTCCAAAGACGTGATAGATGCTTTGATCTCTACAGAAGATGAGCGCTTTTATGATCATTCCGGAATTGATGCAAGAAGCATTGGACGCGCAGTTTACGGTCTTGGCAGAGATGGCGGAGGAAGTACTATTACGCAACAGCTTGCTAAGAATATTCTTGGCCAGGGGCGCGGATCTGTAGTGAAAAGAGGAATTGATAAATTAAAAGAATGGATTGTGGCGCTTAAACTTGAAAAGAATTTTACCAAAGAAGAGATCATAGCTTTATATCTCAACCGGGTTTCGTGGTTGAATGTATATGGCATCAGAAATGCCGCCAGGGTTTATTTTCAAAAAGAACCGTCACAACTTACTACAGATGAATCCGCTTTGCTTGTTGGTATGTTGAAAGGCCCAGGACAATACGATCCTATCAGGCATCCCGATGCTGCGCTTGCCCGGCGCAATACCGTGCTCGACCAGATGGTTCGCAATGATGTTATTACTGAATCAGCAGCCACCATGTTTAAGAAAAAATCTTTAGGGATAAAATATAAAAAGCTGGATGAGAATATGGGAATTGCTCCATACTTCCGTACGGTTTTGGCAAAAAAATTGGACGATTGGTGCAAAAATCATAAGGATCCTAAAACAGGAAATAATTACGATCTATATAGGGACGGTTTAAAAATTTACACAACTATCGACCCTAAAATGCAATTATATGCTGAAGAAGCGGTGGTGAAACACATGACTTCAATGCAGAAAACTTTCAACCGTCAGTTACCCAAAAATGTATGGAAAGGCGAGGAAGACATTCTAAACCGGGCAATGAAAGAAAGCGACCGCTGGAAGTATATGAAAGAAAGTGGCGCGACTGATGAAGAAATAAAAAAATCTTTCCATGTTCCTGTAAGCATGAAAGTTTTTGCCTGGAATGCAAAGCGTGAAACTGATACCGTTATGACTCCGCTCGATTCGATAAAATATTTCAAACAAATGATGCAAACTGCCTTTTGCGCAATGGATCCGGTAAACGGCGAAGTCAAAGCGTGGGTGGGCGGCATCGATTTTAAGTGGTTCAAATTTGACCATGTAACTACTACAAGACAGGTTGGATCTACATTTAAGCCTATTCTTTACACCCTTGCAATTACTGATGCAGGGCTTACACCTGATAGTTATATAGGAGGTAAAGCAATTACCCTTGCTAACAAAACTATTTCTGGAGCCGGTGGCACTATGGCTTATTGTCTTGCCAAATCATTGAATTCTGCAGCCTATGATCTTATGAGCCGTATCGGGCCCAAAAAAACGGCAGAATTTGCGCATTTATGTGGAATAAAAAGTAACATTCCGATAGTGCCTTCAATCGCATTAGGCTCTGCCGATATTCAATTGATAGAAATGTTGAGAGCCTACACCATGTTTCCAAACCGTGGATTCAATACCGAGCCGGTTTATCTGAATCGCATTGAAGACAGGAATGGAAATGTTTTGCAAACTTTCCAAACCGAATCTAAACAGGTGATCAGTGAGGTTGATGCATACACGATGTATAGAATGATGCAGGGAGTTGTTGATTTTGGGACTGGTCATAGTATGCGTGATAAGTTTGGTATTCAAAGCTTTATGGGCGGTAAAACCGGGACAACAAATGATAATACCGACGGTTGGTTTATAGGCTACACACCACAACTTCTTGCTGGCGCCTGGGTCGGCTGTGATGATCCGTTTTTGCACATTGGATGGACAAGCGGTGGCAACGAAATGGCAATGCCTGAATTTGCTTATTTTATGCAAAAAGTATATGCCGATAAAAAATTGGGCATTGATCCGAAAGCTACTTTTGAAAAACCTGCCGAGCTTAATAATGACCCGATCTTTGCTGATCAAAACTTCGCGGCCATAGCGCAAAAAGGCCAGGGAACCGACTTTACAGAAGACCAGGGAAATGGAAATGCAGGAGATTATGGTGCGCCAACTAATGTACCTGTTGAATCTGATTTTGGAACAGCCGATTCAAAAAGCAAAACAGAACCTATCGCAGATGAAAAAAAATTCGTTGGCCCCGAAAATTTTACACCGGCTAAAAAAGATACTTTGAAAAATTCTGCAAAAAAGAATGAAGAAAAAAATGCAGGTAAAAAGTTAAACAAGAATGAATCTGCAATCAATAAAGAAAGTGAAAAAAATAAAAAACCTGCAAAATCAAATAACGATTACTAACATTATTATCTGTTTCTCATTTTAAAAATGATTGAGAAAATCAACACAATTATAAACGCGACCACTATGCCGATGAATAAATATTTTATAATTTTCTTCAAAGGGGTAATTCCCTGCTTCCTTAGTTCCGGAGGTTCCGGATATTCATCTTCATTATCCATGATATAAGTTATTTTATAGTTTTTACAAATAAATAACTATGCCACAAAATGACTTCAGCTGAATTATTCTTAGCGATATTTTTAAAAAAAAGACATCATTACATTAAAATACATTTAGATGAAAAAAAAATTATTGAGATTTGCAATGCTTTTTTTTATAATTACCGGCAGCATAAATTTGGTTTTTTCATGGGGTTCCTGGGGCCACAAGCACATAAGCCGCGCCTCTGTTTTTGCGTTGCCAGAAAGCATGCGGATATTTTATTATAATCATATTGATTTTATTACGGAAAGCGCCGTGGTTCCCGATTTAAGAAGAGCTCTCATCAACGACAGAAACGAAGGCCCAAGGCATTATATAGATATCGAAAATTTTGGAAATATCCCTATTGTTTCTTTTCCTAAAACCACCAAAGAGGCTTATACTAAATATGACAGCTCATTTTTAAATAAGACCGGATATTTGCCATGGTACATTCAAAATATGACAGAAAAACTCACGCAGGCTTTTAAAAAAAGAAATAAATCAGAGATACTTTTTCTTTCTGCAGAACTTTCTCATTATGTGGCCGATGCTCACATGCCTTTGCATACATCCTCCAATCACGATGGACAAAAAACCAATCAGAAAGGCGTGCATGCTTTATGGGAATCCATCCTTCCTCAAATGTTTGGCGATACATATAATTTCAAAACAGAAACCGCTAAATACATTGACGATATTCCGGCTGAGACATGGAAGATAATTAATCAATCACATGCTTTGGTAGACACACTCCTGGCAAAAGAAGAATTGGTGAGAAAAGATTTTACCAAAGAAAATATGTACAAAAGAGACAGCGCCGGAAAAACAATTATGTTTTATAATTCCGCGGTTTTTTCTGATGCTTATGCAAGCCAGTTTAATAAAGCTTTGGGAGGGATGGTAGAAAATCAACTTAGATTATCTATTTATGACGTTGCCTGTTTTTGGTATACAGCGTGGGTAAACGGCGGAAGCCCTGATCTTATTTTATTAGATGATAAACATCTTACAGAGCAAAACCGCAAGAATTATAAGAGTGAATTGAAATCGTGGGAAAAAGGAAAATTGCTTAATCTTTCATTAGAAAAAGAATAATTGTAAAGAAAAGAATAATCAGATATAATACTATTCAAAAAAATTATTGAATCAAAGATATCTTAACGGGTTTCTGCGGGAGTTCTTAATGTAGTTTTTGATGTTCATCCAAAAGGCGCAAAATAAATAAAATATTACGGGCGAGCCCAACGTAAGAAAAGAAATATAAATAAAATATCTTCTTATCACTGATGTAGCAATGCCCATTTTTTCACCAATAGCTGTACATACGCCAAACACCTGCCATTCGATAAAGTCTTTTATTTTATACATACAACAAATCTAAAAAATATTTGCAAAGAATTAAAAGGAAATTCTTTTTTAAGATTTCTTTACGATCAACTCGTAAAAAGCAAAAAAGTAGTTTATGAAGATTTTTCAAATAATTATTAAAAAAATAATTGAAAGCAGTTTCGTCAAAAAACCTAAAAATTCATGGATTGATTTTAAGTAAATTTGCAATTAATGCTTCTCTCTATTATTATTCATCATAAATAAGTCAACAATGGTTTTTGATCTCGACATGATTAAAAAATTTTACGAAGGCTATTCTGAAAAAATTGCAACTTCACGTAAAGTAGTTAATCATCCATTAACGCTTACAGAAAAAATCTTATACGCCCACCTTTGGAAGGATGCTACTGAAGCATTTATAAGAGGAAAAAGTTATGTAGACTTCGCGCCAGACAGAGTGGCCATGCAGGATGCAACAGCGCAAATGGCTTTGCTCCAGTTTATGCAATCGGGAAGAACAAAAGTTTCAGTGCCATCGACGGTACATTGCGATCATTTAATACAAGCGGAAACCGGCGCCGTTACTGATCTTTCACGGGCAAAAACCCAAAATAAAGAAGTGTATGATTTTCTTGCATCAGTTTCCAATAAATATGGAATTGGATTTTGGAAACCCGGCGCAGGAATTATTCACCAGGTAGTTTTAGAAAATTATGCGTTCCCCGGTGGAATGATGATTGGTACGGATTCACACACAGTAAATGCCGGAGGATTAGGCACCATCGCGATTGGTGTTGGAGGCGCAGATGCTTGTGATGTGATGGCAGGTTTGCCATGGGAATTAAAATTTCCCAAACTGATAGGCGTAAAATTAACCGGAAAATTAAGTGGCTGGACATCTGCAAAAGATATTATTTTAACAGTTGCCGGTATACTTACCGTAAAAGGCGGCACCGGCGCCATTCTTGAATATTTTGGCGAAGGAGCTACTTCATTATCCTGCACCGGAAAAGGAACCATCTGCAACATGGGCGCGGAGATCGGCGCTACCACTTCTATATTTGGCTATGATTTAAAAATGGCGGAATACCTGAAAGGAACCGGCAGAGCGGAAGTGGCTGCTGAAGCAGATAAAGTGCATGAAAATCTTACCGGTGATAAAGAAGTTTATGAAAATCCTGAAAAATATTTTGACCAGGTAATTGAAATTAATTTATCAGAATTAGAACCGCATATTAATGGGCCATTCACACCCGATTTGGCATGGCCCATTTCAAAATTTGCTGAAGCGGTAAAAACTAATAACTGGCCTGAAGAACTGGAAGTTGGATTGATCGGCTCTTGCACTAATTCATCTTATGAAGATATTACCCGCGCAGCTTCTGTTGCAAAACAGGCCACGGATAATGGCATAAAAACCAAATCAGAATTTACGATCACCCCGGGTTCTGAGCAAGTAAGATTTACTGTAGCGAGAGATGGCTATTTAGATATTTTTGAAAAAATGGGCGGTGTGGTTTTGGCAAATGCCTGCGGCCCGTGCATCGGGCAATGGGCGCGCCATTCCAACGATCCAAACAGGAAAAACTCTATTTTGACTTCTTACAACCGGAATTTTGCAAAAAGAAATGATGGCAATCCTAACACGCATGCTTTTGTAGCATCACCAGAAATTACAACAGCTTTGGCCATCGCGGGAAGCCTGACTTTTAATCCGCTTACCGATTTTTTGACCAATGATAAAGGTGAGAAAATAAAATTGGAAGAACCCCAGGGAATTGAAATGCCCGTTAAAGGCTTTGCAGTTGAAGACGCCGGATTTCAAAAACCAGCAGAGGATGGAAGTAATATAGAAGTAATTGTTTCTCCCACATCTGACCGGCTGCAAATTTTAGAACCTTTTGCTGCCTGGCAAAAAACTGATCTTAATTGTTTGAAATTGTTGATTAAGGCGAAGGGGAAATGCACTACAGATCATATTTCAATGGCTGGACCCTGGCTAAAATACCGCGGCCATCTTGATAACATCAGTAACAATCTTTTGATCGGCGCAGTTAATTTTTTCAATGACAAAACTAATCTTGTAAAAAACCGGCTGACCGGAGAATATGGACCATTACCGGAAACCCAACGGGCTTATAAAGCTGCCGGAATCGGTTCTATAATTGTTGCCGATGAAAATTATGGCGAAGGATCATCCCGCGAGCATGCTGCTATGGAGCCACGTCATCTCGGGGTAAAAGCTGTGTTGGTAAAATCCTTTGCTCGCATACATGAAACTAATTTAAAAAAACAGGGTTTACTTGGTGTAACTTTTAATAATAAAGAAGATTATGATAAAATCCTGGAAGATGATGTGATTGACATCACCGGAGTAGAAAATTTTACTGTTGACAAACCATTGGTTGTTCACCTAACTCATAAAGACGGTACTTCCGATTCATTTTTAGTGAATCACACTTATAATGAACAACAAATCGAATGGTATAAAGCAGGCGGCGCGTTGAATATCATCAGAAAGGAATTTGAAAGCCGTTCAAAATAATGGATTTGCGAATCAAGCACTAAATTGATAAGTATCGGTTCACATACATCATTTGAATAGGTTTGACAAGATTATTTTCTTGAGAAACCTCTTCAAAATACTTTAATATCAAAAAACTATAAATTAGCTTTTCCCTTCCACCACAATCACAATTTCTCCCTTCACCGCTTTCGCATTGAAATAATCATACACTTCCTGCAATGAACCTCTTTTGTTTTCTTCAAAAATTTTGGTAAGCTCGCGGCTCACGCTGCATTGCCTTTCCGCGCCAAAATATTCTATAAAATCTTTTAAAGTTTTTACCAGGCGCATCGGGCTTTCATAAAAAACCATCGTTCTTTCTTCATCAACCAGTTTTTTTAAAAGTGTTTGCCTTCCTTTTTTAATTGGTAAAAAACCTTCAAAGCAAAAACTATTCATGGGGAGCCCGCTATTTACCAGTGCCGGAACAAATGCAGTTGAACCCGGAAGGCATTCTACTTTTATTTCATTTTTGATACATTCACGAACCAATAAAAATGCGGGATCACTTACGCCGGGCGTTCCTGCATCTGTAATCAATGCCATAGTTTTACCAGCTTGTAATTGTTCAATCAAATGGTTGATTATTTTATGCTCATTGTGCTGGTGATAGGGAGTTGTAGGCTTTTCAATTTCATAATAACGGAGAAGCTTAGACGAAGTTCTGGTATCTTCCGCTAAAATTAAATCAACTGTTTTCAACACTTCAATGGCTCTGAAAGTAATATCCGCAAGATTACCAATGGGAGATGGAACGATAAAAAGCATGGTTTAATCTGATTTTTGAACCAACTTATTTAAAAACCTAATTACTTCGTCAAACTTTTTTTCTTTAACAATGCTAAACCGTTTCAAGACTTGTGACTGGTCAATTGAAAAAAGTTTGTGGCACTTAATTATTGAGGGTTCAGGAAGCATCCCTAATTCCAAATCATCATTATGCAACTCAACAGAATAATTGTCTTTAAAAAGATTGCTCGTAACAACAGCGACCAGTATATCGGCATAGTTCTTATTATAATTATTATTGGAAATAATTAATACAGGACGTCGTTTTGATGAAGACAAATCTGAATAAGGAAAGGGGACTAAAACAATTTCTCTTTGTTTATACATTATCCCAAGCAGTATTTTGAGATGGCCAATTTCTTTGAACAGAACCTTCGGTTAAATCATGTGTGGTATTGCCCATGTAAAAGCCATATTTTTCTTCATAAAGCAATTCAACAAGCCTGTTCATTTTTTCAAGAAGAGCATTATTTTTTAACAACGCCAACTCCTCTTTCATCGCTTCATATTCTGTTACAGGTATTTTGATAGTTTTATTCATTCATCAAATTTAAGAAATTAGAACCAATTAGCTAATTAGCAAATTGAAATTGTAAATTCTTCCATCACCTGGTTGGCCAATAATTTTTGAGCTGATTTCTCTGCAATAGATTTGGCTTCGTCTGCTGAAGCAGCCTCCACGTTCAATTGTATATGTTTTCCAATCCTTACATCACTGATACTTTTGATGCCAAGATTGGAAAGTCCCCCCAGCACCGCTTTCCCCTGTGGATCAAGCAATTCTTTTAATGGCATTATTTTAATTTCGGCTATAAAGTTCATTCTGATCTGATTTTTGATTTGTTTAATGATATTAATACATAAAATATAAAAATCACCGGCACAGCAACCCATTGCAAAAATATAGCAGCAATAATTGCGATGGCCAGCAAAATAATTTTTGGGATATTATTTCTAAAAGTAAAATCCGAGAATTTTAATGACATCATGCGATGATTAGAAACCATCAGGTAACTAAGGCCAATAATCAATGCATACAAAAACCATTTATTCAATAGAAAAGAGTTGATACCGTTTATTTGATTAAAATGTAAAATAAGCGGGAATGAAGCAATCAATAATCCAACAGCCGGAACCGGAACACCTTTAAAAGAAAATTGTTGTGCCGTATCAAGATTGAATTTCGCGAGACGATACGCGGCAGCGCAAGCTAATATAAATGACGGCATAAGCCAAAATATAGAAATATCCAATCCGTTTTCTTCGCGGGCAAAACTAAATCTAAGCAATTGATAAATTATCACAGCCGGCGCCACACCAAAGCTTACTACATCGCTTAATGAGTCTAATTGTTTTCCCATTTCACTGGTGGCTTTTAATAATCGCGCCACAAATCCATCTAAGAAGTCAATCACTGCTGCAATGATAATGTAGATCGCCGCCCAGGTTATTTTTTCAGGAATGTCGAAGCTGCTGTTGAATTGCTCATTCACATAAATGATTACATTATTTGTTTGCAAAGCAAAAACAATTGCCATGCAGCCAAAAAATAAATTGAGGAGGGTGAATAAATTGGGAATTTGTTTCATAGTAAAGTCGACGACCGGCTACCGACAACTGACCACAGAAGGACAGTATCAGCATCAGCAGCGAAATTTTATTTAATGGAATTTTTAAATTTTTGAATCATAGCTACCAACTTATCAAGTGCATTGTAATGAATACTAAATTGATCTTCTGAAAGTAAGCTTCTTCTTTTGCCAATATATAAACAACTTACGACTTCTATTGCTGATCGTTGCGCATAGCCTAAAAATTTTTTTTGTTCGGGATTTGATTGACCTGTTGAACCTTCTGCAATATTTAGCGATACTGAATCAGCAGCTCTTTTTATCTGAGAAGTAAGTATGAATAATTCTTCTTTGGGAAATGTTCTTGTAAGATCATGAATGCCGCAAGACATATCCAATGCTAATTGCCATATCTGTAACTTCTCAAATTTGAATGCCATAATAAAAGTTTCAATTATTGAAATTTAGTTTATAAAAGAGCTGCCCACCATTGACGATCGTGAGTGGTCGGTCGTCTGTCGGCCTCTCTTCATCAATCCTCGTTCATTCACTTTCAAACTCCTTCTATTGCCGGTCGTCGGTCGTCCTTTCCTTATTTCATTAACGTTTCAATCTCTTCCACCGTAATCGGAATATTTTTCATTAAATCTTTATTGCCATTTTTAGTAATCCAATAATTATTTTCTATGCGTACGCCCATTTTTTCTTCTTCGATATAAATCCCGGGTTCAATGGTAAACACCATACCGGGCTTTATAGGTTCGGTTTTGGTTCCAAGGTCATGCACATCTATACCGAGATGATGAGAAATACCGTGATATAAATATTTTCTGTATGCCCTGTTTTCAGGATCTTCATTTTTAATATCTGACTTTTTCAACAGACCGATCTTCTGAAAAACAACCGTTGCTTCGTCCGCAACCTTTTCTGTGTAATCATAAATACTTATACCTGGCTTTAAAATGGAAGCGCAAAAAAGATGTAGCTGCAAACAAGCGTTATAAACAATTTTTTGTCTTTTTGAAAATTTACCATTCACAGGAATGGTCCGTGTAAGATCGGCATTATAATTTCCATAGCTTGCTCCAAAATCCATCAATATCAAATCACCATCTTTGCATTCCTGGTTATTATCAACGTAATGCAATACTCTGGCACTATCGCCGCTTGCCAAAATACTCCCGTAAGCAGGGCCTGTAGCGCGTTGTGATAAAAATGAATGCCAAATTTCTGCGTCGATTTCATATTCTTTTACACCTGGCTTTATAAATTCTAATAAATGCCTGAATGTATTATCCGTGATGTCAATTGCTTTTTGGATTACTTCAATTTCCAATGGCGTTTTAATGGCTCTTAATTCTTTTAAAATCTTAGCGCTTCGTTTATAATTATGCAAAGGATAACGGTCACGCATAGACGCAGCATAACGGTAATCTCTTACAGGAACTTCATTTGCTTTACGGTCATTCTCATTTGTGTTCAAATAAATGCTGTCCGCGAGATGGATCCAGGGTTGCAATAAACCATCTAACACATCTAACACATCTAACCATACGATTGTTTTTATCCCTGAAATATTTTCTGCTTCATTGGCACGTAATAAATGTCCGTTCCATTTTTCTTTCAATTCGTTTGGGCGTAATAGCACCAGCACTTCCCGGTATTTTGGATCAGGATTATCAGGAAATAAAACCAACATTGTATTTGGCTGTTCAATTCCTGAAAGCCAGAATAAATCAGCGTTTTGTACAAAGGGATGCAATGCATCGCCATTGAGAGGAAGCTCATCGTTGCTGTTGAAAATGGCAATAGAATTTTTGTCCATCTGAGCAACAAATCTTTTACGGTTTTGAATAAAGATTTCCGAATTGAGTGGTAAATATTTCATTGGATTTATTGTTTATTATCCTAAAATGTTTGCACGATGTGTGATCTACGCAGTTGCATGATGTGAAAACCTAAAATATAGAAATTCCTGATTAAATCTAATATTAATCTTTCGCAATATACACGAATAAAATTTTTTTAAATTCTCGAAAAAAGATTGCGTGTAGAAATTACACAATAAATAAATTAACTTTTTACTCCTTTTAATAAATTATTAATTCTGCCTTGGTTCTATTCAATTATTGATAAATTTTATTAAAGATAAACTTACCTAATTCATGAAATGTAAGATACAAAGCCGGTTCAGGCGCTGTTTAGATACGCCAATCAAAAATTTGAATTGCTAACTTTGTATTCATTAAACCTAACCTCATGTCAGTGCCAACGATGTTTGCTATTCCAAAAAATCTTATTTTTTCTTTAGGTTTGCCTTCGGCTGAAAATACTTTTTATCAGCTTCCTCCGGATGAATTGACCCAGCAATGCGTTGAAAGGAATGAAGGTGTTTTAAACGATACCGGCGCGCTTGTTATCAACACAGGAAAATTTACGGGGCGCAGCCCGAAAGACAGATTTATTGTAAAAGATAAGATCACTGCATCATCAGTTAACTGGAACGATTTTAACCAGCCGATAGAAGAAAAATATTTTAATGCGATTTATAGAAAAATGATTGATCATTTGGGCGAAAATCAAATCTGGATCAGAGATTCTTATGCGTGCGCTGATCCTGCATATCGCCTGAATATTCGTATTATCAACGAAGATCCTTCAAGCAATTTATTTGCCTATAATATGTTTTTGAAGCCAACCGAAGAAGAGCTTGAAAATTTCAATGCCGATTGGCACATTATTCACGCCCCCACATTTTTTGCTGATCCTATAACCGATGGCACAAGGCAGGAAAATTTTACGCTCATTAGTTTTACAAAAAAAACTATTCTTATCGGTGGTTCAGCTTATACCGGTGAAATAAAAAAAGGAATTTTCTCTATTTTAAATTTTGTGATGCCGCATGATAAAAATGTATTAAGCATGCATTGCTCGGCCAACGCAGGCAAAAGTGGCGATACCGCTATTTTTTTTGGATTGAGCGGCACAGGAAAAACTACATTGAGCGCCGACCCAAAAAGGAAATTGATCGGAGACGACGAGCACGGCTGGACGGAAAATTCTGTGTTTAATTTTGAAGGGGGATGTTATGCAAAAACGGTTGACCTGAGTGAAGAAAAGGAGCCTGAGATCTATCATGCTATTCGGCCTGGCGCTTTAGTCGAAAATATAACTTTTATCGGCGAAAGCAAAAAGATAGATTTTTCAAGTAAAAAAATTACAGAAAACACAAGAGTGAGCTACCCGCTAAATTTTATTAGTAATGCATTGCATCCTTCTATTGGCAATATTCCAAAAAATATATTTTTACTTACCGCCGATGCGTATGGCATTTTACCGCCAATAAGCAAATTGACACCGGGCCAGGCAATGTATCAGTTTATTAGCGGATATACCGCGAAAGTTGCAGGAACCGAAGAGGGTGTGAAAGAACCTAAACCTGTGTTTAGTGCGTGTTTCGCTGCACCGTTCATCCCGTTGCATCCCGGGAAATATGCAGAAATGTTTGGAGAAAGAATGAAAGCACATAAAGTAAATGTGTGGATGATAAATACGGGCTGGAGCGGAGGCGCGTATGGCGTGGGAAAACGTATGAAATTATCTTACACAAGAGCAATGATCACCGCGGCTTTGGATGGAAAATTAGATAATGTAGAGTATGAGGCGCATCCTGTTTTTGGAATGATGATGCCAAAAGAATGCCCGAATGTTCCATCAGAAATTTTGAACCCGGGAAATACGTGGAAAGATAAAAATGCATACAATGAAAAAGCTAAAAATCTTGCAAAGCAATTCATAAAGAACTTTGAGAAATTTGCTGATCATGTTGGAGAAGAAATTCTGGCGTCCGCGCCTAAAATCATTGGCTGATTGAACTATAAAAATTTGCTGAAAAGTATTCAATATTTTTCAGAATCCAATTGAAGCCGTGAAATCGAAAACAGATTGTAGTCTATACATTCCAACAAGATAATTCGAGCCTTTTTGTCTCCATTTTCCGGTGATAGTTGGAATTGATATTCCTGCATTGATATCAATATTACTGAAAAGGCCAATAAATTCTTTCTTGAAAAATTGCTTTATTCCTACACCTGTAACAAGGTCAAAATCAATTTTGGTAGCGCTCAATTTTTGCCCCTCTGTTGAATCTGTGCTGTTATTTGAAACAAAATTATAAATTAAAAGGTTGTAGCCCACAAATGGATATAAATAAGTTCGCGCCACCTTTGGCAAAATATCAGAACCATATTTAAATGATATACTGGCTGTTCTGAGCAATGAATAATGTGAGCTTTTGCCAACAAAGGCACCTGTATTGCTGAATTGCATTTTTACGATTCCCCTTTTAGAAGCAGATCCGTAATCAATGCCAAAAATATAATGAGGGGAAAATAATTTGGGGAAATAATCAGAAGCAAGCCTGTTATTTAATTTTGAAGAGCCAGGCATTAATCTGTAGCCGCCAATAATATTAAAGAATCTATGCTTTTTCTGCTTAAAGTCAGACTGGGCTTGAGTCGAATAAAAAGTTACCAATAAAATTAAAAAAGCGCCTATCAGTTTGAGTAGAAAAAATTTTGGAATTCGGTACACATAATTTTGTTTTGAATTGAAAGAAATTATATATCTAAAATAATCCGTACAACTGCGCATCAATCTGGTTGATGATAATCCCAAGGTCTTCCTCATTCTCAGAAAATTTATTTTTATCTGCGTCAATGATCAATAAGGGCCCTTCCTTATAACTGCTGATCCATTTATTATAAAATTCATTGAGTTTTTTTAAATAATCAAGCCGAATATTTTCTTCATATTCACGCCCGCGCTTTTGGATTTGTGCAACCAATGTAGGAACAGATGCATTCAGATAAATCAACAGATCGGGAGGTTGCACCATGGTTTTAAGTGTTTCAAAAAAAGTATAATAATTGGTAAAATCCCTTTTGGTCATCAATCCCATATCATGCAAATTAGGCGCAAAAATATTGGCATCTTCATAAATGGTTCTGTCCTGAATTATAGTTTCTGTGCCGCGCTGAATTTCCAAAAGCTGGTTAAGCCTGTTGTTCAAAAAATAGACCTGCAGGTTAAAGCTCCATCGTGGCATGTCTTCATAAAAATCATTCAGATATGGATTATGATCTACATCTTCAAACTGCGGGATCCATTTATAATGCTTACTCAGCAACTCAGTAAGAGTTGTTTTGCCCGCTCCGATGTTTCCTGCAATTGCGATGTGCTTTGGTTTTTTTGATTTAGCCATTTGCTATTTTTTATTGCCAATATTCGATTAGAAGAGACGTTGCATATTAATGTAGACGTTGCACGCAACGCTCTACGCGAAATAATTCAATCCCATTGCATTTCTAGTTATCGTCATTGTTTTTTCAGCGCTATTAATAGATTTTTCCGCTCCTTGTTTCATTACCTTTTTTAAATAATCTTCATCTTTCAGAATCTCATTTATTTTTTTTCGGATAGGAGAAATGAAATCCACCATATCTTCGGCTAATTGTTTTTTCATATCACCATAGCGAATAGAACAATCATTGTATTTTTCTTCAAAATGATTCAAAGTTTCATCTTCACTTACCAATTTCATAAGCAAAAATAAACTTTCAATATAATCAGGCTTTTGAGAATCCTTTTGTGTAGGGCCACTGTCTGTCTTGCCTTTCATCACTTTTTTCCTGATGGCATCGTCTTCATCTGCAAGATAAAGTGTGGCAGATTCATTGATGCTTTTACTCATTTTGCCGCTACCATCTAATGATGGAACTTTCACTAACTCACTATTAAAATTATAGGCAACCGGTTCCGGGAAAACTTCTCCATACCGGTGATTGAATCTGTTTACATAAGTTCTTGCAATTTCAAGATGCTGTTCCTGGTCTTTTCCAACCGGAACATATTTGGCGCGATGAATCAAAATATCGGCGGCCATCAATACAGGATAAGTGAGTAGCCCTGCATTAATGTTATCAGGATGTTGCCGGATTTTATCTTTAAAAGTTGGTGTTTTTTCAAGCTCTCCTTTGTAGGCAAGCATGTTTAAATAAAGATATAATTCACCGGTTTGATGTACATGGCTTTGACAGTATAATGCTACTTTATCAGGATCAAGGCCGCAAGCGATATTTTCTGCCAAAACCCTTTGCACATTAGCTTTCAGATCTTTTGTATCAGGATGTGTAGTTAAAGAATGAAGGTCAGCAACCATAAAAAAACATTCAAAATCATCCTGCATTTTGACATAATTGCGGATAGCGCCAAAATAGTTTCCCAAGTGTAAAAAACCTGTCGGCCTTATGCCACTCATTACTATTTCTTTATCCTGATTCATAACGTGGCGAAGATAGGAAATGGATGAGATAGTTTAGAGGGTTGGAAAGTATAGAAAGTTTAGAATGTTTAGAATGTTTTAAAATGTTTAGAAATTAAATGTTTCCTCTAACTTTTTTTCCTAAACTTTTTTCAAAATTTTTTACTAAATTTTCCTAACTTTTTTTAATACCTTTTCCTAATCCTCTTTCCAAACCTTCTAAACCTTTTTCCAAACCATTCTTAAAAAATGCGATCCTTCAATTGATATAAAAATTTTAAAGCAACTATATTTGTCCAATGGATGTAGATGATGCTTTAATTGATAAACTGGCAAATCTATCAAGGCTTGAATTTGCTGAAGATGAAAAACAGGCAATTAAAATTGACCTTGAAAAAATGCTTGGGTTCATTGATAAATTGAATGAACTGGACACTACGGGAGTTGAACCCTTATTGCACATGAGTGAAAATGTAAATATTTTCAGAGAAGATAAAGTGAGTGGACAAATTTCTAAAGAAGATGTTTTCAAAAATGCGCCCTTGCATGATGAACAGTTTTTTAAAGTGCCAAAGGTTATCAAGAAGATAAGTTAATAAGTTAATAAGTTAATTGGTTAATTGGTTTATTAGTTTATTAGTTATTAGGATATCGTTTTAGGATGCACTTGAAAGCTGATATCTTATGATTTCTGATTCTTAATTCTCAATTTTTAATTCATAATTCATACATGTCTTCAATCATACAATTGGATAATATTCAAAAAAGTTATTTCCTCGGAAAACAGGAATTAAAAGTGCTGAAAGGAATTTCAATAGAAATTTTAAAAAATGAATATGTAGCGCTGATGGGGCCAAGCGGAAGTGGTAAGTCTACCTTAATGAATATCCTTGGATGCCTTGACTCTCCCACTGCCGGGCATTATATTCTTAACGGAAAAGATGTGAGTAAAATGCCCGATGATGATCTTGCAGATGTGCGCAATAAAGAAATTGGTTTTGTTTTTCAGCAATTTAATTTATTGCCACGATTGACTGCTGCGGAAAATGTAGCGCTACCGCTGGTATATAATGGCACTCCCAAAAAAATACGCACAGAGCTTTCGCTTGAAATGCTGGACAGAGTTGGGTTGGCAGACAGAAGCCATCACAAGCCCAATGAATTATCCGGCGGCCAAAACCAACGTGTAGCGATCGCAAGGGCTTTGGTAAATAATCCTTCTATCATCCTTGCGGATGAGCCAACAGGTAACCTGGATTCAAAAACTTCTGTCGAGATCATGAATATTTTTGATAAAATACAGGCCGACGGAAACACAGTAATTTTGGTAACACATGAAGAAGATATTGCCAACTATGCTCGTCGCATTATACGTTTGAAAGATGGTATCATTGAAAGCGATCATGCAAAGCCCCAGGCTTCTAAGGAAGTTTTTCAACCTGCATTATAATATCATAGTCAACTCATCATTCAAAAAAAAATTTCACCTTTTTAAAAAAACATAAAGAAATCATCTTCGAAATAAAATAGTGAATTCCTATTTTTTAGTTTATCACAGTTTATTTCACTTGATGAGCGTTAATCAAACTGTGTCGTAATTAACCTTTTAATTGTCGTTTTCGCACGTTATAATTCCATTTTAGCATTGCATCTTTGTATTTGTAATTAAATAAATTAATAACAATAAGAGGAAAAATGGCAACAACCGACAAAAAAACTATCACTGTAGAAAATACAATAAATGCAACCGTAGCCAAAGTTTGGGAGTTTTGGACAGTGCCCGCGCATATCATAAAATGGAATAACGCTTCCGACGACTGGCATACTCCACATGCAGAAAACGACTTTCGGGCTGGTGGCAAGTTTATTGCACGGATGGAAGCCAAAGACGGAAGTTTTGGATTTGATTTTTGTGGAGTGTATGATGAAGTGAAACCTCATGAAGAAATCGCTTACACACTCGGCGATGGAAGAAAAGTAAAAGTTCTTTTTTCATCAAAAAAAAATGAAACTAAAATTGTTGAAACTTTTGAAACGGAAAACACTAATTCAATTGAAATGCAGCGTGGAGGCTGGCAGGCCATTCTGGACAATTTTAAAAAATACGTGGAAACAAATTAGTAATTAAACTTTATAAAATGACAACTCAAAAAATGACACTCTGTTTATGGTTTGACAACCAGGCAGAAGAAGCAGCAAAATTTTACACTTCCATTTTTAAAAACTCCAAAATCGGATCTGTTAGCCGCTACGGAAAAGAAGGATATGAATTTCACAAAAAGCCTGAGGGCACAGCGATGGTTGTAAGTTTTAAATTAAATGACCTTGATTTTATGGCATTAAATGGAGGCCCGCAATTTAAGTTTACTGAAGCGATTTCAATAGTTGTGAATTGCGAAAACCAAGAGGAAATTGATCATTACTGGAATAAATTAACCGAGGGTGGGCAGGAAGATAATTGCGGTTGGCTCAAAGACAAATATGGAGTTTCGTGGCAGATCGTTCCGTCTATATTGGGAAAGTTAATGAGCAATCCTGAAAAATCAGGAAAAGTTATGCAAGCTTTTCTAAAGATGAAAAAATTCGATATTGAAAAATTGCAAAATGCCTGAACTCCGGAAGTGGATAGTGAATTATAATCTGAAAAAATTAAATGATTAAAAGCTATTTTTTGGCTTATAACGATGTTACGCAAACTATGTTCTTAAGAAAATTGTTTACGCAAATTAGAAGCTTATTTTTTAAGTAAAATGAAATTTAAAACTACCATTTTGCAAGCAGGCAAAACCGCAACAGGAATAATGGTGCCACCGGAAATAATTGAACAATTTGGTGTTGGCAAAAAACCACCCGTTCGTATTACTATTAATGGTTACACTTATCGAAATACAGTCGCGGTTATGGGAGGTGTATTTATGGTGGGCGTGAGCGCAGAACATCGCAAAGGAGCCAATGTAGCAGGCGGTGATGAGATAGAAGTGACCATAGAGTTAGACACAGCGCCGCGCGAAGTGGAAGTTCCGGCGGAATTTCAAAAAGCGCTGAATAAAAATACCGTTGCAAAGAAAAATTTCGAAGCGCTTTCTTATAGTAAAAAGCAAGGATCCGTGCTTCCGATAAAAGATGCAAAAACAGAAGAAACGAAAATAAAAAGAATTGAAAAAGCGATAAACATGCTTTGTGAAACAAAAAATAAATAATCATGAAGGCAAATACAATTCCTGTAAAAGATATTGATGCTTATATTTCAACTCAACCCGAAGATGTAAAAGTAGTCCTTGAAAAAATTCGTGAAACAATAAGACAAGCGGCACCAGGCGCGGAAGAAACCATAAGCTATCAAATGCCTGCATTCAAAATGCAGGGAATACTTGTGTATTTTGCCGCATATAAAAATCATATCGGATTTTATCCAACTTCTTCAGGAATTGAGGCATTCAAAAAAGAGCTATCAGTTTATGAAAGTTCAAAAGGAGCCGTAAAATTTCCAATAAAAAAGCCGGTTCCTCTTACCTTAATAAGTGAAATTGTAAAGTTCAGAATGAAAGAAGATGTAAAAAAAGTAAAATCAAAAACCGGGACAAAAAAATAAGAATTAATTCTGGGATTTAAGAATGGGTGATCTGCAAAAACTAATAACCTTCTTTATGAGACTGTATAATTTGCGGCTAATGATAAAAGTTTCATTCACATAATAAATCTTTTCTCAAAAGCAGTTCAATGACTCTGTAGCTCAGTTGGTAGAGCAGCTGACTCTTAATCAGCGGGCCGTGTGTTCGAGCCACACCGGGGTCACGGATAATCAAACAGTTAGGAGTAAATTTAATAACTGCTTTTTCATTTGATACATGATTTGATACATCATTTGATACATGTTTTTTTTCAATCATTTCTTGATAATTAACAATTATTTAAAAAAATTCTTTTAATAATTTTACTTTTTGCATCAAAAAAGAGGTGTTGCATTATTTAGATATGAGTTTATAATGAAGGAACCAAAAACGAAAATCAGCTTTTTCTATAAATTTTTATCAAGTAAATTTTATCTCACCGAGGTACCCATTGAAAATAAAAAAACTCTGCTACTCCATGGTTTTTTTTGGAGAAGTCTTGCAAGGGATACAATGAAAATTGTCCGCACGGGCAGTTGTATCACTTTGTTAAGCGATTATGTTCCTATTGAAGCAAAAACATTTTTCAGGTTGCTGTATTTTGAGGACTATGCGAAATATGTTTTCTGGACTTTTAATGACAATTTTTTAATAGACTTATCCGGGAATGTTTTGCTCATTGATAATGACAACATTGCTTCCTGCATAAAAATATTGCGGGTGTATCCTGTAGCCTATGATGAAAAACTCAACACCTGTGTAGACGGTGAAATTTCCTATTGTTATCGAAAGATTGCTTCCCTAAAAAAAGATAAAAAATTTGATCAAATGTTTGCTCTTGACTTGCAAAACAGAAAAACTGTATTGGAGTTACTTGAAAAGCGTTTGGCTGCAAATGAAAAGGCAGAAGATAATAATGGATTATACCCGATAGAACCAGACCCTGCAAATAATCAGCTCCAGGAAATTTCATTTTTAGATATGGTTAATCCTACGAATGGCAGTATAGAAAATACATTGAGCTATATAGAATCAAAGATTATCGAAGCCAGGTTTCCCCACAACATTTTTCACACCATAAATAAAACAAGAAAGGGTGCTAACAAGACCGGGCTTAATTCTGAAATAGCCGCTATGGTAAATGTTTTCCAGGATAACGGATATTTTAAACAGGAGTTTACCTTCAAAGATATCTTTAAAAGCTTCGGGGTTTACACAAAAAATCAGGCAGGAAAGGACTATGATTATTCTTTTTTTGTAGAGGATTATAATTTTAAAAAATATTTTGAAAATTTAAAGTCCCTGGAAATTAATAACATAAACTCAGCCAGTTAGGATTTTTAGGATTTCTCTTTTTTTACCCTAATCCGCCTGTTTTAAGAGGGAAGCCATTCCATATTGCATTCAATTATTCACCATTAAAAATAATTGAAATGCAAACGAACAACCCTTTTGAGCTTATTCTAAACAAACTGGAACAAATACAAACGACTGTTGATATTATATCAGTCAATTCACCTGTACAAAATTTATCCGCATCAATAGATCCAGATAGAATAATTGATTTACCGGAAGCAGCTAAGATACTCTGTAAGCCAGTCGGCACTGTGCGGGGCTACATTCATTCCCGTAAACTTCCTGCCAGATTGGTAGGGAAAAGTTATCTGATTAAATACCAGGAACTAATCAACTGGTTTGAAAATTACCAGGCGGCTTATGAAACTGAAAGCAAAAAATCTGCTACCAGCCTGATGATGGAAAACCGTAAGCGTTACCGTAAAGATTAAATGTAACACCACGCCGGTAATAATATTAATCCTATAAAATTATTTCGATGGAAGGCTTACAATCATTGGAAGAAGGCGAAGGCCAGATAAAGATCCCTGACTTTCCTATTCATATTTTTCCTCAACAGCTGCAACAGGTCATTAAATGCTACTGCAGCACGCTTAATCTCAATATAGATTACGCAGCTGTAACCGTTTTGTATGCTTTTTCCGTTGCACTTGGTGGCCATTACAGCCTTACAGTTAAACGGGGATGGGTAGAACTGCCTACATTATTTGTTGCTTTAGTGGGCAAGCCGGGTATCAATAAAAGCGGGCCTATTTCCATCTTCACCCAGCCGCTGGAAAAATTAGAAAAGGTTTTGTTCAAAAGATTTTTAGAGGAGTATGCAACATTTAAAAAAGGCAGAAGCACAAAGAAAGAAAACGATTCAAACGCCATAACGGACGAGCCTGTACGAAGACAGTTGGTCATCAAAGATGCAACACAGGAAGCCATGTTAAAAGCGCTCTATGATAACCCTCATGGGTTTGCAGGCATCTATGATGAACTGGCAGCGTTCTTAAAGTCTTTCAATAAATACAAATCTGGTGGCGGCGATGAAGAAGTGATGCTAAGCCTGTTTAGCGGTAAAAGTATTTCTGTAAACCGCAAGAGTTCAGAACCCATTTTTATTGAAAAGCCTTTTATTAGCATCATTGGCAGCATACAACCGCAGGTATTAATTAATCTTCTGGGTAATAATAAAATTGACAATGGCCTTACCCACCGGTTTTTATTTGCCTTCCCCGAGAATGTTATCCGTGAAGATTTATCCGATGATGATGTGCCTGAACACATCGAGGAGTTATATCAAACCTTTATTGATCGGATATTGATTGCTGATTTTTTTCAAGCCGATGGTTACCCTGCTCAAAAAATAACTCTTTCAAAAGAAGGATACGATGCTTATAAGATTTTCCGAAGAAAGATCAATGAAACCATTAACAACGAAAAGAGTAATGCCATCTCCGGCATCTATGCAAAATTAGACACCTATAGCTTGCGGATAGCTTTGATCCTGCATGTTATGCGTATGGGTTGCCATGAGCAAGGTATTGATCCCTACCAGGTCTCTGCAGATACTTTTTGCAAGGCGGCAGAACTGATTGAATATTTTGAAAATAGTGCTCTCAAGGTTTTTAAGTTGATGGAAAAGTTCCGCGATCCATTGAACGATTATCCAATGGAACATAAAATTATTTACTATCAGTTGCCTTATTCGTTTACTACAAGTGACGCCTGGGAAATCGCTAAAGAAAAAGTCAGCAGGCGAACCTTATTCAATATGCTTTCAGATGAATACCTATTCACTAAGCTTAAGCATGGTATATATGAAAAGATTTGGTAAATCACATTATAGGATAGTGCACTATCTGCATTATTTGCACTATGGATGGCAAAATGGGGGTCATAATGCACAAAGTGCAAATAGTGCACGCATTTTCTACACTTTAAAAAATATTAAACAATGATAACACAAAAAATAAATTGTGATGAGGCCAAGAAAATGGACATCGTTACTTATTTGGAAAGCCTTTCCATAAAGCCTCAAAAAGTAAACGGTAACGACTATTGGTATCTATCTCCACTAAGAGATGAAAAGACACCCTCTTTTAAAATAAACCGAAAGCTAAATGTGTGGTATGATCACGGATTAGGGAAAGGTGGTAAATTGGTTGATTTAGGAATTTTGCTACATCATTGTGGTGTACAGGAATTTTTAGAAAAACTGAATACACCGGAACATTTTTTTTCTTTTCACCAGCCTGCTTTACCACCACAAAAATCTGAGGCGGTTGCGGAAAATAAAATAAAATTAATAGCGGCAAATCCACTCACTGATCCGATCCTTTGTCACTACCTGGAAACAAGAAATATCCCCGCAGAGATTGCCAAAAACTATTGCCAGCAGATCACTTATATGAATGGACAAAAACAGTTTTATGCCATCGGATTTAAAAATAATTCCGGCGGTTTTGAATTGCGTTCACCCAATTTTAAAGGCACCATTTCACCCAAAGATTTTACTTTTTTGAATACTCAAAAACCGGAGGCTGTTGCAGTTTTTGAAGGGTTCATTGATTTTCTTTCTTTGCTAGCTTCCGGTAAACAATTGCTTCCCGAACTGACAAATTTTCTGGTGCTTAATTCTCTTTCTTTTTTTGAAAAAGCAAGACCCGTCATGGAGCAACACGAAAGAATTTACTTATTACTTGACAATGATGCTGCCGGTAAAAATTGTACCAATCGTGCACATAGCTTGTCTTATAAATACAATGATTTATCTGACCAATACCAACAAGACAAAGACCTGAATGAGTGGCTGATGAAAGAAAAGAATACCAACAACATCATGTCCACCGGAGTGGAAGAAGGATGTAAGTTTTTTGGAGCCAGCTATGTTCTCGTAGGCAAAAAACCCCTACTCGAACCGCTGGCTTCATGAATCCCTTGACGGCGGGATTCATGAAGGATTGAAAAAACTTTTTTTAAGATGATGAAAATAAAAAAATAGACTATGGAAATTCTTATTAAAAATAAAGGTGGCCGGCCAATAAAAGTACTAAGCAGGACGTTCCGGCTTCGGGTTGCCTGCAACAAGGATGAGCTTTCAATAATCAAAGAAAAGGCACAGCAAACACAAATATCTGTCTCAGAATTTCTCAGGACAGCGGCAACAGGCATCCATATTGACACCAGGAAATTCAAGGCTTTACCTAAGGAAGTCTTGCAGATGACAGCCCGGCTAAACCATCTGGCCGCTAATATAAATTCACTTGCTTACAAGAACAACAGGGCGGAAAATTTCAATGCCATTGAACGGGCTGAGTTAAAATATTTGGCTGAACAAGTGCAGCAATTAACTAACGATATCAAAAACTATCTACTGAAATGATCGGGAACATAGTGATCGGCAAACGGGTTACAGGATGCATTTCTTATTGCCTCGAGAACAAAAAGATAAGAAATATACTTGCAATTTGAATTTTTGAGCAGCACAGTAATTAATAACTGCAATGCATTTTTTAATTTTCGGCTTCTTAAAATTTTGTCTTTATTTATCTTCAAAAATCTACAAAACTCTTCAATTCTGTTTAAATGACGGCGCAAGAAATCTTCATTTGTCTTCGAAACTCTTTGAAACTGTTCAATCGTCTTGAAGAATCTTCAAGAATCTTCAATCTTATTTTTAAGACTTTAAAAAACGGAGAAATACTCGGGTAAGGCGGAAAATTTTAATGCGGTTTAGAGAAGCACTAAAATACCTGGTTGCGCAAATGCAACAATTAATTTACGACATCAAAAAATCACCTACAATAATGATTGGCAAAGTAATGGTTGGCAAAGGATTCGCAGGATGCATTTCTTATTGCCTGGATGACAAAAAGATGAAAAAAGGGATGAACCCCGACGAACGCCTGGTTAAAAATCGTGCGGAGATTTTGCAGCATAACCTGTGCTTCGGCGACAAGAAAAACCTGTGCAGCCAGTTTAACGATGTACGTAAATTAAACCCCAAACAGAGCCGGCCAGTGATGCACATAACGTTGAGCCTGGCACCAGGAGAGATACTGGATCGCCCTCAGCTTTTAGAAATAGTTCAGGAATGCGCAAATGAATTTGGGTTTGAACACAATCAGTTCTTTTCTGTCGAGCACCTTGATACAAACCATCAGCATCTTCATATCGTTGCCAACAGGATTAATCTTGAAGGAAAAACAAACGTGAATGACAGCAATAGCTTTAAGAAGATGGCAAGGTTCTGCCGAAAAATGGAGATAAAATATGGACTGGCACAAGTGGCCAGCCCGAGGGCATTTCTGCCCCGAGAACAAAAGCAGATTCCAAGGAATGACAGCCGCAAAAATAAGATCAAGGCAGTTCTTCAGCATGCCATCCGGGATTGCAAGTCCCTGGAAGCATTTTATAAATCAGCAGAAGCCAAAGGCTTCCAGGTGGTCAAGAGCAGCGGGATTGCATTCATAGATGCAAAAGGGGTTAAAGTAAAGGGCTCTGATATTGGTTTATCCCTGCAGGTTATAGAAAAGCAAGTGGCAAGAAACAGCCTGGCTCTGGAAACTGGAACGAAATTTATAAAGCTTCCGCAAAGGAAACAATCGCGGCATTGGTGAATGACAACTGAAAGAGTGATACTAAGTAAAACTCAAAAAACTTCATTCATGCACAGTGCAGGCGGAAACTGCAAGTACACATGGCTGGACTTTATTGGAATTTATGACCCAATTAGTAGACTAAAATCATTAAATCAATTTTATACTTTTGATTGGTACGAAAAACAGGGAAGCTTACAAAAGCTTTTTAATTTATTTCAAACTATTGAGAATTATTTGACAACAAACTAAATGCATTGTGAATACAGACATTTTTAGGGGCTGACTAAACAGCTACAATCTTTCAACCACGCCATAATCCAACAACTCTACTTCAGGTGAAATATAACTTTCTTTAACAGGTTCATTTTTCATGAGATCGGTACTCAAATACTTTTTATTGCTGTCACATAAAACTGTAACTACAATGGCATCTTCGCCAAGTTTGTACTGCAATTTGATGGCTCCAATGACATTAGCTCCGGAGGAGATGCCAACAGCCAACCCTAACTGCTTTGCAAGTTTCTGAGCCATAATAATACTATCGCCGTCGGATACCTGCACAATTTCATCAAGGCAATTAAAATCAATAATGGCAGGAATAAACTCATCGGAAATTCCCTGTATCCTGTGAGATCCAATTTTATATCCGGTTGATAACGTGGGAGACTCTGCTGGTTCTATAGGGTGAATCTTAATATGTGGATTTCTTCTTTGTAAATATTTACCTACGCCCATAATAGTTCCGGCAGTGCCCACGCCTGCCACAAAAGCATCCGGCGCAAGATCTATGGATTGTAATTGCATCCAAATTTCTTTTCCGGTTGTTTTTTCATGGGCAGCTACATTATAGATATTTTCAAATTGTTTTGGCAAAAAAATCTTTTCATTTTCCGTCGCCATTTTTTCACTCAAAGCGATACTGCCCAGGAAACCACCCTGCTGTTTAGATACTAATATCACCTCTGCGCCAAGACTTTTTATTATATCAATTCTTTCTTTACTTAACCAATCCGGCATAATGATTTTTACCTCATGGCCCAGGGCTTTCCCAATGGCGCTGAACGAGATGCCTGTATTACCACTTGTGGCTTCCACAATGGTATCGCCCTTTTTTATTGCATCCGTTTCGTAAGCTTTTTGTAAAATATAAAGAGCCATGCGGTCTTTAATACTCCCCGTCAGATTGTAGTTTTCGCACTTCACATAAATTTTCCTGATCTTATTCTTATACTGGTACTCAAGCTGGAGCATTGGCGTGTTGCCAACAAGGCTCCAAAGATGATGCAGTTTCGTGGCTATTTTGGCATCCATGCTTGACGATGGAAATTCATTTTTCAAAGATGGGGTTATGCACTTGCTAAAGCTTTTCATTAGTTTATTTTTCTATTTTTTATAAAAAAGGCAATCGATTCTAGTATCAAATACATCTTCGATTTAAAATTTTATTTGTATCAAAATCGTTTTTAAATGCCTGTCTGCTAGACTTTTTGCCCTCGAAGGGAATTTGTGAAAAAGCAGAATTGTAAATATTTATCTGCTTACTGCTACACCCGATTTATGGACGCATTATCCCCCGACGCTTGAGGGGTTATGGGCGGCCTTATATTTTGCTACCACGTCATCCAGCAAACTTTTAAACTTCTCTACGTCTGAATCATATCCGTATCCTTCAGGAGCGAGTCGTTTTTCCTTGCCATCTAAAAAGAAATAATAAGGCTGGGTATTAGCATTGTATTTCGTTACCTGGAGATCAGCATTTTTATCTCCGAGGGTAGTAATTTTTTGGTCTAATGATTTGGAATAATACTGTTCAGCAGGTTGCAGGTCCACATCATGCACATCCACATAAAGGGAAACAATTATGAAATTATTTTTCAGGCGCTCCATAACTTCCGGATCGCTCCATACCTGCCCCTCCATTTTTCTGCAATTGACACAATTGATCCCTGTAAAGTCAAGCATCAAAGGCTTATGCAATTTCCTGGCAACCGCCAATGCTTCATCATAATCAAAATAGGTGGTCATACCATATTTAGTTACCACGTCAGGCTCATAGATTTTCATCCTTTCATAATATTTTGTTGGTAATGGTAATTTTGAAGCAGAAGCTTTCTCTTTGGTAAACGAAACGGTATTGGGCGTCCCTGTAGAAGTAAAATCCTGCGTACCCATGGGTGGAAGAAAAGCACTGATACCCTTTAACGGAGCACCCCATAAACCGGGTATCATATAAACCGCAAAGGAAAAAGACGCAATTGCAAAAAACAATCTTGTAACACTCAGATGTGGGAGATCGAAATCATTTTTTGGCAATTCATCATCATGGCTGAATTTTAATTTACCTAAAAGATAAATTCCAAGTAAAATAAAAATCACGATCCACAAAGTGATAAATACCTCCCGATCTAATATTCGCCAACCTTTGGAAAGATCGGCATTTGATAAAAATTTTAATGCTAATGCAAGTTCCAGAAAGCCCAGGGTAACTTTCACCGCATTCAACCATCCGCCGGCTTTTCCCAAAACATTCAATTTTCCCGGAAAGAAAGCAAAGAAGGCAAATGGTAATGCAAGCGCCAGTGAAAAACCAAGCATGCCGAAGAGCGGCCCCCAAAAGCTACCTCTTGCCGCAATCACTAACAGGTTTCCAATGATGGGGCCAGTGCAGGAAAATGAAACTACCACTAGGGTGAGCGCCATGAAAAAGATGCCGACATAACTTCCAGAACTTGCTTTACTATCCGCTTTATTGCCCCATGCGCTTGGCAGGGCAATTTCAAAAGCTCCAAGAAAAGAAATACCAAATAATAAAAACAGGAGGAAGAATACCAAGTTAGCAATCCAGTTGGTAGCAAGATTGTTTAAGGTGGTTGGTCCAAATATTACCGTGACCAAAAACCCTAAAAGCGTAAAAATAATTACGATCGATACGGAATAAGAAACTGCATTTTTAATGCCTTCCGCTTTGTTTTTACTTCTCTTGGTGAAAAAGCTAACTGTAACCGGGATCATAGAATAAACACAGGGAGTTATTAATGCCAACAATCCCCCGGCAAAGGCAGTAAAAAATATCCAGGCAAGCGATCTCCTTGCCACAGAACCTCCTGTTGGAGCGGCTTGCAGTTGCGCATCATTATTTGATGCTGAAATATTATTTGTGCCGGCTCCAGGTAAAACAAAAACTTTAAATTCATTTTCAGCAGGCAAATAATCAGCTCCTTTTTGAATCATGTAGCTCAACGTTCCTTTCAATAAAAAACTATCCTTTGGTGAAGCGGAAATCCTTTGCTGCCACAAAACAGAATCAGTAAAAAAATGTACCTCACTTTGCAATGTTGCATCTATTACTTTTTGTTCCTTTCCTTTAAACGAAACAGAATCTTTCAGGATTTTATTTGTTAGTGAATCAAATTGAATTGTAGAATACAACACATCATCGGCTGAATGTTGCAGTGTAAATAATTTTATTCCCTGATCTATTTTTGCATGAATATTGAATAAAATTTCACTATCATTTGCTCTCTGGTAATCATAGGAAATGTGCACAGGAGAGGAATCCTGTGAAAAAACATTTACGGTAAAAAAGAGGCATAGCAATGCTGCGAAAAGCCTCGTAAACTTTATCATTACATACGTTTTACAACCCGTTTATTAAAGCGCTATGGAAAATTTCTTAGTTGTTGGCGGCAGACATTGTTTGTCATTACAAACCATAAATTCCACCGCTACACTTACGGATGTTTTTACAGGCGCTTTTAATTTAACTATTTGCACAAAGTCAACTTTGTTTGAAAATTGTTTTACATCCACTCCAAATAATGGTTCATTATGCTTTTCTAATTTGCCTACTTCTTTTGCGTCGCCCTCAAGAGTAAGCAAAGGATTTTTAGTAAAAGTGATACTGGTGGGAATAGGGCCGCCATCAGGCGTTGTCTGCGAGTAGATATGCCAGTCTTTTTCTATGCTGGCAGTAAGATGAACTTCGTATGTTTTTGCATCAATTTTTTTAGCGGTGAAAGACCAGGATACAGGCGTTTTAATTTGGGCGAAGGCTGTTAGTGCCGGTAGGCAAAGTATTAATGTGAACATTAAAAATTTCATCTTTCAGATTTATCTAGTTGAATACAAAATTTTTATTTGATTATAGAGTGTGGTTAAATTAATTCCTATTTAATCAAATCCTCCAAGGTTTTTTCTAATAATTCCCCCTTAACATTTTTAGCAATAATTTTACCATTTGGATCTATTAAAAAATTTTGAGGAATAGCATCAACGTTATATTTTTTTGCTACAGCATTATCATATGAATTTAAATCACTTAGTTGTGTCCAGTTAAGACCGTCTTTATTTATTGCTTTAAGCCATGCTTCCCTTTGTCCTGGCTGATCCAGTGAGATACCAATAATAGTAAAACCTTTGTCTTTATATTTATTAAAGTTTTTTACCACATTTGGATTTTCTGCACGGCATGGACCACACCAACTCGCCCAAAAATCCAGTAATACAAATTTCCCTTTAAAATCGCGTAATGATACTGGTTTGCCTAAAGTATCATTCTGAGTAAAGTCTGGCGCAACCGCTCCAATTGCGGTGGTTTTCAATTTATTTATTGCAGCCGCATAATCTAAACCCATTTTTCCTGATCGTACATTTGCAGAAAGAGAATTAAAAATTGCGTCAACCTCGGTTACATTGGGTATAGGGCCTGCATAATTTTTTAAAGCAAAAATGCTCATTTCTGAATTAGGATTTTCTTTAATAAAAGTCAGGTAAACATTCTTTTTTTCCTGCGAAAGCGCATGGCTCATTTCATTAATTTCATCGTTAAACTCCTCTGACTTTCTTTGTTCCGGGGATGCTGCCCGGATTTTTTTATTCAATAATTGTATCTTGGCATTTACGGAAGCTAATAGAATTTTCAGTTTAGCATTGTCATTGTTTATAAGACTACCGGTAATTTGTGCATTTTCAATAGAATCAGGACTAAAAACTGAGATATTCCCACTTTCCAAATAAAATTCTATAAACCCTGCATGTTTGATATTTGTCTTCGGATCTTTTCTTGTTGTGATCAATAAAGCAGGTCTTGGTTGATCTAAACTTCCGGCAAAAATAAAAGCACCATTTTTAATTTTTGTAGAATCTAAATGTACGCCTTCGGCATTTGTATATCTTAGGTACGCGATTTGACTGGCAGAATTACCTATTTTCCCTTTTATTTTATAAGTTGATAATTGAGCTAATAAAGCTGCAGGCAAAAAAATTATAAGTAAAACAATTAAAAACTTTATTTTCTTTTCCATAGACATTTGTATTATTTAATTTTTTTTATTGATTCTAAAGTGATTAGCAAATTTGATTTAATTAGTTGCACTACATAATGAGATTTACAATTTCTTTCAATTCAAATCTGAATCAATAGATATTTCAGGAATATTGACTAATTGACATTTGATATTATCATGTTATTAATTACTGGTTTTATCCAATGGATTTACTGGTTTCAATACAAAACGGATAAAATTATCTCCGCTCAAATAAGTTTTAGCAGCCTCCTGCAGGTTACTCACATTGATAGCACTTTTTTCAGCCTCATAGCTTTCCAACTCATCTATAGGTTGATTATTTTCAATTTGGTTGCTTATATACTGCAGCCAGAATCTATTGGTCTTAAGAGCTGCTTCCCGACTATTTTGTCCTTCAGCACGCCATTTTTCCAGGTTCAGTTCGGGCGGCCCACTTTGCTTCAGCTTATTGATTTCATCCAGAGTTGAGGCTACTAGCTTATCTACGTTCTGTGGTGCGCAACCAAACTCTATAATAAAGCTGTATCTGCCCTCCGGATATTTGTTTGTACTGGTATACACGCCTGGAGAGTAGACCCCGCTTTCTTCTTCTCTTAATCTTTCCAATAACCTTATCTCTAAAGTTTCTTTTAAAGCATCCAGTTTAATACCATTTTGTTGACTGTAGTTCATAGTCCCGGAAAAAATCAGCATTACCGTTGATTGTGGTTCGCTACCTTTGTAAACATTTTTAGTAACAATCCCTTCCCTTATATGAATACCTAGATTTTTTGGTTCTTCCACCCCATTATCGGCAGGAAGACTAGCAATATATTTTTCCAATAATGGCTTGATTGCATTAGTATCGATACTTCCGACAAATGTAAAGGTCATGCCGTTGACATTCCGGAAGCGTTGCTTGTAAAAGGCTAAAGCACTGTCGAGATTTAGTTGATTAATCTTTTCTATACTTGGACCGGTGTAACGATTATTATAGTTATACATTATTGCATTTACCGAATCGGAAAACACACTTTTTGGGTCACTTGAACGGTTGGTCAATACTGCCTTACTTTTAGTGACAATCCCGTCAAAAGCATCCCCATCTTTTCGAGGTTCAGTAATATAAGCATAGGTTAATGCTAATGCCGTTTGAAGATCACCTGAGCTTGAACTCCCTTGAAAACCTTCGCTCCTCGCCGCCACAAAAGGTCGCACATTAATTTGTTTGCCTGAGATATATTTCCCTAGTTCGGTTTCATTATAATTACCTGCGCCACTGGCATTAATTAGATTGGCCGAGAAAGCCGCGCTTTCGTAATTAGTATTGCTTGCCAGAGTAGTACCTCCGGGTTTCACAGCCTTGAAAATAATCTCGTCATTTTTAAAATCCGTTGGCTTCAAAATCACCTGTACGCCGTTACTAAGTGAATAAGTATAAATTCCCGTGATTTCATTTTTTCTTTCGGCAATGATTTTTCCAGGTATAGGTTCTTGAGTTAAAAAAGGTTTATTGCTGACATCATCTTTATGGGGAACAAGCGTTTCGGCTTCCACGTCCTTCATCCATGTGTTTAAAATTGCTTCGTTCGGCAGTGACGCTTTGTCTTTATCCGGTGCCAGCACCAAAGTAGTTCGGTTGTCAGGGGTTATATAGGTCGTTGATAAAGCGTTGACATCTGCGAGGTTGATTTGAGGCAAATCAGTTTTAGTCATTTCGTACTCTTTTTCTATGCCTGGTGCCATTGTTCCATTTAAAAAATATTCCTGGTACTCACTCACAAAACTTTGGGAATTGGTTTTATTTTTTTCCTTCCATTGTGTTTCACTGTAAACCAGTAGATTGGCTTTTGCACGGTCCAATTCGCTTTGGCTAAATCCAAATTTATTCACCCTTTGCACTTCGCGCCATACGGCCTTAAAGCCGCTCTCCAGCTCACCGGGTTTAGCAACAACCAATGCAATGAAGGCAGATAAATCTCCAGTAACGCCTGCAATATTCGCATTTCCCTGGATAAATGGCGGTTTAGCTACAATTGATAACTCGTCGAAACGTTCAGCCATCATACGATTATACAAACTTTGGATAATACTCTTTTTGTAATCGTTTTGAGTTTTTAAAAAAATCTCTGGATGTTGAATTAAAACCTCAGCGACAGTAACTGTCATTTCCTTATCTGTTACTGCTATGAACTGATTCTTACCATCTAAAGGCACTTTATATTTCGTACGTTTGCGCTCATTCACAGGATTTTTCAGATCGCCAAATTCTTTTTTGATCTTTTGTTCTATTTCGTTCACATTAACGTCCCCAACAACAATCAGCGCCTGCAAATCAGGACGGTACCAATCATGATAAAAGCGGGCGATGGCAGGGCGCTTAAAATTGTTAAGCACTGTATCAAGGCCAATAGGGATACGAACTGCATATCTTGAGTTGTTGAGCAGCACTGGCCAATATTGCTGTCTCATCCTTTCAGAAGCTCCTTTGCCTAATCTTTTTTCTTCAAGCACGACTCCTCTTTCTTTGTCAATCTCAACGGGATCGAGCGTTGCATTGTGTGCCCAATCACGCATAATCTCTATGCCCGTATTAACCAAACCTGGTTTATCCGTGGGTAATGGTAATTGGTAAACAGTTTCATCAAAACTGGTATAGGCATTTATATCAGCGCCAAACCTTACCCCTGCTTTTTGCAGGTAATTCACTAGTTCATTATGCGGAAAATGGGTAGTTCCGTTAAAACTCATGTGTTCCATAAAATGCGCAAGCCCCCGCTGGTCCTCATCTTCCAGAACAGAACCCGCTTTATTAACAAGGTACAACACCACCCGACTCTTCGGCTCTTCGTTATGACGAATATAATATGTAAAACCGTTGGGTAGTTTGCCCGTGCGTACTGCCGGATCCAGAGGTAACACAACCCCAGTTGATGTATTTTGTGCAAAGATGTTAAAAGGTAAAATCAGCGTTAGCAGGAAAAAATTGAATTTTGAAAATTTGGACATTTTAATATTATTGTAGTAAAGAAAATTTATTTTGAAGGCTGCGACAAATGAAATTAACTGGTATTGTATACATCTAAAAAATTCTATCCTTTTAATTCTTTAGTTCTTGGCAAAAACTGCTTTAAGTTTATTTTGCAAGGCTTGTTCCCTTAAATTTCTGGCAATTACCTTACCCTGTGGGTCTAACAGAAAATTTTGAGGAATACTTTCTATACCAAAAAGTTTCACCGGTGCGCTTTTCCAACCTTTAAGGTCGGAAACTTGTGTCCATGGTAAATGATCTTGATGTACGGCTTTTAGCCAGGCTTTCTTTTGGCCGGGCAGGTCTAAAGAAACACTTAATACTGTAAATCCCTTGTCCTTATAAATATTGTAAGCCGCTAAAACATTAGGATTTTCTGCCCGGCAAAAAACACACCATGAAGCCCAAAAATCAACTAACACATATTTTCCTTTAAAATCAGTAAGGGAAACGAGTTCACCGGAAGTATCAGGAAGTGTAAAATCAGGCGCTTGCTTACCAAGTGAAATTAACTTCGCTGCTATAATCTTATTTGCATATTCCTTGCCTCCATAGCTTTCCCTTACTTTGGGAGATAGTAAATTAAAAAGTGGCTCGGCTGCCACCTCGTTTTGAAAACTAGCTCCGTAGTTTTTAACAATAGCTAAAGAAATAGGAGAAGAAGGATATTTTTTTATTAATGTAAAATACATTTTTTTCGTTCCCTGGTAATATTGAGCAGAATCATTTGTAACTTTTGCCAGTAATTCTCCTGAAACTTTTTGATCAGGTGTTGCGGAATTTAATAAACTTGATGATTTTTGCCATTTTTTCACCAAAATTAGACTTGCATTTTCCAATTGTTGATAATCAGTATTTATTGGAGAATTTAGATAATGTAAAGTTGCTAAAGTATCGGTACTGCTAATTGTAATAATTCCGGGTTCAATGTAAATTTCACGTACTCTGTGCAGCGGCTTTTTGCCGACTGTTCCCAATGGAAAGAATTTAAGAACGGTCTGTTCATCCGGATCATATTCACCCTGAAAGCGAAAATGACCATCATTTAAAACAACAGAATCCCACCTGTTAATTTTGTTTTTATAATGATCGAGGTAAATTTTTGCAGGCGCCGAAAGGTGGCCGATGGTACCTTCTATAACATATTTATTATTCTGAGCTTGCAAAGAAAAGGGCAAAAAAAACGCTATACTTAAAAGAGAGATCAGGTTTTTCATAATTTTAAATAATATTAGAACTTTATAAATTTTACGATTCATACATCTTTATCAACAATTAATTAAGATTAGTACCGCGAAGACTATTTGCAACTATTTTTTTACCTAAGCCAATCAAAACATTTTGCGAATTGCTTAAATAGTTTAAAATTTTGCAAGGTCATTTTTCAAGGTTATTTATTTTTTTTTAGCTATATAATCTATTATCACATGACTTATTATCTACATCCAATATTTTAGATTATTGATATCCTGGATTCTGGATTAAATTGGGATTACGCGAAACATCTATCACCGGAATTGGATATAGACTCTTATAAGGTGCCCAAACCCCTCCTTTTGCAGGTGCTGCAATAGTCATAATATCATCAATACGATTGGTTCTTTTGCTGTCGAACCAACGATGCCCCCATTCCGTAAAAAGCTCAACGCGTCTTTCCTGGAATATTTGTGTAAGCAATGTGTCTTTATTTGTAACAGTCAGAAGGGGCAAAACAGCTCTTGTTCGCAATACATTTATATCTGACACAGCTTCATTCAATTTGTTGAGTTGTGCTCTCGCCTCAGCCCGGATAAGATATTGTTCCGCTAAACGAAGCAGTATGGTATATTCACCAGCCAGTGTATTAGTTTTGCCAATCTTATACTTAAATGGATAATAAAATGTATCTATTCCTACCGTGGCGAAATTTATCCATAAACTTTTTCTTTGGTCCCCGGGCTCAAAAGCATTTACAAGATCCCTGCTTAGGTAAACGGGATAGATAGAACTTGGACCAGTAGTTGGTAGTTTAAACAAGGCTCCATCCCCCGTATTTGAAGAGGTACCTGTTTTAACCGGTTGCAAAGAAAAGATAGTTTCTTTCGTATTTTTGAGGAAGGCAGTACTTAATGTGCCCAACTCAAACAATTGGGAATTATCAATAACACTTGATGCAGCTACTTCTGCGCCAGAGTAATCACCAGTGTAAAGTAATACCCTTGCAAGTAATGCTGACGCTGCCCATTTTGTTGGACGTACTCTTTCAGCTTGGCTGAGCGAATAAGGTGTCAAGGCATCTGACTGAAGATAATTAGGACTTAACAAACCCTGCGCATCTTGTAAATCCAATAAAATTTGTTGGTAGACTAAACTTTTTGATACCCTGGGCAATAAGGCATTGACCTTATAATCGGTACTAACGTTCAAAGGTACATCTCCATATAAATTTACAAGATAAAAATAACCAAATGCCCGCATAAATTTGGCTTCACCCAGTAATTGGTTTTTTACAGCTGGTGTTAACCCGGTAGATGTATTTAATCCTTCGATAGCTGAATTACATGAAAAAATCATTGCGTAAAGTGAGTTCCAGAATAAACCTCCTGACCCACTTACAATAATATCATTTCTATAAAAAGGAGCTAATAATGTATTAGAAAGGTTAAAAAGAGTAAGTTCATCGGCAGACAATCCCCCATACAAAGAAATACCTGTTACCGCACTCGATGTAAAACTAGCAGAATTGTCAGTACTAAGTTTACCATAAATACCTGTCAATACGGATATAGCGGTTTGATCACTAGTAAATACATTTTCGGCAGTTGTGCTGGTAGGGGGAGGCGCCACATCCACAAACTTTTTACAACCCATTAACAGTGCTATCAACCCTAATATGTTGAGGTATAATTTTATTTTTTGTCTCATTTGAAGAGGTTTTAACTTTTATTATTTTATTTAAAATCCGCATTGAATACCGAAAACAATCGTACGTAGAGGTGGTAGTGATAAACCGCTTAATGATTCCGGATCTTCTCCTTTATATTTAGTGACTGTAAATAAATTTTGTCCTTGCGTATAAATCCGGATATTTTGAAAAGAAGATTTATGGATCCAATTACCTGGTATGGTCCAGGAAAAAGATAAATTTTTCAGCCGCAGGTAAGAAGCGTCCTTTACTATATAATCAGAGTTATCGGCATAACCTAATGGTGTATCGAGAGTCGTAGGATATAAATGGCTATATTGCTGATGGGTTGCAATATCACCTGGTTTCTGCCAGCGATCCAATACTTCCACGGGCTGATTTCCTCTTGGCGAATTATAAATGTCTGAATAAAAATCCCCCGGATAATTGCCTAAAATTGCATAATCAGCCGAAGAATTCTGTTTAACAAACTGAAAAAGAAAACTCAGTTCAAAATTCCCAAATTTAAAATCATTATTCAGCCCGCCATAAAACTTCCGGTCGGGATTAATCAACACATTTCTATCTGTTGTTAAACTCAAACCAGTACTAACAGGATTTCCATCTTTATCTGCAACGGTATATAAGCCTGTGGTAGGATCAACACCTGTAAAATGAAAAGCTTTAATCACATCCAAGGGTTGTCCTATCACGTAAAAATTTGCACCGGAGGAAGTTGCAAGACCAGGATAACTTACTAACTCATTTTTAGGGAAAGTACCGTTAATATCTGCATTCCATTGAAAGCGTTTGGATTTTATTATAGTTGCTTGCAGCGTTATCTCCAAACCCCTATTTTCAATAACTGCAGGGAAGTTTTCCAAGATCCTTGAGAACCCGGTCATAAGTGGCAAAAGGTTACTATTTAAAAGGTTGGACGATCTGTTTTTATAGAATCCAACTCCCAAAACTATCTTATCATTTAAAAAAGCCAGATCAATTCCTCCCTGTAATTTTTTTGTTTCCTCCCATTGAATGTATGGATTGGGAAGCCGTGATAAGGCCAGAGAAGCCGACTGCTGATAAGGCGAAGCATAACTAACCGGGTTAAATAGATTCAAATATTGGTAATCCCCAATTTGATCATTACCGGTTGTTCCGTAGCTTGCTCTAATTTTTGCAAAGCTGATTATGGGCAGCATCGAAGCAAAAAAACGCTCGTTTGAAAGAATCCAGGAAGTACCTATTGATCCAAAATTATTAAATTGATTTTCTGAGCCAAATCGCGAACTTCCATCTCTCCTGGCATTGAGTGCTATAATGTAACGATTGTCGTAATTATAATCAACTCTACCAAAAAGCGCGGCGTATTTGTAAATTGAAGCTATATTAGGACCTACAGTTACGGTAGTTGCACCAGAAAGATTGGTCATGGAAATGTCACTAGTATATCCCTGGGCGTTAAACTGATCACGGTTAAGTCCGATCTTTGAAAATGTGCTGCCAATCAGAACATCGATAATGTTTTTTCCAATTTTCTTTTTATAATATACCTGAGGTTCGATGATCCAGGAAGTTGACTTATTGTTTCCAAAAGTTGAATAACGCGGTGTAGTAGCGCGTAATTCGGGAGCGATGGAACTCAAAGGGCTAGTTAAATATTCATTTGATTGATTAAAAGTATATCCAAAATTCGATTTGATGGTCAAATCTGGAATTATTTGATAGCTAAGCACTGTGTTTGCGATGAGATTATTCGCAATACTTTGGTACGATTCCTCCAAATAGGAAAGCGGATTTTTCCAGCTAGAAGTTCCGTCTGATAAAGGTTGCCAGTTCAAGCTACCGTCGGAATTATAAAGAGATGGAGCGTCAGGTGGCATATTTAGAGCTGCGCTGGTAAGATCAGTATTCGTTAATTGATCTTTTGATAATGAATATATAGCAGACACCTGAACCTTAAATTTTTGGTTAACGGATGAATTATTCAGGTTTATATGAACAGATCCGCGTTGGTTATTTAAATCACCCGGAAAAACAGTAGTTTCCCGGTGATAACCAGCTCCAACTAAATAATTGGAATTTTTGGCACCTCCTGAAAGAGACACTTGCACATCAGTAAATTTAGCAGTACCACCGAGAAGTTCTTTTTGCCAGTTAGTATTTTTAGTAGTATCCCAAGTACCGTTAAGATCATAATCAGTGGGCTGCACAGTAATATTATCGTTTTTTAAAGCTTCCTTTCTGACTTCAAGATACTGCTGTGTGTTCAGTAAAGGAACAAAATGAGCCAACTTGCTAAAACCATTTTGAACATTGACATTCGCTTTCATTTTACCTGCGATACCTTTTTTAGTTGTAATTAATATCGCCCCATTTGCTGCCCTTGAGCCATAAATGGCAGTGGCATCTGCATCTTTCAGTATATCAATCGATTCAATATCTGCAGGGTTAATCAAATTTAATGGACTACCGAAGCTACCTTGACCATCACTGTTTAATATGGAAGCTAAGTTGGGCAAATCAAGGCCCGAAAAGGGTACGCCATCAATTACGTATAATGGAATATTTCCTTTTGTTAGACTATTAGTTCCCTGAATCCTTACAGTAACACTACCACCTGGCAAACCATTGGATTGAATTATAGATACACCAGGTACCCTGCCCTGTAGAGCAAGTAAGGGATTGCTGACTGGTTGCCTTGCTATATCTTCCGCTTTTACTGTACTTACATCTCCTGTCTGTAATCTTTTGCTCTTAGTTCCATAAGCAATCACTTGAACTTCGTCCAACGGACTTATTCTGATTTGTGCAATGAGGGCTAAAGTTTTTCTTCCATTAACATTCGTTTCAAAACTTTCAATATTCGTCGATGTAAAAACCAGGGTTGCATTTTCTTCAACACCAATCAATGTAAATTCTCCATTTGTATTTGTTGAAGCTCCTATGTTTGTTCCTTTTACTTTCACTGTTACTCCTTCAATAGGATCTCCATTTTTGTTAGACACTCTTCCTTTAATGTCTATGAGGGGGGGGGAAATAGTACTTACTATGTTGCCCGGTTCTTTAATTAAAGATTTTTTCCTAGCAATAACAATCGTATTATTATCAATTGAAAAATCGAGAGCTAGTCCTGCAAAACACTCCTCCAATACTGTATTAACTGATACATTTCTTACATGTAACGTAACATTTGGTACATCACTAAGCATTGTTTTTGTATACAGAAAACCGTATCCCGTTTGTCTTTCAATCTCTTTAAATACTTTTTCTACGGGGGCATTGTTAAATGAGAGCGTAATTTGTGAATAACCTTTTGCATTTACGTTGAGAAAGAAAACCGTGAGAAAGAAAATGGTAAGTTTCATCACCTTAAGTAGTTTACGGTTGATGGAAAAAATCATAAATTTGAGTTTTGGCTTTTAAAAATGAATGACTGTAACTGGTTTTTATTTTTGGTCAGAAATTTTGCAGGAAGTGTTTGCAGCACTTCCTGTTTTCTTTTTAATGTTTTATTTTTTATAGTGTATTACGGTAATAGTTCTGCCGTTAATTAAAAAGCTCACTGTATGTGTTTTCTCCAGCATATCCAGCACTTTAGAAATATCTTCATACTTATTCTGGCTTATAACACCAACGAATTCTTCCTTGGTAATATTAGCTTCATATTTTACATCGACATCATACCATCTTGCTAACTGGCGCATTACACTTTGTATATTATTTCCCTCGAAGATGAACTTGCCGTTTTTCCACGCCACTGTTTCTTCCACATCAACTGATGCAATTTTAAATTTTCCATTATCGAACTCAGCCTGTTGCCCGGGTTTTAAAACGGTATTTGTACTTCCTTTTGAAACATTTACTCCACCTTCCAGCAAAGTCGTTTTAATGGTTGGCTCATCGTTATAAGCATTGATATTAAAATGTGTTCCCAAGTCTTTTACCTCTAAACCATTCACACTTACCATAAATGGCTTTGCGGTATTATGTGCCACTTCAAAATACCCTTCACCGGTTATCTCCACTTTTCTTTCTTTTCCACTAAATGCTGTAGGATATTTTAAAGAGCTTTCTGTATTCAGCCAAACTTTACTGCCATCTGAAAGGATAAGATTAATTACTTTACTTCCTCTTGGATTACTCAAAGTATTATATTCAATTTCATTTGTAGTCCCAGAATAAGCAATTTTCCCATCTGCTAATTTTGCAACATTTACATTACCTTCTTTTGCAAGTGTACCATTGCCTGCACTATCCAATACAATTTGTTTTCCATTGGCAAGAGTGATCATTGCCTTATTAGATACCGGTGCTTTCACATCATTTGCTTTTGCTATGGTAATACTTTTGTCTTGCTCAGTCTGTCGAAATAAATACCAATATGTTCCTGCACCAAGTATCAGGATAATAATGGCTGCGGCTGCTACCCGTGTCCATTGCATGTAACGTATTTTTTTATCCAGCTTCGGCGCGAAAGACTTTTCATTACCATTCAAAATTGCATGGAGTATAACTTTGTTGGTTTCCGGGGAAAAATATTTTTCTGTCTTTCCCCGTTTTTCCCACACATCCTGTATAAGTTTAGTAAGTTCTTCATCGCTTACCTTTCCACCAAGCATTTCCATTAATTCCTGTTTTTCCGCTTCCGAGGCAGTGTCGTAGTAATAGCCCTGAAATAGATAACTCAGTCTGTCGTTTAGATCATTCATTGGTAACAATTATTTTAAAATAATGTAACACTTAGTTAACCTCTTTTTAATTAAGACGCCATGAGAGTTGAAAATGGAGTAATGGAAAAATTCTTTTTAAAATATTTTGTAAATAAATATCCAACATATTAGCATCGCCTTTACATTATGCTGTTGAACAAATTTTTTTATAGTAGCAGTAGCTTTTTGCAAATGGGTTTTTACTGTTAGAGGAGAGAGGTTCATTACACTTCCGATTTCCTTGTACGTAAGCAGGTTTTGGCGGCTTAATAAATATACTTTCTTTTGTTGTGGAGGCAACTGGTTAATGGCCTGGTCAATGATGGAAAAATAACCTTCCTGCTCTTCTTCAGTACCAACATTTGCCATATCTTTCTGTAGCTCACTCTCAAATTTTTGTTGATTCAACTTTCGTCTTGCAATAGTTCTGAGACAACTTACCGCATAATTTCTTGATACAATAAAAAGATATCCCTGAAAATTTATTATTTCAGAAAGCGTTTCACGGCTCATCCAGATTTTAAGAAAAACATCCTGTACGATTTCCTGTGTAAGTTCATGTGATTTGGTAAGCCGGAAAATATGAAGGCCTAATTGTTCACTGTATTCTTCAAATAATTTTGTAAATGCAAATTCATCTCCCTGGGAAACAAGTGCTAATAATTCTTTTTCATTATATTGTAAACGGTTCGGCACAGAGAACATTTAGTAATCCTCATTAAAAATAAACAAAATAAATAAATTTATTAAAGTCTTATTAGCAAGACAAGATGAGAATGTTTTAGCTGCATAGGTTAATAAGGATGAATAGAATTGAAAATAGATAATATTTTAGGGCGCGAAGAATTTTATATTTGGGAAACTCTCTTAAAAAAGTAATGAAGTTTAATAAAATTTGAGTTATGCGTTTTGGGCATCATAAAAAATAATTTTTCTAATCGTTACCAAAATTAAAAATGAAACGAATAAGAGTTTCGGCATATTTCGGATTAAAATTTTTTAATGTGTCCGAAAAGTTTACGCACAAAACGTGTATTTCCATAAACCTTTACTAAAATTTCATCTCCTGCAGGAACATGACGTTCTATTTCACCTAATTTCATAACATCTGCGCTGCCAAATTAATTCTTATTGCTTGATGTGCAATTTGTTCCGGCACACCTCTTCCTACCAATTGTTTTACAAATACTTCAGGCTCTACATTATTATATACAATTTGTTTTTCTATTATTTCGCTAAGAGCTTCGGCAACATCATTATACGAACAGGCTTTGGCTCCCGTAAAATTGTAAATGTGGTTGCTGCAATCTTCCTGCAACAATACAATTGCAATAGCCTCTCCAAAATCACTTCGCAAGGCAAAAGCTACTTTGCCTTCTCCCACAGGAAGATTGATGCCGGTCTCCGCCACATTTGGCCCCAAAGAAAAAGGCAGGCTATCCATGTACAAGCTGTTGCGAAATAAAATGAAATTCATGCCACTTGCCATTAAAATATCATCTGTTTGAAAATGCGTGTCCATAAATTTACTTACCAACGTTGTCCTGTTTTTTAAAGCTCTGCCGGTATAGGCAAAACATTTTACTCCGCCTTTTTTTGCCGCTTCCACAACATTTGTATGCTGCTCTACAAGGTTTGGTGCATTGCCACCGGAAATCTGCAAAACTTTTTCGACTCCTTTCATTGCTGCATCCAGGGATTGTTTGTCGTCATATTCACCAACCTTTATATTTACTCCCGCAGTTTTTAAATCTTCTGCTTTATCTGCATCCCGCACAAAGGCGACAATATTTTCTGGCGGCATTTTTTTGAGTAATGTTTCTATTACAACTCTTCCCAATTTACCTGTTGCCCCGATGATTAAAATCATGTAGTTTATTTTTGTTTATTGAAAATTATTTTTTTCATTCTTAAATTTCTGGCGATGCAAAATAATTATGGATTGGTAGCCCATACATTTACTTCTGGCATAAATCCAACATCATTTAATTTTAGCATAGAAACAATAACCTGAGCAATTTCTAATCCCTTTAACTTTTTATCAGCGTTGGCAGACACATATCCAAGTTTTTCAATAAAAGGCGTTACCACTTCACTCGGGTTGACTTGCATCACTCTAACATTATGCTTTCGCAATTCTGCCCGCCAACACATGGTTAAACCTGTAATTGCTGCTTTGCTGGAAACGTAAGCCGAACCATTCGCAAATCCACTTACTGCGCCCATTGAAGAAACATTGATAATATTTCCGGTATTTCTCTCAACAAAATGTTTTGCTGCTTTCTGCCCGCACATAAAAACACTTTTCGTGTTTATATCCCAAAGCCGGGAAAAGTCTTCAACTGTTGTTTCAACCAGGGATCCCATAAACCCTATTCCGGCATTATTTATTTGGACATTCAAATCGCCCAGTTTATCGAAGGCAAAATCAAAAAGGTTTTCTACATCCTTTTGTTTCGAGACGTCTGCCGCTATTCCGAAAATATTCAATTCAGAAATCACTTCTTCAAGTCTTTTCTCGTCACGGCCACAAATCACTACCTCCGCGCCACTCTCTTTTAGCAATTTTGCGGTTTCATAACCAATGCCAGATGTACCTCCTGTAACAATTACTTTTGCTGTTTGTAAACTCATTTTTTTGATTTTTAATTAATTTAAAAAAAATGAATGGAAATACTATCCAACTATAGTGTCGCCATATCAATAACAAAACGGTAATGCACTTCGTTCTTTAATATTCTTTCGTAAGCGGTTCCTATATCTTTAATATTGATTAATTCAATGTCGGCAACGATGTTATGTTTTGCACAGAAGTCAAGCATTTCCTGTGTTTCGGGTAAGCCACCTGCGCCAGAACCAGTGATGGTGCGGTTGCCGCCCGACAATAAAAATGAAGAAATTTCCAATGGTTTTACGGGCATACCCACAGAAATAAAAACACCGTTCGATGCCAGTGATTGAATATATGGTGTGATGTCGTGGTCTGCGGCCACGGTATCCAGGATGAAATCAAAACTTCCCTTTACGCTGTTAAATTGTTCCTCATCTTTTGTTACCACAAACTTATGGGCACCCAAATCTTTTGCATCTTTTTCTTTGGAGGGCGAAGTGCTTAATACGGTAACCTCTGCGCCAAAAGCAACACCAATTTTACAGCCATGTGCCCGAGGCCGCCGAGGCCAACTACGGCAAGCTTATGTCCACTGCCCACCTTCCATTTTTTTAGTGGCGAATAGGTAGTGATACCTGCACAAAGCACTGGAGCAACCGCCGCAAAGTCAAGGTTGTCATACACATGATGTGCGAAGTCTGCCTTTACAACAAGGTTGTTAGAATAGCCACCATAAACAGGGTCGCCATCATGGTCTTTAGAATTATAAGTTTGTACCGGCGATACCTGGCAAAATTGTTCCTGCCCATTATCGCACTCTTTACAATGCCCGCAAGAATCTATCATTACGCCAACAGCGGCACAATCTCCTTCTTTAAATTTTGTAACGTTTTTACCTGTTGCGGCAATGTGGGATTAACTTTTTCATTGTTATTTTAATATAATTGATTCGTCAGACCTGGTCAACACTTGAAATCAGCTAAATAAAATTTCGAAATTTGATTGTAAAATTTCATATTTAATATGCAAGCCTGATTAACTGTTAAATGTGTAGTTTATTTGTAAAGGGTTGGGTAATAAAAAATATTTTATTTAAATATTCTTGTAAATTTTTATAATATAATCGTAAGAAGCTAAAGTTCAGTTCTTATAAAAGAATTATACAACACTTGCCATAATATAAGAACAAATTTTGGAGACTTGTTTTCGATTAACGTTTAATGTTGGGGTATTTAATAAGTCGCGCGATTCCAGTAATATTTTTGATTCCAATAAAATGAAAAAAGTGGTACAATTGAGCTGTACCACTTTAACCTGACATTGTTTTTTTATTCTGACTTCAGAAATTTTCTGTTCTCATTTTTAGCAGGCAAATAATTTTTAATTATTCTGATTTTTCAAAATTTCCATTGGCATCAAAGATTACATCTTTTCCATTGATCTCAACTTCATAAGAAGTTTTCCCCTGTGCATCCAATACCTTTCCAACATCACCAAACTTTGCTTTTTTATAATGCTGATTTATATAATTGTTGGCTGAGTGTGGAAGCTGGCTTACGGGAATTTCTTTTACAATTTCAACGAATGTACCTGATGGGGTGTATGTTACTGAATTAGCCTCACCATCTTTTCCGCCCCAGTTTGCTTCATAATTACCCTTTTCAGTTTCCCATGTAATGTGGTGCGTTTTTGATTCGGGATACTTATTCATATTAGCATTTTTAACTGCCTCGGGAACGTTAATACGTGCTTTGCCGCCTTCGTTCTCCTGCGCAAAAGTTGCGCTGCTCATCGCAAATAATATTGCTGTCAAGCCTATAAATTTTTTCATGTTTTTCATGTTTTTAATTGTTTAAATAATTATACAAACTTATAATGCAAACCTGACGGCAAATTGAAGTTTAGCCATCAATAATGGTAAAAAATGGCTAACGAAAAATTTATAAATATTTGTAGTAATATTTTTTGGCAAAGTCTTATATGTTTCAAATATCCGTCAACCGAAACAGATTCGCATGTATAAAAAAATGGATATAGTATATAATTATTTTTTGAAAAAAGTACATTTATAATAGGAACCTAACATGAAGTTTATTTTTAACTCCCATCGTTGTATTACTAAACATAGAGGCGACACTTTCTATTTGTTCGCTTTTCTTCTGGAAATTATTTTATATAAAACCGGTACTGTGGTAATTAATACAATAAAAATTACTATAACAAACAAATGCAGTTTAAGGTCAAATCCGAAATTGCTGATGAATAATTTTTCAAGATAGTGACCCGCCATTAGCACAACAAAAACCCACGCTGCACTGCCGGCAATGTTATAAACAAAAAACTTCTTTTTATCCATCTTTACAATACCTGCCACAACCGGTGCGAAGGTTCGCAGCATGGGTAAGAACCTCGCTAATATTATCGCCATAACTCCATGTTTATCATAAAAATCTTTTGCCTGCAACAAGTGTCTTTTTTTAAACAGCCAGGTATCTTTTCTTTTAAAAAGTATCGGCCCCGTTTTTCGGCCAAACCAATAGCCTAGTTCATTGCCCAAGATCCCAGAAATAGTTATTACCACGAACAACAGAATTACTTCCAGGAAATCGTTTCCCAGGCCCATATGTGTAAGGCTAATCACAAGCATTTTACTGTATATACCCGACACAAATAATAAACTATCGCCTGGGAGAAAGAAACCAATCATTAACCCCGTTTCAGCAAAAATTATAAATAACACAATCCATATTCCTCCGTGATTGATATAAAATACAGGGTTAAATAAATCCTTTAGATTGATGTTTATAAGTTCATGCATTTTATGCTGTAATTTGATAAAATTATTTAATTGACAAATTGTTTGTTTACCGTGACAGCAAAATAATTTCTGCAGCTTCGGCAAGTATCTGTTTTACAAACTTGTTCAGGCAATCTTTAAATTGTTTTTAAATGAAGTCAATACCTCGGTCGTCTTTCGTATTGCCTCTTGCTCAAATCCTGCTAAATAATTCTTTGTGGTTTGTAAAGATGTGTGTCCTAAAGCTTCGCATATAAATTCTGTGGAAACTCCGTTATTTTTTAAAATTGTTGCGAAACTATGCCGGGCGTAATAGGTTGTTATTGGTTTACATATTTCAAGTTCAACAGCGATTTGCTTCATGTGTTCGTTTATCAGGTGTATAAGCAAACCAATATTGTCTCTTTGCTTCTTTGGCGTCATTGCGGGCTTTAAATAAGGGAAAATATAGGTGTCTTGTGTGAGTTCATGTTGGCCCCATTTAGTAATTATACGTTTTGAGTCATCCCGCAAAGCAATCCTGATAGGTTCAGGATTTGAACGCCTTGACCTGATAGTTTTAGCACGATTAAATACTATCAAATCCCCCTGAATATTTTTATAGGTTAATAGACAAAGATCTTTTACATTCAATCCATTGCACAAATAAATAAATATCCAATAATCACGGCACATATCATTAACGCTGCCAGGTTCTGTGACATAGTTATAAATTTTTGCAATTTCTTCAATTGTAAGAGCCTTCTTTATATTTCTGCCGGTAGGGATTATATATTTACGTTTACCAAATGGATAATCTTCCAGGGGCAGTAGGCCTTGTTTTATTGATAAGTTTATAACAGCCCTAAGTGCTCTAAGATAAATACCAACGGTAGTGATTGACTTTCCCTGTCCTACAAACCAACGTTCAAAACTTCTTAAAAATTCAGGAGTAATATGTTCAAATTTTAATCCTGTTTTGTACTTATGCAAGGATACGCAAGCACAAGAACAAGAATATGCAGTCCCAATTTGCTCATTTGCTTCAAGCTCTTTGATATAAGAATCGAAGGCTGATTGTAAATTGGTAACTGTCACCTTCTTCGGAAAGAATAAAGCTTCAAATTTTAAAAAGGAAAAGGCTGAGAGGTCGTCACAACATTTTTGAGCATTAATTTGAATTTCCCTTAAAGCAAAACTTGTTTTTCTTATTTCACCACGCACATTATTTTCCATCATGAGCGAATAATCTTTTAAGCTTGCATTGTAACCTGTAGCATAATATTTTCTTTTTCCTTGGTAGGTTACACGTAATTTTAAAGGGTAGGTAACATCATGTTTTATTCTGCGTTTATCAGGTACGATAGTTACTGTAATATTTCTTTGTTTCATGATAAATTTTTTTTGCATTTGATACATGATTTGATACATGTTTTTCAAAAACGATAACAAATATTCAAAAACAAAGGAAACGAAAAATTCAATACAATCCAATATCAGTAAGGCTTTCAGCAAATAACTGTAAGTAATTCAAAATAACTAAAAGCATGTTTTTAGGGACTCTTAATCAGCGGGCCGAGAGTTCGAGTCTCTCCGGGGTCACAGATAAAATAAATATCTTATAGTCTCTGTGTCTAAAGGTTTTTAATTTAGCTATGAAATTTTTTCACTCCCAAATATTTTCGAAATATTGATATTCTACGTCAAGCTTCATTATAGATAATATTTCTGTCAGCAGTCCATCGTTCCTGCCATCAATGATGATTTAAACAACTATATTTTGTCAAGAAACTCTTCAATTAAATCGGTGGCATAAGATTGTGTCCACTTACCATTGTCCAGCGTTTCTATTGCTCCTAAATAAGCTCCGTGTCCACCAGGAAAAATTGCCAATTCACAATTTGGAAAAATATGGAACATTTCAACGGCGTGTTCCAGACTACCGACGTCTTTATTACCATTTATCACTAATGTCGGCGCTTTGATTGATTTCATTTGATCGTCGCTCCAATCTTTAAATGCCTTCATTTTTTTTACATCTTTATTAAACATGTTCAATAACAAATCAGCATCATTGTTTGCTGCTAAGAAGCCTTCTTTCAAGGAATGTGGCATATCGTCCAGCATTACATGGTCAAAACCATCCCAAAATTGGTCAACAACTGCACTTCGTTTATAAAATGCAGAAGCTAAAATTATTTTATTAACTTTTTCGGGATGACGAAGGGCAATTTCTATTGCTGTGTGCCCACCATTGCTAAAACCTAAAAAGTCTGCTTTTGATATTTTAAGATTATCTAAAAGTTTTGCTATATCATCAGCATCTTGTTCAGATGTTAAGTCTGTATCCCGGTCATTTGTGTGTCCGTGAGCTTGCAATTCAACGCCGATAATTTGTCTGTGTTTTGAAAGCAATGGAATAATTCTTCCGAATGTTGTTTGTATGGTTGAACCGCCGCCATGAATCAGCACAAGCGGTTTGCCATGTCCGTAAATCTCATAATACATTTTTAGTCCGTTGACTTCGGAATATCCACTTTTAAAATTATTACCTGGCATGTTATTTATCTTGTTCATGGGCCGAAAAATTAATCATATGCTAATCTTTAGGCTCCCACAATTGAATTTTATTTCCTTCAATGTCTAAAATATGAACAAATTTGCCATATTCAGAATCCTCAATTTTGTCTACAATTGTTACTCCTTCATTTTTAAGTTGCTCCACAAGAGCATCTAGATTCTCAACTCTATAGTTTATCATAAAGTCTTTTGTTGAAGGCGCAAAATATTTTGTGTTTTCTGCAAAAGGATTCCACTGTGTAAGCCCCTTTTTATTACTGTCATCGATATCCCGCCATTCAAAGCTTGTTCCATATGGGCTTGTGTCAAACCCAAGGTGTGTTTTATACCATTCGTTAATTGCGTTTGGGTCTTTACATTTAAAGAAAATACCTCCTATCCCCGTTACTTTTTTCATTTTTGTATTTTTTTTGTTAGATATTACTGTTTAAAAGCGAAACCTAATAGAAACGAAGTAGCAATTAGTGTTATCGTCAATGACTTTCTTTTCATTGTATCGAACAAAAAGTTGATAGCTTGCTCTTCAGCCCAACTATTGCCAAGATGTTAACTGCAGTTTCGTCAACCTATTTTGTTTGATTTATCTATGTTACATTTTTTACACAAAATTTGTAAATTTCTATAAGTGTTTGCTCCGCCTTTTGAAAAAGGAATTATATGGTCAAACTCTAAATTTTCTTGACTTCCACATTTTACGCATCTTCCTGCATCACGATTCCAAACTTTATCCATTATGTCTTGAGGTATTGGCTCTCTGCTCCAATCTTTATCTGTTGACTGATTCGAAATAACTCCTTCATCAAGCAACTCCTTATATACTTCACGTTGCAATTGTTTTTTACGTTCTTTTTCAAGAAATTCTTGTTTAATTAAATTCTTTTCGTGTTGAATCAGCTGTTGCCTTTGTTCTTCTTGAAATTCTCTTTTCTTTTCTTCTATTTCAATTCTATGCGCTTCATAAAAAATTTGAATGTCGGTATTATAAAATTTAAATCCATTCTTGAGGTAATGCTTGAATTCTGCGTCAGTTTTTATTAAAACCTCCCTTACTTTACTTCCTAAGTGTGGTCCTACAATTCCTATTTGTTCTAATTGGTCCATTAATCTTCCTGCTCGATTAAATCCCAATTTCATTCTTCTTTGAAGGAGCGCAGTGCTACCACTTTGGCTTTGAACTATCAACCTTGCTGCATCTTCTAATAAAGGGTCAAAACCATCAATATTATTGTTATCAAAACTATCTCCATCTCTTGCAAATCGTTCTATCAATTTGCTTTTTTCTTCTTCAATTAATTTCGCGTTTTCATTATTTTCTTTTGGTTGGCCGGATTCTTGAACAGTTGGTTCTTCAATTTTCTCATTGTTAGAAATATTAATATCTGCTAAAGAATTCGAAATTTCTTTTGAGTCATTGGTTTTAAAAATTCTTTTAAAAAAGTTCATGAGCGTCAATTTAAAATCGCAGGTAATTCAAATATAAACGAAAGTATTAATGCCTCTCATAATTTTCAGAAAAAATTTTCGTTGATTAACTACATATTCTGCCTTTTGCGAAGAGCAAATTAAATGGTTATACTTGCGTAAATCCAGCCATTTAGTTTTATAGATCTGGTAAGCCAAAATATAGAATTCTCATATTTTCCAAAAACTCAATTTTCTACATTTCAGCTTATAACGTTCATAATTCAATTTAATCTCCATAGCTTTGGACACTGTAATTCTTTTCACATAAAATCCTTTGCCATACTGCATTTCCCAATAAACAAAACAGGTTGCCGGTTGTAGAATCATTGCATATTTAATTTCATCCGGCAAGCTTTTAAGAATAATTTCAACAGGATCTGCCTTGTCGGTAATTTTTTCAAATAAAGAAAACTTTTTACTCTTATATTCAAATGGTGTGCAGGTAATATTTAGTTTTGATAAATAGGTTAATCAATTATGGAAAATAAAGGTTTATACTCTCCGGAATTTGAACATGATTCGTGCGGTATTGGTTTTGTGGCTAACATTAAAAGCAATAAAAGCCATCAGATAATTTCTGATGCGTTGACCATCCTGGAAAACATGGAACACCGCGGTGCATGCGGTTGCGAAATAAATACGGGTGATGGCGCGGGAATTCTGATTCAGGTTCCACACGAATTTTTCTTCGATGAATGTTTGAAATTAGGGATTCATTTGCCTGCATATAGCAAATATGGCGTTGGTGTTTTATTTTTCCCTAAAGATATCCGGTTAAGAGAAGAATGCCGCGATATATTGAATCGTTGTGCAGAAACACTCGGCCTTGAAATTATGGGTTACCGCAGAGTGCCCGTTAATACTGAAGATATTGGATCTACTGCATTATCTGTAGAGCCGGAAATGGAACAGGTTTTTATCGCCTGCCCTGACCATACAAATAATCCCGACGATTTTGAGAGAAAATTATTTGTATTAAAAAATTATGCCACTCACACAATAAATAACACGGTAAGAAAAGATGCCATTGGCTTTTATGTAGCGTCTCTATCTTATAAAACTATCATTTATAAAGGGCAGCTTACAAGTTTGCAGCTACGTAATTATTTTCCTGATCTTGGAAACAAAAAAATTGTTTCTGCGTTTGGCTTGATTCATTCACGCTTTGCAACCAATACTTTTCCTTCATGGAAATTAGCGCAACCTTTCCGTTATATCGCTCACAATGGCGAGATCAATACGCTGCAGGGAAATTTAAACTGGCTGCGCACCAGTGAAAAGAATTTTATTTCGCAATTCTTCACTAAAGAAGAAATGGAAATGATTCTGCCGGTAGTGGATCAGGGCCAATCTGATTCTGCCTGCCTCGACAATATGATTGAATTGCTTCATTTGTGTGGGCGTTCCCTGCCACACGTAATGATGATGCTCATTCCTGAAGCGTGGGATGGTAATGAGGATATGGATCCTGCAAAAAAAGCTTTCTACGAATTTCATGCATCATTTATGGAACCCTGGGATGGGCCTGCCTCAATTTCTTTCACTGACGGAAAATTAATTGGCGCTACTTTAGATAGGAATGGTTTGCGACCTTCAAGATATTGCATTACAACGGATGACAGAGTAATAATGGCTTCTGAAACCGGTGTGCTTCCCATTGATCCGAAATTGATAAAAGAAAAAGGAAGATTGCAGCCTGGAAAAATGTTTGTGGTAGATCTGGAAGAAGGAAGAATTATAAGCGATGATGAAATAAAAGAAAAAATTTGTTCGGCAAAACCTTATGACGAATGGCTCAATAAATATAAAATCCGCCTCGAAGAATTACCTGAACCCAGGGTAATGTTTACCCACCTGGAAAATGATCAGATATTTAAATATCAAAAAGCGTTTGGTTATTCCACAGAAGACCTGGAGCTTTTGATCTCGCCAATGGCGCTCACCGGAAAAGAACCGATTGGTTCTATGGGCAGTGATGTTCCATTAGCGGTTTTGAGTGATGAGCCGCAACATTTGAGTAGCTATTTCAAACAGCTTTTTGCACAGGTAACCAATCCGCCGATAGATCCGATAAGGGAAAAATTAGTGATGTCGCTTGCGACTTTTGTTGGTAACAATGGTAGTTTGTTAGTAGAAGATCCTTTGGCTTGCCACACTGTTGCTTTGAATCATCCCGTGCTTTCTAATACAGAATTAGAAAAAATAAGAAGTATTGATACAGGCATTTTCCAGGCGCATACATTACAAACTTATTTCCTTGCCGATGGCAAACCCGGCTCTCTACAAAGAGGGATAGAACGCTTATGCCGCTATGCTGCCGAGGCCGTTCAGGATGGGTTTGAAGTATTAATTTTATCAGACAGGGCAATTGATTCAGAGCATGCGGCGATCCCTTCTTTGTTAGCTACATCTGCGGTTCACCATCATCTTATAAAAAAAGGCCTGCGCGGCCAGGTAGGCTTAATTATCGAAGCCGGAGATGTTTGGGAAGTGCATCATTTCGCATGCCTGATAGGGTTCGGCGCTACTGCTATTAATCCATACCTGGTGCTATCTTCTATTCGCGATATGAAGCTTAGTGGAAAATTACAAACCGATTTGGAAACAAGCCAGCTTAAGAAAAACTATAAAAAAGCTATTAACGACGGTTTGTTGAAAGTTTTTTCAAAAATGGGCATCTCCACATTTCAATCTTACCAGGGAGCGCAGATCTTTGAAATACTTGGAATTAACAGGTCAGTGATCGATAAATATTTTGTAGGCGCTACTTCGAGGATTGAAGGCATGGGCCTTGATGAAATTGCTAAAGAAACTTTAGTAAAACACTTCTTTTCTTTCAGCAAAAAAAATATTCCGATCGAGCGGTTAACAGTTGGTGGCCTTTATAAATGGAGGCGCAAAGGTGAGTTTCACTTATTCAATCCAAAAACCATTCATCTGTTGCAGCATTCTACAAGAATGAATGACTATAATGTTTTCAAAAAATATTCCAAATCAGTTAACGATCAAAGTGAAAAAGCTGCGACCTTAAGAAGCTTATTTCAGTTTAAAAAGAATTGTCCTTCCATTTCAATTGATGACGTAGAGCCTGCGGAAAATATCTACAAAAGATTTGCTACAGGCGCCATGTCTTTTGGCTCTATATCGTGGGAAGCGCATACTACGCTTGCCATTGCGATGAATCGCCTTGGCGGAAAAAGTAATACCGGCGAAGGTGGAGAAGATGAAATCAGGTATGAGAAATTACCTAATGGAGATTCTATGCGAAGCGCCATTAAGCAAGTTGCATCTGCGAGATTCGGGGTCACAAGCTGGTATTTGAGTGAAGCGGATGAATTGCAAATTAAAATGGCACAAGGTGCAAAGCCGGGAGAAGGCGGTCAGTTGCCGGGATTCAAAGTAGATGAATGGATTGGAAGAGTTCGTCACGCAACTCCCGGAGTAGGATTGATCTCGCCGCCGCCGCATCATGATATTTATTCCATTGAAGACCTGGCGCAATTAATTTTTGATTTAAAAAATGCTAATAGGAATGCAAGGATCAATGTAAAATTAGTTTCTAAAGCCGGTGTGGGCACAATTGCTGCAGGAGTTACTAAAGCAAAAGCAGATGTGGTTTTAATTTCAGGGCATGATGGAGGCACGGGCGCGTCGCCAATAAGTTCTATAAAACATGCAGGTTTGCCATGGGAATTGGGACTTGCGGAAACGCATCAAACCTTGGTTAAAAATAAATTGCGTAGCCGCGTGGTTGTTCAAACCGATGGGCAGTTAAAAACAGGACGTGATATTGCGATTGCAACTTTACTCGGAGCAGAAGAATGGGGCGTAGCCACTGCTGCATTAATAGTTGAAGGTTGTATCATGATGCGCAAATGTCATTTAAATACCTGCCCGGTTGGGGTTGCAACGCAAGACCAGGAATTAAGAAATCGTTTTACCGGTGAAGCAGATCATGTCGTAAATCTTTTCAGATTCTTAACAGAGGAATTGAGAGAAATTATGGCTGAGCTTGGTTTTCGTACTATTAATGAAATGGTGGGCCAGGTAGATTATTTAGAAAAAAGAGAAAATATTAATCATTGGAAATTTAATAAATTGGATCTGTCTCCCATATTATATAAAGAGCCGGCATCTAAACTCACCGGACTATTCAGAACAGAAGAACAGGATCATGGATTGAATGATATTCTGGATTGGAAATTACTGAAAGTTGCTCAGCCGGCCCTGGATAATTTGGAAAATGTGAAAGCTTCCTTCCACATCAAAAATACTGATAGAACAACAGGAACTCTTTTGTCTAATGAAATCTCAAAAAAATATAAAGCGAAAGGTTTGCCTGATGATACTATTCATTTCAAATTTACAGGAACCGCAGGACAAAGCTTTGCAGCGTTCAATACCAAAGGTGTAACGATGGAAATTGAAGGCGATGCCAATGATTATTTTGGTAAAGGATTGAGCGGTGCAAAATTGATCATTTATCCTTCGAAAGATGCGGGCTTTATACCAGAAGAAAATATCATTATTGGGAATGTTGCATTTTATGGAGCTACTGCCGGCGAAGCTTTTATGCGCGGGAAGGCAGGAGAGCGTTTTTGCGTTCGTAATTCCGGCGCAAACGTAGTAGTAGAAGGCGTTGGAGATCATGGTTGTGAATACATGACCGGGGGAAAAGTTATTGTTCTCGGAGAAACCGGAAGAAATTTTGCAGCAGGCATGAGTGGTGGAATCGCTTACATCTATGATGTACAGCATAATTTTGATGCCTTGTGCAATAAAGAAATGGTAGATCTGGATACCCTTGAATCAGAAGATGAAAACTTCTTGCATCAAATGATTACCAAGCAATTTCAATCAACCGGGAGTGCAGTGGCAAAATTTATTTTGAATGATTTTGACAATCAATTGAAAAATTTTATAAAAGTATTTCCCCAGGATTATAAAAAAGTATTAGCTGAAAAAAAACAGCAAATGATTCCGCATATTTTCATAGATAAAATATAGCTGTGAATGAAAACAGAATCGTGTTAATGATACAATTCAGGATTAACAAAAACTAGATTAATGGGAAAAATTACCGGTTTTTTAGAATTTACGCGGGAGCTTCCTAAAAAGCGCCCACCGCAGGAAAGGATAAATGATTATAATGAATTTGTTGAAAGATATACGGACGAAAAACTAAATCAACAAGCTGCAAGATGCATGGATTGTGGCACACCCTTTTGCCACGAGGGATGTCCGGTAGGGAATTCGATACCGGAATTCAATGATGCAATATTTCGAAAAAGCTACAAAGAGGCTTATGAGATATTATCTTCCACCAATAATTTTCCTGAATTTACCGGAAGAATTTGCCCTGCCCCGTGCGAAAGCTCATGTGTATTAGGAATCAATCAACCCGCTATTACTATTGAAGAAATAGAAAAGCATATTATAGAAATTGCATTTGAAAATGGTTTTGTTCAACCCAGGATACCTAATTTAAGAACCGGGAAAAAAATCGCGATAGTTGGTTCTGGCCCAGCAGGAATGGCTGCGGCTGCCCAGTTAAATTATGCGGGACACAATGTAACTATCTATGAAAGAGATGATGAACCGGGAGGTTTGTTACAATATGGGATACCCGATTTTAAATTAGAAAAATGGGTTGTTGAAAGACGATTTAGATTGATGAAAGAAGAAGGAATAATAATTAAATGCAATGCGAATGTAGGAGTTAATGTCAGCATCAATGATCTGCTGCGCGAAAATCACGCAATTGTTTTGGCGGGAGGTTCAACCATTCCAAGAGATTTGAATATTCCGGGGAGAGAATTGAAGGGTGTTTATTTTGCGATGGATTTTTTGAAACAGCAAAACAAAAGAATAAGCAATAAAGAAATAATCGAGGAAAATATTGTTGCAGCAGGAAAAAATGTAGTGGTAATTGGTGGCGGAGACACCGGCAGTGATTGTTTAGGAACTTCTAACCGTCAAAAAGCATTATCCGTAACACAATTTGAATTGATGCCTAAGCCGCCCGAAGACCGGACCCCATTTATGCCATGGCCTACTTATCCGATGATCTTAAAAACCACCAGTTCGCATGAAGAGGGCGCCAACCGACATTGGGCAATTGCCACCAAAGAATTCGTTGGCGATGAAAATGGGAATTTGAAAGGCCTAAAAATTGTAGATCTTGAATGGAAATTCGCTGAAGATAATAAACCCGCAAAATTTGTAGAAGTCGCAGGTAGTGAAACACAAATCCCCTGTGAACGTGCATTTCTTGCTATGGGATTCGTGCATCCTCAACATGAAGGATTATTAAAGCAACTCGAAATCGAACTGGATGAAAGAGGGAATGTAAAAGCATCGGAAAAAGGATTTCATACAAATATTTCTAAAATTTTTACGGCTGGTGATATGCGTCGAGGCCAGTCTTTAGTTGTTTGGGCTATTTCTGAAGGCAGAGAGTGCGCCAGAAAGGTGGATGAATACCTTATGGGTTATTCGTTACTGGAAACCAAGGATCAAAATATACTACACCAGGTTTGATATTTCTACCATAGCATATAAAGTGTAAGCTAAATCTGTGTAATTCCTCAAAATTTTAATTTCATCGTCCAAATCCGGATAAGTTTTTTTTCAAAATATCATGAATGTAAAAAGGTAATTTTCTATAAAATTGCTTATGAGAGCTTTATGCATTTCTTCAAAATCACTGTAAGATTTTTTTAAAAAAACCTCAAATTCTATAAAATGAGTTGTTTATAAACCATGAATGAATTGCTTTCATAATCTTTCACAGAATATCTTCAAGTCAGATATCAATATCTACTGAATAAAAGCAAATAATTTTAGGCATTATAATAAGTTGTGGAAAACCTTTTTTAAATATAAATAACTAGTAATCATTACATTGATAATTAATTGCATCAAATTATAATAATAAATATATTTTGTTATTGATTATTTTTTAATCAAAATAGATATATTTGATGAATTATAGTTAGATATGAAAAAAATTAATCTAAGCCGCGTTACTCCTTTTGTGATTTTGATGATAGTAGCAGTTATGGCTTTATTCGTTCCTTCTTTTGCCAATTTCAATGATGCGGGGAAATATAACTCTGCAGATATCGCCTGGATAATTGTAGCTACAGCTCTCGTATTTTTAATGACGCCCGGGCTTGCTTTTTTTTATGGAGGAATGGTACATCGAAAAAATGTGCTTTCTACCATGATCAAAAGTTTTGTAACAACTGGCATTGTTAGCGTTTTATGGATAACCGTTGGCTATAGCCTCGCATTTGGAAAATCTTTAGGAGGCTTTATCGGAAACCCTTTAACACATTTGTTTTTCAAAGGTGTAGGTTCTGGCGCTCCGTGGAGTTTAGCGCCAACTATTCCATTAATGCTGTTCGCACTTTTTCAATTGATGTTTGCTATAATAACCCCAAGCCTTGTCGTGGGAGCGGTAGCAGAAAGGATCCGTTTTTCTTCTTACATACTTTTTATTGTACTTTTCAGCCTTTTTGTATATGCGCCAATTGCGCACTGGACATGGAATCCACAGGGATTTTTATTCAAAATGGGTGTACTCGATTTTGCCGGCGGAACTGTAGTTCATATCTCAGCAGGTTGCGCCGCACTTGCGGGAGCTATAGTTTTGAAAAGAAGAAAAGTCCATCTTGATCGTAAAGAAATACCCCCCGCTAATATTCCTTATGTCTTGATCGGCACAGGATTGCTTTGGTTTGGATGGTTCGGGTTCAATGCGGGTTCTGCGTTAGCCGCGAATTCATTGTCTGTTTCTGCATTTGCAACCACCAATACGGCCGCCGCTGCTGCAGGTTTAGCATGGATGTTTTTTGATGTATTGAAGGGGAAAAAACCTTCAGTTTTAGGTTTCTGTATTGGAGCAGTCGTAGGCCTGGTGGCCATTACGCCGGCTGCGGGATATGTAGCTATTCCCCAAAGTATTTTTATTGGTGCGGTAGCCGCGATTATTTCAAATGTAGCGGTTTACTATAAATCTAAATCAATTTTAGATGATACACTTGATGTGTTTCCATGCCACGGTATCGGAGGAATAGTAGGAATGATCATGACGGGAATTTTTGCGACAAAAAATATCAATGCCGGGGGAAGTGATGGATTATTTTATGGAAATCCTGCTTTCTTTTTTACACAATTGAAAGGACTGGCAATCGTAATTACTTATAGTTTTTCTGTTTCGTACGGTATTTTTAAATTCATTAATTGGGTGATGCCAATGAGAGTGAGTGTAGCGGATGAAGAAATAGGATTGGATGCATCGCAACACGACGAGAAATATATGCAAGGCACATTATTGGTAAAAAGTAATGGAATCGGGATCATAAAAGAACAAGAAAGGGATTTAGCTGAATCGATTAACTTCTGAGAAAAGTTAATCAGCCAAATCCCTTTCCATTTTTAATCTATAAATCTAAAACAATGTTAAGAAAAATTTTCTTAGGAACAGTACTATTTTTTGGTTTTATTTCAACTTATGCCCAAACTGACACATCCAAACAGGCAAGTCCTCCAACTTCTCCTCTATCGACACCAGGAATGACAGGGCCACTCGCTATTAATCCAGAACCTTTAAAATTCCATTCTAAAGCTTTAGGCGATATATATGTATCCGGAGCTGTGAGTGGTCTTGCCCAATGGCAAAGTAATGTTTCTCCCGGTGATAAGGCATTTCAGGCAGATATGAGTAATGGCCAGGTTTTTATTCAAAAAGTTGACGGAATAATTCAATTTTTTGTGCAGGCAGGGGCTTATTCACTTCCCGATATTGGCCTTCCATACATCCGTTCAGGCAATACGGATAGTACTGCGGGTATTGCAACTAATGCTTTCTACGGTGTTTTGCCCCAAGGGTTTATTAAAATAGCCCCCACCAAGAATTTCTCTATCATGGCTGGCAAGCTTCCAACATTAATCGGAGCAGAGTACACTTTTTCCTTTGAGAACATGAACATTGAGCGGGGATTACTCTGGAACCAGGAAAATGCGGTCAACCGCGGAGTTCAGGCTAATTATACAGCAAAAAAACTTACACTCGCTGTTTCGTTGAATGATGGTTTTTATTCTAAAAAATACACTTGGGCATGGCTCTCTGCTACTTATGCGATCAACACCAATAATACCCTGGTATTTATTGGTGGAGGGAATACAAAGGCTACCAATGTTTCAACCTTTGTTACACCTCTATACCAAAACAATGAGCAAATTTATAACCTGATCTATACTCATATTTCCGGAAAATGGACTATAGAACCATACCTTCAATATACAATTGTTCCAAAAAGCGATATACTCAAAACAACACAAAACGCATCAACCTATGGGGCAGCCTTGCTTGTTAATTATGCAGCACATTCGAACCCTAATGGTTCAAATTTTAATGTACCTGTTCGCCTGGAATACATAAGTTCAACTGGCAACGTTAACAATGGCGCACCCAATCTTCTATATGGCCAGGGTAGTAATGCATTTTCATTTACAGTAACGCCCACTTATCAATATAAGCGATTATTTGCACGCACAGAGTTATCTTTTGTGAAGGCCAACAGTATAATAACCGGATCTGCATTTGGCCCTTCTGGTGCCAATTCTTCACAGGCTCGTTTTCTGGCAGAAGTAGGTGTGTTATTTTGAATGCCTGGTTATTCAAATTGAAACAAAATTTGTAAACTTTAATAAATTCTGCAAATTTTAGTAAAAAAAATTAATATAATTAATCTGCTTTTTTCAACCAAACACACAAACCATTATGACAAAATTATTAAGTAAAACAAAAATGGCACGCTTCTTTGCGGCAACAATGATTTTATTGTTATTGATTACCACATTGACGCCGATAACGATCTTCGCTCAGGATGCAACAGGCGCTAAAACAGGAACTATAAGCGATATTGATACAACAATGGCAAAAGGAGTTGATTCTTTAGCCTTGGCAAAAGACACAACTATTGCAGGTGTAAGTTCCAATTTAAATAAATTAGCCACCGCAGTAACAACAATTGGTAATGCTGACGGGCATAATAAAATTGCTATAAACATAATGTGGACGCTGATAACCGGTTTCCTAGTAATGTTTATGCAAGCCGGTTTTGCAATGGTTGAAACCGGATTCACTCAAAAGAAAAATGTGGCCCACACGATGGCAATGAATTTCATGATTTACGCACTGGGTGTGTTGGGTTTTTGGATTTGTGGATTTGCAATCATGTTTGGAGGTGGCCTTAATGTGGCAAGCCTTGGAGGGGCACCAGGCGTAATCAGTAATGAATTTTCAGTACATATCTTCGGCCATGATTTTGGTCTCTGGGGTAGGGCCGGTTATTTTCTCAACAGTAAGGTTTACGACGTAGGCATATTTACATTATTCCTGTTTCAACTTGTCTTTATGGATACTACTGCAACCATCCCTACAGGTGGAATGGCTGAAAGATGGAAATTTAAATCATTTGTTGTTTATGGATTTTTTATTTCCATGTTTGTATATCCCCTTTTTGGAAATTGGGTTTGGGGCGGCGGATGGTTATCTCAACTCGGTGTTAATTTCGGTTTAGGACATGGACATGTTGATTTTGCAGGTTCGTCGGTTGTACATGAAGTAGGAGGCGTAGCCGCATTAGCCGGAGCATACGTAATTGGTGCACGTGTTGGCAAATATGGTAAAGATGGGAAAGTAAATACAATACCGGGACATAATATTCCAATGGCAATTATTGGAACATTTATTCTCGCATTTGGATGGTTTGGTTTTAACCCTGGATCTACTTTGGCTGGATCAGATTTGAGAATTTCAATAATCGCAGTCAATACAATGCTTGCAAGTGCAAGCGGAGCTTTTGCTGCAGCTCTTTACATGAAAGTCAAATACGGAAAATGGGATCCCGGAATGATGGTAAATGGCATGCTGGCAGGTCTTGTTGCTATTACCGCTCCCTGTGCTTTCGTAACCGCAACTTCTGCTATCATTATCGGTGCTATTGCAGGAGTCCTGGTTATTTTTGGAGCCCTTTTCGTTGAAAACAAACTAAAGATTGATGATCCTGTAGGCGCTTTTGCAGTTCACGGTTTAAATGGATTCTGGGGCGTACTGGCTCTAGGTTTATTTGCGGATGGTTCTTATGGGGACGGCTGGAATGGTGTTCCCGGAACTGTGAAAGGATTATTTTATGGCGATGCCAAACAATTCTTTGCAGAGTTGATAGGAGGATTGACATGCTTTGTATTTGTGTTTGCAATTATGTATGTATTCTTCAAAATATGTGCTAAAACTATTGGGCTCAGATCAAGTGATGCAGACCAGGAAGTTGGCCTTGATATTCCTGAAATGGGTGTTCATGGGTATGTAGATTAATTAATTCTCAGGAACATGCTGCAATCTTTTTTTGCAGCATGTTCCTTATTAGCTACTAAACTTTAAAGTAAAGTGATCAAAAGATTTATAAGAAATACCCTCAATCCTATAAAGTTATTTATATCAGATAGCAGGTTTACAGGCATCCTTTTGCTTGTCTGCACAGTTCTTTCATTAATAATATCTAATTCAACAAATGGAGAATGGTACCGTGGACTCTGGAATAACGAATTGCACTACAATTTGCCGGTTAATCTTCCGCATTCAGATTTAAAATGGATTAATGATTTCCTGATGGCAATTTTCTTTTTGTTTGCGGGCATAGAAATAAAACGTGAATTGCTGGTTGGTGAGCTTTCGAGTTTTAAGAAAGCAATTATGCCCTTTGGTGCAGCACTTGGAGGAATGATTGTTCCGGCACTCATTTATTCTTCCTTCAATATAAATACAGGCTTTTCAAATGGATGGGGAATACCAACAGCAACAGATATAGCATTTTCATTAGGTATTGCTTCATTATTCGGGAAAAGGGTTCCTGCAAGCCTTAAGATATTCTTAATGGCTCTTGCAATTATAGATGACCTTGGAGCAATAGTAGTTATTGCATTGTTTTATGGAAATAAAATAAAATGGATATTCCTTCTCATAGGTGCTTTTGTTTATGGACTGTTATTGCTATTTAATTACCGGAAAATCTCTCCGGGAATCCTACAAATGATTCTATCATTCATATTATGGTATCTGATTTTTAATTCAGGAATCGAGGCGAGTATAAGTGGAGTATTGGTGGCATTTGCGATTCCAGTAAATTCTATCCCAAACCTTGAAAAGGCAATACACAAACTTGTGAATTTTATTATTCTGCCACTTTTTGCTTTGGCAAATACTGCAATTATGGTTCCTCCTGATATTGTAAATTCTTTGAAAGATTCAATCAGTATAGGTATTATTGCCGGGTTAGTGATCGGTAAACCTGTTGGTATTTTTATTTTCAGCAGGGCAATGATTTCTTTTAAAATTGCAAAACTGCCTACCAATACTAATTTAAGGCAATTATTGGGGATAGGTTCACTTGCAGGTATTGGATTTACTATGTCAATTTTTACAACAACACTCGCATTTCAGGCGGACCGATTTAAGAATGTTGCAAAAATTTCGATTCTGGTTAGCCTTGTCTTGTCTATGGCGTTAAGCTGGATTTACTTTTTAATTCTTGATAAAAAAATAATCAAACCTGTATTTAAAAAACCACTTCAATCCTCCTATACACCTAGCCTTGGATTGGGTTGAAATAGACGTTTTACATTTTTATAAATAAGAAGGCATGGATGCAATTCTAAATTCTTTCTGGTGAATAGACTATAATTGACCTTTCATACATGGAACAATTTTTAAACTGAGAAATAATACTTTCATAAAGAAGTAATGAAAAATTCAATTAAGATATTTAATAATATAAACCTCTGAATCAACAAAAAAATATACTATTGCATACAAAGTAATAAAGCAAATTTATATAAATTGGATTTGCAGTGATTAACGTTAAAATCAATATGTCAACAATCATAATTGTAGCTTTCATCTTTGCAATTTTAATTGCATGTATTTTTTTAGCATGGAGAGATGATAAAATTGGGGAACTTGAAAAAAGGGTTGAATTCATAGAACAAAAGGCAAATACAAAATTAGTGAGCAGGTTATTATTTGTTGAACTGAAATCAGTAAATAGTGTATTGGATACTTTAAATAATTGCTTTTATAAGATTGACCAGAATGGTGATTATGATATCTACTCTGAATACAGATTAGCAGATGTAGATGATGAATGGTGGGATTCATTATCACTTAGTGAACTCGAAATTGTAAATAAGTTGAAATGAAAACATGCCAAAATGATATTTATTTATTAATGTTTATCCGTGGGCGGAGTTATTTTTTTAGGGTTGGACAAATGACACTGTGCAGATAATTAAGTAATAAATTCATCTAATTGCTTTTCCATTTTTAATAATGATCCCATTAGTTCGGGGCTTAATGTTCCAGAATTACTTTCCTTTGTTTCGGTAGCATACCATATTAAGACCATCGAAATATAATCCTGCATATCTTTTCCGGCAAATTGGGTGCGGAATTCAATTATTTTATCGTTGATGGTTTTCAAAGTTCTTCGTACCACTTCTTCATCCGATGGCAGTATTTTGATACGATAATTTCTATCTCCGATAATGATATTTAATGGAATGAGTTCTTTATCCGGCATGATTAATTATTTAGCATTCCGATGCATTTATCAACAGATTTTATATAATCATTAATAAGTTTTTCAAAAGCGGATTTTTCTTTTCCTTCGAGTTTTCCGGCGGAAGCTTTCAAAATATTTACTTGTTGTTCCAATAAATTTAGTTTCTCTTTTGAGCCTTCCTGGTTTGATTTGAATGTTGCGTTTTCTTTTACAAGCAGGGCATTCTCTTTTTCCAATACAGCGTATTTTTTCAACAAAATCTGCAATTTTGTTTGAATGTTTTTTATATGAAGATCAATGGATTCAGGCATTACGTCTTATTTCTGCATTCAGTTTTGTTTCAAGAAGATCAATGATCGTATTCATCATGTTATCAATTTCCTTGTCCGTTAATGTTTTTTCTCTATCTAAAAAAGTAAGGCTTATCGCAAATGATTTTTTATTTTCCCCTAATTTTTTATTTTCAAAAACATCAAACAATCTTAGGTCAATAAGTTTAGATAATCGCAAAGAATGAACCAAATCTTCTACTGATTGATAAGCTAGCTTATTGCCAACCAGGATAGAAAGATCGCGGTGTACTTGTGGAAATTTTGCAATTGGTTCAAAAGAAATTGTCTTTTTTTCGATAAGTGAAATTAATCTCTGCCAATTAATACAAACAAAAAATACCGGTTGCTTTATAGAAAATTGTTCAAGCCGGAGTTTATTTACACTTCCGGATATTGAAATATTTTTGCCATTTATAGAAGTGGTAATACAATCATCAAGCTCGTTATTTTGCGTAATTCCATACTGGGAATTATTGAGCCCCAATAAAGTAAAAATCGAATCGCAAATACCTTTCACAAAATAAATATCTATTTTTTTCGACGGCGAATTCCAGTTCAACTCATTTATATTTCCGGTAAAATACAACGCCAGGTTTTCAGTTTCTTTATATTCTTTTTCAATTTTGGAATATGTTTTTCCAAATTCCAGGAACAGAAGATTAGAATTCTTTCTATTGATATTATAAGCGATGCATTCTAAACCTGTCGGCAACATAGAGGGCCGCATCACATTTAGTTCTTCACTCAGGCTGTTGATAATTTTAACTGTCGTATCAAGCGTTTCTTTATCAAAATATTTGCTGTTCGTGATTGAGTTAGTGAAAATCTCTGAAAAACCATTTCCGTTTAGCCAGGTAATCACTTTTTCTCTTTGCAGAGCGGCATTTGAACCAGCATCAATTGCCGGGGACATTTTAATCATAGAAGGAATTTCAACATTGTCAAGCCCGTCTATCCGCATGATTTCTTCAATGATATCCGCCGGAATACTAATGTCGGGGTTGCTAAAAGGTACCTCTACCTGAATTTCGTCTATGCCTTCCCGTATGATTGTAAAGTTCAGGCTTTTTAAAATATTTTTGACTGTATCAGGATGATAATTTTTGCCGCTTATTTTTTTGAGATAATGATTAGATAATATTATTTCAGTTTTCTTTTTCGGAAAAGGATAAACGTCAATGATTTCAGAAGAAATTTTTCCACCGGCAATTTCTTTGATAAGCAACGCCGCACGTTTCAAAACATTCACCGTATTGCTGATGTCAACTCCTTTTTCAAAACGAATAGCGGCATCAGTTCTTAAATTATGATGCAATAAAGATTTTCTTATAGAAAATGGATTGAACCAGGCGCTTTCCAAAAAAAGATTAGTTGTAATTTCGGATACACCACTTTTCAATCCGCCAAAAACTCCCGCAATGCACATTGGCTCACTATCTCCATCGCAAATCATAATATCATCGCTGCTAAGTTTACGTTCTTTATCATCAAGCGATATAAAGGATGTTCCGGCCATGAGTTTTTTAACAATGATTTTTTTCCCTTTTATTTTATCTGCGTCAAAAGCGTGAAGCGGTTGCCCGGTTTCATGCAAAATAAAATTCGTAATATCTACAATATTGTTTACAGGGCGTAGGGCAATACTTTTAAGTTTATTTTGCAGCCATGCCGGAGAGGGCCCTACTTTTATTCCAGAAATACTTATACCGGAATAACGGGCGCAATCTTCTGCATTTTCAATTTCGACTTTCACCGGCTGTGAATTATCATCTGTTTTAAAACCATTTTTGTATGGAGCAATTACTTTTATTTCTTTTTTTGTATGATGAGAAAGATAGGCACACACATCTTTAGCAACACCGAGATGGCTCATAGCGTCCATCCTGTTTGGTGTTAATCCGATTTCTAATGTGTAGTCGCTGTAAAGCTGGTAATACTCATTTGCCGGCATTCCCGTTTTCACATCTTCCGGAAGCACGATGATTCCTTCATGGCTTTTGCCTAAACCGATCTCATCTTCTGCGCATAACATTCCATGACTTTCTGCTCCACGTATTTTTGCTTTTTTTATCGTGATAGGTTCGCCTTTAATTGGATAAAGAGTTGCTCCCACCGGAGCTACAATTACTTTCTGACCTACCGCAACGTTCGGCGCGCCGCAAACTATTTGCAGCGTTTCGCCTTTACCATTGTCAATAGTGGTTAGTTTCAATTTATCTGCATCAGGGTGCTTTTCACATAAAATGACTTTTCCTATAAAAAGGCTTTCCAAGCCATTATTAACCTGTTCATACTTTTGAATATCTTCTACTTCTAAGCCGACAGAAGTTAAGATATTACCTATTTTCTGTGGGGTTTCTATTATTCCGCTAAAAATGTCATCCTTCGGTAAATAGTCTCTAAGCCAATTATAACTGATTTTCATGTAGTTTTTGTAAGAATGATTTCTTCAATAATTTAAGAATTCCAAAATTAAGAAACAACTGGCTAATAAAATCCTGGTAAAATCGCTTAGATCTTTTACTATATTGACTTTGGTAAAAATGTGTTTTTATTTTCCAGAAGTTTGCTTAATTTTTTTCTAAAAATCATAATCGGTTTTCGCCTGATCAAGGCATAAATACGAAAAATCTTTGTTAACACCTTGATGTGCATATTGCGATCGAAAGCACGAGAAAATAATTTATTTTGTGGATAAAACGGTAAAACACTTGTTAAACAGTGATTTTTATGTGAATAGGATGTGAATTAGAGCGGTATAAATTTAGAGGCTTAACAATTTCTTCAAATAGGATTTTGTACTTTACCTTAGCCGCCCACTTATGAAAAATCATTAAGAAATCGAAAAGGAAATTAAAAACAAATGGATCTTACTAACCTAAATAAAGATAGAAAACTAAGGAGAAAAAACGGCTCACTTGAGATGGGCACCACGATGTTTGGAAAAGTGCCACCTCAGGCGAAAGAACTGGAAGAGGCTGTTCTTGGAGCTGTTATGCTGGAAAAAAATGCTTTCGATGTGATCGTCGAAATTTTGAAACCGGAATGTTTTTATGTAGAGGCGCACCAGAGAATCTTCCGGGCAATGCAGGGATTGCAGCAAAAAAATTCACCCATTGACCTGCTTACAGTAGTTGAAGAATTGAAGTTCAGGGAAGAGCTTGACCTTGTTGGCGGCCCTTTTTATGTAACTAAACTAACAAACGCGGTCGTTTCTTCGGCAAATATTGAAATCCACGCCCGCATTATTCTTCAGAAATTTATTCAAAGGGAATTGATAAAAATCAGCGGTGAAATTATTGGCGATGCTTACGAAGACAGTACCGATGTTTTTGAATTGCTTGACATGGCAGAAAGCAAGCTTTTTGAAATAACCAACAACCATTTAAAAAGGGATTATGCGAGTATAGATTCGGTTTTGGTGAAAACCATTCAGCGGATTGAAGATCTTAGAACCCGCCAGGATGAGATTACAGGCGTGCCGTCGGGCTTTAGCACATTAGACCGTATTACTTATGGATGGCAGGCAAGTGATTTAATTGTTCTCGCCGCCCGCCCGTCGGTAGGTAAAACTGCGTTTGCGCTTAACCTTGCCCGTAATGCCGCTTTGCATCCTACAAAGCCTACCGCAGTTGCTTTCTTTTCACTGGAAATGAGCGCTGCGCAGCTTGTGCAAAGAATTTTAAGCGCTGAAAGTGAAATTTGGCTGGAAAAAATTTCACGCGGCCGGCTCGAAGATCACGAGATGAAGCAGCTTTATAAAAAAGGGATTGAACGTCTTTCATCGGCTCCGATTCACATTGATGACACGGCTGCTTTGAATATTTTTGAATTAAGAGCAAAGTGCAGAAGGCTGAAAAATAAACATAATGTGGGCCTGATCATTATTGATTATTTGCAATTAATGAGCGGCACCGGAGAAAACAGGAATTCCAACCGTGAACAGGAGATCAGCCGCATTTCCAGAGATTTAAAAGGCCTAGCCAAGGAATTACAGGTTCCGATAATCGCACTTAGCCAGCTAAGCCGGGAAGTAGAAAAAAGAAAAGAGGGAAATAAAATGCCTCAATTAAGTGATCTGCGTGAATCCGGCGCTATTGAACAGGATGCAGATATGGTCATATTTTTATATCGCCCAGAGTATCATGATATCACAACCAATGAATTGGGCGAATCCAATAAAGGAGAGACAGACATCCGCATCGCCAAGCATAGGAACGGCCAGTTAGATACCGTTAAATTGAAAGCCTTATTACACATTCAGAAATTCGTAGAAAGAGACGGAGATGATTTTGGCCCCGGTTTGCCCGAAGGAAAATGGAAGCCTGTAAAGGACATTGACAACGACGGCGCAAAATTGTATATCCAAAAAGGAAGCAAAATGAATGATGGGGAATTTGATGATGACACACCGTTTTAGGATGATTAATAGGTTTTAGTTTTGAGATGAAAAAGAAAATTTCTGATGCCGCTATCTTTTTTTTATGAAGAAAATTTATCTGAGTCTAATCAGTTTTTTTTGAGGGAAGAAAGCTCAAGGCATATTGTACAGGTTTTGCGGATGCTGGAAGGTGAGCAAATCCTGATTACTAACGGTAAAGGACATACGCTAACTGTAGAAATTATTTTTGCTCATAAAAAAAAGACAGAAGTAAAATTAATTCATAAAGAATTTTCGCAGCAACGCGTACCAAAAATTTCCATCGCTATTTCCTTAATAAAAAACGCAAACCGTTTTGAATGGTTTTTAGAAAAATCCACAGAAATAGGCGTTTCCGAAATTATTCCTCTGTTATGTAAGCGAACCGAAAAAACGCATTTCAGAGAAGATAGAATGAAAACTATTTTGGTGAGTGCGATGCTCCAAAGCAGGCAGGCATGGCTTCCGGCGTTATCCGCGCCGGTTACAATAAATGAATTAATAAAAAAAGAAGGTTATGGGCAAAAATTCATCGCTCATTGTATGGATAAAGAAAAGAAAATTTTGAACAATTTAATTATAGATCATTCTTCTTCCAAGATAATTTTAATAGGCCCTGAGGGAGATTTTACAGAAGAAGAAATTGATGAAGCTATTCAACATAATTTTATTCCGTTAACTCTTGGCGAAACCAGGCTAAGGACGGAAACAGCCGGAATTGTAGCGGCAGTTTTACTCACAAATAAGAGATAAATCAAAATATAGTTTTTTGACTTTTTTGAAGTCATGAATTACTCGTATTGATACGAATTTGTTTGCCGAAGATTACGCTGATTACTCAGATTATTGCATATAGGTTTTATAATTGTGTATCCCTTCGTGAAATTTTGTAAGTCGCGGCTATATAGTTAATCCGTGAAGTCAGAGTAAGCTGCGGAAGATCAAATTAAAATCTTGACTCAATATAATAAGGCAACATATCACGCCAGGTAGGCCAGTCGTGCTTCATATCGCTTCCCCAGATATCCAATTCATAATTTATTCCTTTGTTATATAAAACGCCTGCAAAATCCCTGGCGGCCTGCGGGTCTTCATAATCACCGCTCCCCGAAAGAAGGTGTATGTGGTTGCTTTTGCGAATATTATCCAGGTACCACGGATCAGTGAGATTGGGCACATAATTCATTGGAGAATTAAAATAGACCTGGTCATCATTGAATCCTTTCGTGTATTCGTGCAGATCATAAACGCCACTCATTGCAATCACGCCATTAATAACATCAGGCCTTTTTAAAAATAAATTCATGCTGTGCAATGCGCCAAAGCTGGCGCCGCTGATAATAATGGGCGTTTCATACGAGGTACTGCTTTTAATAAAAGGAATCACTTCATTAAAAACGTATTGATTAAATTGATTGTGCCTGATGGCTTTGTGTTCACCAAGCATTTCATTGTTCAGCCAGCTTTCGTTATTGATACTGTTAATAGAAAACACTTTTATTTTGCCACCGTTTATGTATGGCGCAAGACTGTCAATTAATTGAAAACGCTCATACTCTAAAAAATCTGCAGCGGCTGTCGGAACAAGCAAAAGCGAGAATCCAAAGTCGCCATAAGTAGCAATGGGCATTTCTTTATTAAGTGATGGACTGTACCAGGAAATGAGTTCTCTTTTCATAATTTTTTCTTTATAGTATGAATAAATCTCAAAGCAATTATATTAAACGCGTTCTCAAATTTTCTCTCACTTTTTCAAACCATTCATTTTTCAAAATGCTAAGCACAATGCTGTCTCTTCTGATTCCTTCTTCCTGTGTAGGCATATTATTGCGCAAAATTCCATCCACTTTGCAGCCGATAGATTTCATTGCAGAAATACTTCTTTCATTGCTATTGTCTGCGCGAAATTCCACTCTTTCCATTCCCAGTTTTTCAAAAGCAAATTGAAGTAATAAGTATTTACAATGTTTGTTTAATCCGGTGCCTCGGTATTTTTTCCCATACCAGGTATAACCTAATTGTAGAGATTTGAATGGAACATTAATGTCGTAAAACCTGGTGCTTCCTGCATATTCATCACTGATTTTATCAAAACAATAAATGGATATTCTTTACCTAAGGCTTTTGCCTCAAAAGCGATATTCAAATAATTTTTCAACCCGGTCTCTCCCGCAGCGCTTACCAGTGAATACTTCCAGGTTTCTGGTTCATTCAAAGAAAATGGTAATAAATATTTTTCATCTTCGGGCTGCATAGGCCGAAGCAAGACGCGTTCATCTTCCAGGATATAATTTTTTTTCGGATCAAAAATCTCAATCATAAGAAATATTTTAAAATGCTAAATTATTAAAATCATTTTTGTAAATCTCAAATGTTTATATCAGTAAATTCTTAGAATTCGTTCTGGAAAAAAATCATTCAAAAGCTTTTTTATTGCGAAGCCGTAAAGGCATTGGAAGAAAAAATAATCTTTGCCGTGCAGCAACCAATTTCGTTTATGCATAGTCGTTAAAATACTTAATAAGAAAAATATTAATTTGCGGATTGGTTGATTTTTAAAATTATCCTTTCAAACACAAAATTATGAGTTACAATGCTGATCTCAATCGATATGAGAATATGGAATATCGCAGATGCGGAAACAGTGGTTTAAAGCTTCCGCTGATTTCATTGGGCCTGTGGCACAATTTCGGAAAAACAGATGACATTGAAAACTGCAGGGCTATTTTGCACACTGCCTTTGACACAGGAATTACGCATTTTGATTTAGCTAATAATTACGGCCCTCCCCCGGGCGGCGCAGAGGAAACATTCGGTAAAATATTCAAAGAAGATTTTAGAAATTATCGTGATGAATTGATAATTTCATCAAAGGCCGGATGGAAAATGTGGGATGGGCCTTATGGGGATAATGGTTCCAAAAAATATCTTGTCGCAAGCCTCGACCAAAGCTTGAAAAGAATGGGTCTCGAGTATGTGGATATTTTTTATCATCATCGCCCTGATCCTGAAACCGCTTTTGAGGAAACGATGTCAGCATTAGACCTGATCGTTCGCCAGGGAAAAGCGCTGTATGTTGGTATTTCCGGTTATCATCCGGAAGACGCCAAAAGGGCAATAGAAATACTTCGTCAATTAGGCACTCCATGCCTTATCCACCAGCCAAAATATTCGATGCTGATCCGTGATGTAGAAAAAGGCTTGTTAGATCTATTGGAAAAAGAGAAAGTAGGTTGCATCGCCTTTTCTTCATTAGCGCAAGGTTTGCTTACCAATAAATACCTTGATGGAATACCAAAGGATTCGAGAGCAGGCCGGCATCTTGCAAATGGCGCTATTACCGAGTCTCAGGTTACTAATGAAGTGATAGAAAAAGTAAAGCAATTAAATAAAATAGCAGTTTCAAGAAATCAAACAATGGCGCAGATGGCGATTTCGTGGGTTTTGAAAGATAAGCGTATCACCTCAATAATTCTCGGGGCAAGTAAGCCGCAGCAGGTTACAGATGCCGTTGTTGCTATTAAAAATTATAGTTTTACTAAAGAAGAATTAGATAGGATTGATCTTATTTTGAAATGATAATTTCAAGTGAAATAAAAATTTGAAAATTCTATTTTTTAGATTATTTAGAAATACCATGCAAAAAAATTCAGGCAGATTATTGAAAAATTTGTTTGTTTTTATTTGATGTCATAATATGAATCAATATAGGACATATAACATTCTGGGAGGGCACTGAATGGAAACCTTTTGCACGAATAAATTTCATAAATAAAAATTCCTTTTTTTACTCCCCGAATCCTAATTCATAATTTTTTTACTTATTCAGTAGTTTCATTTATTTATTTTGAATCTGCTTTTTAATTTGTCAAATCAATCCTCTTTGTTAAACAAATTGTATTACATATATCTAAACAAATTATTAGTATGCCTACCAAGTATTTATTAAAATGTTTATAGCCGGTATAGGTGAACGAATAAAATCAATATCCAAATATCTAAAAACTATAAAACGGCTTTTCAGACGGATTTTAATTGATCTCTTTTTTTTTAATCAAATATCATAAGGTGCCGCAAAATTCACGCAAACGATTGCATAGCGATTTCAATCGTTTGCGTAAAATATGTCTTTAATGAAGAAATCATTTGCTTGTAAACTCAATGTACATTTGAGTTAAGAAAATGTTAATCCAATTTTTCAATTCAAACATGCATAATTCATGAGAGTTCACAACCCATTCCTAAAAAAAATTATCTGCAATGTTTTAATGGTGCTGCCAATAATCGCATGTGCACAAAAGGTTATAACAGGCGACATCAAAGACAGCAAAGGTCAACCTATTATTTCTGCGACGATATCAGAAAAAGGAGTAACCAGGAATGCTACCACCACTGATGTAAATGGAATGTTCAAATTGATTCTGAAAAAAAAATCCGGTTCTCTGATCGTATCTTCTGTAGGTTTTAAAGAAAAGGAAGTAAAGATTGGAGACTTGAATGATGTATCAATTTCTCTTCAGGAAGAAGCGGGGGCATTGAATGAGGTAGTAGTTATTGGTTATGGTACACAAAAGAAAAAAGATCTTACCGGTTCTGTTAGCTCTATAAATAGTGATCACATGAACCTCGGAGGCACAACCGCAAATCTTGCACAGGCTATCCAGGGAAGGGCTGCAGGAGTTCAGGTACAGCAATCAGATTTTTCTCCCGGAGGAAGTATTTCAATTACTGTAAGAGGTGGTAATTCTATCAATACAACCAATGAGCCATTATATGTTGTGGATGGATTTATAACTGATAATGGCAAATTTATTAATCCTAATGACATTGCAGATATTCAGATCTTAAAAGACGCTTCTGCAACAGCCATATATGGTTCACGGGGTGGTAATGGAGTGGTTTTAATCACTACAAAAAAAGGAAAACCGGGCAAGATGCAGATAGACGGAGATTTTTCAAATGGATTCCAGTATCTAACTTATAAACCATCATTATTAAATGGTTCACAATATGCGGCTATTCAAAATGCAACAGCCGTTGAAGATGGAAAGCCACCAGTTTTTCCACCAAGTTTCCCTATAGCCAACACAAACTGGTATAAAGAAACCACGCAGCAGTCCTCAGTTTTGAACAGAACTGTCAGCTTAAGTGGGAATGACAAAAATTCTAAAATTTATATATCCGGTAATTATTTCAAACAGAATGGAGTTTTAAAAAATACCGATTTAGAAAGATATTCGATAAGAGTGGGCGCAGAAAAAAGATTTAGTGAAAGAGTAAATGTAGGAGCAAATTTTTATGGAGCGAGTACGCTTAGCCATACACAACGTTATGTCGGGGATATTACTGCACCACTTTATTCCATTTTAACTGCTCCGCCAAGCATTCCCGTTTATAATGCTGACGGAAGTTATTACAAATATTTAGGCCATGACAATGCCCTTGCGGGTTTAATAGAGCCTACCAATGTTAATGATAATAAATTAATCAATGGAAATATGTTCGTTGATTACGATGTTATAAAAAATCTTACTTATCATTTTAGTGCGGGTTCTGAATATTCTCAAACAACATTTGGGCAATATATACCCAAAACTTTAGTGAGTGGCCAGGCGAATAATGGGATAGCACAGGAGCAAATAACTAATAGCTTTAGGTGGTTAGCAGAACAATATGTAACATATAAATATACCACCGGGCCTCACTCTTTTACAGCATTGTTGGGTACCTCTAACCAGAAAGATGTATTTCAAGGCCTGGGAGCAGGAAGCAGGGGATTTTCAACAGATGTGTATTTATTTTACAATCTGAATGCGGGTTCTGTTCCCACTATTTCAGGAACGCCTACACCTACGAGCTACAAGACAGAAGTTAAGCTTACTTCTTATTACGGAAGGCTTAATTACTCTTACAAAGATAAAATTTTGGCCACTTTTACCCTGAGGAATGACGGATCATCCAGGTTTGCCCCAAATTATAAATATGGTTATTTCCCTTCAGGCGCCTTAGCCTGGAGATTAACAGATGAACCATTTATGAAAGCCGTACCGGTTTTTTCAAATCTGAAAGTCAGAGTTAGTTATGGTGTCACTGGCAATGATCGTATCGGCACCTCCAATTATCCATACCTGGCTACTTTCAGTAATTATGGTACATCACTTGGGGCAGGCTCAGATTTTTCCGCAGGAATAGAACCCACGTCTTTGTCAAATAATAACTTGAAATGGGAAAGTAATGCACAAGGCGATATAGGTGTCGACATGGGATTTTTAAATGGAAAGCTTAATGCGACCATAGATGTTTACAGAAAAAAAACCAGTGATTTATTGTTATCAGTTCCTATAGGACAATGGTGGGGTTTTAGCAGTCAGATAAAAAATGCAGGGTCAATTGAGAATAAGGGAATTGAATTTGCTATCAATTCAGAGAATTTTAAGACAAAAGATTTTTCCTGGAGTACCTCATTTAATATTGCTTATAACAAACAAAGAGTTTTATCTCTTGCAGATAATGTTAGTATAATCAGTACGAATACCGCAAATCCCAGTGGTGTAGTTTCCGGCCGTGAATTTACAAGGTTAGAACCAGGTAAAGAATTGGGTGTGATCTATGGTTATGTATATGAAGGAGTAATAAAAGTTGGTGAACATTATGCAGCCGAGCCGAACGCTAAACCAGGCGATCCAAAATATGCAGACCTGAATGGCGATGGTAAAATAACTCCTGATGACAGGACTTATTTAGGAAATACAAATCCCAGATATATTGCCGGTTTTGGAAATGATTTTAGTTTTAAGGGATTTGACCTTAATGTATTTTTTCAAGGAGCTTTTGGATATTATCTATATAATATGAACCGCCTCGTGTTGGAATCTACAACCGGTACAGATGCCTTAAACCGCTTTGTAGCGGGCGTTAACGAAAATACCTCCATTCCCCGCGAAGGTTATTTCTTAAGCACCTATGGAAGTTATGTCAATTCCCGGTTTGTTGAAAATGCCTCTTACATCCGTTTAAAATCTGTTTCACTGGGTTATAATGTTCCTGTTTACCGGATAAAGCAAATTAAATTTATTGATGGATTGAGAATTTATGCTTCGGGGCAAAACCTGTTAACTTTTACCAAATATACTGGCACAGACCCGGAGGTTAACAGCCATTCAAGCAATACTAATGTAAATGTTGCCGGTGGTATAGATTTTAATTCTTTTCCGGCATTCAGAACTTTTGTTTTTGGAGTTAAAATAACTATTCACTAATGATAATACAACTGGCTATTTAAAGACAAATAAAAAATAAACTTTAAAATAATTATGAAAAAGCTCAATATAATCTTCCTACTTATTCCGGTTTTATTACAATATTCCTGTAATAAATCATTGGAGCCGAAGGTATACAGCAGCCTTACGAATGTAAATGCTTTTCAAACCAAATCTGATGCTATTGCAGCTGTCAACGCAGTATATGCCAGATTAAAAGGGCCTGTTGTGGGCGATAATTTTGATTACTGGACGGTAAGGCATTTTGCCTTAACCGACCTTACAACTGATGTAGGACATTGCAGTTACGGTGGCGATCCTGGCCAACTTTCTTTAGCACAATGGAATTCTTCCAATGGGTTGCTTGCAGAGGATTGGAGACAAATATATAAGTTGATCGCAGATGCTAATAATGCAATCTACAATATATCGCCAATGACAACCATTACAGATGCTGAAAAGACCCAGTTTCTTTCTGAGATAAAATATTTACGGGCTTTGGCTTATATGGACTTAACAGACTCCTGGGGACCGGTAATATTAGCAACGGAAAAAGATATACCCGGAGCCGCTTTTACGAGCCAACCTAAACCAACTCCAGTAGAGCAAATAGATACATTTTTAATATCTAATTTGCAATTCGCTATTACTGCGCTTCCGGTTAGTTATCAGAATAATCCAATCTATCTTACCAACGATGTAGGAAGGGCTACCAAAGGTGCGGCTCTGACTTTATTAGCAAAACTATACTTGCGCCGGCACGAGTGGCAAAAGGTCGTGGACTTAACAAAGCAGGTAATGGATTTAAACATTTATAGTCTTTATCCTTCTTATCTTGGTCTATTTACAGAAGCTAACAAATGGTGCAGTGAAAACATTTTTTCTGTGCTATGCGATGCCAATACTAATGGTGCAGAATTATTAAATCACTTTGGACCACTCAATCATCCGGTTGTGCAAAACAGGTGGCAGTATTATGCGGTAGCGTGGGATTTCTACAACACATTCGACAACAGCGACGATAGAAAATTATGTTTTTATCCATTATATTTTGGAGTTGATTCTTTAACACACGAGCAACCGCCTTCGCACGGAGCTACTCCGCCTCCTCACGTATTTTATATGCCTGATGTAGCAACAAAAAAATATGCCGATTCACTAGGCTCCACTACCTATTATGATGGGCACAGCGTTGATATATTGCGGTATGCAGATGTATTATTAAGCAGGGCAGAAGGACTGAATGAATTGAACGGGCCTAATACTGAAAGCATTATGCTGATCAACCAGGTTAAAGGAAGGTCTTATGCAAAACTTCTCAACCTGGCTGACTATAACCAGTCAACATTAAGAGATGCGATCTTGCAGGAGCGAGGATGGGAGTTTTTTTATGAAGGAAAACGAAGAGCTGATTTAATAAGAATGGGAAAATACGACGTTATTGTAAATGCTTATCTTCAAAGAATTGGACAGCCGGCAACTATTTCAATGCCTAAAAATAAATATTTTCCTTATCCACAAGGCCAGGTTGATCTTAACCCAAATTTAGATAACTCAGCAAGATAATAGGATATAAAATTATTCTTATAAAAGAATATACGCCAACTTTCAGGTTGTATATTCTTTATCTTTTAGAATGAGATAAAAAGGTAAATTTCTATATTTTGGCTTTTCTAAAACTATTTTAATTGATGTTGAAATCTTTTCTAAGAGGTATAATCGTATTCTTTTTTACAGCAATTTTTACAAGTTGTTTTAATACTGATGGTAATTTAGTTAAAGAGATAAAGATTGGGTTACATAACAATAATGAATTAAAAATTCAATTGGATGTAAAAACTATCACTCCCACTGAAGTGTATGTAGAATACTGGCATGACAGCTTAGGAAGCAGCGAAAAAATGTTATCTGTAATTTCCAAAAAAAGTCTTTCGCATTCTCTCATTCTTTGCAATATCGTTCCTAAAACAAATTATTCTTATCATATCATCACCGAGAAAAATGGGATTAAGAATACCAGTAAAACTTATACTTTTAAATCACCTGATCTTCCAATGTGGCTACAAGATCAGTTTAAATCTGTTGGCACTTTTCCTAAGTTATTACCAGAACAATTTAAGAACGGATTAATGCTTGTAAACAAAAGAGATGCACCGGGCATTGCTTATTTAGTTGATTATAATGGACGGATAAGATGGTATCATATGGTGGACGGAATGGGCTTTAAAGTAATTCATTTTACAAAGGATAAAACTATTATTTCTATCCTGGGGAGAAACGACGAACCTACGAGCTATGGAAGCCAGATTTTAGAAATTAATTTGTTAGGCGATACTGTTTTATATTTAAAAAAGGGACAGGGAAATTTTACGCAAACCATTCATCATGAGATTTTGAAAAACAATAGAAACCAGTTAGTGACCTTATTTGTTGATAAAAAAATGATGGATTTGAGTTCTATTGGTGGAAATAAAAAAGATACTGTTGTTGGAGATGGTATTCTCATCATAGATAAAAATGGTAAGAAAATATGGCAATGGAGCGTATTTGATGTGATGGATCCTTTGAGAGATGCTCATTTGCTCAAAACCAAGAAAGACTGGATGCACGCCAATAGTTTAAATTTTGATAAAGACAGCAATTATATAATTTCATTTTTCAACAATGGGCAAATCTGGAAAGTGGATGCACATACCGGAAAAGTAATTTGGAAATTTGGCAAAGGAGGCACGATTGCTATGCCGGCTGAATGCGACTTTACACAAGCGCATGCCGTCCATATAAACCGTTTTGGAGATTTAATGTTTTTTGATAATGGGGTTGAAAAACAACAGTCGGAAGTGTTCGCATTGAAATTAAATGAAGAAGAAAAAACTTCTCAGATAAATCTACATTTTAAGTTACCACGCGAAGTATATAATGGAAGAATGGGAAGTGCTTATATGATAAACGACACAACTGTTTTATGCTGTTGTTCCAAACGGCATATAACGGTATTGGCTAATCGAAAAGGTGTTTTACTTTGGACAATGGAAATGGCAATACCAACTTATCGGGTCGAATTTATAAAAAGCGAACAGCTCACTCCATATTTGCAACCATAAAATTGGATTTCAGAAAATATATTTAATGAAAAAAAGTTGTCAATATATTATTTATCTTTTCATATTGGCTGCCGTCATAGAAATATTTATTTCATGTAATGATAATGCAAAAAATCATTCAAATGATTCAGAGATATCAACAACCAATAGCGATACTCTTTTTACTATTGACACTTTAAAAATACCTCACGATAAATATGGAGAAGCAATAAGATATGGAAGGGAGCTGATGAAGCATACGGCTTATTATATAGGGCCAAATGGAATCAATGGAAAATACCTTGGCAATAAAATGAATTGCAACCATTGTCACCAGGAAGCAGGAACAAAGGCGTATTCATTTAATCTATTAACTTCTTTTAGAAATTATCCGCAATATCGCGCAAGAGAAGGTAAGGTACTTTCATTGGCCGAAAGAATAAATAATTGCATCATGCATCCGCATCTCGGCAAGCCTTTGCCACTCGACAGTAGAGAGATGATCGCCATTCTTTCTTATTTGAAATGGCTCAGCGATTCTTCTCATATTAATGAGAATACGAAAGGCTTAAAAAATATGCATATTACTTTTCCTGATAGAGCGGCTTCGCCGGAAAGAGGACAACAACTTTACACTATTCATTGTGCAAGATGCCATGGAAAATTTGGCGAAGGCCAGATGCAGCCAGACAGTTCAACTTATATCTATCCACCTCTGTGGGGCGCTAAATCTTACCAGCCAGGATCAAGTATGCATCGTGTTATCAAAATGGCTCAATGGCTCGTTCCTAATATGCCTTATGATAAAGCCACGCATGATAAACCTTTTCTCACGTCAGAAGAAGCGATCGACCTGGCCGCCTTTATTAATGATGATGACATACATCAGCGCCCGGTTGTGAAAGAATTTCAGTATCCGCATTTCGAAGAAAAAGCCATTGATTATGACAGGGGGCCCTTTAATGATACTTTTTCTGAAGCACAACATAAGTATGGCCCATTTCAACCTATAATTAATTACCGGAAAAGTAAGGGGCTTCACCCCTCTTACTGAAATTAGATGTGGCCTGAATTTATATTTAAAAATTCAGTTTAAATTTTTTGTTATGCAGAAATTTTTTTTGATTCTCTTCGTTGCTATTGGTTTTCATGGTATAGCTCAAAACGATGCCACCATTCGTGAATACAATAAAATTTTTACCACTTATCCTTTCTCGGATCCTAATCCAGTTCCTGATCCAAGCTCCATTTATTATCCATACTTCCGCTATGATGGCTTTACAAATGATCCTGTAAAAAAAGAATGGAAAGTGGTGGAGTTGGAAAATGATTTTATTAAAGTAATGATCATGCCACAGATCGGTGGTAAGATATGGACAGCGATTGACAAAAAAAATGGCAAACCTTTTATTTATGATAACGATGCTATTAAGTTCAGGGATATTGCTATGCGTGGGCCATGGACAAGTGGCGGCCTCGAAGCCAATTTCGGGATTTTCGGGCATACACCAGGCGTTGCCACACCGGTAAATTATCTCAACAAAAAAAATGCGGATGGCAGCGTGAGCTGTATTATCAGCTTGCTTGACCTGCTTACGCAAACGCGCTGGAGCATGGAAATAATGTTGCCAAAAGATAAAGCGTATTTTATTACGCGTGTCTTGTGGCATAATGGTACCCCAATGCCGCAGCCTTATTATAGTTGGATGAATCTCGGAGAAAAAGTGGCTGATAGCCTTGAATACATTTTTCCCGGGAATCATTATATTTTTCATGATGGTAAAGTTTATGACTACCCCATAAATGAGAGTAATCATAAAAATATTTCCATTTATGATCAGAATAATTTTGATAGTTATAAATCATATCATGTTACCGGAGCTTACAGTAAATATTTTGGAGTTTTATGGCAGAAAGAAAATTTCGGGATGATTCATTTTGCAGAACGTCAGGATAAAATTGGAAAGAAAATCTGGATTTGGGGACTCTCAAGGCAAGGAATGATCTGGGAGAATTTATTGACTGATCATAGTGGCCAATACAGTGAAATGCAAAGCGGCAGATTGTATAATCAAAATGCTCCGGAAAGTGTATTCAGCCCATTTAAACAATTTGCGTTTGCTCCTTATAATACAGATAAGTGGAGCGAATACTGGTATCCATTTCAAAATACAGATGGAGTTGCAAGTGCTGATTTAAATGGCGTCATTAATCTGAAAGTAGTTGATGGAAAAGCTGTAATTTATATTTCACCGGTTGGTTATATTAATGATACGCTTAAAGTTTGGGATACAAGCGAAAATGTAGTTTTTAGTAAATTTTTAAATCTGCAACCGCTTCAATCTTTTCAACAAAATATTTCTTTGAAAGATGGTGAAAAAATTGGAAAAATAACTCTTGCAGGAAGTGTGGTAAAACTTGATGACAGCACTTCTAAAATTTTAGAAAGGCCTCTCGATCCTTATCCGGGCTTTGATTGGAATACAGCTTACGGATGGTATCTAAAAGGAAAATATGAATCAGAAACACGCCACTATGAGAAGGCTGAAAATGATATTGGTGAATCATTAAGAAAAGAACCTGCATTCATTCCCGCACTAACAGAAATGGCCTTATTACAATATAGAAAAACGAATTATGATTCTGCATTTTACTTTTCACGCAAAGCTTTGAGCGTCGATACTTATGATCCGGCAGCTAATTATTATTACGGTCTCGCTGCCTTGAAATTGAATAAAATCCATGATGCAGAAGATGGCTTCGAGGTTGCTGCTATTACAGCAGAATACCGTTCCGCCGCTTATACAGAGCTTAGTAAAATTCAATTGAGAAAAAAAGATTACAAACAGGCTTATCAATATGCAGAAAACAGCCTCGTGAATAATTCAGAAAATATTACTGCATTGCAATTACAATATATTTGTGATCGTGTTTTGGGAAATAAAAGTGGTCAGGAAAAAATAAAAACAACCATTCTGCAATTTGACCCTCTAAATCATTTTATTCGTTTTGAAGATTATTTTCAAAATAAAAATGCAGCAACCAAAGCAGCTTTTACGGAATTGATCCGTGACGAATTACCGCAGCAAACTTATCTTGATCTGGCGGTATGGTATTATCAACTTGGCCTTTTAGATGAATGCAAATCCGTTCTGGACGCGTGCCCGCAAAAAGATGATGAAATTTTATATTGGCTTGCGTGGCTTCATAAAGATGATAGAGATGCCGTGATGTACTTTGAAAAAGCTACTAACGGTAATGCATACATGATTTTCCCTTTTCGGGCAGAAACCGCTCCTGTAATGCAATGGGCCGTCACCAAATCAACTGACTGGAAAAGCAGGTATTATCTCGCTTTGATATATGCTTATCAAAATAAAAAAGAGAAAGCATTGCAATTATTGGAGAATGTATCATCTCCTGAAAATTTTGCTCCGTTTTATGTTTTGCGTTCACGTTTGCGCGATTCATCCCAGGTCAATAATATTCAACTTGATTTGTCCATAGCACAAAAAATTGACAAGAACGATTGGCGTTATGGTAAATATTTTGCAGAATTTTTAATCACACAAAACCAATTTAAAACTGCTTTGCAGGCTATTGAACCGTATTATAAAAAAGACAATAAAAATTATATAGCCGGCTTGTTATATGTACATTGCCTGCTGCTTAATAATGATTATGCTGATGCTGAAAAGGTTTTAAAAAATATTAATATCCTTCCTTACGAAGGCGCTAAAGAAGCACATAAATATTATGAACAAACCAAGTTAATGCTTGCGTTACAGTTTTTGAAAAAAGGGAATTATAAAGCGGCGCTTCAAAGAGTAAATGAAGCGGGACAATGGCCTGAAAGCCTTGGTGCAGGCGCACCTTATTCTAATTTGATTGATAATACTCTTGAAGATCAAATTCTAAAATTAATCAAACAAGGGCATAAATTGTCAGATGATACCCTTAAGAATTATGAGAGCAAAGTAAATGAGATCGGCAAAGAAAAGATTGTTGAATAAAAGTTTTGGAATTATAAGTAAGTTCTATTTTTCACAGCAAAACTTTCTACTTTATAGCATTTTAAAAATTTGTTTGATCTTTGAAATAGTTGTGTCGTCAGGGACTGCATCGGGTAAAGTTTATAAATTCAAAAAAGTGTTACCTTGAATTTTCAACACACAAATTTGATATTATTTAATTAAACTCAATAAGATGAATACACTTACAGATAAGGTTGCCTACATTACGGGCGGAAGTAAAGGCATTGGATATGGTATTGCAAAGGCTTTACTTGACATTGGGATGAAAGTCGCCATTACCAGCCGTGATTTATCATCGTCAAAGAAAGCCGTTTTATCATTGAGTAAAGACACTTCAAAGGTACTGGCTTTGCAATCAGAGGTTGGCTCCCTTGCTAATGAAAAAGCTGCCGTAAAGGAAGTAATCAGTCATTTTGGGCAGCTCGATGTATTAGTTGCAAATGCAGGAATAGGTCATTTTGCTTCTATTGACAAATTAACAGAAGAAGAATGGAGTAGTACTATTGATACTAATCTCACTGGTGTTTTCAATAGCGTGAAAGCCAGCATTGATGCTTTAAAGGAATCGAAAGGTTATATAATTACAATCGCCAGTCTTGCAGGCACTAACTTCTTTGAAAACGGTGCTGCTTACAATGCCGCTAAATTTGGGCTTGTGGGTTTTTCGCAAGCAATAATGCTAGATTTGCGCAAGCATGGAATTAAGGTTACAACCATTATGCCTGGCTCTGTCGCTACCAATTTTAATAATCATATTCCCAATGATGCTGATGCATGGAAGATACAACCGGAAGATATTGGCCAGATGGTATCAGATCTATTAAAAATGCCTGCCCGTACCTTACCCAGCAAAATTGAAGTACGGCCGTCAATGCCGGGAAAATAATAAAAGATTTTCCTCAGGCTGAGCCTTCTGTAGGCCTGATTACAGCATTACTCCAAATCAAAGAATTGAAAGCCATTACTTTTTTAAAGTATTGGTAAACGGCATTTCATTACAAGATTAAACAAGTAACATTAATAATGTATAGTGACGATCAACTGCTCAAGCAAATGGCTTATGACGACAAGCAGGCGTTTGCCATGCTGTATCGCCGTTATTGGGAGGTACTTTTTGTTACTGCAACCAAAGCGCTGCGGGGGAAAGAACAAGCTGCTGATGTGGTACAGGATATTTTTCTTTCTCTCTGGAACCGCCGGAATGAATTACATCTTGAAGGTTCGCTTGCAGCCTATCTGCACACAAGTGTTCGTTATAAATGCATTCATTATATCGAAAAAAACATTACCCGCCGCGATTATCTTGTTCAGCTTGCGGAGGTTGCCATAAATAGCTTTTCTCCAAATGCAGAAATTAATTTACAGCTAAAAGAAATACAACAAACAGTTAGCAGTGCTGTGGCTAAAATGCCTCCTAAAATGCAGGAAGTTTACAAACTGAGCCGTCAGGAACACCTAAGCCATAATGAAATAGCTGAGTACATGAACATATCGGGCGAAACCGTTAAAAAGCATATCCAGCATGCATTACATTTAATCAGGACAGCACTGCTTCCACATACTTTTACGATTATTATACTACTGTGTTCCTTCCTGTGTTAAAAAAGATTATTTTTTTTACCCCCTTCACTTTCCTTACCGGACTATAATAATAAACAGACTTTTCTCATGGATATTCATCAGGCTAAAGAACTCTTGCAACGGTACCGTGAAGGTAACTGCACCCATGCAGAAAATGAATTGGTTGAAAGTTGGTATAAGCAATTAATTGATACAGGTGAATGGCAATGGGGCAAAGGCGAAAAGGATATGATGCAGAAGGTGCTTGAGGCCCGTATAATGAAGAAGGTAAATGAAAAACAAAAAGCGCATACACGATATTTATTCCCACACTCACAATGGTGGGCTGTCGCTGCTTCTGTTATTTTATTGCTAGGCGCTTTTGGTTATTTTATGTTTTTTAATAAAAACACGAAACTAACGCAGGTTGCGAAAGTGTTACCCACCGATGTAAATGCGCCCCAATCAAACAAAGCGATGATCACTCTTGCAAATGGCCAAAAGGTATATTTAGATAGCGCAGTCAATGGTGCATTGGCTATTCAGGGAAATGTAAAATTAGTAAAGCTGGCAGGTGGTAAAATTGCCTATCAGCAAAACTCCGGCGAAGCAAGCGCGAAGATGGAATATAATACATTATCAAATCCAAGAGGAAGTAATGTAATTGATATGTCTTTGGCTGATGGCAGCAAAGTATGGCTTGATGCGGGTTCGTCGTTGAGGTATCCTGTTTCATTTATTGGCAGTGAAAGAAAAGTTTCTGTTACTGGCGAAGCATATTTTGAAGTGGCACATGATGCTTCCAAACCATTTATTGTCAATAATGGTCCTATGGATATCAAGGTGCTGGGCACACATTTCAATGTAAATGCTTTTGAAGATGATGGCAATGATATTAAGGTAACCTTACTGGAAGGATCAGTGAAAATAAATAATGGAAATGCAACGGGTTTATTAAAACCTGGTCAACAGGCTTTGGTGAATAAAAAGATAAAAGTTGTAAACGATGTCGATTTAGATCTCGTGATGGCATGGAAAAACGGCTATTTCCAGTTTGACAATGCCAGCCTCCAAAGTGTATTGAAACAAATATCGCGCTGGTATGATGTGGATATAATTTATGAAGGGAATAATCAACCAAGGCAGTTTGTGGGTGAAATGGAAAGACAATTAATTTTATCGGAAGTGCTCAAAATTTTACAAAAGAATAAAGTGCAATTTAAATTAGAAGGTAAGCAACTCACGATAATGCCTGATTAAATATAATTCAAACAAGTAAAAATATAGAAAAACTACATTTTATTGGATGCCTGAAATGAAAACAGGAAAGTGTTGAAGCCACTTCCCTGCTAGAGTTTTAGTTTATCCAACAATGATTTTTGGACAGATCACTTATTATTTAACTAAAACTCAAACAAAGTTATGCATTTCAAGGCCAACTACAATCAGTGCGCATTTATCAAAAAATCACTGTTGTTTATGACCTCTAACCACGAGAGATGGGAGAGAAGCCCTGCCCGGCTGCAACAGTCAGACGGGCATCGCGCCAACAGAAAAAAAATTTTTCTTGCGATGAATATTACAACACTTCTTCTTTTCACTGCCAGCCTGACTGCGAGCGCAGGCGGGCTTTCACAGAAAGTAACATTATCCCAAAAAAATGTGAAGCTGGAAAGAGTTTTCAGGGAAATTAAAAACCAAACCGGCTATGTATTTTTTTATGATAACAAGGTATTGCAGGGAACAACACCCGTAAGCATCCATGTAAAAAACGCGCCCGTTGAAGCCGTATTAAAAGAAAGCCTACAAGGGCAGCCGCTCGATTTTTCTATTGAGCGCAGAACAGTTACGATTGTTCAAAAAGAAGGTGTCACAAAGCCGAAACTTGATATTTTTCCTGCCGTTTCACTTATCACAATTACCGGAACGGTAAAAGATGCACAGGGCAATCCTCTGCCGGGCGTTTCTGTTATCATTAAAGGCAGCACAAAAGGTACCAGCACTAATGCCGATGGCAAGTTTACCATTGATGCCAATGTTGGAGATGTTCTTGAATTTTCGATCGTAGGTTATGGTAAAAAAAGTGCAACCGTTGGTTCCGCGCACGAAATAAATGTTCGTCTGGATGTAGAAGCCGTAGCGGGTAATGAGATCGTTGTCGTTGGGTATGGGACGCAGAAAAAAGTTGATCTCACCGGATCTGTTACACAAATTAAAGGTGCAGAAATAGAAAACAGGCCGGTATCGAATGCCACCAGGAGCCTCGAAGGATTGGTGCCCGGACTCAATATATCTGTTGCCGGAAATACGCATCCCGGTTCGAGTTTCAATTTAAATATTCGTGGTGCAGGAAACTTAAGCGGCAGCGATCAGCCTTATGTATTAGTAGATGGTGTGGCGATGTCTTTATCAGATGTCAACCCGGACGATATTGAATCCATCTCCGTTTTAAAAGATGCAGCAGCTTCTGCCATTTATGGAGCCAGGGCGCCCTACGGCGTAATTCTCGTGACCACCAAGACCGGGAAAAAAGGACGAGTGGAGGTGAGGTATTCCAATAATATCGGAATGACTTCTCCGCTAAAATTACCGGATCCTGTAAACTCTTATGATTTTGCCCAGTATTTCAATACGGCTACCTTCAATGCAATCGGAACAAAGCAATACAGCGATGCGCAGCTTCAATTGCTTAAAGATTATATTAAAGACCCAACAGGGATTTCGATCTATCCCGGAGCCACCGGTAACTCTTACTCAGGATTAGAAAATTCTTCGGCAGGAGTTGGCAATACCAATTGGTTTGATTTTAATTATAAGCCCCACTCTTACAACCAAACGCATAATTTAAGTTTATCGGGTGGCAATGATAAAACGCAATATTATGTCTCAGGCGGCCTCTATGATGAAAGTGGTCTGATGAGGTATGCAAAAATCGATTTTGACCGCATCAATTTCAATGCAAGCCTGACCTCCCAGATCACACCGTGGCTAAAATTTAATGTCAACAGCAAATTTTTGAATTCAAATTATCAAGCGCCATTTTCGGGAGATTTTGAGTCACTTTATTTTCATGATATGGTCAGAATGAGGCCCAATATTTCCCCGTACGATCTGAATGGTCATTTTAATGAAATATCTTTTGTGCCCTACCTGCAATCAGGATCAAAAGATGATTTGAAGAATTTCAATTTTGCGATCATTCCCGGATTAGAAATCGAGCCGATCAAAAACTGGAAAATATTTTTAGATCTTAATTACTTAAGAAACGAACAGCAGGAAAGTGTATTAAGATTACCTGCCCTCGTTTATGGCATTGATGGTACGCCGGTCTACATGAACCGTTCTGAATTCAATATTCCATTATTAGGCGGATATACAAGGCGCACCAGTACCAATAATTATGTGTCTCCAAATCTCTATACTTCATATAATTACTCGATAAATAATAAACACAATTTCGCTGCTATGCTCGGCTTTCAGCAGGAAGTGAATGAGTACCAGCAAATAAATGGTTCCACACAGGATTTAATTAGCAGCACGACACCGGGTATTAATTTATCAACCGGTAATCAATCTGTAATCGATACCAGAAATCATTGGGCCACAAGAGGCTTTTTCGGTCGCTTTAATTATAATTATAAAGAAAAATATTTGGTTGAAATCAATGGTCGCGCGGATGGATCGTCAAGATTTGCAAGTAACAACCGGTGGGGCACCTTTCCTTCCTTTTCCTTGGGATATAATATCGCTAAAGAAAATTTCATGAGGCCATTTTCAGATAAAATAAATCTTTTAAAAATAAGAGCGTCTTACGGTTTCCTTGGAAATCAAAGTGGCGCCGGCTTGTATTCTTACACCCAATTAATGAATATCTCAACGCCCGGAGCCAGTGGCGCAGGACCAGATTGGTTTTTTCAAAATGGCAGGGAAAGTAATCTCCTGGCACCGCAGCCTTACAATCCAAACGTTACCTGGGAAAAAGTTGAGAATGGAAACATAGGATTAGATTTCGGACTTTTAGGAAACCGCCTTTCCGGAAGTATAGACATTTATCAAAGGACTACAGATGACATGCTCGGGCCCACTCAGGACGTCGCAGACATGTACGGCGGAACACCTCCACTTAGTAACAATGCCAGCTTGAGAACCCGCGGTTTTGAGCTTTCATTAAATTGGAACGACCGCATTGGCAGCAATGTCTCTTATAACCTGTTTGCGAACTTATCGAACAATTCATCAGTAGTAACGAAGTACCAGAATCTGACTAATACGAATCCTGCTAATAGCTGGTATGTCGGTAAAGAAGTAGGCGAAATATGGGGTTATTCAGCATCCGGGTTAATACAAACACAAAAAGAAGCTGACGACTACAATCAATTGGATTTATCTTATCTCACAGGTGTGAAATGGAAGCCAGGAGATGTAAAATATGTTGACCTAAATCATGATGGCAAGATCAACAATGGCAACAATACCCTTGGCAATATGGGTGACATGAAAATTATTGGAAACTCTACACCCAAATATGCTTATTCTTTCGGAGGAACCATTAACTACAAAAGCCTCTCGATGTATGTAATGTTCCAGGGAATTGGAAAAATGGATTTTTGGCCGGGGCAGGGTTCCGCCTATTTCTGGGGCGATGGAGCGCTGGCGCAGGTAGTGGTTTACCAACAACATTTGGATTACTGGACGCCTGACAATCCGAAAGCGTATTACCCAAATCCTTATGCAGCTCCTGCCGGATCTATCAACAGTTTTACAAGTAAAACACAACAACCAAGTGACCGTTATCTTCAAAATGCCGCTTATTTAAGATTAAAAAACGTGACGGTTAGCTATGGTTTACCTAGAGCCATTTTAAATAAGATCAGGTTGAAGCAGGCAAAGATTTTTATTTCTGCAGAAAACCTTTTCACCATCACAAAATTATCTAAAATGTTCGATCCCGAAATGCTGATAGGTGGCGTCGATCCAGGAAAAGCGTATCCTTTAACCAAAGTAAATTCCATCGGAATTTCTGTAACACTTTAAAATTCTATTCAATGAGAAATAAAAAATTATACTGGTTCGTTGCCTTTTTTTTCTTAATGCAGGCATGCAAAAAAGATTTTCTTGACCGCCCGCCTTTGGATTCCATCAGCGCGGATGGCTCCCTCTCATCCACAAGGGAGATGAGACTTTACATGAACCAGTTTTATGAAAATAG